>CAJUHT010000014.1 GCA_910586035.1 uncultured Christensenella sp.
GCTTATTCTTTCTGTTTTTCTCAATTCTTTAAGCCTTTCAACAAATAAGTTCATATACAAATTATAAAATATATAGCAACAGATTGCTTGCGGTTAGGGAAAACTCCTAACGCCAAAATAAAATCAACTTTTGCGCCATTTAGCTTTATGCCGATAAATCACTTACATTATTAAGATTGTGTGAAATATTTTACGAAACGTTTAAAACTCTTCGTTTTTCTTTATAATATAAGTGAACAAAAAAGGTAAGCAAATTCCCGTAAAAGGTTTTAGTTTACCGCATTTTGCGAAAAATAAGGAAAAAGGAGTTTAAATTTTATGAAACACTATTTACAGACCAAGACCAATGACAATTACGATTTATTCGACGCGTTCAATGATTTATTCCGCCCCGTATTTTTCGACGAGCAACACGATTTGAGAACCAACATCAAAGAAACGGAGGAGGGGTACACGCTGGACGTTGAAATGCCCGGATATTCCAAGGAGCAGATTAAGGTATCTTTGGAGCAGGGCTACCTTACCGTATCCGCCGTAAAGGAACAGAAGGAGGAGGACAAGGGCGCAAGATATTTGCGCAAGGAAATAACCGAAACCTGTCAGCGCAGTTTTTACGTTGGCGACCGCGTTACCGACGAGCAGATAAAGGCAAAGTATAATAACGGTATACTTTCGCTCTGCGTGCCTAAAACTAAGCCCAATCAGGTGCAGGGCAAGTTTATTTCAATCGAGTAAGCCGCCGCGGTACGATTAAGCCGCTCAGGCGCGAAACTAATTTTATAACGCAAAACTAACGCCCCGCGGCATTTTGCCGCGGGGCTGTTTTTCTCCGCCATCAAATTTTATTATTCGCCGAAATATTCCTTTTTTAATGCGGTGAAATCATTTATAATTTCATTTGCCTGTCGGTCGTCAAGCTTCTTTGCCCAACTTACGGGTGCAAAATCGCAACCGCTTACGTTATAATAGGAAAAACGCGCGGTTTTATCGCGGTATGTGTCGTTCCACTTATCAAACGCCTGCGGGCTTAAATGACCGTCGGCAACGCAGTCTATAAAGTCGCATCTGCCGAAATCGCGCCACGGGCGGGCAAGGTAAACGCTGCTTTCAGCCGCTCCGCCGTCCGTAAAGCGGCATTTGTAAAACAGATAGCCATACCGCTGTTTAAGCGAGTGGGAGGGGGCGGCGACGTAGCCGCAACCGCGTTTATCTTTAAGGGAAACAAGTTCGCAGTTTTCAAACAGCGCCTGCGCCCCGCCGAAAATAAAGTCGACCGTGCCCGAAATGCGGCAGTCGGAGAACAGGTGAAAGGCTTCGCCCTCCATATACAGTTGCGCGCGCGGGATAAAGCCGTCGTAATAGGTGGGGTCGTCGGTAAGTCCCGAGTACCTTATTATGAGGTCGTCGGGGAAAGGTGCGGTAAAAAGCGTGTCCTGCGTAGACTGCAAAATTACGTTGTCTGCGTGAAACAATTTGGCGTTTACGGACAGCGCGACGCATTGCCCTACCCGTTCGGGCTCGGTGTTGGAATTGACTATGGAAAGGTTTTCAATCACAACCCTTTCACCCGTTACACACACGGTGAAAGTGCGGAAGGTGTTGTATTCGCGCCCGTCGCTATGGGTTTTTTTTGCGTAGTCGGCGTTGGTAATAATTGTTGTTTCACGCTCTTCGCCCACAATTTTTACGTTGTCGGCGGCAATGACGTATTTACCGCTGTAAACGCCTTTTTTAAGATATATTGTGGTCGGGCGGGTAATATTACTCAATATATTCTGCAAATCGTCTTTGGGTGTGATATGAATTGTATCCATTCTTGACAGCTCCTTTTTACGGCTATATTGTATCATAATTTTTTTTGTGAAACAATCAAAAAAAGTATTGATTTTTATATTAGCCCGTGATATAATGGTTGAGCTAAATGTGATAATGTAACATTATGCCTATGTAATTTTTGTGCGATTTGATATACTATGCGAAAGAATGGTTCAAGACTGATTTCTGTGAAACAATATAGGGCGACGGACTTGGTCATTTTCGCGGCAATTTTAATCGTTTCGGAATTGCTAACGCATTATGCAACGGTTTGGTTTGCGCATTCCGCATTCTTTACTCTTTCGTTTTCAGTGGCAATAACCTGTATTGTCCTGGTTCGGTGGGGATGGTGGGGAGTGTTTTACCCTTTTATAAGCGGCGTAACGTTTTGCCTTATACGGGGGCTGGGCGTAAATCATTACTTTGTCCGTTGTTTGGGCGATATGTTTATAATGCTTACGCTGTTGCCTTTAAAGTTTATAGGCGCGGACAAAATAAGGGGCAAGTGGTATTTTACGGCGCTGTTTGCCGTTTGCGCGTGGCTGTGCGTTTATATCGGGCGTTCGCTTCTGTGGGTTGTCTGCTTTGCTATAAAGCCTGTGGAGGGCGCTTACATATATTCGGGTTTCAGCGGTTTTGCGCTTGACTTTATGTCGCTGTTTGCCACGGTGCTCGTGTTGCTTGTTATGCGTAAGCTGGACGGTATGTTTGAGGAGCAGAAAAGTTTTCTCAAACGGCTTGACAAGGAGCGGCGCGACAGAATGCGTTACGACAGTTTTGGCGACGAGCCGGTCGAGATAGACGAAGAAGCGCTGAGTATTTTAAACAGAGATAACGATTTATATGATTGAAATATATCTTTACATAATTAAAGATAGGAGGGTTAATGATGTTCAAACTCAAATATGACGACTTTCTTGTCTACGACGAGGCGACGAATACCTATTCGATGTCTCAGGAGCAGAAAGTCAGAGATGAGACTGAACGCAATCATTGGAAGACGACGGGGCTTACAGTTTTAAAAGATTGGCGCCTTTACGCAATGCTCATTCCTATGATTTTGGTTTACCTGCTCTGGAAGTATCTGCCTATGTATTCGTTGGTTGCCAGCTTTAAGTCGGGCGACGAAGCGCAGGCAATTGACAGGGATTGGGTAGGTATAGCAAACTTTGCGCATCTTTTCGAAATCGGCGGCGATGCCGTTGATTTTTGGCGCGCTTTCCGTAATACGTTTACGTTGGCGTTCTACGGTTTGCTGTTCGGCTTCCCGTTCCCCATAATTTTGGCGCTGTTCTTCAACGAAGTGCGTTCGAATATCGCAAGAAGCGTAATGCAGGTTTGCGTTTATCTTCCCAAATTCCTTTCAACGGTTATAGTAACCACGCTGGTTATTTCGCTGTTTAAAGGACCTACCGCCGCCGGCGGAGAGATGGGCGTTGTATCTAAGTTCCTTACGTACATAAGCGGCGCGGATTCTTTTATAGGAAACGCAGCGGCAATTGCCGACAAGGGTCTTATACAGTCGACAAGGTATTTCAGGGCGATATATATCGTTGCGGAGTTGTGGGAACACGGCGGATACGATTCAATCGTATTCTTCGCCGCGGTTATAGCCGTATCGCCTACGTCTTACGAGGCGGCGCAGATAGACGGCGCGGGCAAGATGGCTCAGATGAGATACGTAGTTCTTCCCAGCATACTTTCAACCGTAGTAATAATGTTGATTATGAAGATGGGTTCGCTACTTTCCATAGGTTACGAAAAACTTTGGCTGTTCTGTAACTCCAATAACAGCGGTAACTATGAAGTTGCAAGCGTTGTTTCCACCCTGGCTAATATGTGGAACGACAAGGGTTCGGTTTATCAGGGTTACGGCGTTGCGGCGGAAATGATGAACAACTTAATCGGTATGATTCTGGTGCTCGGTTCCAACTTTATAGCAAGAAAAGCTTCGGACGTATCGTTGTACTAAGGGGGATGGCAATATGAAGAGAAAAATAGAAATATCTGAATTGATATTTAAAATTATTGCTTACATTTTCCTTATAATATTCGCGCTTTTGTGTATTTATCCTTTGCTTTACGCTCTTTCGGCGGCGTTCAGCTCCAAGGGCGCGGTAGACTCCGGCGAAGTTGTGCTTTGGCCTTTGCTTGGCAAAGAGGGGCAGTACTATTTCGGTTTTTCGCTCGAAGCGTTTAAATACGTTGCGGTAGACAAGGGCAATAACTTCTGGATAGCTTATGCAAACACGTTGTTTATGTGCGGCGTTGGTACAGTATGGTGTATGGTTTACACCGTTCTCGGCGCATATGCTCTTTCCAAAAAGAGGTTGCTCGGAAGAAAGGGGTTCAACTTTTTCCTCGTATTCACAATGTGGTTTTCCGCGGGTATCATCCCTCAGCTGTTAAACTATCAGAATACGGCAAACTTCTTTGCCTCGATAGTCGGCTCTACAACCGAGGATATCGACCTTAAATGGGTTGTTATAATTGCGATGGGTATGAACGCAACTAACCTTATACTTTTAAGAAACTCGTTCGAGGGCGTCCCTTCCGAAATAGAGGAAGCGGCAAGGATAGACGGCGCAACGGAAATGCAGATACTTTGGCAAGTATACATACCGATGAGCAAGGCTACTATTGCAACCATAGCGTTATTCTTCGGAATATCCCGTTGGAACGGCTATTTCTGGGCACAGAAAGTTATGCCTAACCAGAAGTATTCCTGGCCCGTACAGGTATTTATACGAGATTTCATAGAAAACGAAACGGCGCTTGTAGGACCATTGAAAGAAACGGCAACCTTTAACAGCCAAACGACGAGCGAGCTTTCGGTTGTGTACGCGATGGTTGTCTGCGGCGTTATCCCCATATTGGTTATTTACCCTTTCATACAGAAGTATTTTGCGAAGGGAGTAAATATGGGCGGCGTAAAAGAATAATTGACAAAATGCGGGTTTAACCCGAAACTATTCAAAGAAAATTAAATTAAGGAGAAAAATAAATGAACAAAAAACTAAAAATTGCCACTATTGCGGTTTCCGCAGTTATGGCAGGTTCGATGGTGGTCGGTTTGTTTGGTTGTACGAAGCCTAATTCCGGTAATAATAACGGCGACGTTACTCTTAACATAAACATCGGCGACGCGTCCCAAAGGTCGATAAGCTTTGCTTACGGCGAACTGCTTTCGGGCACCATAAAATTACCCGACGGTAAAACTTATTCCTCGTCTTCGCTTAAACCCGCCTGGGCGGCGTTTGAAGAGATGGTAGGATGCAAGTTTAACGACGTATGGCAGAACGCTTCCAAGAAGTTGGAGCTTGCTTCAACATCCAATGCTTCCGGTTCGAGACTTTCCGATATGGATATAATCACCGATGGCGCGGCAAACGTTTCTACTTACAGCAACAAGTTGCTTGACCTCAATCCCCATCTCGATAAAATGCCCAATTATAAGAAGTTCCTCGACGAAAACCCCATTATTCGTCTGTCGCTTACTTCAAACACAAATACCGGCGCAATGTACTATGCTCCCTATTTCGATGGCAACAACGATATCGAGAAGTACGAGCTTTTCAAAGTAAACTGGGTACAGACTTTGCTTGACGACGCAACGGCAGGCGATACAACTACAACGTATAAGAGCCACGGCGCGGCTAAGGCAGGAAAGAAGGGCGAGTTTGCAAATACCGTATCCGAATCCACTGCAATAGAAGCGTTTATGGGTAGCACCGATTGGACGGTTGACGTACTCGATAAAGACGGCGCAAAGGTTGCAAACGGCTTGAAGGTAAGCTATTCCAAGGCTCTTGCGGCAGCTAAGTCTGCGGAAGGTCTCGGCAAGGCTTATCAGGATGCAGTAGGCGCGGCTTATGCCGGCACAAGCGGCAATATCGTAGATATTATGAACGCTGCAATCAATGCTAAGAAAGGCGATATTACCGGCGACGCTCTCAGAAACATTCTCAAAGAGTATATAAAGGTTGCTTACCGCACCGCAGACGATAAATCGTTCTACGACAGAGAAGGTTATAAGCTCTCCGACGTTTTCGTAGGTTATTCCGCAGGTTGGGACGTTGACCTCTATGCGGCTCTCGGCAGAGTTCTCGTAACCAATCCTTCGTTACTTAAATCGGGTAATAAGGGCAATACGATTGGCGGAGAGGGCGCTACAAGTCTGGATAACCTTTGGTTGCTCAGCGCACGTCAGAACAATATGCAGAGAATGATTGATACCGTATCGATGATTGGTCAGCTTTACGGCGTTCGCGGACTCGAAAGCAAAAACCTCTACACCTATATTGATTCCGAAGGTAACGTAAAAGACCCTCGTAACGACCCCGCTTCGTACGAAGCAATGAATAAATTCAGCGCGTTCTGGAAAGAAGGTTTGGTTTATACGGGTTCGGACGGTAAAGACGGTAACCAGTCCTATTATAAGTCCGGTACTCCCGAAGCGCTTTCCACATACGACTACGTAAATACGCAGACGCCTGCCGGCTTCCAATTAGAAGGCGTAGTATCCGGCAAGTATACCATCGAAGAGGGTTATAACTATACTCCCGTAATCACGCCCGTTTCCAAATGGAACGACGGTACGGAGAAGTATATGAGATTTACCGAAAGCTGGCGTACCACAAAGGATACTGGATTCTGCATCCCTAAGGCGAACGTTGAGAATAACCAGGCTAAACTTAATGCGGTTCTCAAATTTATCGACTGTATGTTCTCCAATGACGGGCAGATTCTTCTTACCTACGGTCCTAAGGCGTCGAGCGCAACGGCTGGCGACGGCTTCTGGTATAACGAAGAAGCTACGGCTGAGCAGATTGCCGCAGGTCAGTATTTCGAGTACGAGGGCAAGAAGCTCTATTCTACCGTTGAATACGGCGGCGTATATCAGCCTCATATCACAGAAAACGTTATGAAAGCATATTATGCTCAGCAAACCAACGAGGGTATTAAATTCGATGGTACGGGCGTAACTTATGCCGGCGAACAGTTGCCCAAGCCCAACACTGAAACGGACATCGTTAAGAAAGGCGGAGCGTTTAAAACCGACGTTTATGTTATAAAGGGAGACGGCACATATTCAATGTTGAATTCCGGTGCTAAGGCTGCGGCAGATTGCTACACCGTAGAAAAGGACGGCAAGTATTATGTTGTAGATAAGAACGGTTGGCCTTTGGGCAAGGACTGCGTTAAACTTCCTATGGCGTCTGCAAACCAGTGGGCTGTAAACTCTACGCTCAACTATACCAACTTTGCAAGATACGTCATCGGTTCGGCGCTTCCTATCGGTAACAAGCTTCAATCCTTTGAATTCCAGCTTACTTCCGATATGGGTAGAACGGGCGCGCTTGTAGTCGATAAGGCTATGAAAGAGGGTGTTGTTCTTCACACCCAGAATATTATGACGGAAAATCCTTGGTATACGGTTGTTCCCACAGTGCTTCCTTACAGCACTGCCGACAATGAGGTTATAAAGACCGACCACGCTAAGATTCACACTGGCGATAAGGGTAACCCTTTCTCAAACAACAAAGAAAACAATTCTAACGTTTATTGGGAAATTATAAAGAACGGTTACAGCGGCGACGCGATAACCAATTTGAAAGCAGGTCTTAGCTTCACCGCAGGTTCTACCGTAACCGCTAATGAGATTATTACTGCGTGCAACACCGAATTCGGGCTTGTTCGTTATATTGCGATAAAGAACGATACCTGGCAGAAGAGCAAAACGTATTACGCTACTCTTGCTAAATAATTAAACCGTAAGGTTGTATAATTAAATTTTGTTTGTTGCGTGCCCGCCTTCGGGCGGGCACGGAATAAAACATTTGGGGAATTTTAATATGAAAACTCAAATGAAATTTCAAAAGATTCTTGCGATTATATCGCTTGTAACGGCGGCGGTTGCAATTGTAATCTCTCTGTTCTTTTGTAGCGGTATTTTAAATGCGATTAGAATGTATTCCGTTGAAATGCAGGACGGCGCAGATTTGTTTAAAGCCGACGCTCTTTTCGTATATTCGCAAAAAATCAACGATACGTTGGTTATAATGTCTATAATTCTGTTGCTTTGCTCCGTAGCGCTGATTTTTATGGGGTGCTCTAAGAGAAGGAATTATTATATTTCCAACTACGTAACTCTCGGTATATATGCCGCTTATGCTCTTGCTTTTATAATTGCTTTGCTTGTAATCAGCGGTAAGTGCTTCTCACTTATGAATCAGATTGATTTTGCCGAGTGGAAAGAGTACGAAAGTACTTTAATTCCCGGAACCGACCAGCTCCGTTACAAGCAATATTACACAAAAGATTGCACTACAATGGTTTTGCTTATAGTTGTAGCGGTGGTTGTGCTTTTGGAAATTGCCGCCTGGGCGCTTGCGTTGGTTTGGAAACTTAAACTTATGAAAGGTGAAAAACAGCTTCTTGCTAACGGCGGCGTTAGTCAGGTTGCGGAAATGGAGGTGGCGTAATGGAAAAGAATCCCGTTATACAAGGCGATATACTCCGTTATAAAAAGAACAAATTTGCCGCTTCGTTCGCACTGCTGGCGTTGGTGTTTAACTGTTTGTATTTTACCGTTTTGTACGCAATTTGTACGGCGGAGTTGTACAGGCTTGCAATAGGCGTTTCGGTTATTTTAAATTTGGTAATTCTTCTTTCTGGCTTTTACGCTTCGGAAGGAATAAAAGGATATAACAAAAAATTTGCTATCGTATTATTGGTTCTTGCCGTAATTCAGATAATAAGGGTATTCTATTATCCCGTTGTCGGGGCAACAAAGGGTTGGCTCAATTATGACAACCTTTACTTCGGCATAAAAATGACGGCGGCGTCCAATACCACGCTTATGATAGTTTATCTTGTGGCGTCGGCGGCTTGTTTTACGGTTGCCGCGGTGCAGGGCTTTATCGTAGCGAGAAGGCTGGAAATATTCCAGAAGAAACTTGATAACGGCGAGATTTCGGTAGAGGAAACTTTGGCTGAACTTGACAGAGAAGACGCGAAAAAGGAACAGACCGCAATCGTTGCCGAGGTCGCTCAGGCGCAACACGCAGAAGCGGTTGAAGTAGCCGAAAAACCTGTTGAGGCAGAGGACAAAACTCTTTCTTCAAAGGAGGAAGATAATGGCTAACGTAAGTTTACAGCATATCGAAAAAATTTACGACGGCGGTGTTCAGGCGGTATGGGACTTTAATCTCGACGTGCAGGACGGCGAGCTGATTGTATTGGTAGGTCCTTCCGGTTGCGGCAAATCTACTACGCTGAGAATGGTTGCGGGGCTTGAAGATATTTCAAGCGGCAAGCTTATAATTGACGGCAAGGACTGTACGCGACTGCCCCCCAAAGACAGAGATATTTCAATGGTTTTCCAAAACTACGCTCTGTACGGGCATATGACTATTTACGAAAATATGGCGTTTTCGCTTACGCTTCGTAAAGAGAAGAAGGATGTAATACACAGAAAGGTTATGGCGGCGGCTGAAATTCTCGATTTGAAATCTCAGCTGAACAAAAAGCCCAAGCAGCTTTCCGGCGGTCAGCGCCAACGTGTTGCGATGGGGCGTGCAATCGTCCGTAACCCCAAGGTTTTCCTGTTTGACGAGCCTCTTTCCAACCTCGACGCCAAGTTGCGCGGGTCTATGAGGCGCGAGATTATGTTGCTTCACAAAAAACTCAATGCTACAATGATGTACGTTACTCACGACCAGACCGAAGCTTTAACGCTTGCGGACAGAATAGTATGTATGTCTATGGGGCACGTTCAGCAGATTGGTAAACCTATCGATTTGTACGAGCATCCCGCAAACACCTTTGTGGCAACGTTTATAGGGCTTCCCCCTATGAATATGTTCGAAGGCAAAATCGAAGGCGGTAAGTTTATAGGCGAGTTGTTTGAATATCCGCTCACCGACTCGCAGGCGGAAACTTTGAAAGAATGTGAGGGGAAAAGCGTTATACTTGGCGCCCGTCCCGAAAATATTGTGCGCGGCGGAGTTATTCCGTTTGTCGTTACCAACAACGAAAACTTGGGTATGAATACGCTTGTGCACGGCAAAATCGGCGGTAAAAAGATTGTTGTTTGCAAGTTCGCAGAGTGGTGCAATTACAAATACGGCGACGAAATCAAGCTCGGTTTCGACCCTGAGCGTATGCATTTCTTTGATAAAGAAACTACGCAGGCGATAATTTAAGGAGGTGTTGCGATATGGCAGAAAACGAAAACGTTACGGTTGAAACAAGCGATGTTTTAGTTCAGGAAAATCAAACTCCTCCGCAACAAGAGAAAAAACCGGGCTTTAAGGCAAAAGTTAAAGAGTGGTTCAGAAAGCAGGGCGTTTCCCTTAAAAGAAAGCCTCAGAGAATAGCTTTCCTGTTCTTTGTGGTCAGCTCTGTAATGTATCTTATAGGACTGAGCGTAACTTCACCCGGACCCGTGCTTGACTTCTCGATGCAACCTTATTTGGGGCTGTCGGTGTTTATAACAACGCTATTTTCAATATTGGTACTCGTCTTGTTTATGAACACGTTTCCCAAGCGCGGAATCAAGTACAAGAAAGACGGCAAAAAGCACAGTATGAATTATATAATGCTTGCGTTGACTTTCATATTTGTTATCGCAATGTTTTTATTCGATTTGCTGTACTATAAACAGCTTGTTGCGTGCATACCGAGCAATGAAGCAAAGTTTTTTAAAACTTTGGAAGAGGCGGCTAAGTACGAGCAGTACATACCCGGAGGCTTGGAATCCGTTCGCTTGGATAAACTTAGTTACAGGGATTATCTTGTAAAGGCATTGAATCTCGATATTGCTCATATGGTTTTCCTTGGAATATCGGCATTGCTTTTGGCTACGCTTCCTCTATATAAGAAGCTCATAATGAAGATAGATACGTCCAAAGTTGTTGAAAGTACCGAGATTAAGGAAGTTATCGACACAGAGGACTAATACAAATTTTTTTAGCAGGCAATTTGATTTAACCGGCAAGTATACTTGTCGGTTTTTATCAAAATAAGGATAAAATGTCAAAAAAAAAGAAAAAAGAAAAAGAATCCACTATCGAAAATTATTACGATTTAAGAACAAAGGAAGTTGACGAATTAGTCGCGGCTTTAAAGGGTGATACGCCTGAAACAGACGAACCTGTTTCTTATAACATAGAGGAATGTATTGGTGCAGAGGCGGCTAATCAAGGCGAAGAAACGGTTTACAAGAAACAGTCTAAGGAGTTTGACCCATATAAAATAGACAAGCTTTCGCGCATACCTACCTGGATAAAGGCATTATTTGTTAAATTTTGGTTTGCAGGCGTTGTTTGTTACTTTGTAATAATGGGCTTGGGGAGGGTTGTTCCTAACGATTTAGACCGCTTATTGCTTGCGGGTGCTTTTCTCGGCTTGTTTACAGATTTGTTTGTCAATCCGTTATTCAGGTTTATGGAATCTTCGGAAAAGGAATACAACAATTATATGATGTTTCCCTTTCCGTTTAAAAAGTATTGGACGTTTTTTACAAACATCATTTATTATATAGCCGTTACAGTAATTGTAATGTATATATACAGTGGTATAAACCAGCTGTTGGTAATAATTTTCGAAAGATATGAAGGCTATGTTTCGCTTGGCGTAGAGCCGTTGATATACGGTGTATTCTGTTTGATTGTAGATATGGCTTTTATAGGTATTAAAGATTTAATTGTTTATTTGGTGAAGAGGGCTAAGAGCAAAAAGAAGGAGGCGGAAGATGTTTAAGTTGTTGTTTGTTTCAAGTACTACGGCGTGTTTCGAATTGGAAAATAAAAACCCCTATTATTCTCCCGAAAAATACCGCGTAACGCTTAACGGCGAGGCGGTTGGCGAGGAGCGGGAGGGTAATGTATTTTCTCTTTTCAGCCTTTTGCCTAATACAGAATATACGGTGGGTACTACCGCCGACGCGTTTACTTTCAAATTCCGCACCTGTAAGGAGAGCGGCACTGTCAACGTAAAGGAACTTGGCGCAAAGGGCGACGGCGTTTCGGACGATACATACTATATCCAGATGGCGATAGACAGTTGCCCCAAGGGCGGCAGGGTTATAATTCCGCAAGGCAGTTACTATACGCGCCCGATAACCCTTAAATCCGACATAACCGTCGAAATTTTGAAGGGCGGCGAACTGCTCGGCGACATAGTTGAAGAGCATTACCCTTACGTGCCTGCAAAAATCGAACACGAGGACGGCACGGAGGAAATACTCGCCACTTGGGAGGGCAATCCCCATCCCTGCCATCAGTCGTTTATTTCGGCTTACAGGCAGGAAAATGTTAAAATAGTCGGTGAGGGAACGATAAACGGCAACGCGGATAAATCAACTTGGTGGGCAACCCCCAAAGGCAGAGCCGTTGCAAGACCCCGCCTCGTAACCTTAAATAAGTGCAAAAACGTTGCGTTCCACGGCGTAACCTGCAAAAATTCGGCGGCTTGGAACTTGCACCCCTTCTTTTCGGAAAATCTCGGTTTTTACGATATAAGGGTGCAGAACCCCTACACGGGACCCAACACCGACGGGCTCGACCCCGAAAGTTGCAATAAAGTGGAAATTATAGGTTGCGTGTTCTCGGTCGGCGATGACTGCGTTGCAATCAAGTCGGGCAAGCTGTATATGGGCGCAAAGTATAAAACGCCCGCCAACTATCATACCATACGCAACAACCTTTTCCAGAACGGGCACGGCGCCATTGTTTTGGGCAGTGAAATTTCGGGCGGAGTAAAAAATCTCACCGTTTGTCAGTGCGTGTTCAAGCATACCGACAGGGGCTTGCGTATCAAGTCGCGCAGGGGCAGGGGCAAGGATTCTGTCATCGACGGAGTAGTTTTCGAAAACATAAAAATGCTCAACGTAATAACCCCGCTCGTAATAAATATGTACTATTTCTGCGACCCCGACGGGCATACGGAATACGTGTGGTCGAGGGAAAAGCACCCCGTTGGCGCGGATACGCCGTATATGGGTAAATTTGTTTTCAGGGACATAGAGTGTACCGATTGCGAGTGTATGTGCGCATACTTCGACGGGCTTGTAGAACAGCCCGTGAAGGAAGTCGTTTTAGAAAACGTAAGTTTTTCTTTCAAGGCGGACGCAAAGCCGTTTAAGCCCGCAATGCTCGAACACGTAAGGGACTATTGCAAGGAAGGACTGTATATAGACAACGTGGAAAAGGTTACGCTTAAAAACGTTACGTTCGAAGGCGTAGAGGGCGAAAATATAATAAGAAAAAATTGCGGGAAGCTGACGGTAGTCTGACTTTTTCGCGGGGGAAATAATGAAATACGAAATAATAGAAAAGTACATAGACAGGCTGATAAGCGAAACCAAGCCCGAAGCTCCTATTTGGAACATAGAAAATATACGGCTTGGCAAATCGCCTGCCTGGAACTATATCGACGGCTGTATGATGACGTCGCTGTACAGCATTTACAAGCTCGGCGGCGATAAAAAGTATCTTGATTTTATCGATAAATTTGTAGATTACTACGTATTCGAAGACGGCGCGATACGCGGATATAAGTTGGAAACGTACAATTTGGACAATCTCAACGAGGGCAGAATACTTTTCGACTTGTACAGGGAAACGGGCAAGGAAAAATATTTCAAAGCAATCAAGCTTTTGTATACCCAAATCGAAAGACAGCCGCGTACTGAGTACGGCAATTTCTGGCACAAGGAAATTTATCCCAATCAGGTTTGGCTTGACGGCATTTATATGTCGGAAGTGTTTTACACTCGCTACGCCGCCGAGGTTGGCAACGGCGATTTCAGCGAAATAATAAGGCAGTTCGAAAGCATTTATCAGAATATGTACGACAGGGAAAAGCGCCTGTACTATCACGGCTGGGACTGCTCCAAACAGGCTTTTTGGGCGGATAAGCAGACGGGGCTTTCTAAAAACTTTTGGCTAAGGTCAATCGGTTGGTACACGGTGGGGCTTATAGACGTGCTTTCGTATCTCCCCGAAAGCGCCGAAAAAGAGAAGAAAACGCTTGGCGAAATTTTCAAAAATACGATAGAGGGGTTGGAGCAGTATATAGACCCGCAGACGAATATGTTCTGGCAGGTTGTAGATAAGATAGGCAAGAAAGGCAACTATGCCGAAACTTCGGGCTCTTCGATGATTTCCTACGCGATGATGAAGGGCGCGCGTCTGGGCTATATCGACAAGCGTTACGCTAAGGTGGGCGAAAGCGTGTTCAACGGTATTTGCAATAAATACCTCAAAGAAACGGACGGCAAGCTCAATCTTGGCGGAATATGTCTGGTTGCGGGGCTCGGACCGGAAAGCAACCGCAGGCGCGACGGCTCTTACGAATACTACATTTCCGAGCCGATTGTAGAAAACGATGCCAAGGGAACGGGTCCGTTTGTTATGGCGTATACGGAAATTAAACAGCTTTAATAAACTTATGCCCGCGCTGTTCAAAGCGCGGGCTATTTTGTGCGTTTTTAAATAAAACGGGCAAAGGCAACTCAAAAGTTACATTTGCAAAGCCCGATTTATTGACATTTTAAAGCGTTTGGCGGTAATCTATTGCCAAGTAACGGAGGGCTATATGACAACGGGCGAAAAAATTACCGCGGAGAGGAATAAACTCGGGCTGACGCAACAGCAGTTTGCCGAGGAAATGGGAGTTACGCGTCAGGCGGTTTCCCGCTGGGAGGGGGATATATCTTTCCCCGAAACGGAAAAACTTGCAAAAATGAGCCGGCTTTTCGGCTGTTCTATTGACTATCTCATAAAGTACGGCGCCGAGAGGGGCGGCGAGGAAAGCCGCAAGACGGAAGAGGACGGCGGCACGCGCATATGTAGCGGCTTCAATCCGTTTAATTGGAGTTTCGAGTATAAGAGCAAAAAAACGGTGTGCGGGTTGCCGCTCGTACATATAAATATAGGGCTGGGCAGAAGGGCGAAAGGCATTTTCTCGCTGGGTATAATATCGAGCGGAATATTTTCTTTCGGAGTGCTGTCAGCCGGTGTGTTTTCTTTCGGCTGTTTAAGTTTGGGGTTGCTGTCGCTCGGTTGCCTAAGTTTGGGCGCGCTTGCGCTCGGCGCCGTTGCCGCGGGTCTGCTGGCTTTCGGGGGAGTTGCGTTCGGTATAATTGCTTTCGGCGGGGCGGCGTTCGGTTGCTTCGGCTTCGGCGGCTATGCTTCGGGCTTGTTTGCCGTTGGCGGCTATGCCGAAGGTTACTACGTTGCGGTGGGCGATTACGCTTGCGCGCAGTTGGCGTTTGGCAAAACAACGGCTGTGGGAAGCGTTTTGCAGGTAAATGCAGAAACGTTTGAAAGCCAAAGACAACGGGCGTTCGCGTTTATGGACGGACTGCCGCAGTTTTGGAGCGGCTTTATAAAAATCTGCAAGACTTACGCGGCAAAATTTATGGCTTAAAATAATTGCGGGGGCGCAGTCGCGCCCCCGCATATCTATTTTTTGTCAACGTATCTCGACGGCGAAACGCCGAAGTATTTTTTAAACACGCGCGAAAAGTACAGTGGTTCGGCAAAGCCGCAGGCTTCGGCGATTTGCGTTACGGTGTATTCGGAGTAGCGGTTGGTAACGCCAGATAAAATAATTTCCTTAGCCCTGCTCATTCTTGCCCGCGTAAGGTATTCGTGCGGGGTTACACCCGTTTCCTTTTTAAACAGCTTGCGCACGTAGTCGTAATTTAACGGCAGTTTGCGTATGGCAACGTCGACCGAGTACGCGCTGTCGGTAAAATTTTTGTCAACGTCGGCTTTAAGCGCGGCAACCGCGGGCGAAATTCCCTCGTTTGCGCACAACGTCAATATATAGGCTGTAAGCAGTTCGCCAAGCGCGTTTAACACGGCTTCTTTTCCGCGGGTTTCGGCGGCGAAGAACGCGGCGGCTTGCTCTGCGGCGCTCCTTATGCCGTCGTTTATAACGTCGCTTACAACGGTTATTTCCTTTAACGGCAAAAGGGGCTGTTCGATAAGCACGGTTATGCCTTCCGCTGTTGAAATTTTATGCGCGGAGTTAGGCGGCACTATTACTATTTCCCGCAAGCCGAAAAATTTTTTACCGCCCGCAAATTCTATTTGCCCGCCGTCCGTTTCGGGGATAAAAATTTTTAGCGATTTTTCCGTTATAAGTCCGTTCGCGTCGGGCGCGGTTGCTCCGCCGCAATCTCCGCGGTAAACTTGCACTACGTTGTTCATAGCCGAATTATATCATATTATATCCGAAATGTCCATATCATTTTGCGTGCGTTTTACCGAATACTTTATTGTCGGCTTCGGGGCAGTACTCGCCCGTGTCCGTGTACCCGCGGTTTATAAAAAACTTTTCGCTCTCTTCCGTGGGCAGGGTGTAAATTTCTTTAACGCCTGCTTGCCACAGCCGCTCTTCGGCAAAAGATAACAGCGCGGAGCCAAGCCCCTGCCGCCTTGCCGCGGGGCAAACGTACAGCTCGCGCACGTCGCCGCAACCTTCCTTAAAATTCCAATCGTTTAAAACGTCGTCCGTCTGAAAGATAATAAAGCCCGCAAGCGTTTCCCCCTGTAAAACCGCCGCCGCCTCGAACAGGTTCGCCTTTAAATCGGGCAACACGTATTCGCGGAAGAGGTGGAGGGGTTCGTCCTCGCAGTCAAGCTCTTCGTAGTAGTAGCAAAACAACTTTTCAAAGGCGGGGTAGTCCTTTTCGGTTACGGGGGTTACGTTCATAAACAACTCCTTAAAAATAAAAGCGAGGGCGTTAAGGCTCTCGCTTTAAATACAAAAATTTTACTCTGCTACGGGGTAAACGGAAACCTGCTTACCGTCGCGGCCAACTCTTTCAAACTTAACCGTGCCGTCTACAAGGGCAAACAAAGTGTCGTCTTTGCCGATGCCTACGTTGTTGCCGGGCTTGAATTTACTGCCGCGCTGTCTTACAAGTATGTTGCCTGCAAGCACTTTCTGACCGTCGGCGCGCTTTACGCCGAGATATTTGGGGTTACTGTCTCTGCCGTTGTCGGTTGAACCGCCGCCCTTCTTGTGGGCGAATAATCTAATAAGTAACATCATTCTGGCTCCTTTTAAAAATTACTCGGCTTTGGTTGCTTCCGCAGCCTTAGCGGGTTCGGCTTTCTTAGTCGTTCTCTTCTTGGGAGCGGGCGCTTCGGTTACTGCCTCCGCGTTCTCCTTAGCGGGAGCGGCTTTCTTTGCCGACTTCTTCTCAGCCTGAGCTTCGCCGATAGCCGTAACCTTGATGCAGGTGTAGGGCTGTCTGTGTCCCTGTTTCTTTCTCTCGTTTTTCTTGGCTTTGTACTTGAAGACTATAATCTTCTTTTCCTTGCCGTGAGAAACTACCTCGGCGGAAACCAAAGTTTTTTCAACTTCTTTGCCGACCTGAATGCCCTTTTCGTCCGCCGTTAAAATAACGGGGAAAGTAACGGTTGCACCCACTGCCGCATTAAGTTTTTCAACCTTTAAGGCGTCGCCTACGGAAACTTTATACTGCTTGTTTCCGTTTTCGAAAATTGCGTACATAATTTGTCCTCCTCTAACCAGTCTCGTCGGATACCGTATTTGCCAAAGGCGTAGGCGGCGCGGAAAGTTTTGCGCACTTAAAAAGCCCGTTCCGAACGGCTCGACGTTAAATATACCATAACGTAAAATTTAAGTCAAGCGATTTTGCTTTAAATGAATATAATTTTGCTTTTGGCGCAAAGTAATAGTAACAAAAATCAAGGAGATAAAAATGGATAATCTTAAAAGCGACAGCGAAATACTTGCGGAGATTTACCGTAACGCACAGCTTGCTCAGGTTTCTATAACCGACCTTCTGCCCGAAGTGGAGGACGAAGAAATTAAGGAAGAGCTTTTGCGCGAACACGAGGAGTACGAAAAGATTTGTTCGCAGGCGGCAAGCCTTGCAACCAGGTACGACCTCAATTTAAAGGAGCCCTCCCCCATAAAGAAGGCTATGATGTGGTCGGCAATCAAAATGAACGCCGCAACCGACAATTCCAAACAGAACATCGCCCAGATGATGATTAAGGGCACGATAAACGGTATTACGTCGCTCAAAACTTCTTTAACCGACGGCGAACAGATTATGAATACGGATATAAAAAATCTGCTTAAAGACCTTATTTCGCTGGAAGAGGGCTTTGAAAGAAAGCTGAAAAGATACCTTTAATAAGTTTTAAAATTCAAAGCGAATTGTACGTGTGAAAAAAGCCGTCCGCAAATTTATGCGGGCGGTAAAATTTTGCCCGCGAATATTGCAATCGCAAAAATAGCGTGATATAATATAGCCGTTAAACAAATTGATAATGGAGGTTTATTAAATGACCAACGAACAGAAACTCGAACAAATTAAAAAAATGAAAATCGTGCCCGTAGTGGTGCTTAACACGCTTGAAGAAACGTTGCCCAAGATGCAGGCGCTTATCGACGGCGGACTGCCCTGCGCGGAAATAACATTCCGCACGGCTTGCGCGGAGGAGGCTATAAAACTTACCGTGCAAAAATTCCCCGATATGTTTGTGGGCGCGGGCACCGTTATTAACCGCGCTCAATGCGAAAAGGCTATTGCCGCGGGCTCTAAATTCATAGTATCCCCCGGTTTTTCCGAGGAGGTTGCCGACTGCTGTGCCGAGCACGGTATGCTCTATCTCCCCGGCATTGTAACGCCTACCGAGGCAATGGCGGCAATAGCCAAGGGCTTAACCGCGCTTAAATTCTTCCCCGCTTCCAATTACGGCGGTTTAAAGACGATTAAAGCTATTTGCGCGGCGTTCCCCTACCTTAAAATAATGCCTACGGGCGGCATTTCGGCGGAAAATATTTTGGAATATCTTGCGTACGATAAAATTATTGCCTGCGGCGGAAGCTGGATGATGAAAGGCACCCCCGAAGAGATAAAGGAAGCTACTAAAAAAGCCGTTGAGCTTGTAAAGTAAATTAAAACGTATATAAACCGCCCGAGCAGTTATCGTAGTCCTCATAACGAATTATGGTAAAGCGCGAGCAACATAGAACAGGCGTGGCGTTCAGCCACGCCTGTTGGCTTGTTTATTTTTTGTGTGGTCAAAAAATCCACGCAGAACGAACGGAACTTATGCGGCAGAGCGCAATAAGTGTAGCAAGCTAAATTTTTCAACCGCTTGCTTTCTTACATCATATTTGCTATTATAATTGTATTATAAACAGTAATTTATATAAGGAGCTTTAAATGAATAGTATTGAAATATTCAAACAAGCGGAAAAAGAAATTGCGGAGAGCGGGAAACTCAGTTTAACCGCACGACGAAAAATTTGGCAAACTATGGGTGAAATCGAACCGCGTAAACGCGACTCGTTAAAGCCTCGGTCGCTGACGGAACCGCTTAAAAAGCGTGCGTACCTTGCGCTTGCATGTGCGCAAAAAGTAATGCCTATGTGGTGTTCTGTCTACCCCGACAACAATAGTCCGCAAAATTTAATTGAAAAGAGCCTTGCTTACTTAGACGGCAAAATCAAGGTTAAAGAATTGCGGGCAGAAAGGAAACAATCCACTATCGACAATTTTATGATATCCGTCGAACAGTATGGAGCTGCCGCTTCCGCCGCTGTCGCCGCTTGGGAGGCTATGGTAGTAGCTTTGGAAGACGAGCAATATTTGGAACCGTGGGACAGCGACTTGACGGATGACGATATAGACTCATACGAAAGGGACGCGGCAAAAGAAGCGTGCGTCGCGTATACTTACACCGACGAAGACGATGATAAATGGGCTATACGCGAAAAGCACTTTTGGGTATGGTATTTGGAAGAGGCTGCAAAAATTGCGGGCTTGGAAAATTTCAATTTATCTTTCTGAATAATTTGGGGTTAAAGGCTCTCGAACAAAATGTTCGAGAGCCTTTCTGTCGTCTTTTAAAAATTTAGTTTTTTAATTGCCTATGGGGAGTGCGTTGTATGCGCGGGCGGGTTTTATCTTGACGGCAATCTGCCTAAAAAGACAGTTTGAAACAAAATTGTTAAAGCAATTAACAAAATTTACCAATTTTGAATTATAAAAACTAACAAAAAATTACAAATTTTCACAAAAAGATTATGCATAAGTATTGACATAAATAATTACGGGGGGTACAATAATAATAAGGCGGTTTGTTTCGCAGGACCACTACCCATTATGCGGGAACTGCCGTCAAAAAAGATAAGAGGTGTTTTACAAATGAAGAAAAAATGGATGCACACAGCCCTTGCGGTTGCGACTTGCGTTCCCCTGCTTGCAGGTTGCGCGGGTACGAAACCTAACGGGGGAACGGGTAAGTATACAGTTACTTACTATGACAGCGACGGAACGACGGTTTTATTGGAACAGTCGGTAAGTCCCAACGGTAAGGCGTACGATTGGACGCCGTCCAAGTCGGGGTACGATTTTGTCGATTGGTACACCACAACCGAAATGAACGTTCCCTACGAGTTCGATACGGCTATAAATTCGGACGTTAAAATTTATGCTAAGTTTGGGACTGCAACGCCCGACGAAGTTAAGTTTACGGTTACGTATTACGGCGCTGACGGCACTTCCAAGCTTATGGAGCAGGCGGTGGCAAAGGACGGCAAGGCGTACGATTGGACGCCGACTAAGGACGGATACAAATTTGACGGCTGGTGCGTAGACGCCGGTTTGAAAACGCTTTTCGATTTCGATACAAAGATAACGGCGGATACGCAGCTCTACGCTAAATTCTCGTTAAAGGACGAAGTGCGGCAATTCCCCGTAACCCTTGCAAAAGACGGTAAATCGTTTACCTACGGCTATGAAGGGGAAGAAAAGACGGTGGAAATAGGCGCTAAATCCATTTACATCGACGGCAGGCTTTCCGACGAACAGATTGAAGGCTACGATAACGTGTACAATTCCTTTAAACAGGCTATGGACCACCTTGTCGACGGTACGGAAGCCGAGCCTATGAACGTGTATATCGCGCCTTACGTTTATTGGATACACAACCCCGATTCAACAAATACTACCGAGGCGTTCGGCATAGTAAAATCTTGCCAGAACCTGCACATCACGGGTCTTACCGACGACGCGAGAAACGTTGTAATTGCGGCAAACTACGGGCATAACGAGGGTTATGACGGCGGCAACTGGACTATGTTCAATATTACGGGCGACGGTCTTACGCTTAAAAACCTTACTTTCGGCGACTACTGCAACGTCGATTTGGAATATCCCTTGAATCCTTCTTTAAACAGACCCAAGAGAACCAATAACGTTACTCAGGGGCAGATTGCTTCTTACAACGGCGACAAGCTTTATGCCGAAAACGTAAGATTTATAAGCCGCCTGAATATGATGCCTTTCAACAACAGCAAGCGCGCGCTTTACGTAAACTGTCATATGGAAAGCACTGACGACGCGCTAAACGGCTCTTCTAATGCGGTGTATCTTGGATGCGACTTCGAATTTTACAGCTCCAAGCCCTGGTACAGCTCTTCCGGCGCAACCCTTTTGGACTGCACAATGAAGATATGCCACATCAACGTGGGCGACAAGGTACAGCAGTATCTCTCCAAGGCTTCCAGCCCTTACACGTTGGTAGACTGCCGTTTCGAGGACGATTACACCGTTCCCGTCGAAATCGGCTGGTGCGACGTAAACGGCTCTACTTTCAGAAGTTACTACTCCAACGTAACGCACAACGGACAGCCCATACAAATGGATTTGGGCGGCAAGCGCCCCGATACGGGCGTGGACATTACGGGCACCGATTTGTTAAAGGCGTACAAGCTTACCGACAACGGCGAAACCGTATATAATGTTTACAACCTCCTGCGCGGTACGGACGATTGGGACCCTCTGGGACAGAAGGAATTGGTAACCAAGCTCGGCGCGGAAAACGTGGCTACTAAAATATCTGTCAGCTCGGACAAGAAAGTTTTGGAATACGGCAAGGAAGGGGAGGAAAGCGCCGTTTTAAGTTATACTTTAAGCGGACCGCAGAACACGCCTTATACCTCCGACGTAAATTGGTCGCTTGAAAACAGCGAATACGAAAAATACGTAACCCTTACGAAGAATACGACCGACGGCACTTGCAGGGTTGAATTGAAAGAGGCGTTGAACGGACAGGACGAAACGCTTAAAGTAGTTATAAACGGCACTTCGGCAATGGGACACGAAGCGGCGGTTGAAATTACCGTTAAGCCCTCGATATTGGCGGCTCCCGAATTTACTGCCGAACCCACGCTCACACAGAACGCGGACGGCACCGCAAAGGTAGACTATACGCTCGACCTCGGTACGCGCGCGGATATGTCGAGAATAGTTTGGGCGGTTTGCGACAACGCCGAGGGAAGCAATCCCATTACGATTGCGGTAGGCAGAGGAGATACGCCGTTAAAGCAAATTCCTCTTACCAGGGCGTACGTGGGCAAGTATCTCAAAGTAACGGTTGAAAGCAAGCATATACGTTCCGACTACGGCGCGCCCCATACGGTGGTGGCTTCTACGCCCGTAACGGCGGAAGGCATAGCCGAAACGACTAAGCTTGTGGAAAACTTTGCTAACTTCTATGCGGGCAACCAAACGGCGATTAAACAGGGCTTCTGGACGACGGACGGCTATTGCCCCGCGGATACGCAGGCTGATTATATCCCTCTGGACGGAACGGAAGTAAGCACCAAGTATTCTGCGAAAGTAGCGGGTAAGTGGACGCCTCAGATGGTGGCGGACCAGATTGCCGCAAACACTAATTTCTGGAATTTCGGAACGGGCGCAAAGAACGGCTTCCTCGACTACACCGGTCTTTATCATACGGGACGCGGCGCGCGCGTAATGTATACGCCGCTCGGCGAAAGCTTCGGCGATATGGACGTTACGGTCAAGCTTGCACCCGGTAAAACCGCGGCGCAGGGCTTCGGTTCGGACTATCAGTATATGGATATAATGATTAAGTTCGATACGACTACGCTGACAGGCTTCGGCGTTCGCATTTACCGCACCAGCGGCGACTCGTGCGAGTTTGTTCTTATGGAGCACAAGGACGGCAAGAGCAAGGAAATTTGCGAGCCTGTAAAAACGTCGTGCTTCCTTACCGAGTGTACGGTACGCATATGGACGGAGGGCGGCAAGTTGCGCGTTAAGGCGGAAAGCAGTCAGCCCCAGCCTTCGACGGCGGTTGTTAACGGATATGCGGAAAAGGTTGACCTTACGGCAAACATTACTGCTAACACAAACGGCGGGTTCTGTCTTATGAACACGGGCACAACCGGCGACAACACCACCTATATAGGCAGTGTTGAAATGGAGTGGAAGAAGTAAGTAAATAAAAAATGGCGTCCCGCGCAATATTGCGCGGGACGCTTATTTTTACCTTGAAATTTAAGGGGTTTCTCGGAAGCCCTTGCCGAGTATTTCGTTTGCGTCTGTTATAATAATAAAGGAAACGGGGTCGAGTTTTTTAGCCATATATTTCAGCTTTAAAGCTTCGCCGCGCTTGCAAACGGTAATCATAACCGTCTTTTCCGCGCCAGTATATCCGCCCGTCGCCTTGTAGCTTGTAAAATCGCGCTTCATAGTCGTTAATATGTATTCGGCTATTTGTTCGGGCTTTGAGGTGATGATGGTAATGTACTTGCTCTTGCCTATGTTTTCGATTACGCCGTCTATAATAAACGCCTTGGAGAACAGACCGAGTATCGAAAACAGACCCGCCTGCGCGCCGAAAATGAAGAAGGTGGAAAACGCTATTAAAGAATCGGTTATAAGCAACGCCTTGCCCGTGTTGAGCTTGGTAAACTTTTTAAGTATGAGCGCTACTATGTCCGTTCCGCCTGAGGAAGCCCTGCAATTGAATAAAATGGCGCTGCCTATGCCCGTTAAAAGCATAGCGTATACAAGCTCCATCAGCGGTTGGTTTGTAAGCGTGTACTGCATTGCGCCGTTTGCAAGCTCGGTGGCAACCGCGCCGGGAATATTCTTTATGGGTAAAAGATATTCCAACAGCATATTTTCGGCGGAGTACATAAGCGAGCAGTAAAGGGTGCGCGCCGTACAGCCTTTGCCCAAAAATATCAGCCCGAGTATTAGCAAGCCCACGTTAATAATCATTACAAGCGTGGATTGGTTAAGCGGTACAAACTTTTCTATAACTATTGCAATACCGCTTACGCCGCCCGTTGCAAAGTGGTTGGGGGCTTTAAAAAAGTATACGCCCGCGGCAACCAGCAAAGTGCCCGCGGTCATTAAAAGCCAGGTCGCTATTTCGTGCAACACCTGTTTTTTAGTCGGCTTTGTAAACTTAATTTTCCGCTTGCCCTTTTTCCCGTTTTCAACGGGAACTGGGGGCGAAGCGTCGCCGTCCGTTACGGCGGGCTCGGCGGAAATTGCTTCCGCCTGCTTAGGTTGCTCTTCGGGCTGTTTTTCTTCGGTCTGCGTTTCACACATTATATTTTCACCGTTTTATTATATGTTTATTTAACGTAATTCAATATTATCACAGCCGCAATGCAATGTCAACGGAAACGGCAATTTCCGCGCTTAAAGCGCCTGCCATATTTTAGACATATTATTGACTTTAACCGCCTTGTGTGGTACAATTTTTTTAAATAAGCAAAGCGCGCTTTTGCGCGCGGTAGTATAAAGAGGTAGCAATGATAAACAGACAGGCGCTGTTCACCGATGAAACTCAAAGCTTTAAAACGCCTTACGAGCCTGCGGCGGGCGATAAAGTTACGTTGACGTTCCGCACGCTGAAAAACGACGTAAATAATGCGTACGTCGTAATCAACGGCAGAACGAGGGCAATGAAACGCCTTCCGCAAAAGTGCGAAACATTCGATTATTATTCGATAACTTTCACCTGCGGTCAAAAGCCGGTAAGTTATTACTTTAAGCTTGTAGACGACGATGACGAGCTCTATTATAACCGCCTCGGCGCGGTAAACAACAATCAGGACGAGTACGATTTTTCGTTCGTCCCAGGCAGCAAGGTGCCCGATTGGGCTAAGGGCAGGGTGTTCTATCAGATTTTTTGCGACCGCTTCTGCAACGGCGAACCTTCCAACGACGTTGAGTACAACGAGTACTATTACACGGGCGGGCACTCGCGCAAGGTGTGCGATTGGTTTAAACTGCCCGAAACTATGGACGTAAACAACTTTTACGGCGGCGATTTGCAGGGCGTGGAGCAAAAGTTGGAGTACCTTAAAGATTTGGGCGTGGAGGCGGTGTACTTCAATCCCCTTTTCGTTTCTCCATCCAACCACAAGTACGACACGCAGGACTACGACTATATAGACCCGCACCTCGCGGTTATAGAAAACGACTTTGCTCACTGTATGCAGGGCTGGGAAAAGCACAACGGCTACGCCCCCAAATATATACGCAGGGTAACGGACAAAACCAATCTGGAAAAGTCCAACGAGTACTTTGCCCGCCTTGTGGAAAAGATGCATTCCCTGGGAATAAAGGTGGTTGTAGACGGCGTTTTCAACCATTGCGGCTCCTTCCATAAATGGCTGGACAGGGAGGGCATTTACCTCAACAAAGAGGGCTACGAAAAGGGAGCGTTTCAATCGACAGACAGCCCTTACAGAAGCTACTTTAAATTTGATAAGCCGCGCAGTGCGGACAGCGAATACGAGGGGTGGTGGGGCTTTAAAACTCTGCCCAAGCTCAATTACGAAAAGAGCGAGCGACTGTGCGAAAGCGTTTACAAAATAGGCGAAAAGTGGGTTTCCGCCCCCTACAACGTGGACGGCTGGCGTCTGGACGTTGCCGCCGATTTGGGGCACAGCGCGAAGTTCAACCATAAATTCTGGAAAACTTTCAAAGACAGGGTGCGCGGCGCAAACCCGCAGGCGTTTATCTTTGCCGAACACTACGGCGACCCCTCGCAATGGCTCAACGGCGGCGAGTGGGACAGCGTTATGAATTACGACGCATTTATGGAACCCGTAACCTGGTTTTTGACGGGTATGGAAAAGCACTCTTCTTCTTTCGATTATAACAAACTGAACGACGGCAAGGCGTTTTTTGACGCTATGCTCAAAAACGGGGCGCGCCTGCCCCGCCCCGCGCTGGACAGCGCCATAAACCAACTTTCCAATCACGACCATTCCCGCTTTTTAACGCGTACCAACAAGTGCGTCGGCACGTTGAAATCAATGGGTTCCGAGGCGGCGGGCGAGGGCGTGGACAAGCGCATTTTTTACCTTGCCGTGTTAATTCAGATGACCTGGACGGGCAGTCCCGCGCTGTATTACGGCGACGAGGCGGGGCTTGTAGGCTGGACCGACCCCGACAACAGGAGAACGTACCCTTGGGGCAGGGAAGATTGGGAAACCTACGACGTACACAAGAGCGCAATCGCCCTCAGAAAGCGTATTCACTGTTTAAAGATGGGCAGTCTTATGCCGCTGGACGCGGGCAACGGCTATATAATATACGCCCGTTTCGATAAGGAGGACTGCGCGATTGTGTGTATAAATTGCAGTGAAAAACAGGTGTCGCTCAGCGTGCCCGCCTGGCTTATTACGGGCGAGCGCACCGACAGTTTAAAGCTTGCGTACGCAGTTGGCGCGGAGGAGAGCGAGTTCCCATACTCGGCGGAAGTAAAGTTCGGCAGAACGTTTTTAACGCTTCCTCCCAAGAGCGGTTGCGTTTACACTAAGTCGTTTAAAGATTAAAATTTGCATTAAATCAAGGATATATAGGGGGTAATTTGAATATGGAAAAGGAAAAAAGGTTTTTCGGGGAGCTTGACAGGTATCTGTTTCACCACGGTACTCACTACGAGCTTTACGAAAAAATGGGCGCGCATATACGCGAAATAGACGGTGTGCGCGGCACTCACTTCGTGGTATGGGCGCCGCACGCCCGCGCCATTTGCGTGGTATCCGACGGCAACGGCTGGACGCCGTGGAGCGACGTTATGGAAAAGGTGGACGACAGCATATGGGAGCTGTTCGTCCCCGGTATGTGCGAGGGCGTAAAGTACAAGTTTTTAATCGTGCGCGCCGACGGGAGCGAGGTGTATAAAATCGACCCCTATGAGTTCGGCAGTGAAAAGCGCCCCGCAAACGCCTCTGTCGTTACAAACCTTTCGGACTACGAGTGGGGGGACGGCGAGTATTTAAAGGCAAAGAAGGGCGAAAACTACCTCGCCAAGCCTATGGCTGTGTACGAGGTGCACCTCGGCAGTTGGAAAAAGAATACGGAAATGTGGTGGGACGAGGACCAATTTCTGGACTACCGCCGACTTGCGCACGAGCTGTGCGAATACGTGCTGTATATGGGCTATACCCACGTTGAAGTTATGGGCATATGCGAGTATCCGTTCGACCCCAGCTGGGGATATCAGGTAACGGGCTACTTCTGCCCTACGGCGCGCTACGGCTCCCCGCAGGACTTTATGTATTTTGTCGACTATATGCACAGGCACGGCATAGGCGTAATATTGGATTGGGTGCCCGCGCACTTCCCCAAGGACGAGTTTGCGCTTGCCAATTTCGACGGCACGCCGCTGTACGAGTACACCGACCCCCTGCGCGCCGAATATCCCGAGTGGGGTACCAAGGCGTTCGATTTGGGCAGACCCGAAGTTTCCAACTTTTTGATAGCTTCGGCGTTTTTCTGGGTGAATAAATACCATATCGACGCGCTTCGCGCCGACGCCGTTGCGGCAATGCTGTATTCCAGCTTCGGCAGAAGCGAGTGGCGCCCCAACAAGGACGGCGGCGATTGGAATCTGGAAAGCTTCGAGTTTTTCCGCCATTTGAACAGCGTGTTGCGCTCGCGTACCGACGCGTTTATAATCGCCGAGGACAGTTCAATAATAAACGGTATCACCGCGCCCGCCAAGGAGGGCGGCTTGGGCTTCGGCTTAAAGTGGAATATGGGTTGGATGAACGACACGTTGAGCTACATTAAAAAGGACCCCGTATACCGCAAGTATCACCACTTTTTAATGACGCACACCTTCGAATACATATTTAACGAGCATTACCAGCTTGTGCTCTCGCACGACGAGGTTGTGTACGGCAAGGGCAGTATGTACACCAAGATGCCCGGCTATCATTCCGACAAGCTTAACGGGTTAAAGTGTTTCTACACGATGATGATAGGGCACCCCGGCAAAAAACTGCTGTTTATGGGTCAGGACTTCGCGCAAATCAACGAGTGGTATTATAAGGTCAGCCTCGATTGGCACCTCTGCGACGACCCCGCGCACAAGAGCGTTATGGAGTGTTACCGCGCGCTTCTTCACCTGTATAAGGAAAGGCAGGTACTGCACAACGACACAAACAGCCAGTCGTTCGAGTGGATAGAGAGCGGCGACGTACAGCGCTCGATATTCGCGTTTATCCGCCGCAACCCTTGGAATTACAACGACGGACTGATATTCGTGTGCAATATGACGCCTATGACCTACGAAAATTACGGCGTGGGCGCGCCCGTGGCGGGCGAGTATAAGCGCGTGTTCTCCACCTGCTTCGACGGCGGGGATATGACGGTAAAGGCGGAAAAAGCTTTGTGCAACGGCAGGGAGTACAAACTGAGTTTTACTTTGAAGCCGTACGAAGCAATTGTATTGGAAATTCCTTACCGCGAGAGTACGGAGGAGGAGGTGCAAAAGGAAAAGAAGGAGTTAAACCGCGTAAAGCGCGCGCACAAGGCGGCAAAGACCGACTTATCCCACGTGCCCGTAGCCGAAGTGCCCGAGGGGCTTGCGCCTAAGGCTAAGGGCGCCGCCAAAAAAACTGCGGCAAAGAGGACTGCCGCGCCTAAAAAGGCGGCGGCAAAAAAAGACGGCGCAAAATAAATAAAGCGTTGACCTTTCAACGCGGTTGTGGTATAATCACCGATAATATGACGGTAAGAGAATTACAGGACGAAATTTTTAAATTAAAGCGGGATACGGATACCTGTATCCTTGCGCACAGCTATATGGCGGAGGAAATCTGCGAAATAGCCGACTTCTGCGGCGACAGCTACGCGCTTTCGGTAAAGGCGAAAACGGCGCCCAACAAAAACGTTATAATGTGCGGCGTGCGCTTTATGGCGGAAACGGTTAAAATGCTTTCCCCGCAAAAGCGGGTTTACCTTGCCAATCCCTCGGCGGGCTGTCCTATGGCGGAACAGTTCGGCAGGGAAGAAATAGAGGCGGTTAAAAAACTTTACCCCGACTACGCGGTAGTGGCGTATATAAACACCACGGCGCAACTTAAAACAATTGCCGACGTGTGCGTTACTTCCTCCTCTGTGGTAAAAATCTGCAAGGCGCTTCCGCAAAAGAACATTCTGTTTATTCCCGATATAAATCTCGGTTCTTTCGTTAAAGCGCAGGTGCCTGAAAAGAATTTTAAACTGCTTTCGGGCGGTTGCCCCACGCACGCAAGAATGGACGAAGAGGACGTGCTCGCGGCAAAGAGGGAACACCCGAACGCGTTGTTTTTGGTTCACCCTGAATGCCGCCCTTCGGTTGTAAAGCACGCCGACTACGTCGGCTCCACTTCGGGCATAACCGATTTTGCCAAGGCTTCTGCGGCAAAGGAGTTTATAATAGGCACGGAAAACGCAATTGTACAGCACTTGCAGTTTGCCTGCCCCGATAAAAAATTTTATCCCCTTTCCAAGGACCTTGTTTGCCACAATATGCGCGTTACCACGCTTGCCGACGTTTACGACTGCCTGCGCGGGGTAGGCGGCGAAGAAATTTTAATGGAAGAGGGGTTGCGCGCCGCCGCGGTTAAGTGCATCGAAAAGATGATAGAGTACGGCGGTTGAACGTTTAAAGGTAATTAAGAGAGGTTTTTATGTTCATTGCGACAAAGGGCAGAAACGCCCTTAAAGTTATGCTCGATTTGGCTCAGCATAACGACGGCTCAAATATCCCCCTTGCGGATATTTCCGAAAGGGTTAAGGAGTCGCAAAAATACCTCGAAGCCACCGTGTCGGCTCTTTCGGCGGCGGGGCTTATCCTTTCCGCGCGCGGCAAGCTCGGCGGATACAAGCTTGCGCGTTCGGCAGACGAGTACACCGTGGCGGAAATTATAACCGCGGCGGAGGGCTCGCTTGCGCCCGTGTCCTGTTTAGACGGCAAGTGCGAAAACGCCTGCAACTGCCTTACGTTGCCGCTGTGGAAAGAGCTTGACGAAGTTATTATGAATTTTTTAAATTCAAAAACTCTTGCCGACCTGTTAAAATAAATTTGGGAGTGCGTCTCTCTTTATAATGGTATAAAACCAAATAGCTCGCGGGAAAGGGCATAATTTTGCCAAAGCGGCGCATACTACCTTTACGGAGGTAGAATATGAGATTAAATTGCGGCGATACCTGCCCCAAGAGCGGTCGTTACTGCGTAATTGACGGCAAGGGTAACGTAATCAATTGCGTATGGGTTGGTGAAGGCGAAACGATGCCCCCTACACAGTATTCCGATTGCCATTACGAAAGTGAAAACTAAATAAAAAAAGGAGCAAAGCGTTAAAGCTTTGCTCCTTTTTTTAAATATTGTAGTAAACGTGTACTTTTACTACAACGTAAAAAAATTACTTTTTTAACAAATAAATCGACTTGATTTTGCCCTTTAAATATACCATAACGGTCATTTTAAATCAAGTATTTAAAAGTAGTAAAAGTACACTATAACTACAACCGAAAAGGAGCAAGATATGAAAAAAATAATTTCTGCGTTTATTGCCGCCGTATGCGTGGCGGCGGGTACGGTATCGCTTGCCGCTTGCGGAAACGGCAACCAAACGCACTCGCACGTTTGGTCGCAAACCTATACGCAAGAGGGCGACAGGCACTATCAAGCTTGCAGTGATTGCGACGAAAAAAATTACGCGTCGCACAGTTACAATGCGGACGGCGTATGCGTTTGCGGAAAACAAAAAGACGGGCAGGGCGAAGAAAATCCGCCCGTAACAACCCCCGAATTAAAAGATATATCGACTTATTTTTCGGGCATAAAGATTGCGGAAAACAAACAGTGCATAACCGACAACGGAACTAATAAAACTTTTAACGAGATTTTAGACAGACAGTTTACCGTTTTGGCGGAAGATATTTTATATAGGCTTTACGTTACGTACGGAGAAAGAACCTACGGAACGGGCGGCGGCTTCGGCGATATTACTTTGTCAGACGGAAATTACACATATAACGGCAATCCCGCAAAGGTTGTAAAGAACCAAATTTTAACCGACACGGACAATCACAATAATGATATTACTCATTCTTATGGGGCAAATGGTGAACTTTCTAATATTGATTGTATTTATTGCTATCAATATAATATAAACGGCAACCAAACACGAATGACAACAGTACGCTACATTATGATTAAGGAGGCAATAAGCGGGAATTATCATTATTGGGACGTTGAACGTCTTTCTCTTAATAATACTAATGCAACCAATTATAAATGGTTATACGGAGAGGTTGACGACGTGTGGGTGGACAGCGATAACAACGGCTACATTGATACAAATAACTATATAAATTCCAAATGGAATACAGACTATCGCACGGCGTTCAAATACGAACTTGCAAAAATCGTTTACGGCGACGGAAACACCAATTTGACCTATGACCAACTGCTTGCAAAAATAAACACAACGGGTTTTGCGGCGGAAACCGAACAAAAGATTATAGATACTATATACAAAAAAGTTATAGGCGAAAATCTCGTTGCGGAAGATTTACGTATTTACAATATATATACAGACGACGATAAAAGCAATATTAAAAGATGGACGGACGAAAGCGAGATAGAAAAGCATTATTTTAAGGGTTACAACATAACCGTTCCCGCAATCGTAAAGCAAGCCCTTGCAAATACTTTCGAAAATACAAGCGTAAACCTGTACCCCGCAGTATCGAGGCAAAATGTAACCGTCAGCAACAATTTTAATAGTGTGGCAGTAACTGAAAATACGCAAAGCCTTGTGCTTATGCCCAAAGCAAATGCGCCCGTAACAAAACTTGCCGTTGAACTTTCGGGAAGCGCGGGGCAAAGCGTAACGCTTAACTTTAATATCGTTGCAAACGGTATTAGCAAAACGGTATCGAAAACCGTTACGCTTACCGCCGCAACGCAGACGGTTGAAATAGATTTAACTATGTCGGGCGTTGGCACGCTCGGCGCGTATAACGGTAATACTAATTCTTATACCGATACCGCGCTATTCGATAACCCCGACGGCGCGGACGCGAACGGCGACAATTATATATCGCTTGAATTAGTAAACAACAGCGCGCCGTTCGCAATCAAATTCACTGGTTTATACAGCAAGTAACAAAATGATATAAATAAGTAAAACGAAAAAACCAAAACTTATACGGCGTTCACGCAAAACAGCGTGAACGCTTTTTTGTAAAAAATTTCAAATGTGCGTTAATTCCTATTGACTTGATAGGAATTATTTATTATAATAAATTCATACTAATTCGGTAGGATATAAAAATCAATGGCAAAGACTATATACGTAGACAACGCGGCTACAACCGCAATGAGCGATACGGCAATAGCGGCAATGGCGCGTTACTATAAAGAGGTGTACGGCAACCCTTCCTCTCTGCACACCGTCGGGCAAATTGCAAAGGAGGCGCTGGTTCGCGCGCGCGCCGAAATAGCCGCCTGCATAGGCGCAAAGCCCAACGAAATTTATTTTACTTCGGGCGGAAGCGAGGCGGACAATCAGGCTATACGCTCGGCGGCGTACGGTGGGCTTGCCAAGGGCAAAAAGCACATAATATCCACGGCTTTCGAGCATCACGCAGTACTCCACACCTTAAAGAAGCTGGAAAAAGAGGGGTTTGAGGTTACCTATTTAAACGTGCATTCGCACGGCAATATCACCGCGGGAGAGGTGGAGGCGGCTATCCGCCCCGATACGGCTCTCGTAACGGTTATGTACGCCAACAACGAGGTCGGCTCCGTGCTTCCCGTAAGAGAAATAGGCGAAGTGTGCCGCGCGCATAAGATAATTTTTCACACCGACGCGGTGCAGGCGGTGGGGCATATCCCCGTAAACGTTATAGGCGACAACGTGGATATGCTGTCCTGTTCGGCGCATAAATTCCACGGACCCAAGGGCGTGGGCTTTCTTTACTGCCGCACGGGCGTGGCTCTCCAAAACCTTATAGAGGGGGGCGCGCAGGAGCGCAACCGCCGCGCGGGCACCGAAAATTTAGCGGGCATAAGCGGTATGGCGGCGGCTCTTAAAGAGGCGGTTACAAATCTTGAAAAGAATATGAAGAGGGAGGCGGCTTTAAGGGACAGGCTGATTGCGGGGCTTACAAAGGTTGAACACTCCCGCCTCAACGGCGACAGGGTAAACAGACTGCCCAACAACGTAAATATCTGCTTCGAGGGGGTCGAGGGCGAAAGCTTGCTGCTGTTATTGGACGCAAAGGGCATTTGCGCTTCGTCCGGCTCGGCTTGTACTTCGGGCTCTTTGGACCCTTCGCACGTGCTTCTCGCCCTCGGACTTCCGCACGAGGTGGCGCACGGCTCGCTCAGGCTTAGCCTTTCGGAGTACAACACCGAGGAAGAAGTTGATTTTATAATAGAGGAAGTGCCCAAAGTCGTTGAATATCTACGCTCCATTTCTCCCGTCTGGGAGGAGCTGGAAAAGGGCGAAAGACCGCACCTCATTTAACTTAAAGCATTTAACAGACGAAGCGGGCAAAACCGCTATTAAAAAGTTTTGCAAGAAAGGAGTTTTTATGGCATTATACAGCGAAAAAGTTATGGACCACTTTACTAACCCGCGCAACGTGGGCAAGCTTGACGACGCGGACGGCATAGGGGAAGTTGGCAACGCCAGATGCGGCGACATAATGAAAATTTACATCAAGGTGGACAAAGATATAATAACCGACGTCAAATTCAATACGTTCGGTTGCGGAAGCGCAATAGCTTCCTCCTCTATGGCTACCGAAATGATTAAGGGCAAGCCCATTGCGCAGGCGTTGGAGCTTACCAATAAGGCGGTTGCCGAGGCGTTGGACGGGTTGCCCGCGCATAAACTGCACTGTTCGGTACTTGCCGAGGAAGCCATACGCGCGGCGATTAAAGACTATTACGATAAAAACGGAATAGCATACGACAAGGCGCAGTTTCCCGCTCCGCACGAAGAGGATGAGCACGCGGAAGAAGATTGATTTATGGCAAAGCAACTCACCCCTTGCGGGGCTGTCGAGCGCAGTATTATAACGAGATTCCGCAAAGGCATATGGAACAAATTTCTGCAAGCCGTAAAGCAGTATAAGCTTATTGAAGAGGGCGATAAAATCGCCGTGTGCGTATCGGGCGGCAAGGATTCTATGCTTCTTGCCAAGTGCGTGCAGGAGCTTAAAAGACACTCCGAAATTCAATTCGACGCGGAATATATCGTGATGAACCCGGGATATAACGCCGAAAATTTGCAACTTATACAGAGCAATTTAGCCCTCTTGGAAATTGACGCGAAAATCTTCGCCTCCGACATTTTCGACGTGAACGACTTGATTGGCGGCGAACACCCGTGCTATCTTTGCGCGCGTATGCGCCGCGGGTTTTTATACGCGCGGGCAAAGGAGCTGGGGTGCAACAAAATGGCTTTGGGGCACCATATGTCGGACGTTATAGAAACTACGCTTATGTCTATGCTGTTCGGCGGTCAGATACAGGGAATGATGCCAAAAATCAAGAGCGCCAATTTTGAGGGAATGGAGCTTATCCGCCCGCTGTACTGCGTGCTCGATGACGAAATAGTGCGTTGGCAGGAGTATAACGGGCTTAAATTTATAGCCTGCGCGTGCAAGCTTACCGAAAACCTTTCCTTGGGCGAGCAGGGGCAGTCGGCGCGGCAGGACGTTAAAAAGCTAATCAAAGATTTCCGCAGTCGCAACCCCGACGTGGACGCAAGCATATTCAAGAGCTTGCACAACGTTCAGTTGGATACCCTGCCCGAGTTCAAGTACAAAAAGCAAACTTACGGCTTTAACGAAAAGTACGAAAAGGGCATAAACATAATAAAAAACGATTAAACAACCGCCCCGCCGCAAAATGCGGAGGGGCTTTTTTCCATTTTATAAGCAAACCGCATAGCCTCTGTAATAATGATAAATATAAACAAATGTAAAATTCTTTCCTTTTTTATTTACAAAATAACAGTTGTGTAGTATAATAGTGTTAATTGATAACTGAAAAATGTTTATTTTGGGTTAAATTTGACTTAGGACCTGAATTAAGAAATAGGTAAAGGGGGACAAAACTTAATAATGAAAAAGAAGAGTATGTTGCTTGCGCTCGTAATGGCGGGAGCAATGACCTTGGGCGCGGTTGCCGCAACGGGCTGTAAGAAAAAGCCTTCCGACAACGGGGATAACACTCATACGCAACACGTTTTCGACGGGGAATGGCAGGTTACGGAAGCGAACAAGCCCACGTTGCTTACCGAGGGCAAGGCGGTGCGCTACTGCACGGCAAACGACGGCGGCGAGGAGAGCAAGGTTCTTCCCGCGCTTACCGACGAAAGGTATTCCGTTACCGACAACACGGCTACCGAAACGGCATCGGGAACGGGCAAGTACACAATCACGCTCGACGGCGCGGTAATATCCTTTACGGCGGAAACGCCCGCGCTCGGCGGCGGTGAAAATCCCGACGATGAGGAAGAAAAGCCCGTTATACTCACAAGCGACACGGCTATCGCCGTTACCGCGGGGGAAACGAAAAAGCTTTCCGCGCCCGCGGCGGGCACGGTGTGGAAGTCCGGCGACGTTACCGTTGCCACGGTAGACAGCAACGGCTTGCTTTCCGCAAAGACGGCGGGCGTAACCAAGGTTACGGCTACCGCCGAAGGGCTTGCGGTTACCTGCACGGTAGTAGTGCTTAAAAAGACTGTTACCGAAAGCGAAATACCCGAAAAAGACCCGTTCAAATTCAACAAAACGGTAAATATCGGCAGTGTGGACGTTCCCGAGGACAACGAGCCTTCGGACGAAAACGCCGAGGAGTACACCGTAAAGTTTACCGACGGCGCGGTTACTCAGTACGTTGAAAACGGCGGGCTTGTGGTGGAGCCAGTAGGCATAGAGAAAGCGGGCTACTATATCACGGGCTGGAACGACGGCGCTAAGGCGTACGATTTTTCCAAGCCCACGACAAAGAATATGACGCTTACCGCGCAGTGGAGCGAGTTGCCCGCGGGCGTGGAAGCCGTTTACGGCAATCAGGAAAGCATTACCGTAATATGGAACGAAAGCAACCCTCAGGGGGCGAAAGTCGAGTACTCCTTAAAGGGCGAAAATGATTGGAAAGCAATCGACGGTATGCTTATCCGCAAGGACGGGCAAAATGCCCGCGCCGACCTTATAGGACTTGCGGCAGGCGTTTACACCGTTAAAATTACTACTTCCGCAGGCGCGGAAAAGACGGTTTCGGACGTAAAAGTTACCGCATACGACCGTTCGGGTTACGCGCATTTCAAGTACGATAAGGGCGTTGGCGCGTATAAGGACGACGGCACGATTAAGAGCGGCACTCTTGTAATCTACCTTACGGACGAAAACAAAAACGACGTTTTGGACTACTGCTACGTAGACGGCAAAAAGGTAGATATTACCCAGCACGTAACCGACGCCGCGGGCGTAGTACATAGGGGCATAGGCGAAATTTTCAACAACCGCAGATATTCGGGCGACGACAGAAAGAACGTGGGCATTGCCAAACTTTCGCACGTTTACGGCGCCGTATCTCTCCGCGTTTTGGGAGAGGTCGGAAATATAATGACTGACGGTATATGCGAAATCGTCGGGCTTACCGATTTCAGTAGTTTGGGCAACGGCGGTACCGTAGGCGACAGCGGAGGTATGGCGCGCATCGTAAACGCCAAAAACGTAACAATCGAGGGCGTAGGCGACAATGCGGTTATAAATGGTTGGGGTTTCCATTTCGTTTCAAGCCCCGTTTCGAGAGTGAGCGCGGAGGACGGCACAAGCTTCGAGGCGAGGAATTTAAGCTTTAAAGGCTATCCCGAAGACGCCTTGGGTATGGAGGGCGAGCAGTCCAACGTAGGACTTGACGCTTCAATCGAGCTGTCCGATAAGTCCTCTCCCGTGGAAAGATGCTGGGTGCACAACAACAGTTTCTATCAGGGCGGCAACGGCAACGCGGCGGAGGGCGATAAAAACGAGGGGGACGGCAGTTGCGACTTCAAGCGCGGCAGAAACTATACGTTCAGCTATAACTACCTTACCGATTGCCACAAGACCAATCTGATTGGCTCTTCAAAAACTTCGTTGCAGTACAACGTTTCTATGCACCACAATTGGTGGAACGACTGCCAGTCGCGTATTCCCCTTATGAGAAACGCGAACGTCCACTTCTACAACAACTACGTTTCCGTGCGCGGCGAGGACGCAAAGACGAGCGTCGTACATTCCGTAAGGGCGCAGTCGTATCTGTTCAGCGAGGCAAACTATTACGACGGCTGTAAGACCGTTGCCGAAAACGGCGGCGAGGGCGGCAATATCGGTATAAAGGGCTATAACGATATGTACCACGCCTGCTACAACGGCGACGCGACCACCAAGGTGGAGGACAGGGAGCAGAAAGTTGCAAACGGCTGTCAGTATCAGGCTGGTAAAATAGATTATTCGTCTTTCGATACTAACCCCGACCTGTTCTACTACGACGCGCAGAATAAGCGGAGCGATTGCCTTTTGGACGACCCCGTCGGCGCGAGAATGAGGACGGTGCGCTATTCCGGCGTTCTTGGACACGGCGCAATAAACCTGCCCAAAGTGCATATGAACAAAATCACCCCCGCTTCGTCGGTAAACGTCAAGGCGGAGGGCACGGTTATAGACGTGGCTTCGGCAACGCCCAACGGGGTGGATAACGGCGTTGTGTTCGGCGAAACGTTTAAAAGCGGCAAGGGCAAGGGTCAGCTTGTAACTTTCACGCTGGCGGCTCCCGCAATAATGACTATTACCGCAACGGGCAAGGGCGACGAATTCTATCCGCAGGTTATACGCGCCAACGGCAAGGTGTTCGTGCCCAAATTCAGCGGACAAAAGACGGTGCTTCTCCCCGCGGGCACGTATATGGTTACAACGGGGCAAAAGGACAAGGAAGCGACCGTAACCGAGCTTAAATTCGAGGATACGGCGGCTTCGGGCGAAATACGCGTAAAGGCGGCGATAGAAGCGTTGTCGGCGATTCCCGAAGTTATTACGAGAAACAGCAAGAGCGTTATAGAAACGGCTGGCTTCGAGTACAACAATCTGATTGGCGACGAAAAGAATCAAATTCCCGCCGAACTGTATCAGCGCTATTTAAAAGCCGTTAAGGCGTACGAAGATATTTCCGTTGAATACGTTACGGCAAGAATAGACTATATCGGCACGGTAACCGAGCTTTCGGCAGACGATATAAATGCGGCTTTGAAAGCCTATCAGGAACTGAGCGCGGAAACCAAGCTCAAAATAACCAACCGCGACAAACTTTCGGCGGCGCAGACGGAGTTTGAAGCTTTCGCCGTTAAAAACGTAAACAACTTAATCGCGGCGTTGCCCGCGCAGTCGCAGTTTGGCTTGATTATTGACAGCAAGCCCGCGATAGAGCTTGTAACCAAACTGTATACCAATATAAAGGACGAGTACAGGAAGCTTTCCGACGAGCAGAAAGGGCAGGTGAGCCTTACCGCCGTGGATAGCGCGCTCGAAGCGTTGGAGGCGGCTATGAAGCCCTTCGATTTCAAGGACCTTATAAACAGTCTGCCCGAAAGCGCGGAAGACCCCGCCTATATGACGGTTGCAAGTCAGTTAAAGGCGCTGTATTCGCAACTCACCGCCGACCAGAAGGCGCTTATAACCGATGAGGAAACGGCTATATACGAGGAGGCGTTGGCGCTGTACGAAGACTACGCAAGCAAGGCGGTCGTAATGATTTTTGCCAAGGGCAACCCGCTCCCCGAAGGCGTGGAAGTCAACGGCAACTATAAGGACGGAGTTTCTTTCGATTTTAACGAGCAGACTTACAACAGCCCTCTTAAAATGGAAAGCTCCACGTCCGTCAAGTTTACGGCAAACGCGGAAATGAAGCTCACGTTGCGGGTCAGCGCGGGCGGCGTAAAAATAAAAATCGACGGCAAGGAGTATACGGTAGACGGCAACGGCGTGCTCAATATAACTGTTACGGCGGGTCAGCATACCGTTACAAAGGGCGGCACTTGCAACCTCTATTGGCTCACGCTTAACCCGTAAAAGAAATTTAAACCCAACGTGCCCCCGACTGTAAAAGTCGGGGGTTACTTTATTTAAACGGTTGCCATTTTTTATAAGTTGCTGTACAATTTTATTGTGTTTGGCGCGGCGTCCGCCCGTACAGCGGGGGGCTTTGCGCAATTATTTAAAGGAGCGCGCTTTTGAAGTTTTTACACATTGCCGACTTGCATATCGGCAAGCGTTACAACGAGCTTTCGCTAATAGACGACCAAAGGCATATTTTGGGCGAAATATACAGTCTTGCCGTGTCCTGCGGGGCGGACGGCGTTATAATCGCGGGCGATATTTACGATAAATCGGCGCCGTCCGCCGAGGCGGTGGAGCTGTTCGATTGGTTTTTGAGTAGGCTCAATCAAAGCGGCGTGCAGGTATTCGCCGTAAGCGGCAATCACGACAGCGCGGAGCGCGTGGGTTTCGGCTCCTCGCTTATGTCGGCAAGCGGCGTTTACTTTTCACCCGTATATAACGGTGAAGTGCGCCCCTGCGTTTTAAACGACGAATACGGCAAACTCAACGTCTATCTTCTGCCGTTTATCAAGCCCGCCGCCGTCCGCCGCTTTTTCGAGGAGCGGGAAATAACAAACTATACGCAGGCGCTTCAAGCCGCGGTGGAGGCAATGAACGTAAATACCGCGGAGCGCAACCTGCTTGTGGCGCACCAATTCGTAACCGGTTCGCGCAGTTCGGGTTCGGAAGAGTTTGCGGTGGGCGATATAGGCAACGTGGACGTTAGCGTGTTCGAAGCGTTCGACTACGTCGCGCTGGGGCACGTTCACGGCGCGCAGAATATAGTAAGCCAAAGGGTGCGCTATTCGGGCACGCCGCTAAAATATTCCCTTTCCGAAGCGGGCGATACAAAGTCTGCTACGATTATAGAATTAAAGGAAAAGGGCGACCTCAGCGTAACCGCCGCGCCGCTTAAACCTATGCGCGAAATGGTGGAAATAAGGGGTACTTACGAAGAGCTTACCAAAAGGAGCTATTACGAGGGAACGACCCTCCCCCGCGATTTGGTGCACGTAGTGCTTACCGACGAGGAGGAAGTGCCCGACGCGCTTGGCAAACTGCGCATAATCTATCCCGAAATTATGAGCTTGAAGTACGACAACGCGCGCACCCGCGCCAATTCCCGCGTGGAAGCGCTTGCCGACGTGCCTGCTCGCTCGCCATACGATTTGTTTTGCGAGCTGTACAGTGCGCAGAATAACCGCCCGCTCACGCAGGAGCAGTCTGAACTTATTACAAAACTTATAGAAAAGGCGTGGGGGGAAGAACGGTGAAGCCTGTTAAACTTACAATGACGGCGTTCGGTCCGTACACCGCGCGCACAACGGTAGATTTTACTCTGCTTGGGGAGCGCGGTCTGTATCTCATTTGCGGGGATACTGGCGCGGGCAAAACGACAATTTTCGACGCCATAGTTTTCGCCCTGTACGGCGAGGCGAGCGGAAGCAACAGGGAGCCGTATATGTTGCGCTCAAAGTACGCTCTGCCCGAAACGCCCACGGAGGTGCAACTGTGCTTTGCCTGCCGCGGCAAGCTGTATACCGTAAAGCGCAACCCCGAATACGAGCGCAAAAAAGCCAGAGGCGAGGGAGTTACTCTCGAAAAAGCCAACGCGGAACTCACCCTCCCCGATGGCAAAGTGATAACCAAGGTTAAGGATGTAAACAGGGCGGTCGCCGAAATTTTGGGCATAGACAGGGAGCAGTTTTCGCAGATAGCAATGCTTGCGCAGGGCGATTTTGCCAAGTTGCTTTTGGCGCCTACCGAAGAGAGAAAAAATATCTTCCGCCGCATTTTTCAAACGCATAAATTTCAGCGTTTGCAGGAAAGTTTAAAGGAGCTTACCTCCTCGTTAAGGGCAAAGTACGAGGAAGCGGGCAGGTCCGCCGAGCAGTATATACGCGGCATAGTATGCGCCGACGACGACCCCCGCCGCGCAACCTTCGAAAACGCCGCCTGCGGCGGCGCGCCCGTTGCCGAAGTCGTACCGCTATTATCGTCGGTGATTGACGGCGACAGGGAGGAGAGCGCGCGGCTGGAAAAAGAATATGCGGAAACGGACGGGCGGTTGCAGGTAATTGCCGTAAAACTTGCCGAAGAGGAGAGGCGCAACAATTTAAAGAGGTTGGCGGAGGAAACGCGACTGCTTTTAAAGGAGCGGGAGGAAAAGCTCGCCGCCTGCGGCGCGGAGTTGAAACTGCGCGAGGCGGACGTCGAAAAGGCGCGCGCTCTCGCGGCGAAAGCTGCGGAAATTCAGGCGTTGTTGCCCGCTTATTCCGAACTTGAAACAAAGTCTGCGGAAGCTTTGCGCCTGCGCGCGGAAGCAGAAAAGAGCGGAAAATTATCCGAAGCGGCAACGGCTTCGGCGGAGCAAGCGCGACTGAGGGCGGAAGCTTTGGAAGCGCGCAAGGAAGGGCTGAAAGAGGTTAAAGTGGAGGTTGTGCGCGCCGAAAGCGAGCGCGCCAATCTCACAGACAGGGCGGCGGAACTTACCCGTCTGCTCGGCGATATCGAAAGGGCGTACTCCGAGTATGCGCAGTATAAGGGCGCGGCGGAGGAGTACGAAAGGGAGCGCGCCGTATCTGCGGCGGCTCAGGAAAGCTACGCGCGCGCAAGCAGGGCGTTTTTAGACGCGCAGGCTGGCGTTATGGCAAGGGGGTTGCAAAGCGGCGTTCCCTGCCCCGTTTGCGGCTCTACCGTTCATCCCGCGCCCGCGCAGGCTAAGAGCGCGCCGTCCGCCGCGGAAGTGGACGCGCTTAAACTTGCCGCCGAGCGCGCGGCGGGTAAAGAGCGGGTTGCAAGCGAGCGCGCGGGCACGTTAAAGGGGGCGTATACGGCGCGCGCGGAACAGGTCAAGGCGGGCGCGGCAAAGTACGTTGCTGTAAACGGCGAAAGCAAGCTGAAAGATATAAAAGAGGCGTTGAACGGCACATATGCCGCGACAAACGCGCAACTTAACGCCATAAAAATTAAAATCGCCGAGGGTAGACGGGCGGTTGCAGAGGAGGAAAAACTCGGCGAGGAAATAGCAAAATTGCGCGGCGACGCGGAAAAGTTTAAGGCGGAAGCTGAAAGCGCGCGCCTTGCCGCGGGCAACGCACGCGCAGGGCTATGCCGTATTGAAAGCGATATTTCGGCGTTGCGCGGCAGGCTGGCGTATGCCGATAAAGCTTGCGCATTGGAAGCGGCGAAGGGGTTTGAAAGGCAAAGGGCGGAGTTGGAAAGGGCGGTAGAAAATTGCCGCAACGAGTACGCGGAGTATGATAAAAGCGCGGCTCAACTGCGCGCCAAGCTGGAAGATTATCAAAGGCAGACGGGCGGAGACGGGCAAACGGTTATAACTGAACTTACGGCTAACTCGCGCATTCTCACCGAAAAAAAGAACGCGCTTTCGACTGATTTGCGAGCGGTGCATTACAGGCTTCAATCAAACGTAAAGTGCCTCGAAGATTTAAAGGGCGCGCTTGCCGCGGCGGGCGGCGCGGAGGAGAGTTACAGGCAGGTAAAACTGCTTTCGGACACGGCTAACGGCACGCTTGCGGGTAAGGAAAAAATTATGCTCGAAACCTTTGTGCAGGCGGCTTATTTCGACAGGGTAATCGCGCGCGCCAACCGCAGGTTGTTGGTTATGACGGACAACCAATACGAGCTGAAACGCCGCGCGGGCGCGGAAAATAACAGAAGTCAAAGCGGGTTGGAGCTGGAAGTAATCGACCACCACAACGGCACTTCGCGCAGCGTTAAAACGCTTTCGGGCGGGGAATCGTTCAAAGCCTCTCTCTCGTTGGCTTTGGGGCTTTCGGAGGAGGTGCAGTCCTCCGCGGGCGGCATCAGGTTGGATACTATGTTTGTAGACGAGGGGTTCGGCTCGCTCGACGGCGAATCGCTCAATCAGGCTATCCGCGCGCTCGACGGGCTTTCGGAGGGGGACAGGCTTGTTGGTATAATCTCGCACGTGGCGGAGTTGAAGGAGCGCATTGACAGACAGCTAAGGGTCAAAAAGGACAGAACGGGCGGAAGCAGGATAGAGGTTGTAAGGTAGGGCGCGAAATGGCGGCTGGATACAGAAAAGAATATTTGCAAAAACTCGAAGGCGGCGGCAGACTGTACGAAAGCCAGATTATGGCTATAATTTTAGGCAACGCCTGCGGCGGTAAAGATATGTCGGCAATCGCCGACGCGTTGCTTGGCAGGTTTCCGAGCGTGCAGTCGGTTTTAACGGCGGATATTGCCGAGTTGACGGAGGTGGACGGCGTTACGCAGAATATAGCCGTCTACCTGAAAGCGTTGGGGCTTGCCCTGCGCCAGAGCCAAAAGACGGAGGCGTTCATAAGAAATACGGAGGAGTGTTTCAGCTTCGTTTGCTCGCGCTTTACGGGCGGCGACAACGAGAGCGCGGAGCTGTATTTTGTAAACAGAAGCGGAAAGATAACGGATATAAAGCGGTACACTTCCGGCAAAGCCGACAGGGTGGATATGCAAGCCAACGACGTTTTTTCGGTAATATCTTCCCGCAAGCCTTACGGACTGTACTTTGCGCACAATCACATAAATTGCTCCGCCGCGCCCTCGCGCGACGACGATGCGGTAACGGTAAAAATAGCAACCGCCTGCTCTATGTGCGGCGTAAAATTTTTAGACCACTGTATAATAAGTTCCACGGGCGATAAATTCAGTTACTTTTTAAGCGGCAGGCTTGAAAAATTGTTGAAAAATTGAAATTGGGCGGCGCATATGCGCCGCCCAACCGTTTATATAGCGTTTATCCGAAGTATCCCCTGTAATTTATTTTTAATAGGCTTTCGGGGAAAAGCTTTTCAAACAGGTCTATAAAATAATCGTCGGTCATACTTGCGATATAGTCGACGACGATTGCGTCAGGCTCCTCTTCAATGTACGGTTTAAGCCGTTTGTAGTGCGTTTTGTTTACGTAGTCTATATGGTGCGTGAATATCGGCGAGGTTTCGTCTTTGCCCGTCAAATCGCGTAGCAGTCTTTCGTACACAAGCGCGAACATCGGTTTAACAATGTCGTTTATTCCCTCGCGCGCAAGCCCGCTTTTGTAAACAAGTTCGTAGTTGTCCCTCTTGGCGTTTTGCAGGGCTTCGAAGTGCGCCGCGTCCAGCTTAATGTAGTCCTTGCCGTAGCTGTTCTCTATGATATTTACCATAAGGTTGTTTACCATTTCCGCGTTGAAACTGCCTATTGCGCTGTCCTGAAAGTCGCGTTCCTTAACAAGCTTCGCCTTTTCGGCGTCCTGCCTGTCCTTGCCGATATAGGCTATAATATCGGATATGCGCACAACGCACCCTTCCAGAGTGGAGGGGACAAGCTTCTTTACCGCGGACTTGTCCTTATAGCAATTTTCTATAATATCGTCAAATTCCTCAAAGCCTTTAAGCGGCGCGGGGCGGTACTCGCAAAGTTCCAGCTCGCCGTCGTGCGAGGCTATGCCCGACAGCGTTTGAAGGGATATATTGAAGGGGAATATTCTGTCCAGCACCCGCACCGAGTGAACGTTGTGAGAAAAACGCCTGCCCGTATTGCGTCGGTACAGCTCGTCGAGTATTTCCTCGCCCGCGTGCCCGAACGGCGTGTGCCCTATGTCGTGCCCGAGGGCAATCGCCTCGATTAAATCTACGTTCAGGTTTAGCGCGCCGCCTATGGTTCTGGCTATGCGGGATACAAGTTGAACGTGCAGACTACGCCGCGTGATGTCGTCGTTTTTATAAAAGGAAAAAACCTGCGTTTTGTCGGCGTAGCGGTTGTAGTAGGGGCAATTCATAATTTTGTCTATGTCCCTTACGAACGCGGGGCGCCACACCGTGCCGTCGTCGTGCGGGTTGGCGTTGCGGCGCACGGCGGAGCCCTCCGCGCACGCAAATTTGCGGAAACTGCCGTTTGCCTTTTCCTCTTCCATAAGTTTTATTAAATTGTCTGAAATATTTTCGTACATAGTTTTTCAGTAAAGAAGCGCCGCGCCCTCGGGGAGCGTAAAGTTTGGCAAATCTACCCTGCGGAAATACATGTCGCTCTCGCGGTAGGTGCGGTGCGCCACCACATAAATGCGGGCGTGGGGGTACAGGTTGGAAATATTGTCTTTCAGCGCGCCGTAGCCAAGCAGTTTAGCGGCTATAAACACGTTGAGGTCGACGCACACGGCAAGGGCTCCCTCGGAAAGAATTTTTAAAAGCTTTGCGCGGAATTCCCCCAAAATGCTTTCCGCCGAGCGCATAATGCCCGCGCCGCCGCATTCCGCGCAAGGTTTTAACATAAGCTCGGCGGCGGCGTTGCCCGTTCGTTTGCGCGTAAACTCCACCAGCCCGAAGCGCGACATAGGCAAAACCTTGCACTTCGATTTGTCCGCCCTCAGCGCTTTCTCCAATTCGTCAACAATGGCTTTTCGGTGGTTTTCTTCGGTCATATCTATAAAGTCGACTACGAACAAGCCGCCCATATTGCGCAGTTTTACCTGTCTGGCAATTTCGCGCGCCGCCAAAACGTTGGTGCAGTAAACGGTGTGTTCGAGGCTGTCCTCGCCCGTAAACTTGCCCGTGTTCACGTCTATAACCGTAAGCGCTTCCGTTATATCTATGATTATGTACGCGCCGTTGGAAAGCTCCACCTTGTGCATAAGCGAGTTTTTAAACTGTTCGTACAGTCCTTCCGAATAGAACAAATCGGTGTGCGGGTCGTGCTCTATAAGGCTTACGTTGGTTGGGTGGGGGTATATGCGGAACATCTCTTCAATCGAGCTGTATATAGCGTGGTTGCCCACGTGTATTTCGTCGCCGTGGGTAAGCATCAAGTCGCGTAAAACGCGTATATACAGGGGGGAATCGCTGTAAAGCAGTTCGCCCACCTCCGCGTTTGCAAATTTTTCGCGTATGCCCTTGTATATGCTGCGGAAGTAATTTATCTCGGCTATTTTAGTGCCCAGCGCGGCGTACGGCGCGGCGGTGCGCACAATTACGCCTTCGCCCTCCGCAAGCTGTTTTTTAGCGCTATACAAAAGAGTTTTTTTAAGTTCCGCGTCGGTTATCTTTGCGGAAACGCCTATAAACGGAGTGTCGGGCAGGTATACTATAAATTTGCCAACAAGCGATATGCGGGTGGTAACTTTCGCGCCCTTTTTGCCCTGCGCCGCCTTGGTAACCTGCACCAAAATTTCATCGCCCTCGTGCAGGTTCAACGTCTGCGGAATGTCTATTTCGCCGCCCTCGTACTTGCTCTTGTCGGCGGTCAGGTCGGCGACGGATATATAGCAGTGCTTTTCTAAACCGCAGTCGACGAACGCCGCCTGCATACCGTTTAAAACGTTGGTAACCCTGCCCTTGTAAACGTTGCCCACAACAGCCCCGTCGGCTACGGGCTCGGCGTTGTATTCGCAGATTTTGCCGTCCTCGCAAATGGCGTAGGTTTCCAACCCGTACTGACTGTCGAAATAAATCTTTCTTCTCACTTTTCAAACCACCTCGGTCGATATGCGTATATACATTATATCATATAATTAAAAGGAAAAAAAGTATTTTGCCGTTAAATATTGACACGCCCGTCCATAATATGGTAAAATATGTCGGTAATAAAAATTGGAGACAATATTATGAGATACGAATTCAAAGGTATAACCACAGAGGAACTCAGCTATAAGCTCAACAGGGTGCAAATCGCCCCCAACCAGCGTTTGGATATAAAGCCCCAATTCGCCCGTCAGGTGCGCAAGCCCAACGATAACCACAAACTTATCTTTATATCGCTTGCCGTTAAAATCGAAAGCTCGGAAAAGGAGCCCAAGCCTTTCGACCTCAACGTAAACCTTGTTGGCGTGTTCGAGCTGGAAAAGGAGGACTACAACGCGCAGGAGGAGAGGGCGTTCGTAATAGAAGCAACCCAGCTTTTGTATCCCTATCTCCGTTCCACGGTTTCCAACCTCACCGCGCAGGCTTACATCAGCCCGCTTAACCTGCCCATTATTACGGGACCTATCTTCCCCGAGGACAGGGACGTGTATGCGTTTGCGCCCGGCGACGTAAACTAAACAATCGACGCCCGACCGGGTTTATTTATTAAAATAAATTTTCTATAAACTTAAAAATAACTTGACAACGCCCCTTTTTGTGTGATAAACTCACTTTACACATCCGAAAGGGGTGTAATTTTTTTGTACGGAGACCTATTATGAAGGCATCAACAAGGGCTAAAATTACTTTCGAATGCACAGAATGCAAGCACAGGAATTACGACAGTTATAAAAACAAGCGTAACGACCCCGACAGGCTTACCATTTCAAAATACTGCCCTTTCTGCAAGAAGCATACCGAGCATAAGGAATCCAAGTAATGGCTAAGGAAAAGGAAAAAAAGCCCAATATCTTCGTGAGAATGGGCAGAAAAATAAAGGAAGTGTTTTCCGAGCTTAAAAGGGTTACGTGGCCTACGTTCCCCAAGGTGGTAAAGGCGACCTGCGTGGTTTTGGTGGTCGTTCTCATCTTTACCGTCGTGGTAACGGGCATCAATCAGGGCTTGCAAGCGCTTTTGGAACTTATTACTAAGGCGTAAGGAGGGTGAGTATGGAAGAAAAACCTTGCTGGTATATTCTGCACACCTATTCCGGCTACGAAATGATGGTAAAGGATTCGCTTTTCAGGCTCATTGAAAACAACAACCTCAAAGACCAGATTTTCGACGTTAAGATTCCTATGGAACAGACCATAGAGGAAAAGAACGGCAAGCGCAAGGTTGTAGAGCGGAAACTGCTTCCCTGCTACGTATTTATAAAGATGATATACTCCAACCAGCTTTGGTATTGGGTTACCAACACGAGGGGCGTTACGGGTTTCGTAGGTCCTCAGGGCAGACCCATTCCTATGAAGGAGGACGAGATTCGCAAAATGCGCCTCGAAGAGGTTGTGCTCGACGCAGACTTTAAGGTGGGAGATACGATTTCGATTGACGCCGGTCCCTTGGAGGGCTTCGACGGCGTTATAACCGAGCTTAACGACCTTTCGCAGAAGGCAAAGGTGAATATACAGATGTTCGGGCGTTCTACCGACGTTGAAGTAGAGTATATACAGATTAAAAAAATAGAAGTTTGATTGCGGAATTGGTAAACGGCAATTCCCGATTGGATATAAGTGGGAGAATAGGTTAAATTTTTTCTATGGCTTATTCGACATTACCACATTAGGAGGAACATTTAATTATGGCAAAGAAAATTACCGCGGTAGTTAAGTTACAGCTCCCCGCCGGCAAGGCGACGCCCGCTCCCCCCGTAGGTTCTACGCTGGGTCCCCACGGCATCAACATTCCCGGCTTTACCAAGGAGTTCAACGCTAAAACCAGCGCACAGGCGGGGCTTATCATTCCCTGCGTAGTTACGATTTATCAGGACAGAAGTTTTACCTTCATCCTTAAAACTCCCCCTACGCCCGTACTTATCAAAAAGGCGCTGGGTATCGAAACGGCAAGCGCGCGCCCCAACAGGGACAAGGTGGGCAAGCTTTCCAAGGCTCAGCTTGAAGAGATTGCCAAGACCAAGATGCCCGACCTCAACTGCTCCGACATCGAATCGGCTAAGAGTATGGTAAAGGGCACCGCCCGCTCTATGGGTATAACCGTAGAGGAGTAAGTTTAGGGGCTTAAAGTTTAAGCCTTTCAGGTGGGAGAGGGATATAAAATTCAAAAGTCGACCCCTCGGATGAACCACACGGAGGAATTTATAATGAAAGTAGGCAAGAAGTACGCGGAAAGCGTTAAATCATACGACCGCACAAAGGCATACGATACTACGGAGGCTGTAAACCTCGCAATTGCAACCGCAAAGGCTAAGTTTGACGAAACTATCGAGTTGCACGTCCGTTTGGGCGTAGACCCCAGACAAGCCGACCAGCAGGTCAGGGGCGTTCTCGTCCTTCCCAACGGTACGGGTAAGGATAAGAAAGTGCTCGTAATAGCAAAGGGCGATAAGGCTGACCAGGCTCAGGCTGCCGGCGCGGACTACGTAGGCGCGGAAGAAATGGTACAGCGTATCCAAAAGGATAACTGGTTCGATTTCGACGTGGTTATCACCACCCCCGATATGATGGGCGTAGTCGGTCGTATAGGTCGCGTTCTAGGACCCAAGGGCTTGATGCCCAACCCCAAGAGCGGTACGGTTACTATGGACGTTACCAAGGCTGTTAAGGAAGTCAAAGCGGGTAAGGTTGAATACCGTTTGGACAAGACGGCTATTATCCACTGCCCTATCGGCAAAAAGAGCTTCGGCACGGATAAGATTGTAGAAAACTTCAACGCGCTTATGGAAGCTATCGTAAAGGCTAAGCCCGCGGCGGCAAAGGGTCAGTACATCAAGTCGGTTACCCTTACTTCCACAATGGGGCCCGGCGTAAAGGTAGTTTACAACAAGGGTTAATTTGCAGTTTCAAGCCCCCGCTCGGTTTATGCGCGGGGGTTGATTTTTTAAAGCGTTTAAACAAAAATGGCTTTATTTATCAAAAAAGTTGCCGCAATGCGTAAAATTGCTTGACATATTGCGCGTTTAGCGATATACTAACCGAGTAAAATTTAATTTACCGCAGACAGCAAGCGCGGGCAACCGCTTAATCTCTTGCCGAGGTACAAGCTTTTTAATTATTTTATGTGATTATTTCGCCTTATGCCTTTTTGCGGTATAAGGCTTTGTTTTTAACGCAAATATTCATTTGCTATGATTAAATACAGGAGGTAAATAAATTTGTCAGCTATTGAGGAAGCTAAAAAGTTATCGGCAAATCAGGAAGCTAAAAAAGTAGTTGCGGAAGAGATTGTTGAAAAAATCAAAGTAAGCAAATCGGTCGTATTCGTAGATTACAATAAGCTTACCGTTGCGGAAGTTTCCGAGCTTCGTAAAAAATGCAAGCAGGCGGGTTGCGAATACAAGGTATACAAAAACACCCTGCTTAGAAAAGCGCTTAACGAACTCGGCTACACGCAGTTTGACGAGGACCTTAAAGGACCCACCGCCGTGGCGTTTGCAAACGACGAAACGAGCGCGGCTAAGGTTATGGTTGCGGCGTCTAAGGACTACACGGATAAAATCGTGTTGAAAAGCGCATTCGTCGACAATGCGTACGTGGATAAAAACGGTATCAAAGCACTTGCGTCTATGCCCTCTAAGGAGGAGCTCATCGCAAAGATGCTCGGCTCTATGCAGGCGCCCATCGCAAACTTTGCGGGCGTGCTCAACAATTTGCTTTCGGGCATCGTTCGCGTGCTCGACCAGGTTGCAAAGAGCAAGGCGTAAACAAACGGACTTGCGCTCGGTCCAAAATAAAGAGCGCGTAAATTACGGCGCGCGCCAGCCGCAAACGGCGCAAAATCATTAAATTAAAATTATTCGAAAAAAGGAGTTTTAAAAATGGCAGACGTTAAAAAGTTTATCGAAGAAATCAAAACTATGACGGTATTGGAGCTCAACGAGCTTGTTAAGGCACTTGAAGAGGAGTTCGGCGTATCCGCGGCGGCTCCCGTAGCGGTAGCGGCGGCTCCCGCGGCAGGCGGCGCGGCTCCCGCGGCGGCAGCTGAGGAAAAGACCGAGTTCAACATCGTTCTTAAAGACGCAGGCGCTAAGAAAATCGACGTTATCAAGGTTGTTCGCGCGTTCACGGGTCTTGGACTTGTTGAAGCTAAGCAGGCTGTTGAAAAGGGCGGCGTGCTTAAAGAGAACGTTGCTAAGGAAGAGGCTGATAAGATTATCGCCGACCTCAAAGCGGCTGGCGCAACCGTTGTTGCCGAGTAATTTCTCAACTTTACAATTTGCTTATAAAGACCGCGGATATATTCCGCGGTCTTTTTTGTATATAAAGTCAAGTAATTTTATAGAATTTTTTTGATAATTTTCAAAATTTTTTAAAGTGCAGTAAACTTCATAAAAACAAGTCTTTTGATTAAAATATCAACAAAAAAAATTAAAGCGTAGCCTTTTTATGGCTACGCTTAATTTTAATGCAAACCAAGAAGAGGTTTTAAACAAGCGGATATATCTTGCAAATCCTTTTCTGTCATAATAAAAACTTTAAGACCTATTTTATTATAAATTTTTTGTGTGAACTCTTTACTTTTTAAATATGGCTTACTCGTTAATTCATTATATTCAATGTACAATTTATAATCAGGCAAATAAAAATCAGGGTGAAGTGTTTTATCACCGTCATAATAAATTGTTTCTTCATAAACCGAACGAATATTATTATTAAAAAGCCAATCGCTTATCATTGCCTCTGCACGACTACGAACCTTTCGCCCATCAGCACATTTATAACGCAAATTGCCGTAATCATCTAAAATCTCACTTTCAAAACAATGTGTTATACGTATATCTACTGACCTGTCCTTGTATTTTGCATAACAATCACGACAAAAATGCATACCATTTGAATTTTGATTGCAAATTATACATTTTAAACTGACAATATTTTCAGTTTGGTATTGATTAAAATCAATACCAATAATCTGATATTTATTATCCGCTTCATCTAACCCAACTTCAACAACTTTAATTAAACCATTTTTTAAAGCAGTTGCGTGTTGTTTACAAAGTCTATCTCTACGATAATTCCCCATATATGAACTTGTTGGCTCGCCACAAATAGGACACACTAACGTTTTAGACATTTACTTCACCTATTAAAAAAATTTACTTTATTCTATCAAATAAAACCATATTTTTCAAGTAATTTTCAAAAATGAGATAATAAATTTATTTTTGAAAATGTATTTTCAATTTTTTATATTGCTTGTAAATGAGTTGTAAACATTTCCGCGCTTGTAGCGTAACCAAATATTTCACGGGGGTATGCATTCACCCACGTTTCAACGGCTTTAATTTTCTTATCGTTGACTTTTGAAAAGTCCGTACCTTTCGGAAGCAGTCGGCGAATTTCAC
>CAJUHT010000015.1 GCA_910586035.1 uncultured Christensenella sp.
CATTGACCCAAGTACCGCCGACACTCAGCACCGCTGCACACACTACCCTTTTTGTTACAGTAAAATATACGCTAAGGGGGAGGTTTCCCCCTTAGCAATCCCTCTCTTAAAGAGGTTTATAGCAAAGGCGACCACCGACGTCCGAGCCCGAGTAACCAGCGCCAACGTCACCGTACCAAGCCCAGAGCCCACCACCGAGACCATCGTACCAACCACCGCCGACAAACAGCACCGCGCCCTCCGACCAGCTATAATCACAGTAGTATGTACTATTGCTACCGCCAGACACGGAACTGATGTAACCGAGCAGAGGAAATTTATCAAAGTAGTCAATGCCTTTAATCCAATTTCCATCAAGCGGTCTGTCGCCCATATAGATATACGGCGGATTCGTGTCCTCGCTGACATAATGCGTGGGGTCAAGGCAGATATAAACTTTTTCGTCCGAGAAAGTGATACCGTCGCACCATTTCCAGACATTGCCCCACGGATTCTCAATGCCTCTGTACTTGCAGGCGTGTTTGCCGTCTGTGTTGCTCGTATCGGAGCCTGAGGCGGTTTTAACCCCGTCTGTTCTACCCGTCTGCAACGCCGCACTGTTTCCGTTCAGATAGCCGTACATAATTGACTGCGAATTTGTGGTAGCCATTTCAATTAAAAACAGCTCCTTGATAATTGCGTCAATCAGGAAATCGTACTGCTGGTAGCCCTCGCCGTTCGCTTTGCAAGCCGTCCGCATTTGCGGCAGCGTTACATTTACGAGGCAGGTCTTACCGCTCTTAGATTCAGCTTTTGCGCTCGTTCCGCTCGCCTCGTATTTGCCGACAAGCACATAGTCGATTTCGTTGCCCTTGCCGTCAACAAACAGCGTAGTAAATCCCTCGTAACGATAGCCCGAAAGCTGATGTTTGTAGGTGCCGTTTGCGTTCTTAGTGATTCTGCTGTAAAACTTAGGAATCCTGATAAACACATTTCCGCTGTCGTCAACGACCTCGTGCATATCGCTCCACGGATAGCAACGGTCAAAATCGCTCTTAATCTCGCTTGCGCCAACGGTTACGGTGCGACCTATTGCGCTGTCCGTTCTCGTAAGCGTCGGCGCAGACTGCCCTACATTATCCACGCCGTAAATTTTGCTCTTTTCTGATACCATAAAAAGTCCTCCTGTTAATTATTTTCAAGCGCACTTAAACGCCTCAAAATCTCCGTAAATTTTTTGTCAATAGCTCCGCCCTTAGTATAGCCGTGAGCTTTCTCCGCCTCCATAGCATAAAACGCCTCAGTCGAGCCATCGGAGCCGCCTCCGCCGTCTATTTCCGCCATCTCTAACCTGAGCACCGTTTTAGCGTCCTCAACGGCTGCGCTTATCGCATTTCCCGTCTGAGTCTTTGTATATGTCTCGCTCTTTGCGTATGCGTCCACATCGCTTGCCGTAAGCGTTATATCAGCCGTCAGAGGCTTACCGTTTACCTTTCTCGTTTCGGGCACCAAGCCGCTTACAATATCGGAAATATTGATATTCAGCGTCTCGCCGCTCTGGAAAACGAGCGTAAGGATTTTATTTGCGTATGAGGCGTTGGTAATAAGGCTTTCAATCGGCAGGTCAACCATACCGCTACTTACCGTTTCGCCTTTCTGATTTTTGAGTGCAACCGTCAGCTTATAGTCGCTATCCACCGTTACGCTAAGCGTTAATCCGCCGCCTGCAAACAGCTTACGGAATTGCCTGTCGATTTTACCGCCGCCGATATATCCTCTCGCCGCCTCAGCCTCCTCAGCGTACATCGCTGACCCTGAGAAAACCTTGTGCTGTTCCACATAGTCCTTAAAATCGTTAAGGTCTGCGTTCGTGGCGTTTATACGCTCGTTAGCCTGACTGATGTCGGCGTTATGCTTTGCGGAGCTCACGAGCCCGTCTATAAGGTCTGCAATACTAAAAGAAATTTCCTCGTCGTTTTCGAGCGTAAGCACAACCTTTTTGTTTTCGTCGTCATACCTGCCGCTCACTACCACCGATTCAAGCGGTAAGTCAAACTGCGTCTGGCTGAGCTGTTGACCGAGACTGTTTTTGAGCTTTATCGTTACAACATAGTTGGTCGGGTCTATCTCTGCGTCGATGGCGCAAGCCAGCTTTTTATCCTGAGTGTCCGTATAACGCTTAGTCGCCGCCTGCCCGTCCACAACGGGGTCTGCGGCGTTCAACCTGCCGCTCGTCGTGTAAACAGGCACACGCCCCTCAGCAGGGCTCTCAGACACGATTATGACGCTCTGCTCGCCCTCAGGCGTTATGATGTACGCCCGTCTGTATGTGTTGGTCGCCGTTACTTTGTTGAGCTTATTTGTATCGAGTGCGTCAAGTTTTTCGGCGTGTTGGCTTATAGCAAGAGCCGTATTGTTTAAGAGTGTCTGCAATGCCACTGCCTGCGTCGCACTTACGGACGGATAAACTTTGAGTATATCCTTTGCAAAATTGCCGTTCAGAAACGCCGTAACCAGAGCGTCGAGGTTATCAACGCCGTATGCGTCCAGCTTTAACCTGATATATTCGCCTGCGTCGTTTCCCGAAATAGCGTTTTGCAGCTCGTTAATCTTGCCTGCAAGGAAAGTAGCGAGCTTGTCAAACCAGAGCTTTAATTGAGCCGCCGTAAGTCCACTCTGTCCGTACTGCGAGGCGGCGTTAGGTCTGTCAGCTAACGCCTGTACGCCCCTCTCTTTTATCTGCTCAGTTGTTATATTGCTTAATTTTTTCACTGTTCGCCTCCTTAGCCCTTATAGCGTCCTGCAACACGATAGCGATATGAGATTGAGAACAGCGCAAACGGTTTAAGGTATTCGTCCGAAAACAGGTAGTATTGTTTCTCTACCCACTGTTTCTCTTTCTCTTTTATCGCAAACAGGCTCTGCTCCGTCGTGTTAAAAGTCAGGTCAGAAAAATCCAAGTCCTCAAACGAGAAAATGGCGTTGTTTATTCTCGCAATCTGCACATAAGGCTTTTTGTTCGTCCGTACCTTTACTTTTGCCGAGCTGTTTTTGAAAGATTTAGTTTTTATTACGGTAGAACGCTTAATCGTCGTCTTTGTCAAATGCGGTATTCCGCAATTATCCATTACCGTAGCGCAGCCGCAAACAATAATCCTATTGTCGTAGCTGTATGTCGTTGTCGGCAGTTCGCCGTCCTCGCCTCTCAGGTCAAAGTTAAATGAGCACACAATACCGTTTTCGCACCCGAAAAACAGATTGTCGTTGAAAGAGCGCAGTACGACGGCTTTTCTAAATTTGCCGCCTGTAAAATTGCCTTTCGTCTCACATAAATAAGCGTGTCGCTCAACCACCTCGCCCGAATCGTCTTTTACATCGTAAATGACATAAGAAACGCCCACAGTGTAGTCCGTCTCCCCGATATGTACCGTTACGGGCTTTGAATAAACGGTAATGTCCGTATTCCCGTTGAGGTCTGGCTCGTTTACGATTTCGCCGCAGAGATTTTTAGGCTCGTCGTTTACCGTGTTCACGCTCGTTGCAAGTTCAAGCTCGTACTCTGCGCCGTCGTATTCGACCTTTGCTCCCACAAGCTCCTCAGGCAATACGCTGGCGTATTTATACTCCCTGTATTGCTTATCCCAAGTACCTATGTTTTCAAGGTAATACCACTCATATTGCATAGCTCCCGTTTCGTCCTGATAGCGTTGCCTGCTATCTGCAAGGAATATCTTGCCGTCAGTCAACACGCACAGATAGCCGCCCCACTCTTCAAGGCAGACCTGAGACAAATCCGTATTTACGAGCTTAGTATCTATCAACCTGCTGCGGTGTTCGTTGGAACGCTCAGAGGCAATTTTTAACTGTCCTACGCCCTCTACGCCGAGACGAGAAATAAATATAGGGTCGTCAAGAAAATTGCAACAGGCTCCCATACAGCCAAGCCCAGACAGCCCCTGTACGGACGGGTAAATGCGAGGCATAAGATGTATATTGCTGTCCGTAGCCGTATGGAAATAAATTGCGCTGTCCTGCTGTGTATCGCTTTTGAGCACCATCAGCGTATCGGAAACGCACATTATACCCGTGATAGGCGACATACCTACGCCGTCCTGCATATAGTTCAAAATACCGAAATACGACGGGTCAGCATAGCCCGTATTATTTCTGCCGCAGAAAAAGACATAGTTATGGTAGTCGGGATTTCCCGTACAGAATACCCTGCCGTCATAAGTCGTGCAGAGCGTACATTTCGTTATGAGCTCCGCAATATCGTCCATATTGACCGTAACGCCGTCTATGGTTTTAAGCGTCTTAGAGGCTGTTATTTCCACGCCAGCATAGCCTTGCTCATACTTTGAGCCACCCGTCCTCGTCGTCTCCTCAGGCTTTGTAGGAGCCGTATTTAGCGTGATTTTGCCGTTTACCAAATCCACCGTATATGCGGAGGCGGCTAAGGTCGTACCGTAAACCTTTACAGAGACGACAGAATCAAGATTATTCTCGTTCATATAAAAGGTTTTCGTGGTACCATCAGCAACAAATGTGTGCTTAAATCTCGGCGTTAAAATATTTCTCTGCTCGTACTCCTTGCCTGCGTCGGCATTTTCGCCAGACGGCACAATATTTATGTAGGTAGTAGGCACATAAACAGGGTGCTTATCGCCGTAATTTACGACGGGTATAATCTCCTCTCCGTCGTACACGAGATAGTTTTTACCGTCTATGATATAGAGCAAATTATTAAATATAAAATACTCGCTCCTGTGCTCGTTCATAGTCGAATAAAGCAGGTCTGCGCTGGTCGTTATGCCCTCGTAATACTCAACCTCTAAAATGTCTCCCTCTCCCACCTCAGAGCTCGTGAGAGACAGCGTTTTAGTCGTCTTATTGAAAGACGAAACGCCCGTAATATTCGAGCCAGATTGTAATTTTACGCTTATTATCCCCTCGCACTTAAAAGCAAGGTTGATGTTGTAAGTGTAGAGCGTAACGCCGCCCACCTCGTTGCTTTGAGTGGGCTCAGGAGCGGAAACAGCCTTAGTCGTCGGTATATTTATCGAATACGGGTAATCGTGCCACAGGTAGAGTTTTTTGCCGCTATGCACAACAACACGCTCTGCGCCGTTAGCCAGCTTTGATTTGAAATAAAAAATACCGTAAATCTCACGGTTAGGCTCCGTAACCTCTGTTGCGGTAGCTATACCGCTTGAATTTACGGTAATCGTCTGCGAGAAATCCGCCCTGCGCCTGTACCCTGCCATCGTTTCCAGAGCCTCGCCCTGTCCGCTCTTATAGTCCTTGTACATATTGACGAGATAAGCGAGGCGTGAGGCGTGTACCTGCGTATGGTCGTTAGAAAAATCAACGCCCTTAAAATTCCCGTAGTGCCTGCTGTATTCGGTTACAGCCTTACTTAAAACGCCCATACTTACCACCCCGTTTTATTGCGGTAAACGACAGGCTTTAAGCTCTTTTCTTTCGCCATAATTTCCGCAACCTGAGCGTTATAGAGCGTCAGGTAATACTCAGCCTTTGTCGGCTCGTCGTCCGCCCAGATATAGCTTGCAACGAGATTAGGCATTAAACAGCAAAGCTCGCTGTCAAGGTCAATATTAGTCTCCTCCATATCGTCGTTTAACGAGAGCTGTTTATTTTGTCTGTTATACACCACATCGTAAACGCCTTTAATGGACGCAGGGATAAGGATTTTACTTGCACCCTCTACAAAGTAGTCGGTATTCAAGATAAAGCCCTTATCCCTCTGTGCGTCCGTAATCGGAGGACACACAAACGACACAAAATCGTCTGTGAGGCTGGCAATATCATAGGAGATGTATTTACTGAACGCAGGAACGCTCTCAGGGTCTGCCGACAGCAGGCTCCCATACATAGCCACATTTTGCACCCAATAAATATAATCCCCTGAAAATTTGATACGGACTAAGCCCAGATACGGCTTATCCCCGTCAAGTATCAAACCTCTGTATTTTTCAAACTGACCTTTTTCGGAAACAAGCTCAACCGCTGCAAGCGTCTCCCAAGTCTCCCCAAAGTCAGTGCTTTTTTCGATAGTTGCTATACCGTTGCCGTTACACTCAAAAAAGTAGCTTTTTGCGCCATCGGTAGAAAAAATAAGAGCCTCGTCGTCTTTACATACAGGCTCGTAAGTGCTTTCACTCAGCTTATTTACAAGCGGAAAATGATTGAGTTTATAGATAGAGGTAGCTGGTCTTATGCGGTTAATCTGCACAATGGCTCTGTTAGCTGCAAGGATAAAACCGTTTAGCCTCTCGCTTTCGAGCTCCGTTTCAAAACCGAGCTCCGCCACAGAGTCGTACAATTCTTTGATTGTCATAGCAAAACCTCCTTTTGAGAATAAACCTCAGGACAAGGCTTGCGTCTCATAACCGCAAGCCCGTCCAGAGTCAAAACGCCCCGTAAGTATTTTCGACGGGGCGTTTTTATCGAAATTAAAGAGCCGTCGCACCCGTGCAGGTCGCCCCGTCCACAGCAAGGAGCAAGTGTTTCCAAGTCGTGAAACCGATACCGAAACGGCAGTAACCGTTCCAGATATTGTTACGGGTATGTTCGTCGATGTAGCTCCTGATGTCGAGAGTTACACGGTTATAGAACATAGAGCCCAAAAGCTGCTCGTTTGCCTCCGACGACATCAGCATAAACCTGTCGTCCGTAGTTTCCCAGCCCGACAAAATGACGATAGTCCAATTCCCGTACTGAGTGTTGATGTCGTTGTAGTCCGTGCCCGTCGTTCTTTCGGAGCCGACAACCTTTTTAACAATCTGTTCAAGGTCGGGGCGGTTGCAAGGCAATATGATAGTGTCGGGCACATATTCCATCGTCTCGCCGTTCTCGTCCTTGTAGTTGCGCATTTTGTTTGCGAGCTGTCCGAGTGCTTTTTCAAACGCCGTCGTGGTGGCGCAAATGCCGCTCTTGAAATAGAAATTGCTCTGCGTCTTGCCCTTAAACTTTTCCTGCGAGTAAGGGTGCGCCGAGTGGAATACGGGTTTACCGTCGCCCGTAGTAAGGTCAACATACGCCTTATTGAACTTGCCGCCCGTTTCGGTAGCGTGTGCCAAAGCCCACGCAGCGAGCTTAGTACGGGTTTTGTAGTACGCACGGACAAAGCCCTTAGGCTTAGCCTTTACATTGGCACCCAAGCCCATTTTGGAGTCGTCTGCCATTTCCTTTGTGATGGTAAACTCTTTCATAAACGGGATATGCTCAATCGTCTTTTTGAACGCCAGCTCAATGCTGTCGTTCTCCGCCCCTGCGCCCTCTTTGACGCTCTGGAAAGTGTCAAAGTCGGTCTGCCCCATCGTCGTTTCCGCATAGCGGTTGGATTTTTCAACATTGAAAAGGACATCGAGGAGCGTCTTTTTCTTTTCCAGAGCGTTGCTTTCGTTCTGGATAAGTGCCTTAATGGGGTGTTCAAACTTGCCGTACAAGGGCTCGTTTTTACCCACTAACTTAGAAAATATAATAGCCATTTTCTCTGTTCCTCCTGTTTTACTCTACGATAACGGAAATCAAGTCTCCGTTAGATTTGTTGGTGTTTGCGTCCAAAGCGTCCACAACGGTTATAACGCCGCCTGTGGTAACATCGGTAACGCCGAGCCCGTCCGTATCCACTTTCAATTTGGAACCGACGACGATTGCGACGGCGGTTTCGGAAAACGATACGGGCACCTCGAAAACCATATTGGGCGCAATACGGTAGCAAGGCAGGTCTTTCTGACCGCTTGCGGGTGCCGTATAGTCTGCGAGTGAAATGTGGGTCGGCTTTGTGGTACCCGACGCTTTTGTGAGCTTGCCGCTCGAAAGCACCAGAGCCTCGCCCTCTTTATAGACCTCGCTTGCGGTCGTGGGCAAGGATTCCGTTTCGGGTACATTTATTCTGCCGTTGATTATCTTTTTGCAGTTAAACATACGATAAAAATTCTCCTTGTTAAATGTAATTAGAGCGTTTGTTTGTAGAGTGCTCTCAGCTCTTTGTCTGACAGGTTAGGAAACATATCCCTAAACTGTTGCAATTCCTCTTTCGGTATAACCGTGTTATTACCTGAGGCTTTTTTAGATACGGCGGAGTTAAGGTGTTCCTTGCCGCCGCTTGCCGCTTTCTGCTGTGCTGCCGCCGCCTGCTTAGTGCGTACCTTGTCGCCGTTTACAGCGAGGTAGGCGGTCTTAGGCTCAACGCCGCTGTCCCTGAGCTTGCCGAATTGAACAAAATCCGCCATACTGTCGAAACAGTCTTTGATGTGCGTCTGTTTGAGTAAGTCAGGAAATGATTTTTTGAGTTCCGAAAGGTCTGCCGCCGCCAACGCCTCAAACGCCTGCTGCTTAGCCTGTCTTTCGGCTGCCTGTGCCTCTGCGGTTGCCGCCCTTGCCTTACGGTAGTCCTCTACGCTGATTCCCTCCGATTCGGCGTTCGCTTTTTCCAACGCCTCCTCTACGGTGCCGTCAACTTTGACTCCCATTTTCTGTAAGGTCTCTTTACTGAGGTTGCGGATATTATCAATCGTAGCGTCTCTCGCCGCCACCTGTTTGCGCAGTTCCTCAATCTGAGCGTCCTTATCGTCCGTAGCGGACTCTGCGGCAGGGTCGCCCTCGTCGTCTGCGTCCGTCTCGTCGTCGTTTTCGTCGGTCTCGGTTTCGTCCAGCTCGTCCTCGCCGTCGTCTGCCTCTGCGTCGTCCGTTTCCTCGTCGTCAATGTCGGTGTCGATGTCCTCGTCGGGGTCGCCGTCAAGGTCGTAGCCCTCGTCGTTATCGAGCTCGTCGTCTATGTCGTCAAGGTCAAGGTCGTCGTCTTTTATGATTTCTGCCATTTATGAATCCTCCGTGTTTTGGTTTATTTACTTTTTTTGCCGTTTCTCAGGTCAGAGCCCTTAACAACATCAGCCTTAGGCTGGTCGCTCACGGGCTTAGGAGCCCTGATTACACCGCCCTTGTTGGTTGCGTAGGGGTTGCCTTTATGATTTCCTTTCATAACTGATAACCTCCCGTTTGGAATTTTTTATAGAAAGAGCCTCATACCCTGCTGGATAGGATATGAGGCTCAAATCTCTTGGATATTGGCACTAAATTATTGTGATATGGAGCGGATTGCAGGAATTAAACCTACTCTGCCATCGGAGTGCTTACTTTACACTAATACCGCCGATGGAGTGCGTCTTTACACTAAATCCGCATATAGGGAGGCTTTTCCGCCTCGCCATAATATACCGTTGCTGGGCTATACGATTACCCAATCCTCGCAAAGCATATCCGTCTGCGAGGCAAGCCACGGCACAATGCCTCTCGGAGCGTCGGGGTTATCCGACACAAGCGAGTTGGTAACGATGTAGATGTAAGGCAAACTCATTTTTGAGTGCTCGTCGGGCTTTTGAAGTTCAAGGTAAATTCCCTTACCGTTCCAGCCCTTTCTCGCCACTCTATTGCCTGCTTTCAGAGCCTCGATAGCTTTTCCGAAACTCATACAAGCGGCATTGTTTTTGGCGAGTTCTTTTTGGAGGAGATAACCCTCATACGCCCAGAGCTTATCCTCAATGCGTTTACGACAGATTTCCGCCCCGATAGCCTCATTGTAGTTTACCTTATCGACACACGCAGAGGTTTCGATTATCTCAAAACCCTCTTTCGTTACCAGACGCACCATTGTCGTCTTTTCTCCGATGGTCTCTACCGTCAGCGTACCGTTCTTAAAAATCTCGTCGATGTCCTGTTGTGTAATTTTGTTTTTCATAAGAGCCCTCCAATTACTCTGCTTTTATTGAGTAAGCCCTGCCGCAGAATTTACATACGACGGTTATACCCTCACACTTACTGCCTTTCGTAAATCCCACTGAGTGGATTTTCTTTTTGCAGTGCGGACAGGTCGTTTTTTGAAACGGCGTATTTTTAGGTATTTCCGTCAGCGTAATATTCATAAATACTGCTCCTTTTAGCTTACAATCCATATTATAAAGCATAATTAACTCAAAATTGTACCCGAAAATTCCTACTCCGCCATTTTTCGCTTGCAATTATACCGTATCATTATTCTTGCAAAATGGTCTAAAATGTGATATACTAATCACGCTACATAGTTCAATAAAAACACCTGAGCTAACAAAGGTAAAAGCGTTAGCTCGTCTTTTCATATTCCTCAGGTGTTTATGGACTGTGTAGCAACTGTTGACGAGGCTGCGTTTTTCGGTGCGCAGCTTCGGCTACGCACTTTTTTTGTTTATCGGAGGAAATTGTTATGATGTTGCAAGCTGATGTCAACTTTCCCATACCCGTAAAGGGCGCAGAAAGTTACAGGGATAGAGTAATCGAAATGTTTACAGAGCAAATCCCTTATGTTTTTAAGCTGTTCCGCCATTGTTGGTGGTATTGGCTGTTAATCTGGTGGGTAATACCTTTTTGGATTGTTTACTCCTGCATAGTGCTCGTCGAGCTCGTCCTGATAACTGTATTTTTCCCTATCGCCTGCGTTCCGTATCTGAGAGGAATAACTTATTTTATTCAAGCCCTGTGTTTTGGTATCTGTTTTATGGTTGGCTTTGTCGGGCTTATTCCTCAAACATTTAGGGATTATTGATTAGTAATTTTTAAGGGCTACCACATAATCGGTAGCCCTTTTCCTATTTAGCATAAATCCGTCCGTTTTTTACCGTCAGTCCGCATTTCTCAGCAAGTGCGGTTTTTTCCTCTTTTGAAATGGATAGATTGGTTATATAACGGGCGACTGTTCGCTTTGCTTTGATGGCGGATATGCCTCTAATGTCGCCGTCCTTAATGGTATAGCCTAAGCTGAGTATAAGCAACAGCTTTTGCACCGTAGCGAGCTTTTGCGCCATCACATACTTGATAACCTTTGCCTTTTTCGAGCCGTTAATGATATTACCTGCTTTGTCCGTATCTGATTCGATTGCGGATATAGCGGATAAATGCGGAGCCAGCGTAGAGGGCGAAATTGCGCCGCTGAGTAAGATAATTTTGTTATCGTTCGCCTGCTTTAATACGGACGCTTGCGCCTTGCTATAATAAGCGTCGTACAGGAGCTTAATTGCCTTAGCCTGTCTTTCGGCAGGTAGTGTTGCAAATTCCGCACTGTTTACCAGCTTTTCTATCTCGGCATTAGCTTGGCTGTATATCGTCTTAAATGCGCTTTGTTGCGCCGCCGTGAGCTGGACTGTCTCGCCGTTATATGTAAGCGTATTCCCTATGCTCTTAGGCAATACCGTATATCCTGCGTCGTACAGTTCAATGAGCTTTTGCGTCGCCTTACTGCTTAAACTGCCCGTCCTATCGTCCTTTAACAGCATACCCATAATCATTTCGGCAAGTTCATAGTCTCCCTTTTTGAGAGCCGCCTTAATGTCTGTGCTGTACTTAGGATTGTAAAAGAGCGAGGTATAAGAATACGCCGCAGACGGGCTGAAACGCCTTACGAGCCCCGTAATGGTATTGTTGATATTTCTTACAGGTATGCCCGTAACTTGCCCTATACTGTACAGCGAATTGCGAAAAATCGACATATACTCCTGCGTTTTAATTTCCTCTCCGCTTGCCGCTTTTGTCGCCAGCTCGAACAACGATTTTGCGGAGCTGATTATGCTATTGAGCATATCGCCCGTAAAACTCTCAATCTCGTAACCGTTGACGAAATACCCGTAAATATCTCTCACGACGGGGAGCATACCTATGGTCGTGCTGCCAAAGTCTTTGAGCATATCAAGGAAAAACGATTTTGCTGTAACCTTGCCCTCCTCGTCGTCCTCTGCCATATTGTTGTACAGGAATTTGAAAAACTGCCCTACAAGCACATACATCAGGTTAGCAATCGTTACGGAGGCAAGCGTTCTGCGTATCTTTTTCTTTGCGAGCTTATAACGCTTTGAGAGCGTCGGGTCGCTGTCTCCACTCTTAATAAGTGAGCGTAAAGCGTTGTACTCTCCAAACGATTCAACCAACCTCGAAAGCTGTTTGAGCGGCACGGAGGTAAACATCGTAAAGCTCCTCACGATGTCGCTGTCCGAGCGCATAAGCTCTGAGCGTTCCGTATTTGTATAGTTAGGCTGCGTGAGGCGTATAACCTCCTCCAACATATCGCCTGCTTTTTGCATATTCTCAACGGTGCCGTATTTGAGCCCCGTGTCCTTTTGTACCTGCAACTGACAGGCGTTCCAGAGCCTGCCTATTGTAAATCTATCCGTCCACTGTATAGGCTTAGTAAGGACATCGCCCACTTTACCTATTTTGTCAACAACGCCCTCCGCTCTGACTATTCCACGCTCATAATTACGAACACGGGCATACGGGCAGTATTTATCCATCGCCGCCCAATTCGTTTTCATAACAAAGCCCTTAGCCATCACGCCAGAATCAAGCATTATGCCTGCTGTCGGGTAAGAGGTTATCTGGGATACGATAACTTTAAGATTTGCGCCGAGCTGATATTTGGCGTATGCGCCTCTCATTTTTTCAATGATTGAGTTACTTGTCGCTCTGCCCTGAATATCGGAAAACAGCTTGCTTAAATAGCTCTCTGCGCCGCCCCACACTTGCTCGTTGATAGTGTTGCGTATGCTCACGACATTTGTCTTATCGCCTATATTCTTAGCGTATATCTGGCTGAAATTTTTAAGCGGCACCGTCATTTTGGCGTATGTAGAAAGCTGCTTTGCGTGGCGTGTAACAATACTGTAAACATCGGTTACAAAGAGCTTATTTTTGGCTCCCGTTTTAACATCTTTGTTGAAAGAAAAATTATACACATTAGCCCAATCTGCCATTATGGAGCGAGCGTCAGTGATATTCTTTGCTATCGTGCCGCTATCACGCTTGATAGGATAATAAAACTCGTCTGAGGCGTTTGTGTAGCCCAAAATCTGCATATCAGCGTCAGTCTTAACTTGCTTGCTTGCGACATTGAAAAAGGTCTCTACGAGCTCAATAAATCCCTTATCAGTGTCCGTGAAAGCGTCGTACATCGCAGTAATATCCGCCTCCGTAATGTGAGCGGTCTGCTTGCTACCCTTTTTGTCGATATAGCTAAATCCAGACTCGTATAAGCCCTCCTGCGCCTGAGTACGCTTTGACAGCTCATAAAGGGATATTGCCTGACCTACGGTAAGCTCTGCACCTGAAACCGTTATGTATTCAGAGGTAAGACGGTTTTTGAAACGCTTATGCTTTTTTATGTAGGTGTCAATATCGTTTGTGAGCTCGATGTAAAGCAATCCTGCCTCCGTCTCGCCCCTCGTAACCTCAGCGTATGCCCGTGTGAGTATGCCGTTAGGATTAAAGTTTTCTAACGATTTTATCACAACACGAGGCTCAATTATTTTATTAAATACGCCGTAAATTTTGTTGAAAAAGGTTTTATTTGTCCTGTTCTTGCTCTTTTTGATTATCTCGTTGCCCTCAGTGGCGAGCTCCGAAATCTTTGCCTTTTTACCCTCAATAATTATCTGGTCGTAGGTGTTAAACAGGTGCTTTGCGGAGGCAATGATAATCTCCGCCGCCTGCAATTCCTCCATCGAAAGCGGCTTAGTGCTGAGGGCGTTCTGCCTGATAAAATTCAGAGCGTCTATAACATTGTTGTCGATATAGCTCAGGTCGGGATTCTCGTCGTATAGCAGCGCATTATTCGTGTTGTAAAACAGCCCGTAGTCAAGCAATATTTTACGCACACCCGTTTTTCTCAGGTCGGAACGGTACTTTATCTTAGAAAGCTGTTTGAGCCACTGAGTGAGCTCAGGAGCCGCAAAAATCTCCGCCCCGACATAATTGCGCTTATTGGCTATATCACGCAAATAAGCCGCACCGTCGATAATCCTATTTGTGAGTGTATTGCGTTTGTATGCCGTGCTCAAATCTTTTTTAAGGTCGGCTATTTTCTTTGTGTACTGTTCAACGAGCTTAGCGTACTTGGACGGAGTGCCCTTTTTGTCGTAGGCGAGGAGTACATCACGGGCGATTTTCTGACGCAACTGCTCAATCTCGGTCTTGCTCCCGATTGCGGTCAGCATAATTTTCTCAGCCTTTTGATTGACCTGCTCTCTTGCTCTTTCGTAGAGTTCCAGCATTTCAAAGAATTGGTCTGCCTCGTTGATAGCCTCAATATGTATGCCGTAACCCTCTAACTCCTGAGCCACGACATCGGGAGAAATACCGTCCTTTTTGGCTCCCCAAACGAGATTTATGCTGTTTTTTCTATCGAATTTATGCTGTATCTCGCTCTGTATGCCGCTTAAATTCATACCGTGCATATAGTGGCGCATAATTGATAAAACGCCCATAGCATACGAATCGTCGTTATAGGTCTCGTACATATCGGTCAGGACAGCGTTATTTATGATATAATCCGCTATATCCAAAGCCACGCCTATGCGGTAGCCCTCAGGCGTACTATTGAGCTTGGTAAACAGCTTTTCTATGACCTCAGCCCTGTTTTTGCCGCTTAAAACGCCCTCATACTGACCGTCTCTGAGCGTTAAGCGTTCTGCAATAATAGAGTCGATAACGCTCGTTGCGTCCAGCTTAGAATAAACCTTAAACTTGGTATTATTCGCAACGAATTTTGCCCTCTGCCCTCTCGTCAGTCCGCCGCTGGCTCCACTATTGTCTGATTCAGTCGGGTTGGTGTCAGGATTAGGCTCAGGATTTATTGCGTAGCGTATATCTGCGCTTTGCGTCGGTGCAGTATTTGTTATATCTTTCGCCTGATTTGACGCAAAAATAATGTAAAAATTCTCGCTGTCTCTGTGCTCAATAATCCCATCGTAGCCGAGAGTATCTTTTAATATTTTATAATAATCCTGTAACTCTATACCGCTTATAGAATTGAATATTGAGTGTACAATATCCACATCGTTATTATTGGAATCGTATTCAAGTTCAAGAGCGGCATTTATAGCACTATTAACGCCGTAACTATCTATATCCGCATAATCGCTAAGAGGGTTTATACCGTCCTCTGTTTTATACTTTGAAAGTGCAGATAAAAAGCTGCGCACCTGCGCTCTTGACATCGTGAGCTTGCTTGTATTTAACGGCTTTTTAATGCTCAGGTAAACCTCCATTAACCTGCCGTCGCCGTTTACATAGCCGCTTGAATATTCGGCACTATCGCTGAAATAAAAACCTTTCCCGTATGAGGTACCGTTTTTCCCCAAATAGTCGTAGGAAAATTCATTAAACTGAGCCCCCGTTCCGTGATAAACAGGTTTAATGTGCCCGTCAGCGTCAACAACTTTTGTACCAGCACCCCATTTCCTTTGCTTAGGCGTGAGCGTTCTGCCCTCGCTATCGGTTGAGGCTACCATTTTCTTAACGGCTTTTACAGCCTCCGCCTTTTCCTGTTCGAGCGTGGCTAATTCAGATAAATATTTATTAAATGCTTGTCTCTCTTTTTCGCTTTCCCTAAACGAGAAAGGGTCAACCTCTTTATAACGCTTGTAAGCCTCTGCTATGGCATTATCGTAGTAGTTTCGTGCCTCCTTAACATTACGGAATCTATCGTACTGCGTATCGGTTGTAGTAAGAGCGTACCGAATATCACTTGATTTTGTAGGCGTGGAGTTGCTTATGCTTTTTACCTGATTAGGCTCTAAGGCTATAATTGTTTTAACGCTGCGCCCCATTGAGCCTGCGTCGTGTTCAACTACAACCCCATCATACCCTGATTTTTTCAGGTATTCGTCAATAAGTTTTTTTGCTTGCTTATCAAGAGTTGTATTTGCAGTTTCCCACTCTTTTAATATCCTCTCGGATTCACGCTCAGACTCCCAGAAAAGCGAGTCCTGCTGGCTCTCGTTTAACTTTTTCCAATCAAGATTTTTGCGGCGAGCGACCCGTTCAAGGTTAAACGCCTCCTCAAATTCTGCGTTATATTTCGTATCGTTTGCTGCAATTTCGTCAACGATGGACGCATACCCCTCAATGTTTGCCCTCCAATACCTCTGCGCTTGCGTTCTGTCGGAAAACAAAAGAGGATTTTGGATATTAGCATACAGCGGCATTTGCTTACTACCTTTCAGCCCGATGTCGTCAGCGTTCGGTTTCATAAAAATTCCGTGAGGCGTTTCATTATCCCTCATACCTGCGCCGTCTCGCTTAACATCGAACACGGTAAAATCTGCGTCCGTCTGGTGGTAAAGGACTAATAGCCTACCTTTGCTGTCGGTAATTTTGCTGTTCTGAAAAAATCTGCGCTGTTCGTCCGTGAGTGTCCTTGCGTCGCTATCCGTTTCTGCCAGAGCAAAGCGCACATCGTCCATCTGGCTAATTATTTTAGCCCTCTCGTCCGTATGTTCGTCAAAACTTTTCTCGTACAGCGTATATGGTATGTTTTTCTCTTTAAGTGCCTGCAACAACTCCTGATTCGGGTGGCGTGAAGGTATAAGTACACGCTTAATTTCGCTAAGCTCAACCGCCCGTCTGGGCTTAGCCTCAAACATATCCGTTTGCATTGAACTCAGCGCATTAAATAACACGCTAATCTTTTGTGCAGTCTCAGCGTTGAAATTGTATATGCCCTTATACTCTTTTTGTAGGTGGCTAAGAATAGCCTCAGGCGTAATTCGCTTAGAGCGTGCTAATTCCATAAGGACAGCCTCTGCGCCCTCCTGCGAAATAATATCTCTGCCTGCCATTTCGTCCACGATTTCGCTTATAGCGTGCTCATATTCGTTTCTGGCGGCGGAAATTTGCTTTCTGTTCTTTACCGACAACATTTTTTCAGCTTGCTTAATATCCTCAATGGAGGAGAAATTTTTAGCAAGTGCGGCGGCTAATGTGGCTGTGCTCGCATAGGAGGTGTCTGCCCCCTGTGCAGGCGCATTACGCATAACATTGACGATATTATTGAGTGTATAATCGTAATGCGTTTCCTCAAACGAGCGTCTGGCTCCTGACGGCGCAAATTCGCTTGTGCGGTTCCTTACACCTTTCTTATCGGCAATATTCTCAAACAATTCGTCGAGCCAAGCCTTATACTCTTTACTGCGAGCAGTGATTTCAGTATCTATTTCGCTTTTGGCGGCGTAACCATTTATTATACCCGTCTCTCTTAAAAACGCATACTTAGTTTCGTAGTTATACGCAAAATCGTAAGCAATATCGCCATCGTTGTTGTTTAACGAGTCTTGCATTGCCTCAACAGTCAAAAATCTACGAATATTACTATCTGCTCCGCCGTATTCGTTCACATAAGGCGTGAGCCTCTTAATAACCTCTTGCGCCTTATTCTCATTGATTTTATACTCTGCTCTGGGTACCGTAGGAGTCCAAGCGTCTCTCTCGTAGACTCTATTTGCAGGGTTAGCAGGGTCTATTGTTTCTCTACTAAAAACAACCGTAATTTCGCCAAAATCAGTGAACGGTATATCTGTTTTTGTTATGGCAATAGACGGCATAGGAAATCCGCCGAGCTGTAAAACTTTCAAAAGTTTATCCTCAGACAGATTATGTAAAGCGACGAGGTTTTTTGTTTCCTCAACCTCTCCTGCAATATTTTCCCCGTCAATCGTCAGAGCATAACGCTTTTTGTTACTTTTTTTGCCGTCAGGGTTGACATTTTCCTCGTTGTTGGATATAATATCAGTAGAGGTGCCGTTTGAGGCAGGGGCGACAGGATTATTCCCGTCAAAGCTGTTATGCGGTGCCTCTTTTATTTGTGTTATCTCATAGAAAACGCCCGTACCCGTTTGCGTATTCACGCCGACATTTATAAGGCAGTCAAACATTTTTCCGTCCAGCATAAAGCTCGCCCTGTAATAGTCGAAATAACTAAATTCAGGGTTTACATTTTTAACATTAGCAACCGTTTTTACATACTCGGCAACCTTAATAAAATTGTTGAGCTCAGTGGAAATTCTTATTTTTGACAAATACTCGGTATTTGTTATTTTTTTTGCGCCTTTTCTGGTAAATACAACACCTTTACCGTCCGTTGTCTTATACACATCGTTACGGAAATTATTTAAGATGTATTCCCTTGCAATGCGTCTTAGAGCCTTAGCGTCGGTTACGCCCTCAAATATATGCTGGTCGGTATCTACAACGACAACATCCCTGCCGTCGATTTTCTTAATGCTGAGCCTCGTCTGAGTGTCCGCCGCCTCCGTAGTCTGGTATGCAGATGTGTCGCCCGTTATAGTAGGACTAAACCTGTTTTGCGTGGCGTACTTATTAAAGAAAGCCTGATATTTTTTAAGTAAAGCGTTAGCCGCACGGGATAATTTTTCGTTAGAGCTGTAATCGCTCTTAGACCTTTTCAGGAACGACAGCAGTTTATCCTTAAACGAGGGCTTATCGGAGATAATCCTTTTCAGGGCGGCGGAATTGCCGAGCTCCATCTCAACAAAGTGAGCTGCAAGCTCCTCTCTGAGCTCAATATAGGTGTCAACGCTTATATCAACCTTACCGTCAATAAAATCCTGCATTTTTACGCCGTGTCTCTCAACATACGGCGTTAAAATTTCAATCTGCTGCTCCGTAGATAATCCTTTGATTGCGGTAGTAAAAAAGTCGTTCAGTACCTTATTTTCGATGTGTTGATTTCCTTTTTTACCCTTTACGCTATATCCCCTGTGTATCATACCGTGAGTAAATTCGTGCAACAGGATTTTTGCCGCTGTACGAGATTTAGGATTATTCGCCATTTCACGGTTGACGAGGATTTTTCCGTTTTTCAGGCTATATCCAGCGTCCGCATTTGCGCCCAAAGCCTCTGCGCTTACAAACTCGATATTTACGCCTGAGCGAGCCGCAACGCTGGCATAGAGTATTTGGTCTGTCTCGCTTACTCCTGCCGCTTTTGCCTGCCTCAGCGTCTGTCTGACAGCCTGCTGTTGCGCCCCCACGAGGTTTTTATAATCGGGTACATTTTCACGGGCGAAAGTGTCAAGCTGTTGCGTTTCCTGTTGCGCTTTTGTCTGCACATCAGAATCCGTCGCACTCTGAACGGAGGCGGCGTAGATTTCCTTTATAACTCTGTTAGCCTCTGTTTTAGTGAGAGGCTTAGAGGCAATATCGTTTGCGTAGTCGTACACAAGGTAGGTGTCGCCGTTCTTGACGATAGCCACACTTGCGTCGCCAAATTTATAGCGCACGGCTCCGTCCTGCTTTATGGAGCCCACATACTTAGGCAAGCCCTTTTTCGATATTTCAAGCTCTGTGAGCTTTTTAACCTCGTTGCGCTCGTTTATGTATTGGTCTAATCCGCCGTTCGTAGAAAACTCTACAATACGGCTCTTTAATTCGTCTGCCGTAACAGTAGCCCAATCCGCAATACCAAGCCTCTCTCCGACATCTCTCTTTTGCTGTTCGGTGGCGGTTTCGACAAAGTGATTAAGGTCGGACTGATTAAACAACTGCTCTCCCCTCAGCGTTGACTGTTGGAATCTGGCAGCGTCCATATTGAGCTGTCCTGCCGCAGACATAACGGCAACCGAGCGCAATGCCTCGTTTGTTTTCATTGCCTGAGAGAGCGAGCGGCGGTATTCTGTTGTACCTCTTTCGCCTGTAACGCCTTGCTTTAACATCTCAACCGTAACAGCCTCGCCCTTTGAGGTTTTATAGCCGATGTCGTTAAGGCGTTTTACAGTGGTCTCTGCGTCCGCTATAATAGCGTCTGCGTTCTGATGTACAACAATAGACAGCGGAGCCGCCGTGTTTGCCTTACTGAGAATACCGACGAGCATTTTCTGTTTTGCCGTTTTGACCTCGCCGTTTGTTGTTTTAAGGCTTTCCTGTAACTCGCTGAGAGTATTTACGACAAAATCAACCTGAGCGTTGCCAGACTGATTTACGCCCTCTGTTTCGGCAATAGTCGTGGCAAGGTCGATAACTCCCTGAACTCCGCCATTTGCGGTGGTTTTACTGCCGCTGAAATAGTTAATGCTGTTGCGCACGGTAACATCTGCACCGCCCATAATTGCGCCGCTCAGACCGCCAACGAGTGCAGCATAAGCAACCTGTTGAAATGTAGCACTTTCGGCGTTAGGGTCGTAGGTAATGCGTTTCCAAACAGGGTCAATGAGTTCCTGAACGCCCTCCTCAAACGCCTCGCTCAAAAAGCTCTTTAACACCGTTTTACCAAAGGTCTGACGGGCGGCGGATTTTGCTATTTGCTTACCCACCTGCTTTGCGCCCTCTTTTGCCGTACTGCCTGCAAGGTTTTTTACGATGGAGCCAACACCAAAGCCGATAGCGTCCGATACGCCCTCCATTGCACCCTCTGTAAAGCCTGAGAGCGTACCGTAGCCCCACTCTTTGCCTGAGAGTGTACCTGTTTCTTTGTACGCCTCTTTCGTGGCTGTACCTGCTGCCCCAAGCCCTGCAACAACACCGCCTATAAGACCTGCCGCCGCAGGAGCCAGCGTACCGCCCGAAAAATAAGTAATTGCGGCGGCGACAGCAACCGTAGCAATAGCAGGCAAGCTGGTACCTATACCACCTGCGACATCTCCTGCTACTTTCCACCCGTCAGACGGATTAAACCACTCGTCTGCGTGTCCGTAGTTTACCCAATCGTTTGCAATTTGCTTTTCAGCCCAATCGTGAGCCCCGAAAAGGTCAGCTAATCCGCCTGCGGTATAATCCCATATACCCTCTATGCTCTGCAAAAAACCTAATCCCAGCTTTTCAAAGGCATATCCTATGCCACCGAAAAAGCCGCCGTTATCTTTCGGAGCATTTTGAGCAGCATAATATTCGTCTATTATTTTTCTCTGTTCCTCGACCTGTTTCTGTTGAGAGTTAAACAGGGAGGCTGTTTTTATATCCGTCGAATTAGCAACCTGCGCAGAGGACAAAGCCCCTGCGCTTGCATTACTACTCTTGAAAAGTCCGTTAGCCATAATTAAAACCTCAGCTTAAATTAAGAAATGTCGTAAACGGTGCCGTCGTAAGTGTCTCTCAGTTTTTCCAAAGCACCACGCCCTAAGTAATCATTTACCCAGCCCAAATCGCCGTTATCGAGCTTAACATACGGTCTGCCATTGACGATAAACACCTGACCTGAGCCAGCGTTTTTGTAAATATCAGTATTAAATACGGCGTTTCCTGAGCTCTTTTTCAAAGTCTTACTATTTACGCCGTAAGTAACCGTAACCTTTCCGTCAGGCGTGTTGAGCGTAACCGTAGAGCTGTGTGCGTTATAACCCGAATTGACATCAGATTTATAATGCTTAGCCTCATACCCCTCAAACGATTTTTTGAGAGCCGCTTTTGTCTCCGCCGAACACCAACTATTATTGATAATCTCGTTATAATCTTTTTTAGCCGACTCGTAGCTGTCGTAACCATCAAACGCATTACTGCCCGTGTTAATGTCGTCGTTCCAAGCCTTTTTAAGATTATCGTAATGCTCTTTCGAGAGGTTTCCTGCGTTATATGCGTCGTCAATCTCTTTCGTAGAGGACAGCGTTCCGCCCGTAATTGCCGCCATATAATCGTTGTAGTAGGTGCTCTGGTAGGTCTCCCTTATGTCGGCAATATCAGCGTCGGTTGCGCCCTGACCTTTGAGCGTGTCAAGGTAAGAGCCGAGATTTGATTCGGTAACACTACCGCTATTGATAGCGTCAAGCGCAGCCTGCTTGATAGCGGCTTGCTTTTCGGTATCACGCTTAGCCTTAGTATCAGCAACAATGCCCTGCAACTCCTTAATCTGAGCGTCGGACAGCCCGTATTCTCTGCCGATAGCCTCAACGCTTTCGGCGGTATAGCCAGAATCGGGATTAAGTGCGCCCTCCCAAAGCGAGGCGTAGATTGAGCCCTTTTTCTCCTCCTCAGCCGCCGCTTTTTCCTTTTGCTTTTCCTGATACTCAATATCGCTCTTGTTTATCTCCGAGAGAGCGTCCTCGTAGGTAGCTGTATTCTGCGCCTTAGCCGCCTGTTCGGTTACATTTGCCTGTTGAACATCGGCTCTCTTTTGCGCATAAGCCTGAGCGTTGAGATAGTCGCTATATCCGCCGCCCTGCAATCCCATCTGCGCCAGATTTTCGGCGTTTGTACCATAGCTTGCCATATTCTGAGCGTAAGAGGCTTGTGCGTCCACTGCCGCTCTTTCCTTAGCCGCCTCCGCCTGTCTATCAGCCTCAGTCTTTCTCTTGTCTAACAGCTCTCTCTGCTGTTCCAGATATTCCTCGTATGTGGCAGGCGTTTTCTTTTCGGTCTCCGTAGAGGAGCCCTGCGTCGGCGTTGTTGTCGCACCTGTCTTTTGCGCCGTCATAACGGGCGTTGTAATGTTGTCCTTTGCGGACGGCAATTTTATAAGCGACGAAATATTATCCCCATATTTTATTTGTGCGGAGCCAGCGTTCGGCAATTTAGTAATGCCCAGACCTCCCTTTATAACTTTATTGCCGCTGTTAAAAGTCGTATTGACTGCACCGCCGCCACTAATTACGCCCTCTTTCGTTATTCCGCCAGCGTAGCCGCCGCCATAGCCCAGACCATCGGCGTACACAGGTCTAACCACGCCACTGTTAAGCTGACTCGTAATATTAGGCATTTTCACGATAGGCGTAGTATGCGTCAAGCCTGCAATACCGTTTGCGTAGGTGCCGCCCGTAGGCAGGTTAGGCTTTTTCGTACCCGTTCCACCGCCTCCTACTAACGCCACCTGATAAGTGTTTTTATTCGTCGTATAACCGCCAACCATTATTGATTACCTCCTGCGTTGAAAGTCTTTAAGTAGTCGATATAGCCCTCTGCGCCATCGGCTCTATTCTGTTCTGCCGCAACCTGCACCTGCAAATCCTTATTTTGATTTTGCGCCTCTTGTAACTGCGCTTGTAACTGTTGTTGCTGAGCCTCGATAATACCTCTTAGGCGTTCCACCATATCTCTTGCGTCGGGATAATGATGTTTTTCCATCTGTTGCCAGAAAATAAGTAGGGTATTTATGTCTTTCGGGTCGCCGTAACAGCCGTTTTGGAAATTCAGGCGGTTTTCCTGCCAGATTGTCTCTCTGGACTGTTCGACATCGCCCGTAGCGTCCGTGCCGAAAAGGTATTGAGCGTTATAGTAATACTCGCCGTTTTCGTCTCTTTCCAAGAAATCGTACCTGTTGAATTGTGCGTTCTGTAACCGCCCCTGAGCGTCGATATATGATACAATACGAGGCTCGTCGGCGTAGGCAAGGAAATACTGAAATATAATCTCGTCTATTTCGGCGTATGCGGCGTTTTTCATACGGCGTTTACTGTCAAGCCGTCCTGCCGCCTGAGCAACCTGTATCTGCTTTGCTTTTCCGCTCTGAGCCGTATTATCCTGCTGTCCCTGATAGCTGTCGGTAATTCCGAGAATACGCTTTGCGTGTTGATAAATACGCTCTGCCTGCTCCATATCCTGCTGTACCGACACCTGCAAATCAATACGGTTAAACAGCTTGTAGTTATCCTGTCTAACCTTAATTACATTTTCATAAAGAGTGTTGTCAAACTGCCCTGCATAGTCGTCAGGAGCCGTAGGATATACGCCAGCTTTCATAAGTTTTTCAAGTATTCTGCTCTCTAACTTATTGATTGCCTGCTGTTGAGGACGGACAAACTCACAGTCGCTCTGTCCGAAAAGGCTGTCCTCCTGCGAGGTGTTTTTTCGTATGACGATAGGAAACTTTGTCGGCGTGAAATACGGCAGCTTTGTCTGCTCCATCTTAGGCACCTGAACATCTGCGCCGATGGGTAGCATTACGCCGTTTATTTCGTCCATCGCAATATTGCCGTCAGGAGTCATAGCCTGCTGGCGTTGTGTCTCCATTACAACCTGACCGTTTTCCATAACCTCCGAGCTGGCACGGATAAACGAGCCGTCCGTGAGGCGTATATCGTGGTCTAACAGCTCATACTCGTCGTCCTGCATTTCGTAATCAGGCTTATCGCAGGTGCAAAGTTCTTTGCGCTTGCCGCAGTTCTTACAGATGTACTTTTTGCGTGAGTAGTAGTCCTCTATATCCAACAGCTCAGTATCGCCCGAATAGATATACTGACAAATTCTGTCGTCCTCGTCTTTGTAATAGCACACAACAACAGTAGCCGTTTCGTCGTTCTCGCTATCGTTGTCGCTCTCCGTTTCCTCTGCGGTCTCAAAACTTACGCCGTATTTACGCACTAAATCCTCTTTGGTGGTCTCAAAGAAAATAAAGCAGTATTCCATATCGTCGATGTCGAAAATATGAGGCTGCCCCACAAAGTGTGTAGGAGCCCATATCGTTACTTTGACATCGCCAACCGTGTTATGCGTCTTAATAGAGTTATCCCACTCTACGAGCCAGACAGAGCCGCCGTAGATGGGAGAATACCTTTCGTCGATGTCGTTCATTTTCTCGAACGGGAGGCGGTTGCGCTTATTCCTGAGCAGTTTCTCAACGCTCTTAGCGTTTCTGTCGTTCCTTTCGGAGTACACCTCAGGCGTTACAGCCGTCGTCGGCAGGTAGCTTGAAAACTGACTCTCAATAAGCTCGTATGTAATGTTTCTGCCCGTCTGCGCAGGCGTATCGGAGCCGTCAATTTCGAGGTCGCCTTTGTACTGTTTACTGTACTTGTTAAAGTCCTCAATCAAGCCCTCCATCTCGCTCTTAGCATTTGCGAAAAGGTCTTTGAAAAAGTCTAATTTGTTTTCCTTATCAATTTGCATTATAAGGGTAAACCTCCTTTGCGTTTAATTATTAAATCCCTCTCCTCTTGTGAGGTCGCTCGTCTATAATCCTCTAACTCGTCAGGGCGATATTTCACTCTCCTACTCGTCGGAGGCGGCGCAGGTCTCGTCCAATAGATTGCAAAGTACCTGAGAGCGTCGGGGCTATGCGTTATATCGTGAGGCTCGATAGCGCAGTCAGTGGGCTTTTTAGGGTCTCTCTGCAACTCTGGCAGGTGTTTTATAAGCCGCTTGCAATTCGTGAATATATGCAGTCTCGGAGAGCCGTTTGCGTCCACTTTCAGCAGCTCCTTGATAGCAAGCCAGCCTGCCTCTCTGTCGTTATTCGATTCAGCTAATGACAACCCTGCCTCCCCGAATAGAATCGCCTTACTCTTGCCTGTCTCTTGGCTCCTGTTCCATAGGTCGGGCGGCGCAAGCGTCAGGTAAATCTTTTCGTCCTCGTTCGTAAAATCAAGTATCTTACGGGCGGCGGTTGATATAGGCAGGTCGCTCTGGCAGAGTTCTTTATACACATAGCAGTTATGTAAGTTATCAACAGCTATCCAATAGCAAGCCAGCATATCCAGACCGTAGTCAAACGCTCTGTACCGCCTCCAATCGGCAGGAATAATAAACGGCTCGCAGGTATGCACATTTCGGTCAAACTCTCCGAAATACTGCGCCTCGCTTACTTCCCAGCTCCCGTAACGCCAGCGTTTGCGCATATCCTCAGGCAATGAGTCAAGCTGCTTGACATACTCAGGGTCTGCCTCCATAAGTATTTTGTTATCGTCCACGAGAGACTGAATAAACTCGTAGTCCTCTGGATTCTCGTCAGGCTCATACTCACGGGAGACAAACAGACGCTTTACCCACAAAAAGCCTACGCCGTCAGGGTTGCAGGTCAGGTACATTCTCTTAGGAAAGTTATTCGCACCACGCAGGCAGGCTTTCAGGACATTGAAAACGAGCTCTGTAAACTGTGTAGCCTCCTCTAAGAAAATCACATCGTACTCTTGCCCTTGATACTGCAAAGCGTCGTTATCGTTGGCGAAATAACTGCACTTGATACGGCTCCCGTTTTTGAACACAAACGCTTTGTCCTTTTCTTTGTACTCGGCTGCGCCTGAGGGAGATAGGTCAGCTTGCAACGGTAAAATGTGGTTGTCTCGCAGGTCGGTGTAGGTCTTACGGATAATCAGGATTTTAATGCCAGCCCACTTGATGGCAAGACGCTTTGCTTTCTCTCTTACGCCCCAACTCTTGCCGCCGCCTCTGGCTCCGCCAAACGCTACATACTTTGAACGGGCGAGGAAAAACAGCTTTTGTTTAGGCTGAGGCTTACCGAGCTTTACAAGCACCTCAGCCATCAATTACTCTCCTCGTCGATTTCGTCTGACAGGGTAAATTTATAGGTTACATCGCTCTTGACCTGTTCAGCCATACCGTGATTATTCGTAAGCAGGAATTTAGAGAAATTGCCGTCGTATTGCTTATTTGTACCGAACACAAGCAGGATTTCCCTTTGCCTTTCTAATGCTCGTGCGTATGCGGTATCAAAATGGGGGTACTCCTTACGCCAATTTTCCAAAGTTCCTACCGAAACTCCGATAGACCACGCAAAGCCCTCAAATGTCGGCAGCTTAGGCGGAATAATCATTGAGGCTCTTTTACTTTTCAGATTTCCGTCATTGTCGTAATACTCGTCGTAGATTACCTGAGGCTCAATAGTCGTGAAAAACTTAATCAGCTCGTCGCAATACTCCTCCTTAAACTTGCAGGGTACATTGTGCCCTTTCTTAAACCTCGTCTCCTTGCCGACAGTGTTGCCTTTCTTAAACTGCCCAGAATTAGGCTTACGCTCCTTTTTCGGCGTAGCCTCTGTTTTCTTTTTTGCTGTTTTCTTTTTAGGGGTGTCGCTCATTTTATCTCTCCCTGAATAAATAAAATAAGCCCCACTCACTTACTGAGCAGGGCTCTAACCTCTAAGGGTATTGGCACTGTATTAAGTTTATCATAAGATTAACTCAAAATTGTACCCGAAAATTCCGACAGGCTTTTATGCCTTGATGGTCTTGCCTATATAGTTATCTCTTATAAATAGCTTTTATATATAATATATAATATAAATTATTTAGTCTGTTATACAGTATAGGGCGGCGGTAGGACGATGGCAATTACACAACCCGATAACTCAAACGGGCGGACATTGTAATAAAACGGGTTAAATTTCATAAACGACGGCTCACTTTCGATAATCTCAGGTCTTTGCCACCAGCACTCACTATTTTGCGCCTTACTATCGTCTGGCAACCACTCGTATGCCGAGCACCTGCTCACACTCTCCCACACTCTTAAAAAACTCTCTAAGCGGACGCATTTTTAATCTGTCGTTTGCTAAGCACATTCCGCCGATAAGCCAGCCCGTCTTTTTCCCTATGCGTTCTGGTATTTCGCTTTTAGTTATCCGATGGTGGAACAGCGACAAATAATCCTCTTTGTCTCTTACAACTTTAACGGGATAGCCCATTTTTTCGATGGCAGGTATTGCTGTTTCATACACCCACCTAATATGCTCTGGATTTTCGCCGCTTATATGTCGCTCGTGGCTGAACATTACCTCGCTGAAAACTACACCGTCAAGCGGTATTCCTTTTTCGTGGCACAGGACTATACTTGCCGAGCTGTCCTTACCGCCGCTCCAAGAAAGGTATCGTTTCATACTCTACCCTCTCAGATTAGCAGTAGCCCTCTGGCTATCTCGAAAATAGCCTTGCGCTTGCGTTTGTAATACGAGTTATGCGACAGGCACCACTGACTCTGGCTCCTGTCGTAGCCCCGATTCTCGGCAATGTCGTTGAGGAAATGTTGCCTGACCGCCTCCTCGATGTCTGCCAGAGCTAAATTGATGGCGGCGTTTACGGCTATGTATGCTCCCAGCGTTTCGCCTGATACGGAGCCCTCTTTTATACAGAGCTCTTTTCGGGCGTAGTCTGCGCACTGTGCCCTAACGACCTTTACAACGCCGCTCGGCAACTCGTATTTATAAAATTGTCTCGGTCTCCCTACGGGTCGCCCACTTGCTACATAACCCATCTGTCCGCCTCCTCAGTCCTTATTTTCCTGTGCCTCCGCCAGCACTTGCGCCATATATTCCTTGTACTCCTGCTCGCTCATATAGAGCTCACAAACGCCGTTACAACGCTTAAACGGGTCGCTTTTGTCGCACAGACAGAAATCCCCGACCTTGCTCTTACGGTAGAAAAAGGCACATTTCTCAGGTCTTATACGCTTAGCCATCGTTCCCCTCCTTTGTTTTCATAAAGGGGCATTTTTCATAATGCTCAGGATTGTTTGAGTCTAAATGCTTTCCTTTGCTACACGAGCAGAAAAACAAACCCTTATTCCACCTCCCGTGCTTTGCTCTCTTACAGCTGGCGCAATTCTCCGATTTGGTGGCGTAATTGTATATATCTTTTTCCATTACTATACCCTCTCTACGAGCCCAGCGGCACAGAGCGCAAATATGCCGTCCTCAACGAGAGTATTTTTCGGCTGCCACTTGATATTTGCGTGTATGCGTGTGTCTCCCTTAGGAAACATCGGCTGCGACTCGCAGATGTTATCCACGACCACCTCACGCCTTACATCGTTAATTAAAATAACCTTTCCGCCCCGACGCACCGCAAAATAGTAGTTCGTCTGGCGGCGGTCAACCTTGAAACTCACAAAGCCGATTTTCGTCAGCTCCTCGATGTTTACTGAATCTTTGAGTTTTAACATAATAGCCTCCTTACAGCGCAATCAGGTCGCAGTCTTTGTCAATTACAAAGTTACGCAAAATATCGCCACTCCTCTTGACTGTTCCACGCCTCGAATATGTCTGATATACAATTTCGATTAACTTGCCGTCCTTTTCTATAAACGGCAGTACGAAATCTATGTACACCACTTTGTTATCAAGCGCAGGGTAGCTGAAACTCTTTATATCCTTACGCTTAACCTCTATTGTGTCCATATTTTGGTAGTCGGTTATGCGGATAAGCCGCTCGCCGTCCTTAATGTTCTCGATGGCTTTTGCCATTTTCTGAATCTGTGTCATAATAAAATCTCCTTATAGTAAATCGAATATACTTACCTGCTGAGCGACTGTCAGGTCGTCTCTGCCCCACTGCTCAGCCATCGCCTTAGCAATACCCTCAAAGGTTTTGCTCCTCGTTTTGCTGTCTCTGAATTTAGTGCCCTGATTTTTTCTCGGATTACCGTGCCCGTCCTTGCTGCCACCACTTACCCACGAGACTATGTTTTCTGTAATAATCTCTGTCGGAACGAGCGGAGGCAAGCCTTTAAGCCACAGGCAGGTCTTTTTACTGTATGGGTGTCCATACTCATACGGCTGTATGGTCTGCGTGTATGACGGGAGCCCATATATACGGGTGGGTATCGGGTTTTCTATGCAGATTCTTTTGCAGCTTGCGTTGTAAAAGCTCATAAAAAACTCTTTCGCTTTCAGCCCTTTGTTGTACCGTTCTAAGTTCAATTCGCCTTTATGCGGAAATAACCTTGCAGCTCCTGCGTTCGATAGGTATGTACAGGGAGGGTGCGCTATGAGCAAATCCCACTTAGAGATATAATGCTCGGCTCCGTCCATCGTTACAAATGAATACCCCCCCCGTTGAGCAGACGCAGGCAGTCGCCTTGTATATGCCACTCTGGGTGTCCGCCGCTACACTCCTGAATATCGCAGGAATAAGCCTCGTGCCCTTGCTCCCTGAACGCCGTACACACACGCTGGCTCTCCTCGCAGGCAACGAGCACCCTCATAATTCCTCCCGTATAAGCCTCTGACCGCAAAATACACAACGCTCTGAGCTATATGTCGGCTCTCCACAGGACGGGCAATAAGGGTAACTATACGGCAGAGGCGGTTTGAGCCCGTTTAACTTTTCCTCGTCGGGCGGATTATTTGTACACATTTCGCATATACGCTCCTTGTTGCAAATAATATCCTTGAAATGACATTTTAAGCCGTTCAGTATAGACTCCGTCTGTGTTGCATTTTGTGTATGCTCCACAACTCGGCACCAGCTTTGAGGCGGACGGCGAATAGGCTTTTTACCCTCGCAATCGTGCCACACATCGCCGTACTCATAATCAGGCTCCTCGTACAAAGGGCAGTCGCTATCTCCGCACCCGTCGCCTTTTTCATAGAAATTGCAGGGCATATAAAACGCACTCAGCTCTTTCGGCTTATCGTAAATCACAAGCTGTGAGATATGCAGAGCGGACAGGTCTTTGCGGTAGTGGTCTGTGTACGCCAGAAACTCACTATTTGACAAATGCCCTTTCTGTAATACCTCCCTATTGATAGCAAACGGGTTTACAAATCCGTTGTGGCTAACCTCTATAATTTCGTCGCAGATAAACTCTCCGATAACCTTACCGTGCCACTCGTCTATCCTACCGCCTGTCGCTTTATGTGCTTTGACATAATCTGCAAGCGGCATATTTTTGACGCTCGTGCAGTAAATATAGCCCTTAAACGGCGTTTCGATTTTAGGCGGCTTTGTCCTAAATTCCCACTCTTTCACGCCCTGCGTGATGTATGAGACGGGCTCAGGTCTAATAGAAAATAATGCTGCGTCCATCAGTCTGCCTCCTTATGCTTTCTGATTCGTTTTTGTACGAGCCGCTTTCTCCGTTTTCGTGAGTGCGCCGCTATTTTATTCATAGCTGGCTGCCAATTTTTTGTTTGCTCAGCTACAACCTTTATTTCCCTGTTTTTCACTGCTCCACCTCAGCCTTAAAACGGTATATCGCCGTCGTCGTCAAATTCTTGCAGGGCAGGCTTTCCGCCGCTCCTGTAACCTGTTTCGTCGTTTCCGCTGTCGGACTGTCTGGGCGTTAAAAACTCCACATCTTGCGCCACAATGTCAACAGCTGTGCGTTTAATGCCGTCTCTGTCCTCGTAGTTCCTGAGCTCTATTGAGCCGCTTACGGCTATCTTATTGCCTTTATGAGCGTATCTCGCAACCGTCTCTCCAAGCCCACGCCACGCTACGCAATTAAAGAAATCCGTTTTGCGCTCGCCATCGGAGCCTGCATAGTTCCTTGTAACCGCTATTGAAAAGCGACAGATTTGCACACCACTTGCGGTCTCCGTCAGTTCAGGGTCTCTCGTGAGATTGCCTATTAAAAATACTTTGTTCAATCCTCTACCTCCAACAACTCAGGATTATCATACATATTGCCGACAACCTCCATTTCAGGGTGGCTAAACGGCTGCAAACGCCTATTATACTGTTTGACATATATAAGGCAGCAGGAATTTTCCTCGTGATATTCGATAACGCCGTTTACGCTCTTATTGTCGTACCAGACCTTAACAATATCTCCATCGAAAATCTTGTTGCTATTCTTATCGCTCAGCCCTGTGAATTGTCCGATACAGTCAGGCAATACTTTTACAAAAAGCCCATATACAAAGATTGATTCCTTTGTCGTAAAAGCATTTGCCTTAGGGTGAATAAAGGCTATATCTTTATCTTGTGATTGGATTAAATCCCCGTCAATCCACTTGCCGTCGTCTTTCCTCTTGCCTCTAAACAATATTTCTCTCATATCAGCTCCTTTACGCCAGCAGGTCGATATTTTCATAGGTATTTCCTACAATTTCGCCGTACTCAAACGCTGCGTCGTGTGCAACCGTTTCGTCTGACAGAATTACGACAAACTCTGCGCTTTCTTTTCTGTATGCAACGGCTCCTAAAAGCTCTCCGAGCTTGATTATGTCGCCGCTGTATATTTCTCTGCCCTTAGCGTCTTTGCGCCCTATATACACGCCCACGCTCTTAGAATCAACCGTAGCCAGCTTTATGGGCTTAGCCATATTCCAATCCGCAAAGCCGTCAAACACGATGTAGTGCTCATATTTGGGCTCCTTGTCGGCGGCGGTCTCGTCGCTGAATTGTACAGGGCAAATCTCTTTAATCTGGTGCTTAAAATATCCGCCGTAATACCAACGCCTTGTATCACGGTCATAGCCTCTGCTTTTAATTTCCATCGCCCTGTTTATCCTTTTCAATTTTGTTTAAGCGTTTAATCTCCGCCAGAGCGTCTGCATAGTTATCAGTCAACCGCACTTGCAGTTCCTCGTCAGAGCCGTAATGAGACCTCTTAAATTCCATCGTTTTAATATCCGACCCTTTAACCGTGATTTTGTTGTCAGAATAAAAACGAGAGTCCGAATTTGTACACTCAAAATCAAACTGAACGCAGTCAGCCCCTCTTTCTCCCGTAACTCTTACCATTGCAAGCCGATATTTGCGAATATACCATTGCTTTATCCTGCCGACAACTTGCCTGTTTTGCCACTTCCCACGACAGTTAGGGCACTCATATTCCTTGCCATCAAGCCCCGTTAATGTGCCTTTTCTGCCACAGGCAGGACAATCTGCCCGTAATTGCTTTTCGGTGTATGATATTGAATAATACTCTCCGTCAAATGTGGGTACAAACTTGGGCTGTTGCACATCGTCCGTTTTGATAAGTACGCTGGCGATAGCCTGACTTACCCCCGAATTTATGATTTTTTCTATTTTCATTTATTTGTCCTCCTGATATTTTTTGCAGGCTTGATTTTTGAGCCTGATGTCCGTAGCCTCGCTGTGCGTCATATACCACAGCTCACACTTATAGACAGATTTATTGCCGCACAGAAAGTGCTTACAGTGCTGGCAAGTCTTACAGGTCTTACCGTCTATCACGCCGTACATCTCCTGCATAGTGCTGTATTTCCTGCGCCCTACCCTTTTAGGCTTTATCTGTTCCTCAGTAACGATGTTGCCGAAAATATCTAACTGACCTACACCCATCACGGCTCCTCCTTGCCTTTACAGCTTTTTACCTCCAAGCACTTGCAACCGTGCTTTTCGCAGTAGTGATAGGCGTGAGACATACCGATGGCGTGATAGTTCAGCGGTTGGTAACTATGCGACCAGCATATACGCTTGCAGTGCTTACAGCCCTGACAATCCTTTACTTTCACTCTGGCACCTCGCAACTCTGGCAAGCGACGCAACGCTCAAATTTGCCGTCTTTTTTGTTTAACGCAACATTACCGAACAACTTGCAGTAATGTCTTTCGTCGTAGCTCTGATAAGATGTCTCGTGATACGAATACCCCTTATAAGGGCATTTCTCGCAATCATTATCGGGCACATTTATTACTACTTTGATTTTCATAGCATTTCCTCCGCTCTATCTTTCGCCGCCCACAGGCAGAGCCTTATTTTACGGGCTATCTTGCAGGTGCCTTTGTATTTAACGCCGCAAAAACTCTCACAAGAGCAAATACAGCACGGGTTGGAGCAAACATATTCAACAGCCTGTTTTGCCGTTTTGTCGGCGTTTATTTTCCGCATTTGCCTATTCATATCCGCCTCCGTTAAATCCAGCTTACTGCTGTTTCGCCGTGATAGCCTTTCTCCCAGACAAACCAAGCAAAGGCAACGGCGGAGCCGCCACTCGCTCTCATACCGTCAAAATCGGCGTTCTTAGCGCAAAGCACTCTCTCCGAAAATGCGTATATGTGCTTAGGCGGATAATTCTTGAAAAGTTTATTATATCTCGCCTTACCCTCTAAGAAAGTGAGCTTTAAGAACATATAACACTTGCTACCGACGCTCAGCAGGTCTAAGGCTTTAAGCACAAACTCTGTCGCAATTTTATAGGGCGGATTTGTGATTATATCTCCCTTGCCGTCCTCAAAAGGTGTTGATGTTGCGGTCAGGAAATCGCCAAGCTCGCACAGATAGCCTCTATCCACAATATCGCTTGCATAAACCGTGTGTCCAAGAAATTTCAGCCGTTCTGCCAGATGTCCGCCACCGACAGCAGGCTCCCACACGCACTGAGACGGCGTTTCCACCGTCAGGAGCTTATCTATTGCCACAGGGTCTGTCGCATAGTAGTCGTCCTGCTCCCGTTCCTTGTCAGTATGGTTGCTGGCTCCGAGCGTAATAAATATTGAGCTGCTGCCCTTTTTCCAAGTCTTTGCCATCACGCCGCCCCTTAGTTGTTCTCAAACCTGCGAATAGGGAGAATAAGCTGTGTAACCTCTATGCCCTCCCCTTTACCCGTGATAATGAACGCCTTGCAGTTATCGGCTTTCGTTTGTATCACAGCGAGGTTATTCCTGTCTTGTGTAGATTTTGAGATGGCGGTCATAGCGTCGGCAACATACTTGCCGTTTGCCGCCAGCTCTCTATCGTGCGCCCCTGCGTCCGCAATTACTTTTTCTGCGTCGAAAAAGTCAGAGGCAGGCTGGTCGTAATTAAATACATTTTTTCCGTCATAGGTCTGCATAGTTACGGTTACAGTATTGCCGTCCTTTTCAATCTCGATAGGGAGCCCTAAATCAACAACCTTTTTAGGTACCGTTATAGGTCTTATCAGGACGGTAAACTCGTCCTTGTTATTCGGTGCAAGGTTGGTATTCGTTACAACAACCTTTGCCAAACGGAAACCGTCAAGGGCATACGCCGTAACCGTTTCGCCCTTTATGTCCAGCTTAATATAGCCGAGTATAGGGCGTGAATTATCCGTGCAGACAGCGTGTTTTACGCCGTCCATAATCTGCTTAAATTGCATTGCGTCTAATAATGCTTTCATAAAAATTCTCCTGATTTAATAAGTGATTTTATACGGTGCCGCAGCCAAGCACGGTTGCGTTATGCTCCGCTCATTTTCGCTGTATTATACAGCGTTGAAATTAAATAGTTCTGTTTGTTACGCACCTCGCCACGAGAGCATTTTACCTCTACGCCTTGTATTGCCTCAGACAACTCTCGGAGAGTATCATTATCCCTAAAAAAATGCGATATGGTCTCCCAAAAATCCCCTGTTTGAATCTTTGCACTACCTATGGTTAGTGGTTTGTCGTCGGGTAACATCTGCATAAGATTTTCGATGTAATGCCGCACCTCAAATAAATAAGAGTAGGAAAACTCGTCTTGCCCGTTGAGTTCGTTAGGCATTTCATTTATGCGGTCAGTAATCCAACCCTTATACCACTCAGCTTTACTAAGGCTCTCAGATTCGCCATCTTCCTCAGTTTCAGTCGTTGCTTTTGCGGCTGTCTCTTTTTCAGAATCCTGTTCCTCGTCGTTTTCAAGCTCTCCTGCTCCCTGTGAACGCCCGTTCCATCTGTTCTTAGCCGCCGCCGTGCGTTTCTTAGATATTTCCTCTCGTTTTTGCAAGTTCTCAATTACACGAGAGGAATAAATTTTGCCTTTTTTAATTTGAAATTTGCCGTATTTATAAACGACATCGTGAGCCATCTGGAAATCCGCCCTCAGGTCGTCAGCGATTTCCTCTATCTCGTTTTCTTTTATAGAGCCTCCGTTTTCGTGTAATATTTCCACGAGGCACCAATAAAAACCAACGCCAGCGAGTTTCCAATCCTTGCGTATGTCTCGTAAGTGGTCTCTGCTGTGGTAGTCGTGGCTAAAATAATTCTTTTCTCGCATAGTCTCCTCCCGTCAGAGAGTTGTTTTGCCAGAGGTCTGCACCTCGTCAATGTCAATCCTTACCATAGGCTCAACGCCGTACAATTTACAGGCGGCTATCTCGACAACCTGCGTATCGTCTTTGTATGCAACCTTATTGAGAGCGTCGCACACAATCTTTACCACATTGTCGATGTCAGGCTTAACCTGAGGGCGTATGAGCCCGTCCAGAGCCGCCGCCGTGCGTTTCTTGCTAAATGATTTAGGGATTTGATAAATCGCCTGTATTCGTATGCGCACGGGCTTATCCCAATACGGCGACGGCGCACCGTTAAGAGCTTGTATGTATGAGAGGTTAATCAGGTTTTCATAGCTTGCCGTTGTTTCAGGTGTATAAGCCTTTGCAAAACCGCCCCTCATACATACTCTCGCTCTTTGCTTGCCCTGAGGTTGACCGTAAACCTCAATCCGCATTGCCGCCTCCGTTGTCCTCTACGCCCTCAGGCGGTACATTTATAACGCCGTCCTTGTCTGAAAAAAAGTCGTCCTCACTAAACTGTTCAGGACTGCCCTTGCCTGCCATTTCCTGCACAATTTCGTTTCTGATAGCGGTTTTGTGCTCGTCAAACTCGTTTGCCTCGTATATCTCGGAGCCGTCTTTCTCAAATGCGTCTCTCATATCAATCGACATAATGCCCCACTTAGAAATAAGCTGCCTGAGCATTGTCTTGAACGCCATACCATCGAAATCTTTATACCAGAACGAGCTGTACTTCCACATCTCCGCCTCAGGCACTTTCCCTGCCTCAAAATCAGCGTAAGACACTCTGTCGTACATAGGGCTTTTACCTTTCTTTGCCTCAACGCTGAACGCCTTAGAGTATTTATCGGCGTGGAGGAGCATTTTTTTCTTGCTCCAATACAGGCTCTTAGTAAATCCGTTGACGAGCTCAAAACAAGCATAGTAGCCGACAGTCGCCGCCTTTTCTCTTTCCTCGTCGTCGGAAATGAGGTTTACAACCAATTCCTCCGTGAGCGGATTGTAGCTTACAAACTCGCCCTCTTTGATGGCAATCACATTGATTTTTCTGTACTTACCCGAACGAATTGCAAGCTGTATATAGCCCTTATATCCGAGAATAAAAGTCGCAACCGTGCGCCCTCTCTTATTGTCCTCAAACGGTACCATATAAGCCAAACCGAGCTGAGGCGATAAGCTCAAATCCAGAGCGTTTGCCAACAATGCGGCAGATACGATGGTATTCATATCGGTAGGCTTTTCCTGTGTACCCTGTAATGCAGGTGTAGTAGATACGGCGGAAATGATGGACGAAATGAATTTTTGCGCCTCTTTTTCCGTGCCTATCATACCGTTAATCCAAGTCTTGATTTTCTCCTGTCCGAGATAACCCGAAATAGTGAGCTTTCCGCTCTGGTCGTTATTTGCTTTTTGTAAAGAATTTTTGACAGCCATTTTTATATCCTCCTGTTAGGCTCTTTCAAATTTGATTTTGTTTTCCGACATAAACGCTTTGAGGGCGTTGAGCTGCGCCGCCGTACCCGTTACCTTAAAGGCGAGCGTATAAGTCTTTTCCTCTGCCACAGGCTCAGGAACGGGCGCAGGTGCCTCGCTCTTAATCTCCGCCGCCTGTTGCGCCATCGCCGCCTCCTGAGCCGCTATGCGCTGTTTTTCAGCCTCTATGCGCTTATGCTCCGTGATGGCGTTTGCGAGGCTTAAATCCTCAAAGTATTTCTGCTTGATAGCAACCGTATCGCCGCCCAATGCCTCGATGGTAGCAAGCTCCGCCTTGATTTTCTCGATGGTAGCGGTAATCTCTTTTTTAATCGCCGCCATACTCTTGCTGGCGTTAAGCCAATCAAGCTGCTGAATTTTCTCGAAAGAAATAAACGCACTGAGCTCGGCAGGAAAAACCTCTGCAAAATACGCCTTGATTTCCGCAAGTTTACGCTCTTTGTAGCCGTTCTCCCACGCCTTTACCTGTGCGTCGATTTCCGCCGTACACGAATCCACGACAGCAATAACCTCGTTAATCTCTTTCGTGAATTTGTCTAACGGCATAGTATAAATTTTCTTAATCCTCAGCCGCTCGTCGTTCAGAGCTTTCGAGAATTTGTTAAGCGTAGAGCGGTCTCCTCTCGCCTCATTGATAGATTCAGCGTCGTAGGTCTTGCCCTGATAAGCAACGAGCCTTGCCTTAACGCCCTCCATCAGCTCTGCGTTGTTAAACGCAATCATAGCAGGCACCAATTTTTCAATAGGTGTTTCCAGCCTCAGTGTTAATTCGTTTGCCATAAAAATATCCTCCGATTTTAATAAATTACTTAGATTTGAGGGAGTAACCGTGCAGGACGCTCTTTGCGCTTTACATAGCCCCAAAATTCGTGCTCCGCCTCGTCAAGTAGTCTCATATCCGCAAGCACCTCAGGGCTTTGCAATATCAGATACCGTTTCCCCTCTGTTTTTACCTGAGCGTCCTCGTCAGCGCCCTCGTCTCTTTCCGTCCAGCGAAACTCAGCGTTCAGGATTACAAACTTACGCCCCGTTACCAGCATTTGGTGTAAGTTTTGAATGTAGTAGTTTTGTGGGATTTGGTCTATCCAATGCTCCCACGCCTGCCTCGAATCAATGACGACGGTCTTTCCCTCGTACACGCCGAGCTCTTTGCTCTTAATGTCTGTAAGTTCGCCGTCTAAGCTCGCAAACTGAAAACCGTCCTTTCGATACACAACCGTTTTGTCGATTTTCATTTTGTACCTGTCTGCGTACTGCAACGCAAACAGCCCTGCAAGGTATTTCTCTGCCTTAATGCCGTATTGCACCCTCTCTAAGTCGTCAAGGTTTTTCGGCTCTTGTAGCCCCACCTTTTGCTCCCAGAGGTCAACATTTGATGTCGTGTTTGAATAACCCAACACAGCCGCCGCCTCGCTTGCTCCTATGCCCGTTTTGCGGAAAGCCAGCCACTCAGGAGAGTTATGCCTCAGCTTGATAACCTCGTAGCCCATAACAGCCGCCTTATGCCTTTGCTTTCGCAAAGTCTTTGAATACCTGCTGTCGCTCGTTCCTGAGCTTTGCAACGGGCTCTATCCGCAATTCGGGATATTCCTGCTGTAATTTGCGGCGGCAACGGGTAATGCTCTCCATCTGTCTGAGCTTACCGCTATTTGCCAACTCTGCAAACGATTGACGAGTGTCAATACCCAAGCGTTTGAAAACGCCCAGCAACAGCTCCGTATCGTTGCGTCGTGCCTGCTCGTTCTCGACGAGCTCCGCATAGACAACCTTTTTCAGTTCGACCAACTTTGACATATATGCACCTCCTCAATTTACTTTTTGATAGTACCCATACACACAACGGCTCCCGTCTCGTGTACAGTCAAAAGTATCGTGTACAACGCCGTCAATAACCGCAACCTCGTGTCTGCTTACGCTTACCACGAGTCTGCCGCTCGGCAGCTCGTCCTTGCGTAAGTGCACAGTACAGCCTTTTCCGATAGCCATTGTAGGGTGCCATTTCCACCCAAGCCGCTCCATTACTTTGCGTATGGTGCTGATGTAAACCCCTGTTCTGGCGTTCGATTTGCCTCTCCTGCGCTTACTCGACCTTTCCGTTTTAGCCATTTCGTTTATGAGGTCATAAACCTCCTTGTAGGGCATTTCTGCCGCAATAGCTATTGCCCTGCAAACACAGTCTCTCGTCTCGCCTTTGAATCCTGCCGCCTCTCTGCCGCCATCGTCGTAAATAAAATTCATAGTTTCCTCCTGCGCTAAACCTGCGCCATAACATCGGTAATAATCGCCCTGAGTGAATCCGCCGTAACACAAACATCTTTCGTGTAGTCGTTGTTATATGTAACCGTTACAATTTCCTCACAAGTAATTAAATTTCTGCGATATTCCGCACTCTTAACATTGAGCCCTGCCGCCTGTAAAAGCGGCGATAAATAGCTGTGGACAAACGCCGTTTTCTGCGTTTCCTCTGACGGCTCAATGTCTGGGTTGCCCTCCTCCTGTTTTGGCTGCGTAAGCGGTATTCCGTAAAGCTCAAACAGAGCCTCCTCCTCAGCAGTGAGCGGTAAGCCAAGCTGCCGCTTAGCGTCTATTTGATTGATTTGCTTGACCGTTTTCGTATCCATCGCCTACGCCTCCGCTTTCAGAGCCTCTTGCTTTGCAAGGTACTCACGCACAGCCTCACGCACGATGTCGCTTATTCCCAGCTCCCTGCTTTTTGCAATCTGAGAAATCTTACCGTGCATATCTCTCGTTACATAGGCACTGACGCAAATTCTGTCTTTTACATTTACCTTTTTTGCTGTAATGATTTTCTTAGCCATAGTTTCCTCCTTTATTCTGTTGCCTCGTCGATACTGCTCAGAGCGTCGTCCAGACTATCCAAAGCACTATCCATACTGTCGATAGCCGTCTCCGCTCTCTCGCCTTTCTCTCCGCCCTGAAAGCTCTCAGGCATATTGTCGTAGTAGTCCTGCTCCTCGTCTCTCAGGGACTCTAATTGGTCTCTCAATGAGCCGATTTGCTCAGCAATCTCGTTTAACTGCTTTCTGCGCTCTTTGTTCATACCTAACCTCCGATAAAATAAAAAAATGGGCTTACCAGCTAAGGTAAACCCATTAAAAAGTAGCCAAATATTAAAGGCTTGCCCTAACTGACAAGCCTATTGTAGAATAACATTGAAAGGCATTAAAAAACAAGCGTGCGCGGCGGCGGTGTCCGCATTCGTCGGGCGCTTCCACAGTTTGAAAGGCATTAAAAAACGGACGGGCGCGGGGGTAAATTACCGCCGCGCCCGCTTAAAATTATTCAACGTTACTTTGCGCTTTTTCTTTCCGCTCCATTGCGTTTAGCGACTTAAAGCAAATTATTATCAGCGCTACCGTAACTACAACGGCAACCGCGTCGGCAACGGGCGCCGCCCACAGCACGCCGTCTATCCCCATAGAAAGTGGCAAAACGCAGGCAAGCGGAACAAAGCAGACAATGTCGCGGATAAGCGAAGCCACCGTTGCTATTACGGGCTTGCCCACCGCCTGAAAGAAAATGGAGGCAAACTTGATAAAACAGGTAAAGCCAATCAGCATCAAAAATATCCTGAACGTCTTTACGCCGAACTGCGTATACAGTTGGGGATTTATGTTCTGACTGTCGCTTGGCGCGCCGAAAAGCCCGATAATTGCCGAAGGACAGGCTTGAAAAAGTACGGTTGCAACCGCGCCGATAACGCCGATACAGGCAAGGATATACAAAAACAGTCTTTTAACCCTTGCATAGTTGCCGCATCCGAGGTTATAGCTAACGATAGGTTGGCAACCTAAAATTATGCCCACCGCCACGCTTACGACAATGGCGAAAACTTTGTTTTCTATTGCGATAATGGCAATGGGAATATCCTCCCCGTAAACCGACTGCGCGCCGTATTTTTTGAGCATAAAGTTGCTTAAAAGGGCGATTACGACGATAGTCGATTGGGTTATAAACGTAGATATTCCAAGCTTGACGGCGGGAACAACCGCCTTAAAAGAAGGAATAAAACTCGAAAGTTTAAGCTTGAAAGTTCTTGTACGGAACAGGTACGCCGCGCCGATTATAAAGGAAGCCGCCTGCCCTATTACCGTAGCCCACGCCGCGCCCGCCATACCCATTTTAAAGGCGAAAATAAACAGCGGGTCGAGCGCGATGTTTATGAACGCGCCCGCAAGCATAGAAGCCATTGCCCAGGCGGGGTTGCCGTCCGCCCGCACTACCGAGTTGAGCATATTTGACAGCATATATACGGGAAAGAACGCCACTACTATATTGAAGTACGTTACCGCATACCCGATACTGTTTTGCGACGCGCCGCAAAGGTTGAGTATTTGGTTTTTCAAGGGAAAGAAGAGCGCGATTAACGCAACGCTGCAACCGAGCGTAACGGTTATACAACCGCCGACCGACCTGTCGAGTTTTTGCGTTTCGCCCTTGCCCTGAAAGATATTTATAAACGCCGCGCACCCGTCGCCAAGGCACCAGGCAAACGCCTGCGCCACAATGAACACGGGAAAAACTACGCCCGTTGCGGCGTTGCCGAGGGCGGAGAGCTCGCTGTTGCCTATAAAAATCTGGTCGACAATATTGTAAAGTGCGCTTATCAAGAGGGAAAGCACGCAGGGAACGCTGAATTTGAGCATAAGCCTGCCGAGCTTTGCATTGCCGAGTTGCTGTTGCGGGCTTATTTTTTCCATAAAAAAAGACCTCCAAAAATTTTGCTTTTCGGAGTCTTTATTATAGAAAAGCTACCTGAAAACTATGTATCTTCACAAAAATCAAGCGTAAAAATTTTATCAAAATTTCTACGCTTTACAAGCCGTCCGTCTTTTAAAATACTTTTATTTCCATTCGGCGCGACATTCTCAAAAAAACGCTAATTGACGTAAGACGTATCGCTTATTCTTTTAATAAATCTTTTCCCTTCATTGTTTTCGAACATAAAGGAAACGCCGCCCGCCAATCCGAAAATTTCACAAGTATTTAAAGTTTCAACGCTCAATCCGAGAAACATTGTATTAAAAACGCTAAGCAAATCGCCGTGCGAAACGATTATTATATTTTCGTCGTCGCTCGCCATAACTTCGTCAAAGAACGGTTGCAGTCTGTTCCACTCGTCCCTACGGCTTTCCGCGTCGGAAAACAATCTGTCGTCGATAGTTTTCTCTTGCATTTCAAGATTTTCACGAAGCCATTGAACGGATTTACCGCAACACTTGCCGAGATTTCTTTCCCGCAGTTGAGTTTTAAAAATCGGGGTTAAGCCTAAATACCGACCGACAATTTCAGCCGTTTGTTTTGCGCGCAATAAATCGGACGAGTACATCACAAACTTTTTTTGAGATAACTCTGCTTTAAGCTTTTCTCCTATTCTGTTTGCCTGCTCCACTCCTAATTGCGATAATTGCCAATCCGTCCAAGAACCGACCATACCGTTAGTATGATGAACCGATTGCGTATGCTGAATAGTAATAATTGTTTTCATACGCTTCTTACTCCTCAACGCTTTATATTCGGCTCTGCTCTACCGCTTATTATTTGCGTTTACCGCGCAAAGCTCGGTTTATTACTCCCACTCTATTGTTGCGGGGGGTTTGGAAGTTATATCGTAAACGATGCGGTTGATATGCTTAACTTCGTTTACTATGCGCGTTGAAATCGCTTCCAAAACGTCGTAGGGTATGCGGGAGAAGTCCGCCGTCATAAAGTCGGATGTGCAAACCCCGCGCAGGGCAAGCGTGTAGTCGTAAGTTCTGCCGTCGCCCATTACGCCCACCGAACGCATATTTGTAAGCACTGCAAAGTATTGGTTTATGTCGCGGTCAAGACGGGCTTTTGCAATTTCCTCGCGGAATATAGCGTCCGCGTCCTGCAAAATAGCCACCTTATCGGGGGTAATGTCGCCTATAATTCTTATGGCAAGACCGGGACCGGGGAACGGCTGGCGCCAAACGAGTTTTTCGTCAAGCCCGAGGGCTATGCCGAGCGCGCGCACTTCGTCCTTAAACAGCATACGCAACGGCTCTATAATCTCTTTAAAATCAACGTAGTCGGGAAGTCCGCCGACGTTATGGTGCGACTTTATTACAGCCGCGTCGCCCAAACCGGACTCAATCACGTCGGGATAAATAGTGCCTTGAACCAGATAATCCACCCTGCCTATCTTTTTTGCTTCCTCTTCGAATACGCGGATGAATTCCTCGCCTATGATTTTGCGCTTCGTTTCGGGGTCGGAAACGCCTTTGAGTTTACCGAGGAAACGCTCGCCCGCATTTACGCGCACAAAGTTTACTCCGCTGTCGGCAAAAGCCGCTTCAACTTCGTCCCCCTCGTTTTTGCGCATAAGACCGTGGTCTACGAATATACAGGTAAGCTGACCGCCTATCGCCTTTGCAAGCAACTTGCAGGCAACCGAGCTGTCTACGCCGCCAGACAGGGCAAGCAAAGCCTTGCCGCCGCCCACCTTTTCGCGTATGCTTTTAATAGCCGTCTGCGCGTACTCTTCCATAGTCCAGTCGCCCTTGCACCCGCACACGTTATAAAGGAAATTTCCAAGCATATCGAAGCCCTGCTCAGTGTGGTTTACTTCGGGGTGGAACTGCGTGCCGTAAAACTTTTTCCGCGCGTTTTCTATCGCGCCGTAAGGGCACTTATCGCTGTGGCAGATTGCGCGGAAGCCTTCGGGAAGGGCGGCTATGTGGTCGTTGTGGCTCATCCATACAACCGACTTTTTCTTTAAGCCCTTGAAAAGAAGCGATTTCGTATCAAACTCGCAGTCCGTTCTTCCGAACTCGGCGACAGCCGTATCGTTGGCTTTTTCTATTTTGCCGCCCAAGCCGTAAACCAAGAACTGCGCGCCGTAGCAAATGCCGAGTATGGGCACGCCCAACTCAAAAATTTCGCCGTCCATTCTGGGCGAGCTGTCAAGATATACGGAGTTAGGTCCGCCCGTGAATATTATACCCTTGGGGTTGAAAGCGCGTATTTCTTCAATAGGCGTTTTATACGACTTTACTTCGCAGTAAATTTTATGCTCGCGCACTCTGCGCGCTATAAGCTGGTTGTACTGTCCGCCGAAGTCGATAATTAAAACTCTTTCGTGTTGCATACTTTTTCCTTATTTTACGGATTATATACCTCAACCTTTCGGCGAGTAATTGGGAGCTTCTTTGGTAATGGATATGTCGTGAGGGTGGCTTTCCGCCAATGACGCCGCCGTCATTTTAACGAACTTGCCGTTCTTTCTCAACTCGTCTATCGTGGCGTTGCCCGTGTATCCCATACCCGCGCGAAGTCCGCCCATAAGCTGGAAAAGAATGTCTGCAAGCGCGCCCCTGTAAGGCACCCTGCCTTCTACGCCTTCGGGCACGAATTTTATTGCGTTGGACTGGAAATATCTGTCCTTGCCGCCCCTTGCCATTGCGGGGAGCGAACCCATACCGCGGTACGTTTTAAAGCTTCTGCCCTGATAAATTTCCAGCTCGCCGGGGGCTTCGGTAGTGCCCGCGAAAAGAGAGCCGAGCATAACCGCGCTACCTCCCGCGGCAATCGCCTTAACTATATCGCCCGAATACTTGATTCCGCCGTCCGCAATAACCTTTTTACCGAACTTGTCCGCTTCTTCCGCGCAGTCGATTACCGCCGTAAGCTGGGGCATACCAATACCCGCAACTATACGCGTTGTGCATATGGAGCCGGGACCTATGCCCACCTTAACGACGTCGGCGCCCGCCGAGAACAAATCGTGCGTGGCTTCCGCCGTTGCAACGTTGCCCGCAACAAGAGGCAAATCAGGATATTTTTCCTTGGCTTTCGCCACGTGTTTGATAATATTTTTAGAATGACCGTGCGCCGAATCGAGCACGACCATATCGACGTGAGCGTTTACGAGCGCGTCGATTCTTTCAAGCATATCCGCCGTTGCTCCGATTGCCGCGCCGACCAAAAGCCTGCCCTTTTTATCCGTTGCGCGGTTGGGGTACTGAATGGCTTTTTCGATATCCTTAATGGTTATAAGACCTTTAAGCATACCTTTTTTATCGACTATGGGAAGCTTTTCGATGCGGTGCTTGCCAAGTATTTTCTGCGCCTCCGCAAGGGAAGTGCCCTCGGGCGCGGTTACAAGGTTTTCCTTGGTCATTATCGCGGAAATGGGCTGGTCGAAATTAGTTTCGAAACGCATATCGCGGTTTGTAAGTATTCCCACAAGCTTGCCGCCGAGGGTTATGGGCACGCCCGAAATACGGTACTTTTCCATTAAGGCGCGCGCCGCGGATACGGGCTCTTCCGGCGTTAAATAGAACGGGTCGGTAATAACGCCGTGTTCGCTGCGCTTTACTTTATCGACCTGAGCCGCCTGCTCCTCTATCGTCATATTTTTATGTATAATGCCTATACCGCCCTCGCGCGCGATTGCTATCGCCAAACGCGATTCGGTTACGGTATCCATAGCCGCGCTTATTACGGGCACGTTTAAATTTATGCCGTTGCACAGCGTTGTGCGCAAATCCACGGTGGAAGGCAAAACGTCGGACGCCGCCGGTATGAGCAACACGTCGTCGAACGTTAATGCTTCTTTAACAATTTTACTCATATGTTTATCTCCTTAAAAAAGTATAGTGAATATACGTAAAAAATTATTTGCCGCTCGATATTACGGCGTTCATAGCAATTTTAACCTGCGCAAGATTGTCCGCCTGCGTCTGGTCGGCGGGCGTTACTTCTTCCAGCGCGGCAAGCATTGCACGCGCCGCTTCCGCGTCGCCTCCCGTCTTTATGCGCGCCGCAAGCGCCATAAGCGAACTGCCGTATTCGAAAGCGAGCACGCCGTCCTCTCCGCGGTCTAGCTCCATAGCCGTTTCTATCGCCTTTGCCTTGCGGTCGGTATTGTAGTAGGAAATTACAAGTTTGCCTTTAACCCAGCGGTCGTAGTCGTAACCCGTTCCGCTCTGCTGTTCGTTTTTTACCCTGCAAAGGTCGGCATAGTCCTTATGTTTTAACAGATTTTCGCCGTAATCGAGGATATATTTGTCATTGCCGAGCAGTACGCTGTCGTCGAAGCAACGGGCTAAATCGTCGCAGTTTTTTGTATAATAATAGCGCAGTGATGCGTATTTTACAGCCAAATCATAGTTACCCATACTTTCCGTTACGGAAGCCATATGCTGGGGAAAGGCAAAGTTAAACACAGCGAACACCGCGACAAATATTCCCAATATTATTAGGACGGTTTTAACCGCCGTTTTAACGACAAGTTTCTCCAAAAATTAAACCTCGGAACACCGAAAAAATATTTTATATATTTTAGCACAACGGCAAAAAAAAAGCAACTGTTTGAAATAGATATTCATATTATAACTTTTGCCGCAATAAATTTTAATATGAAAAAATTTTTGACCTGTCTTATTTTGTGTTTACCTTTCTCCTTTGCCTTTACAGCCTGTAAAAAGAGCGTGGACTACTTTTCCTACGTTTCCGAGTACCGCAAGAGCGTGTATTATTACGAGGACGACGCCGTAAGCTTGAAAATTTATTCGGTGGACAAGGAAACGCCGTACGCATTGGACGGCGTTAAGGGCAACGTGGGAAACGTTACGGAAATATATTTCGAGTACGACAAAAACGCTTCGGAAGTAAACGTTGAGCTTTTGGGGCGCGGAGGCGAAATGAGCTGGCTTTCGGTTACCCGCAACTACTATTTAAGCTTTTCGGGCGGGGAAATAAGCGGGGCGAGCGTTGAAGTAAAGCTTGACATAGACGGCGAAGAAAAGAAATTTACCGTGCAGAACGTTGCCGAAGAGGGCGTTATAGACGGCAAAGCGGCGTTGAAGTGCGTGCGCGAATACGACGCGGAGAGCTTTGACAAACTTACGGAACGCGGCGTTTTTTCGGGGGAAATAACCGTGCGACTTTTGTACGACAACGGCTGTTACTACTACGTGGGCATATGCGACAGAGATAAAAACGTACACGCCTACCTTGTAAGCGGCGAGGACGGCAGGGTAATTGCCGAACGCGAAAGTCAGGCGGAAAAGTAAGCGGTATTTTTCAAAATACCGTTTATACCGCCCTTACGCAACAGCCCTCATTTTGGAATTGTGCATAACTTTTTTGTAATTTATAACCAAACCAACCCGCATATGCGTGAAAAAGGTCGATTTTTGGGCTAATTGTCGATAACTTTACCACACCTTTGTTCGTTTACGTTTTGAACAGGGCGTTTTGTGGATAACTTTTTGTGCATAAAACGCATTTTTTAACGGTTATATACGCTTTTATATACGGTTATGCACAATAAAAGACGGGGCGCGGCAAACATTGCCGCGCCCCTTACGCACTATTTACGACAGAAAGTCGCATATTATAGAGTTTTGAACAAACAGATATTCGTCCTTTATTTTTAGCCTGCCGTTTTCGCAAGTAAGATATTTCCCGTTCTTTTCGAGGGCGCGGGAGTAAAGCTTTTCAAAATCGCAGTTAAACAAACTATTAAATTTGCCCGTATCCAGCCCCTCGGCGGTGCGCAGGGCGAGCATTATAGTTTCGTCGCGCCGCCCCTCCTCGTCTATTTCCTGACTGTCTACGACGGGGAAGCGGTTGGTCATTATGCACTTGAAATACTCGTCCAAATCGAAAGTGTTTGTAAACCGCACGTTTGCTATGCAGGACGAAGCGGAAACGCCCAAGCCGATGTATTCGCCCCGCCGCCAATAGTTGAGGTTGTGCTTGCTCTCCATTCCCTTCTTGCAGAAGTTTGAAACTTCGTACCTTTCAAACCCCGCCTGTTTAAGTTTTTCCGCGCCGTAAGCGTACATTTTGGCAACCTCGTCGCCATCGGGAAGTTCGCCGTTGAGATAGTCGGTATATATCGGAGTGCCGTCCTCGGGCGTAAGTGCGTACATAGAAATATGGCTTGCGCCGCTTTCCGCGGCTACGGTTATAGATTTGCCTATATCTTCGAGCGTTTGCCCTTTAAGCCCGAGCATTACGTCCACGCTGAAATTTTCGCCTTTCAAAAGCTTTGCGCAAGCGGTAAACTCCTTTAAATTGTGGCATCTGCCCAAATCTTCGAGCTGACTGTCGACAGCTGTCTGCAACCCCACCGAAAAACGGTTTATGCCGCATTTTTTATATAGCGCGATTTTGCCCGCGCTAACCGTGCCGGGGTTCATTTCGATTGTTATTTCCGCCTGCGGGGACAAATTGAAATATTTTTTAGCCGCCGCCACAAGCATTGCAATATACTTTTCGTCCACTACGGAAGGAGTGCCTCCGCCTATGTAAAGCGTTTGAAAAGTATACGCTTTAAGCTCCTCGCCGCGCATTGCCATTTCGTGGTAAAGGCAAGCCATATAGCTTTCGGCAAACCCTATTTTGTCGGGAAAGGAAGTAAAGTCGCAATAGCGGCACTTTTGCCTGCAAAAGGGAATATGAACGTAAATACCTGCCATTTTGTACCTCTTTATACCTCCAAGCAAAATTTTTGCGGTTGCCGCTAAACAAGCCAGCCGTAAATATTCAGGTCGACTTTGCCGTTTTCTGAAACTTCCACCCCGTCGTTTTGCAGAAGCTGTTTTTCCGCTTCGCGCCCGCCGAATGCAAACCCGTCGGTCAGAGAGCCGTCTTTAAAGAGTACGCGGTGGCAGGGAATTTCCCCGAATGCGGGGTTGGAGTGCAAAGCCCAGCCCACCTGCCGCGAACAGCGCGGCGCACCGATTGCGCGCGCAACAGCGCCGTAAGTTGTTACCTTACCCTTGGGTATCTGTTTTACTATGTCGTACACGCGTTGGTTAAAGCTCATTTTTCAATTACGTTTATTCGTCGTTGGTCTTTAAAATTTGCATAAACACTTCGCTCGGCACCTCTACGCTGCCGATTGTGCGCATACGCTTTTTACCCTCTTTCTGCTTTTCCAAAAGCTTTTTCTTACGGGTTATGTCGCCGCCGTAGCACTTGGCAAGCACGTCCTTACGCATCGCCTTTACCGTTTCCCTTGCAATAATTTTGCCGCCGACAGCCGCCTGCACGGGAATTTCGAACAGCTGGCGGGGAATGGCTTCCTTTAAATTTTCGCACAGCGTTCTGCCGCGGTTGTACGCCGAGCTTTCGTGAACGATTATCGACAGCGCGTCGCACACTTCGCCGTTTAAAAGTATGTCGAGCTTGACGAGCTTGCTCCTCTCGTAGCCTATAATTTCGTAGTCGAAGCTTGCGTACCCGCGCGTGCGCGACTTGATTTTATCAAAGAAATCGAAGATAATTTCATTCAGCGGAAGCTTGTATTCGAGCTTGACGCGGTTGGCGTCGAGGTAGGTCATCTGCTCGAAAATGCCCCTCTTGTCGCGGCACAGGTCCATAATCTGCCCAAGATAGTCGGGCGGCGAATATATGTCGGCGTGGACAATCGGCTCCTCCATCCCCTCTATTTCGGAAACGGGCGGCAGGTGCGAAGGATTGTCTACAAACACCGTTTCTCCGTCCGTCTTTAATACCTTATAGCTGACGGAGGGCGCGGTGGTAATTATGTCGAGATTGAACTCCCTTTCGAGGCGTTCCTGCATAATTTCCATATGCAACAGTCCCAAAAAGCCGCAACGAAAGCCGAAGCCGAGCGCCTGCGAAGTATCCGGCTCGAACACGAGCGAAGCGTCGTTTAACTGCAACTTTAATAGCGCTTCCTTTAAATCGCCGAACTTGGAGCCGTCTAACGGGTAAATACCGCAAAACACTACCGACTGCACTTTTTTGTAGCCGGGGAGCGGCTCGGCGGCGCGGTTTTCGGCGTTTATTACCGTATCGCCCACGGCTACGTCCTGTATGGACTTAATGGAAGCGGCAATATAGCCTACCTCGCCAGCAACAAGCCCGTTTTTTGGCGTCATAGAGGGCGCAAACACGCCCACTTCGGTTACCTCGTAAATTTTATCGGCGCGGAATGTGGTTATTTTATCGCCTACGTTCACCTTGCCGTCCTTTAAACGGACGAACAGGATAACGCCCTTGTAATTGTCGTAATAGCTGTCGAAAATAAGCGCTTTCAAAGGCGCGTCCTCGTCGCCGTCGGGAGGGGGGAAATATTTTACCGCGCCCTCCAACACCTCCTTTATGTTGGTGCCGTCCTTGGCGGAAACGAGCGGCGCGTATGACGCGTCTAACCCTATCACGTCCTCTATTTCTTTCTTGGCCTCGTCGGGGCGCGCGGAGGGCAAATCTATTTTGTTTACAACGGGCAAAATTTCGAGGTTGTTTTCCAGCGCAAGATATACGTTGGCAAGCGTTTGCGCCTCTATCCCCTGCGAAGCGTCAACTATGAGAATAGCCCCCTCGCACGCGGCGAGCGAGCGCGAAACCTCGTAAGTAAAGTCCACGTGCCCCGGCGTGTCTATTAAATTGAACACGTACTCGTTGCCGTCGTCGGCGTCGTAAAACATTCTTACGGGCGTAAGTTTTATGGTTATGCCACGCTCGCGCTCTATATCCATAGAGTCGAGAAGCTGTTCCTCCATATCCCTTTTGGATACCTGCCCCGTATGTTCCATAAGCCTGTCGGCAAGCGTGGATTTGCCGTGGTCGATATGCGCTATAATGCAAAAATTGCGTATAAATTTGCTGGGTTGTTTCATCTTGAATACATTATATAAAAAATAAATAAACTTGTAAATAAAAAACGTTGACCGCCGCGCCACTTTTTTAGTTTGCCGCGCGGCAAAAAGAGCGCAACGGTCGGCAGGAAAGAATTAAATAAATAAGTTTCACGCGCGGCGTGGTAAATTGTCAAACTAAGAGCAACACTTATTGATATACAATACAAATAAATCAACTGTGTTAGAATAGGTTTGCAAACAAAATTCTTAAACAGAGGAAAA
>CAJUHT010000016.1 GCA_910586035.1 uncultured Christensenella sp.
GACGATTACAACGGCGAAAAAGTATTGTTTTTAGACGAGTTTCGCAGTTCGTTCAAAATCTCGGAAATATTGGACTATTTGGACGGGCAACCTATACGAATACGAGGGCGACACTATAACCGCGTTGCTTGCTATGATACTGTTTATATCGTTTCTAACCTTTCATTGAAAGAACAATACACAAACATACAGCAAAGCGAGCCTAAAACGTGGGCGGCGTTTCTTCGGCGTATAACGGCAGTATATAATTTTGACATAAGCAAAGATACGCCCGTAAGCAAGCATACGGGCGAAATAAAAAAGCCGCCTATGCTCATACCGATAGACGACGACAGCGACTTGCCGTTTTAACGCTCCGCTGGGTGGGGTTCTCTGGGTGGGGACATAGAAAAAGCACAAGGCTGTTTGCCTTGCGCTTTTTCTTTTACTGGTATGCGATAAAACCTGCGACACCTTTCACAAAAATGTATTCCGTTTTTAGGTGTTCAAACTTTAACGACACTGGTGGAGATAAGGGGATTCGAACCCCTGACCTATACGTTGCGAACGTATCGCGCTACCAACTGTGCTATATCCCCGAAAGCTTTTATATTTTATCATTGTGCGGGGGAAGTTGTCAACAAATTTTAACGGCGTATAAATTAAAATATCTCATTTTTCACGCCCGTCGTAAATGTGTTTTACCCCGAGAATATCGTCGGCAGAACAGTCTAAATAATTGCATAGCCGCGAAAGCGTAGCCAAAGTGGGCTGGGCGCGTCCCGAAAGGTATTGCGATATTGTGGATTTAGAAACGCCAACCGCCTTGGCAATGTCCGTTTTGCTCTTGCCGCAGGTTTCTATCTCGTTTTTTAAATTTTGCGTTATTATTTGGTCTATGGTTTCATTCATAGTCTTATTCTATTAGGCGTTGCCTAATTTTTGCTTGACAATTAAGCATTGCCCAACTTATAATAAATATAGTTAGGTATTGCCTAACTAATTAAATTTATAAGGAGAGAGAACGTGAAGGAAAAAAAGACAAAAGAAAAGAAGCCAAAAAACGGTTTTGGGCTGAGGCTTGTCTGCGCAATTATTTATTTGTAGTAGAAGAAAATGTTGTAACATTTTTGTGATATGCGCGCCTTTAAGGATATAAATTAAGGAGATTTTATGGGAAAAGATAAGAAAAAAAGGCAATTGGACGGTGGCTTTGGAGCAAGGCTTACATTTGCAATTTTTATGACTTTGGGATTTGTTGCGTTTTTTATATGTTTTATTCTGTTTTTAATAGCACATATAAGCGGCGAAACAGGCGATATAAAGTTTGCTATGATACTGTTCGGGATATTGTCTGCCGTATTTGCAGTCTACACCGTAATAGGATACATTTGCGCGTATAAAGGCGTAAAAAGCAAGAGTGCAAACGTCGCGTTGATTGTATTTGGCGCGCCTATGTGCGCGTCGCTTTTGGGTGTGCTTGCCGTGGCTGGTGCGGCGGTTGGAATAAAGGATATAAACGACCCGCAAAGGATAGAGCAAAGAAGATTGAAAAAAGAGCAATCTGACGGCTTTGGAATGCGTTTATCGTTTGCCATTATACTTACCGTATTGGCACTGATATGGTTGCCGTTACCAATAAACTTGGGTTTAAAGTTAATTTTTGCTTCCGTATCCTTAATTGCGGCGGCGTTTCAATACGTATCGGCTTTTGTCGGTAAAAATAAAAAAGCCGCAAACGTTCTAAGCATAGTATTAGGCATACTGTTTGTATGGGTATACGGCTTGGGCGCGTTAGCGATAGTCGGAGGAATTAGGGGGCGTAAAAAGTTTATAAAAACTGAAAAACAGACGAAAATCGCCGCCGTTGCCGAGGCGGAAAGCAGACACGAGCAGTCGGAACTTGTTAAGGGCGATTCGGTTGAAGAGGCGCGCAACAGGGTGCTTACGGATTACCCTATCGATTACGAAAACAAACCCGCGGTTTCCCGCTTGCTCGATTTCGATAACAGAGAAAATCTTGTTTTGGAAAACGAGGACGGAACGAGTTACGAGTTCCACCAGCTGTACGTAACCGTATACAAGCAGAATATATACGCTTTGACGCAGACGATAGGGCTTGACGAGGACGAGCTTGTCGTATTCCGCGTAGATTACGAAAACGACCTGTTCCATATCGAACGCGACGAAAATATTTGCGAAGGCATACTTGAAGAGTATAGGCAAGCCGTAAAGGCTATGGAAGAGGAGGAAGAGGAAACGGTTGAATACATTCAGCCCAAAACTTCCCCCAAGGCTAAAAAGGGAATTACAATTGCCGCAACCGTTTCATACGGGCTGTTGCTTCTTATGGGGATACTGCTGGCTTCGGTGCCCGCAATGAGCGGTCTGTTCAGCGGAATGGGTATATGCGCGGCGGTTTCGGAAAGGGCGTACGGTATAACGATAGGCGTAATGTGGGTTACGCTTGCTATGGGCGCAGGTTGGCTGTTTGTGTCGATTTCGCCGTGGAACGCAGGCAAAAAGGGCAAAATAATAATAGCCGCGGTAAGTACTGCGTTGCTTGTGGCTATGAACGTTGTGTTCTTTATCGTTATATACTCCGTAAAACTGGAAATAAGTATCGACGCATTGGACAAAATAAGGGACGCCAAGGAGTTGGAAAAGTGGCTGGCGCTTGCCGAAAAGGGCGAAGCTTTGCCTGTAAAGGACTTCTTCGAGGGCTCCGACAGCTGGTTTATACCCGTAAGCACCGTGTTCGCTTCGCTTGCCATAATCGTCTGCCACGCGCTCACGTTCTTCCGCATTAACCCCAATAAAATCAAAGCGCGTAAACCGCAGAAGAACGGCGACGGCATATTTGCAATTATTAAACACGTAATGGCAAGTATTATATACGGTTTGCTTTGTATTGCAAAGTTTATTCTTGCATTCAAGGAAAGGTTGCCCGAAGTATTCGTTTTGGTAGCCGTTATACTGCTTACCTGGTTAGCGCACTTCGTATCGTTTGTAACAGCAATTTTATGCATAGCTTTGGCTATCGGCGTTGTTGTAATGTACTTTGCCGGCGTAATAAGTCTGGGCTTTCCCGAGCCTGCAAGCGGCAGCACGGAATACTATTTTATTAACGATATGGGTTGCCGACAAACGGTATACAGCAGCGACGGCAAAAACTTTTACAATATAGACGGCAGTTATGCCGGTTCAAGCCAAAACGGCAAATATATTAAAGTAGATTAACGCATACACTTATTTCTCTCTTAATTATTTACCCCTGCGTGGCGGTTTCGCCACGCAGGGGTATTATTTTTGCAATCTTCCTTAAAGGCAATGCGGTAAAACGGCTTTCGGAGAAAGGCGTTTATAAGAATAAAAGTGCATAACCCAAAACAAAAAAATGGAAATAAATGGAAAAATTTCCGTCATAACGCAAAAAAACGTAAAAAATGACTTGACAAGGGGGGGGGGTAAAAATGGTATCCTTTATTTGTAAACGCAAGAAAATGTTTATAACTTTTTTGTGCATACGTGCGCATTTAAGAATATAAAAAAAGGAGTTTTTATGGACAAAGAAAAAAGGGAAAAACAAAAGAAAGGTAGCGGGGGCGGGTTCGGGCTAAGGCTTGCGCACGCCGTTATATTTACGGTATTGGCAATATTGTTTTTTGTTTTATTCGGAGTAATTTTAAAAACACCCGTTTTAGCAATAATTATTACGCCGATTTGTCTGCTTTTTGCAATAATAGGTTACGTAGGGGCTTTTGTCGGGGTTAAACAGAAATGGGCTAACGTGTTGCTTTTAGTGTTTTGCTCTCTTACGTGCGTTATGCCTGTCAGCATCGTTATCGTTTTGCCGGGTATTTTAGGCGCAACAAAGGGAATTAACGCGCTTAAAGCGGCAAATAAACCCGCAGAAGAGGACGCGTCCGCGGCTCAGCCAGAAGCGGTCGACGTTTCCGCAGAGGTTGCGGCAACAGCCGCCGCTGCGGGGGAAAGCGTTGCAAGCCCGCAGGTGCAACAGCCGCTTGAAAAGGGCGACGCCGTTGCGCAGGCGATAAGCAAGACGCTTGAAGATTATCCCGTAGATTACGAAAACAAGCCGACGGTATCGGCGGCTCTCGATTTTGGCAACAACGAAAATCTTGTTTTGACAAACGAGGAGGGCTTAACCGTAGAATTTGCGCAACGTTACATAACCGTGCAAAACGGCAATTTGTATTTGCTTACGGAAACGGTTGGGCTAAGCGAAGAGGAGGGCGGCGGCGCGGTTGTGTTCCGCGTAGATTATGCGGCTGATACCTTCTATCTCGAAAACGACGATAATATCAGTCAAGCCGTATTCGACGAGTACAAAACTGCGCTTAAAAATTCGCAGACTTACGAAAAACAGAGTATTAAACGTTCGGACTTCAAACTCGACTTGTACGATACCAACGTAGACGAAAAGACTTGGAAGCAGTTTAAGAAAACGGCTACGCAGGACGAGCTGACGGTTATAGCCATAGGCGCGAAATACCGCATAGCCCACAGCAGAATTAAAAACTTAATATATGCGCTCGGCATAGTTTTATCGATAGCGCTGTTTTGGCCGACGGGCGGGTGGTCGCTTATAGGTTATCCCGTATTTGCGTTTTTAGCCACTAAATCGATACGCTACGAAGATACTTACAGTCAGTCTTACCGCAAGCTCAGCAAGGAAAACAGGGCGTTTGTAGACGGATATTTCAATAGCAACGTAGGCTTGACGATTGTCGATGTGATAATCAAGATTGTACTTTTCTGGATAACGATACCATATCAGGCGATACTCCTTTTGATAGGTATGTTTGCGCCCAACTTTGTAATTTCCAAAAACGGCATACTCGTATCCATACCAAAGGGTTACGACGTCGGCGGTTTAGGGGCGGTAGGCGCGTATTACGAAAGCTTCAACTTTATCGACGAAGCTTTGGCTAACGGTAAAGCTGCCAAACGTGTAACTAAAATGGACGGTAAAGAGGTAACCGAACAACCCTACGTTATAGACGACAGGGGGCAAAAAGTTTACAAGGACGCTAACGGTAACGAGTACGTTTCCGACGACGGAGGTAAAACCGCGCGCGAATATCACCGCTACGACTGATTTAAGATTATACTTATTCTCTCTTAATTATTTACCCCTGCGTGGCGGCTTCGCCCCGCAGGGGTAATAATATACCAATATATTATACGCACCCAAGGCGCAAGCCTCGGGTGCGTATTTTTAAGTAACTTTAACTTAACTTTTCAATTATTTGCCTGCAAGCTTTTTGTAGCTTTCGATTCTTGCCTTAGCCGATTCCTCGGTCTGTTTGAACAGCTCGTTTGCAACTTCCGCGCCCTGAGTCTTTACAAGCGAAGCGTATCTGGTTTCGCCCGCAAGGAACGCCTGATAGTCGCCCGTAGGGTCTTTGCTGTCAAGCGTGAATACTTCTCCGTCGGGGTTGTAGCGGTACAACTGCCAATATCCGCAGTCAACGGCAGCCTTTTCTTCCAGCTGGCTCTTGGTCATATTTATGCCGTGGTTGATGCAGGGAGCATAGCAGATAATGAGCGAAGGACCGTGGTAAGCTTCCGCCTCGCTCAAAGCCTTTAACAGCTGTGCGGGGTTGGAGCCCATAGCGCACTGCGCAACGTAAACGTAGCCGTACGACTTGGCAATCATACCCAAATCCTTTTTCTTAACCCTCTTGCCTGCGGAAGCAAACTTGGCAACTGCGCCTATGTTGGTCGCCTTACTTGCCTGACCGCCAGTATTGGAGTAAACTTCGGTATCGAGTACCAACACGTTTACGTCCTCTCCGCTTGCAAGTACGTGGTCAAGTCCGCCGTAGCCGATATCGTACGCCCAGCCGTCGCCGCCGAATATCCAAATGGACTTCTTGGCAAGGCAGTCCTTGGCGTCGAGTATATCTTTGATGAGCGAGTAGGTTTCGATTGCCTTAACAAACGATTCGCTGGCTTCCTGTCCGTCAGCGTAGTTGGTCCAGGTCTTGGCAAGCTTTGCAACCTTGGCTTTAACGGCTACTATATCTCTCATAAGGGCAACCGTTTCGCTGTCGCTGTCAAGGTTCTCTTCGAGTACTTTTACAAGATTTGCCGCCGCCGCTTTGGAAGCTTCTCTCTCTTCGAACGCGTCAAGATATGCTTTGCACGCGGCAATGCCCTCTTCATTGTCCCAGATATCTATAAGTTTCTGAACTTTGGACTTAACGTGGTTTCTTCTTGCGGTGTAGGCAAGATTCATACCGTAGCCGAACTCTGCGTTGTCTTCGAACAGGCTGTTTGCCCAAGCGGGACCTCTGCCGTTCTTGTTGGTGGTGTAGGGGCAAGTGGGGGAGGAGCCGCCGTATATGGACGAGCATCCCGTTGCGTTGGCGATAATCATATCTTCGCCGAACAGCTGGGTTATAACCTTAACGTAAGGCGTTTCGCCGCAACCTGCGCACGCGCCGGAGAACTCGAACAGAGGAGTGCAGAATTGGCAACCCTTAACCGTTTCTTTCTTGAATTTGGAAGTGTCGGCTTCGGGAAGGTTTACGGTGTATTCCCAATTCTTGTCCTCGTGCTTTTTGATGGAGTCTGCAAGAGGAATCATCTTTATGGCGCCGCCGTCCTTTACGGGGCAAACGGTTGCGCACACGCCGCAACCCATACAGTCGAGGGGAGAAACCTGCATTCTGTACTCGTATCCGGGTAAGCCGATTGCCGCCTTGGTGTGAAGCGAAGCGGGCTTGTTTTCGCCCTCTTTAACGAGCGCGGGTCTTAAACAAGCGTGGGGGCATACGAACGAGCAGCTGCCGCACTGTATACACTTGTCAAGGTCGATTTCGGGAACCGTAACGGCAACTCCGCGCTTTTCGAACTTGGTTGTGCCCGTGGGAACGTGTCCGTCCGCGTTGAATTGCGAGCTCTTCAATTTGTCGCCTTCGAGGTAGAGAATGGGCTTTATTATTTCCTGATAGTATTTATCGGAATGTCCCTTAATCATCTTTGCGCCGTCGGTAGCCGTCGCCCACGATTCGGGAACGTCTATTTTGATAAGCTGGTCGCCCGCGGCGGAATCAATCGCGTTGTAGTTCATCTGTACAACGGCGTCGCCCTTTCTGCCGAACGATTTCTTTGCCATATATTTCATATATTCTATGGCTTGCTCGTAGGGCATAATCTGGGGATTTACGCGGAAGAATGCAGACTGTAAAATCGTGTTCGTTCTGCCCTTCAAGCCCAGCTCGCCGGCAATCTTGATTGCGTCGATGACGTACAGGTTAATTTTCTTTTTGGCAATGTCCTGCTTAACCTTGGCGGGAAGGAATTTTTCAAGCGCTTCAACGGTCGTCGCGTCGGTGTTAATAAGGAACGTACCGCCCTTCTTTATGTCGCCCGTCATATCGTAGCGGGTTATATAGGAGGGGTTGGAGCACTGGACGAAGTCCGCGCTGTCAATGAGGTATTCGCTCTGTATGGGCGTATCGCCGAAACGGAGGTGGGATACTGTGATGCCGCCCGACTTCTTGGAGTCGTAGAAGAAATACGCCTGAGCGTGCTTGTCCGTGTGGTCGCCTATAATCTTAATGCTGTTCTTGTTAGCGCCAACCGTACCGTCGGAACCCAGACCGTAGAATTTGCAGGAGGTAGAGCCCTCGGGCGCCGCGTCGAACTTCTCGGAGAAATCGAGCGAGCTGTTCGTAACGTCCTCGTAAATACCGATTGTGAAGTGGTTTTTGGACTCTTTCTGTTCAAGGTTTTTATAAACGGCAAGCACCATAGAGGGGGTGAATTCCTTCGAGCCCAAGCCGTATCTGCCGCCTACGACCTTTATGCCGCCAACGCCCTTTTCAAGGATAGCCGAGCAAACGTCGAGGTACAGGGGCTCGCCGAGCGAACCGGGCTCTTTGGTTCTGTCGAGTACCGCAATCTTCTTGCAGGTCTTGGGAATAGCCGCAATAAACGCGTCGGCTACGAAAGGTCTGTAAAGGCGAACTTTAATCAAGCCGTACTTTTTGCCCGTCTTATTGAGCTTGTTTATGCTCTCTTCGATAGTTTCGCAACCCGAACCCATACAAACAATAACCTGCTGTGCGTCGGGATGACCAACGTAGTCGAACAGGTGGTAGCTTCTTCCGCACTTGGAGGAAACGAGGTCCATCATCTTCTGAACGATTGCGGGAGCGGCGGCATAGTAGCTGTTTGCCGTTTCCCTGTTCTGGAAATAGGTGTCGCCGTTCTGCGCGGTGCCCTTCTGAATGGGGTGCTCGGGGTTGAGCGAGCGGGACTTGAAGTCTGCTATGTCTGCGGCGATACCCGCTCTTTCGCAAATTGCACGGATTTCGGCATAGTCGTCCGCGTCGTCCCAAACGTCTATCTTGGCAACTTCGTGGGAGGTTCTGAAACCGTCGAAGAAGTTAATGAAAGGCACTTTGCTTTTAAGCGTTGAAAGGTGAGCAACGAGAGCGAGGTCCATAACTTCCTGAACGGAAGAGTCGCAAATCATTGCAAAACCCGTCTGACGGCAAGCCATAACGTCGGCGTGGTCGCCGAAGATATTGAGCGAATGGGCAGCCAGGGCGCGCGCCGAAACGTGCATAACCATAGGCATAAGCTCGCCGGAAATTTTGTACATATTGGGAATCATCAACAAAAGACCCTGCGACGCCGTGTAGGTGGAAGTAAGAGCGCCCGCGCAGAGCGAACCGTGAACGGCGCCCGCCGCGCCGCCTTCGGACTGCATTTCGGCAATCTTAACTTTCTGACCCCACATATTCGTTCTGCCCGCCGTAGCCCACTCGTCCGCAACTTCCGCCATAGGGGAAGAGGGAGTAATGGGATAAATTGCCGCAACTTCCGAAAAAGCGTAGGCAACGTGGCTGGCGGCGGTATTACCGTCGATAGTCAATTTTTTCATTCAAAAAAACCTCCGTAAATGTTTTTAATTATTTTTTATATTATAATGTCGTAAGACACCTATACAATTATAAGACACAAAGGGTCGATTGTCAATATGCGTTTTGCTTTTTTTAATAGTATTTTTGTTTTATCCGTCAAATTGCTTTAAGTTAAAGGGGCGCGGCTTTTCGCCGCGCCCCTTCGGTATACGCTATATTCCGAACAGGTCGCTTGCCGAAATATCGTAAAGCTTGCAAAGTTTTATAATTTGCTCGTAATTCAGCTCGAAAACGCCGTTTTCGAAGCGGCTGTACTGCTGTTGCGTCATAAGCATAATTTCCGCAACCTGTCTTTGCGTATAGCCCGCGGCTTTGCGCGCCTGTTTTAAGTTGTTGCCTATATATTTTGCTTTCCCCATATTAGTTATTTATCACAAACTGATGTAAATTACTTGACTTACACCACTTAATGATGTACGATATAAGGCGTAGAAATATAGAAGCAAACAAAGAAAAAAGACTAATTTTAAGATATCATTTTGCGTCATTTTATTCCGCTGTCAGTAGTGGGGCGGCGGAATTACATACGGGCGTAACTTCGGTCGGGTTCTAAGCGTACAGCCGAATTCGCTCCGTTAAAAACACCATCTTATCTTTTTTGGCGCATTTGGTATATGCTGCAAGGGTTTTCCCTTGCAGTATTTTTTGCGCTAAAATTTCTCCTTTATTTCACTTAAAAATCGTTGTTAATTTTATGCGGTTTTGTTATAATTTTTCAAGGCGGCAAGTAAAGTTTGCCGCAAATTACGGAGCCGTATGAAAAAGCGCAAGGTAAAAGCCGACAACTGTATCGAAAAAGCGGAAGAGGTAAAACCTCTCCCCGACGTCGCAGTTAAACTCAACTGCGTAAGTTTTTCCTATTCCGAAGAACAGCCTTACGCCGTAAAGGACGTTACTCTCGAAGTAAAACGCGGCGAATTTATCGCCGTGCTCGGTCATAACGGAAGCGGCAAGTCTACGCTTGCCCGCCTTATTTGCGGGCTTTTAACCGCAGATAAAGGCAGTGTGGAAGTGTGGGGTTACAACCCCGCGGTAAGAAGCCAGTTGGGGGCTGTGCGCGAGCACGCGGGCGTTGTGTTCCAGAATCCCGATAACCAGATGGTTGCGTCCATAGTGGAGGACGACGTGGCTTTCGGACCGGAAAATTTAGGCGTCCCGCGCGAGGAAATAGGCAGAAGGATAGATTGGGCTCTGTCCGCCGTGGGTATGGAAAAGTACAGGCATTCCACGCCTACCCGCCTTTCGGGCGGGCAGAAACAGCGCATTGCCGTTGCGGGCGTGCTTGCCATTAAGCCCGACGTTTTAATACTCGACGAAAGCACCGCGATGCTCGACCCTAAGGGCAGGCGCGAGGTAACGGAAGTCGCCGCGCGGCTCAACAGGGAAGAGGGTATGACGGTAATACTCATTACCCATTTTATGGACGAAGCTCTGCTTGCCGACCGCGCCGTCGTTATGAACAGGGGCGAAATTGCTTTGCAGGGCGCGCCCAAAGAAATTTTCGGGCGCGGGGAGGAGCTGGAAAGCTACAATCTTTGCCTGCCCGAAATAGGCGTGATTTGCAATAAGCTAAGGGCGGCGGGAATACCCGTGGAGGAAGCTCTCGAACCTGCCGAGCTTGCGCGGCAGATAGAGGCGCAGGCGCAAACCCGCGGCTTTAAAACGCCTTCGTCGGGCTATATGTCCGCGCCAATAGAACAAAACGGAGCGAAAGAGTGGGATATAGACGTGCAGAATTTAACCTATACCTATTCTGCGAAATCGCCGTTTGCCTCCAAGGCTTTAAACGGCGTTAATCTGCACATATCACAGGGGGAATTCTTCGGAATAATAGGTCATACGGGCAGCGGCAAGTCTACTTTGGTACAGCACTTAAACGCTTTAATCAAGTTGCCCAAGGCGCAAAAGCGATACAAAAAGCCGAGGGTTAAAAAGGGGCGAACGCCCCCGCCCGAAAGCGTTATAAAAATCGGCGGCTACAACCTTGCGGATAAAAAGTGCGACTGGCAGGCTTTACGCGCCGACGTGGGTATGGTCTTTCAGTATCCCGAGTATCAGTTGTTTGCCGAAAGGGTTTTCGACGACGTTGCTTTCGGCTTGAAAAATTTCCGTAAAGGGCTTTCCAAGGAAGAGGTGGAGCAAGCCGTGCGCGAAAGCATTACCGCGGTCGGCTTGAATTACGAAGAGGTGTACGACAAATCGCCCTTCGATTTGTCGGGCGGGCAAAAGCGCCGCGTTGCAATCGCCGGCGTAATAGTAACCAAGCCGCGCATACTCGTATTGGACGAGCCTGCGGCGGGGCTCGACCCAATCGGCAAGCGGGAAATTATGAAGTTGCTTCACCGCCTGCACGGCGATTGGTGCAAGACGGTTATAATCGTTTCCCACGATATGGACGAAATTGCCGAAAACTGCACGCGCGCCTGCGTCGTTTCCAACGGCGAAATATTCGCCTGCGGCAGTCCCGCCGAGCTTTTCAGCCGCGCGGAGGAGCTGTACGCGCTGGGGCTTGACGTTCCCGTTACGGCTAAAATTTGCGGCGAGCTTGCCAAGCGCGGGTTGCCCCTAAATTGCGACTATACTTCGCAAGGCTTCGCCGCCGCGGTAATAAGCGCTCTCGGGGGTGAAAGCAATGCTTAACGACGTAACGTTCGGGCAATACTATCCCGCAAATTCGTTTATCCACAGGCTTGACCCGCGCATAAAACTGCTGTTTTTAATAGCGTATATAGTAATGCTGTTCGTCGCAAATTCCTTTTACGGGCTTGCGCTTTGCGGACTCATTCTGTTTATAACAATAATTGCCGCGCGCGTGCCTTTCGGCTCGGTAATGCGTTCGGTAAAGGGAATAATTTTTATTCTCGTCTTTACTTCGCTTTTAAATGTCTTTTTCCAGAAGGGCACAAATCTTTTGTGGCAATGGGGCATAATCAAGATATATACGGAGGGAATAATCTTTTCCGTATTCCTCACGTTCAGGCTGTTCTTTTTGGTTATGGGTTCCGCGCTTTTAACGCTGACTACCACGCCCGTAAATCTTACCGACGGTATGGAAAGTTTGCTCTTTCCCCTTAAACTTATAAAGGTGCCCGTGCACGTACTCGCGCTTGTTATGTCTATCGCGCTTCGCTTTATCCCCACGCTTATGGACGAAACCAACCGCATAATAGCCGCGCAAAAGGCGAGGGGGGCAAGCTTCGATACGGGCAACATTTTTAAGCGCGTCAAGGCGATTGTGCCCGTGCTCATCCCCCTTATACTTAGCGCTTTCCGCCGCGCGGACGAGTTGGGCGACGCTATGGACGTGCGTTGTTACGCCTCCTCCAAAAAGCGCACCAAGTACAAAAAACTGCGCTTCGCACCGCGCGATATCGTGGCGGTGGTATTTGCGGCGGTTATGATTGCGGGGGTAATTCTTTTGAATATATACGGCTATCGGATTTGTCCGCAAATTTATCCTTACGTGGTGATATGATGGGAAGATACCTTTTAACCGTTTCCTACGACGGAACGCATTTCTGCGGCTGGCAGGTTCAGCCCAACGGAAGAACGGTGCAGGAAGAGATGAACACAGCCGTGTTCAAAGCATTCGGAGAGAGGGCGCAGGTAAAGGCGAGCGGCAGAACGGACGCGGGAGTGCACGCCCGCGCGCAACTTTGTCAGGTGGATTTAAACGCCGAAATAGACGGCGCAAAGCTTGCCGACGCGCTCAACGCAAGGCTTCCCGAAGATATAAGCGTGCTTAAATCAACCGCCGTTCCGCAGTCCGTGGACGTGCAAAATATAGTCAAAGCCAAAACTTACCGCTATTATATGTATTTCAGTCCGCGCAAAAAACCGCTGTTCGAAAGGTATGCAACCCGGTTAAAGGGCGAGCCCGACTTGGGTAAAATGCGTGAAGCGGCAAATTTCTTGACGGGCGAGCACGACTTCAAGGCGTATTGCGCAAGCGGCTCGCAGGTTAAAACCACCGTGCGTAAAATTTATTCCATAGCCGTTACGGAGCAACCTGCTCCGCCCGACGCGCAGATAATCTGCATAGAAGTTTACGGCAACGGCTTTCTCTACAATATGGTGCGCACGCTTGCGGGCACGCTTCTTTGGTATTCGCAGGGCAAGCTGACGGCGGAAGATTTGCAGGCAACTTTGCAGGGCGAGCGCGCAAGAGTGGGCAAGACAATGCCCGCCAAGGGCTTGGTTATGTACGGCGTGGAGCTTGACGATACGCCCGAACTGCGCGGCTTGATTTGAGTTAAGAAAGATAAAAAATTTTATATTTTACACAATTTTCACACAACCGTTTTATTTTTTATACAAATGGCGTATAAAATAACAATAATAAGGGGCGGAGTTTTATGGAGTTTTTCGAGATTGCAAGGATAGTCGAAGCGGCGTTTTTTACCGACGTTTACAAGCGGTATCTCTGGGCATACCTTGTAATCGGCGCGTTGTGCTTTGCCATTCTCTATATATTTCAGGCGATTGCCCTTTTTACAATCGCCAAGCGAGAGGGGTTTAAAAACAAGTGGTTTGCGTTTATCCCCTTTCTAAACACCTACTATATCGGCGTTGTGTCCGAAAAAAATAAAGTTTTCAGGGCGCAGACGAAATATATCGCTATGGGCGCCGCGGCGGCGGAGGCGGTTTACGTTGCACTCGGCATAGTGTACTACGTGGCTATGTTCCTCATTTTCAACGGCGGTTACGCCGCGCCCGAATACAGCACCTCGGTTTACGGCGGAGCGACTATCGAGTACGTAACTGGCTATAACGCCGTCAATCTTCCCGCGGAACTCAATTGGGCGTGGTGGGTGCTGAGTTATATGCAGAACTATATCCTATATTGGGTACAGCTTGTATATCTAATTTTGAGCGTGTTCTTGTTGGTGTCGTTTTTCCGTACCTATTCTTCGCCCAGATACGTGCTGTTTTCCATACTCGGCGTGCTCTTCCCCATAAAGGCGATATTTATGTTTGCCGTAAAAAACAACAAGGGCAAAAATTACGCGGAGTATTTACGGGAACAGCAACAGAGGCAGTACCGTATGTATCAGGAATATATGCGTAACGGGCAAAGCGGTTATAATAACGCCGGCGGCAATTTCGGCGCGCCCTACGGCGACCCCTATGCTCAACAACGCAGGGATAACCCTCCCGCAGACCCGTTCGGCGGGCTTGGTCAGAAGAGCGAGAGTAAGGGCGGCGGAAGCGGCGACCCGTTCGACGACTTAAAAAGTTAAATTTGCTGGTTTTGTAAAGCGGGAAAATAATTTCCCGCTTTACTGTTGCAATACAGGCGTTTGCGTGATATAATTTAAGTATAAGTAAACGTTATGGAAAAGTTGATTTGATTATGGCGGAAGAAATAATATCGGCTATAAGCACGCCCGCGGGCATAGGCGGGGTGGCTATAATAAGGGTGAGCGGCAGCGGCGCGCTTGCGGTGGCGAAAAAGATGTTCCGCCCCAGCGGTGGCGTTGCAGTTGAACGGTTCGAGCCTAACCGTATGTATACGGGGCGGATACTCTGCGACGTGTTTGAAGATTACGGTATGTGCGTATATTTCAAAGCCCCCAAATCGTATACGGGCGAGGACTGCGTGGAGTTTCATTGCCACGGCGGAACTGAGATTGCAAGGGGCGTTTTAAGGGCTACTTTCGACAACGGCGCGCGCTCCGCAGAAAGGGGCGAATTTACAAAGAGGGCGTTTATAAACGGCAAACTTTCCCTCTCCTCGGCGGAGGGCGTCATAGATATGATTAACGCCGACAGCCTTGCCGAAGTGCGCGCAGGCGGTCTGTTGTACGGCGAAAGGCTGACCGAGGACGTAAAGGCAATTCAGTCGCGCTTAACCGATATACTTGCGCAAATCGCCGCCGATACCGACTATCCCGAAGAGGGGATAGAGGAAACCGAACTTTCGGGCGTAGGGCGCGATTTAAATGAGATAGGAAACCGCTTAAACGCGTTGCTTGCGGCATATTCGGGGGGTAAATTTATAAAGAGCGGCGTAAACGTTGCAATTTGCGGCGCGCCAAACGTCGGCAAATCGTCCCTTTTAAACGCGCTGTTGGGCTATGAGAAAGCAATAGTATCCCCCGTTGCGGGCACCACGCGCGACGCGGTGGAGGGCACGCTGTTGATTGACGGCGTTAAATACAACCTTACGGATACGGCGGGCATACGCTCCGAGGCGGGCGAAATAGAAAGCATTGGTATCGAGCGGGCAAAGCGCGCTCTGGAAACGGCGGATACGGTTGTGTGCGTTTCCGATTGCGGTGATTTTTCAGCCGCGCGGGGCGTGGAAGAGAGCAGGCTGATAAAAGTTTTTTCCAAGATTGACGGGCTAAAACCCTGCGGCGGTTACGACGTGGCGGTTTCCTCGCTCACGGGCGAGGGGTTGGAGGCGTTAAAGGCGGCTTTGGCGGAAAAAGCCACGGGCGGAAAATCGCTTGAAAACGCCTACGTAATAGAGGAGCGGCACTATCGAGCTTTGAAGTCCGCGCGCGACAAGCTGGAAGCCGCCGCTCAAAGCATAGGCAAATTTCCATTGGATATCGTTTCATTGGATATACGCGAGGGGTGGCGCGTTCTCGGCGAAATAACGGGCGAAACCGCCGACGAGGAAATAATCAACACTGTTTTTGCAAAGTTTTGCGTGGGGAAATAAGGAGGAAGTAATAATGGTAACTCTCGATTTGTACAGGGTGTTTTACGCCGTAGCCAAGTGCGGAAGTTCAACTCGCGCCGCGGACGAGCTGTTTATTTCGCAGCCCGCCGTATCGCAGGCGATAAAGCAGTTGGAAATGCAGTTGGGCACCACGCTCTTCAACCGCACGCATAACGGTATGGAGCTTTCTTTAAACGGCGGAAAACTTATTTTCAGGCAGGTCGAGGAGGCGTTGGCGCTGTTGGACGACGCGGAAAAAAAACTTACCGAGCTTAAAACTTCGGCTTCGGGAAACATAAAGATTGGCGCGACGGACGCAATTTTCTCCAATATACTCGCCGATAAAATAGTGCAGTACAACCGCAAATATCCCGCGGTGAAAATTGAGCTTATTACGGGTACGACCCCCGAAACGCTTTCGCAATTAAAAGAAAACAAGTGCGACGTGGGCTTTATAAATCTGCCCATAGAGGATAAGGAAGTAAACTTTAAGGGTATGGTCGCCCAGCTTTCCGATATATTCGTCGCGGGCGATAAGTTTGCGCATTTAAAGGGCAAAAAGGTTAGCCTTTCCGACTTGCAGGAATACCCCTTGCTTATGATTGAAAGCAACACCGTTGCGCGCCGCGCATTGGCTAACTATACGCAGACGTTGGGAATACAGCTCAACCCCGATATAGAGGTGGAGAATTGGGATTTAATGCTTAAATTTGCGGCTTGCGGAATGGGGATAGGTTGCGTCCCGCGCGAGTATGCCGCGCCTATGCTCGAAAGCGGCGAGCTGTTCGAAGTGGAGGTGTTGCCCAGCTTGCCCATAAGGGGCGTGGGTATTGCTCTGCCTAAAAATATTCCCCTTTCGTACGCGCTTAAAGAATTTATATCGATGTTTTAAAGGAGGACTTTTATATGCGTAAACTTAACGTTAAAAGGAAATGGAGCATAATAGAATGCGGCTCGAAAATCTGGCTGTTTGTACAGTGTCCCGAAGATAAAGCGCAATGCCGCTTCGAGGGAGTTGCCTGTAAGCAAATCAAACTTGGCAACGGCAAGACGGTTACTGAGGAAATAGAGGATTCGCAGGTAAAGGTATTCGTGTCGTCGTCTACAATGACGGCGGAGTTTACCGTTGAAGCGGGGAGCGCGGACGTAAATCTGCTTGCAAAACCCAAGTACAACCCCTTATACGGCAACCCGTTTACTATCGAAAAAATTTAATTGTTGTAACGTAAAGCCCGCGGCGCATTATTGCGCCGCGGGCGGTTTTTTTGTTTGGGGCATATGTGCGGGTCAATCTTTCAAGAGGTCGCCCATATCGTATTTGCCCGCGGGTTTGTCGGCAAGCCATTTGGCGGCTTTGATTGCGCCTGCGGCAAAAACCTTTTTACTGCGCGCCGAGTGGGAAAGGGTTATAATTTCGTCATCCCCGCAAAACAGCACGTCGTGCTCGCCCACGATTGTTCCGCCGCGCACCGCGTGCAAACCAATCTCGTTGCCGCGCTTGCCGCATATGCCTTCCCTGCCGTAAAGGTAGGGCTTTCCGCCTTCGAAAGCCGCCTTTGCGCTGTCGGCAAGCATAAGAGCGGTGCCGCTTGGCGCGTCAACCTTTTGGGAATGGTGTTTCTCTATTACTTCAACGTCAAAATTTTCGCCAAGCGTTTCGGCGGCTCTCTTGACAAGTTGGCACAAGAGATTTACCCCCAGCGAAAAGTTAGCCGTGCGGAAAATGGCTACTTTCTTTGAAGCTTCGTCTATTTTCTTCAACTGTTCGTGGGTGAAACCCGTAGAGCCTATAACCGTCGGCACTTGGTGTTTTACGGCGTAAGTAAGCTCTTCTTCTAAAACGGCGGGGGAGGAAAAGTCGATAATAACGTCGGGTTTTGCCTGTATTTTATCAAAGCAAGCGTACACGGGTACTCCGTTGCCGCCGCCTCTGGGGTCGACGCCGCAAAAGTATTCGGCTTGGCTGTCGCCGTTTAAAAGTTCTATAATATTGGCGCCCATTTTTCCGCGCGCGCCGCAAACTGCAACTTTAATCATATCTTTATTCCCAAATTATGTATGCAATCTTTCAAAATTTTCTTGTGCGCGTCTTCGAGTTCGGTAAGCGGCGCCCTCGGCACTCCCGCGTCTAAACCAAGCATATCGCAACCCGCCTTTACGGGTATGGGGTTTACTTCGGTAAAGCACGCGTCAATCAGCGGCAGTAATTTATCCTGTACGGCGTTGGCTTTTTCAAGGTCGCACGCAAAAACGTATTCGGCAACTTGCTTTACTTCTTTGGGCGCAATGTTGCTAACAACCGAAATCAAGCCCGCGCCGCCGATTGCAAGTATGGGCAGGTTGAGATTGTCGTCGCCGGAATAAACGTCGCAGTAGGGGCGCACCCTGCGCATAGTTTCGCAAATCTGCTCCATATTTCCGCACGCTTCCTTTATGCCGGCAATATTGGGTATTTTGGAAAGCTCTTCGGCGGTGGCGGGCAGTATGTTCACGCCCGTGCGCGCGGGAACGTTATACGCTATTACGGGAATTTTAACCGCGCCGCAAATGGCTTTGTAATATTCTATTATGCCCTTCTGCGTACACTTGTTGTAGTAGGGGGTAACGCACAAAAGACCGTCGGCTCCCAACTTTTCGGCGCGTATGCTTGCCGCGACGGCGTTAGCCGTGTTGTTGCTGCCAGTGCCGAAAATTATTTTCGCGCGCCCGTCAATCTTTTTTACCGAGTATTGCATAACCGCAACTTTCTCTTCGTCGAGCATTGTAGAGGGCTCGCCCGTGGTGCCCAAAATTACAAGCGCGTCGGTGCCGCCCGCAATCTGGTATTCAATCATTTTGCCAAAAGCTTCGAAGTTGACTCCGCCGTCTTTGTAAAAGGGGGTAATCATCGCCGTGGCAGTGCCTTTAAAAAAACCTTTCATAATTCCTCTTTGATAAAATTATTTCAGTCGAAGTATCCTTTGCTTGCAAGCAGTTCGGCAAGCAAAACAGCGCCGCCCGCCGCGCCGCGCAGGGTATTGTGCGAAAAACCTATAAATTTGTAATCGAAGAGATTGTCCTCTCTCAGCCTGCCCGCGCAGACAGCCATACCGTTTTCGGTGTTTCTGTCAAGATAGGGCTGGGGGCGGTTGTCCTCTTCGAAGTAATGTATAAACTGCTTGGGGGCGGAGGGAAGGGCAAGCTTCTGCGGCTCGCCCGCAAAGTCTTTCCACGCCGCGATAATTTCCTCTTTCGAAGGCTTGTTTTCAAAACTTACAAAGCAAGCCGCCGTGTGTCCGTCGGATACGGGCACGCGCAGGCACTGCGCGGTTATAGCGGGGGCGGAGGCGGGTACGATTTTGCCGTCTATAACATCGCCCCATATTTTAAGCGGCTCTCTTTCGCTCTTTTCCTCTTCGCCGCCGATATAGGGAATAACGTTGTCGCAAATTTCGGGCATAGTTTCAAAAACCTTTCCCGCGCCGGAAATCGCCTGATAGGTGGTAACGGCGGCGCACTTTATTCCGTATTTTTTCAAGGGGTGCAAAAGGGGAACGTATGATTGAAGCGAGCAGTTGCTCTTGACGGCGATAAAACCGCGTTTGGTGCCCAAACGCTTTCTCTGCGCGTCTATAACTTGCAGGTGGTCGGCGTTTACTTCGGGTATAATCATAGGCACGTCGTCGGTAAAGCGGTGGGCGGAGTTGTTGGAAACTACGGGGCACTCGGCTTTGGCGTAGGCGTATTCCAACTCTTTAATTTCGTCCTTTTTCATATTTACGGCGCAGAAGCAAAAATCAACCTGCGCGGCAATTTTCTCCCTGTCGGCAGTCGCGTCCATAACGGTGATGGAGGCAAGCTTTTCGGGCATAGGCGAGGGCATAAGCCATTTTTTTACGGCGTCCTTGTATTTTTTGCCCGCCGAGTTGGCGCTTGCCGCAAGGCAGACGGGCTCGAACCAGGGGTGGTTTTCAAGCAACAGGGCAAACCTCTGTCCCACCATACCCGTCGCGCCTATAATTCCTACTTTGTACTTTCTCATTATAATTATATTCTCCGTTATAAATTTCGGTCAAAAAAATAAAGCGGCGCGTATGTATTTTACGCGCCGTAACAGTTTTAATTGCCGTTTGTAAATAGCGCAACACATACGTGTCAGTCGCACGGGTATTGACCCGTACGCCCAGCCGAAGAGTATGGCGCAAAATCGGCTTCGGCGGAGATGCCCTTTCGCCGCGGGTGTAAAAACCGCCATATGGTTTAAACCCGCAGGTAATAATGCTCTGCCGCTCCTCTATTTTATAGGTTGATAATAGCACAGCGGCGGGCAAAAGTCAAAGAAATTTGTATCTTTTTTCATTCTTTAAAGTAAATCGATTGAAATAATCGTACTTATGCGGTATAATAACTCCGTAGACGGCAAAAGTAAAACCGCCGCAAAATATAAAATAACGCGCGCGCATATCGTTGCGCCGCGCGCAAGAGGATAGGAACAAGATGGCACAATCGAGAGTGGCTACGCTGGAAGGCAACGAACTTGCCGACGACTACGTGCGCACCCACGTCCCCAAAGGGCGCTGGGCGGACACCTGGAACGTTTTTAAATCTAACTTTGTAAGAATGGTTATAATCAACGTGTTTACGTTGCTGTTCTTCGTCCCCGGCATAGTAGTCGTGTATTTCCGCACGGTTTATATCGCTCAGATGGGTATGAGCTATCCGTTTTCTTCCAACGCGCTTTTCATTTATCCGCTTACGCCGAGTATGCAAAGCGTGCCGCAGGGAATAGTTTTAACCGCGGATTTGCTTTTTTATTCGCTGTTGATAGTGGCGGGCTTTATAGCTTCTATCGGCGTTTCGGGCGCGTGCTATTCCATTAAAAAACTTATTAACACGCACGGCGAGTTTTCGTTAAAGGGATATTTCCACGGCATTAAGGTTTGCTATTTAAACGTGGTGTTCCCCGTAACCGTGTTTATGTTTTTTATTTTCTCCTCTTTCTGCATTTCCGATTGGGCGGCTTTGCAGATTTCAAAGGGCTATTCGCAGGCAGGACCTATAACCGCGCAGGTGTTTATCATTATGGCGACCGTAATCGTCGGCATAGCGGCAATGTGGGTGCTTGCGGTAGGGGTCAGCTATAAGGTAAAGTTTAAGTATCTCATAAAAAACTCGTTTGTGTTGCTTTTCGGCACAATCTTGCAAACGCTGTTTATGGTTGGCTTTTCGCTGTTGCCCGTGTGGATACTTCTTCTCGGCGAAGCGTTGGCTTTCTTTAAAATAATAGGTTACGCAATTTTCCTGTTCTTCGGTTTCTCGTTTATTATCCTTTGCTGGCTTGCCTATACGCAGTGGGTGTTCGATATGTATATCACCCCCGCGGTCAAGACGGAGGAAGAAGCCAGAAAGGCTAAGCTTACTCCCAAACAGCTTGCCGCGGAAAAGGAAGAGGAAGAAAAGTCGGTCGCGCGCGAGTTGCTTGCCGCCGGCAGAAGCGAGCTTGTGGGCAGGCCTATGCGCCCCATAGACGGCGGAACGGAAGTAAAGGAAGTGGGCGTTGCGTACGGCAGGGCGGATATAGTCCGCGTAGCCGAGGACAGGCAGAAGATACGCGGCGAGGTAGACGAGTACTACGAAGAACATAAAAAGGACACCCGCTACGTAGAGTACGAAAAACTCTTTGCCGAGCGCGAAAAGGCTTTGACTACGGAAGGCAAAAAGGGCAAAAAGAAAAAACTCAGCAGAAACAACCTGCTTACCAAATAAAACGGATATGAGTGAAAGCTACACCGCTCTCGGCGGCTGGTTCGAATATTTAAACGCCGACTGCGACTATTTAAAATGGTCGCAGTATTTGTTAGATAAGCTGAAAGCCGCGGGCGATTACAAAACGGGGCTGGATATAGGTTGCGGCAACGGATACTTTACACGCGCGTTCAACAGGGCGGGGTATAGCGTAAGCGGAATGGATATTTCCGCGAGTATGCTGTCGCAAGCCAAACGCCTTGCCGCAAAAGAGGGCGTGCGCTGTGAATTTTTATCGGGCGATATAACCAAACTGAAAGTGTGCGCAAAAGTCGATTTTTGCACGGCTGTAAACGACTGCATAAATTACGTGCCAAAAACCAAGCTGAAAAGCGCGTTCGCCCGCGTATATGCCGCGCTCAACGCAAACGGCGCGTTCCTTTTCGATATTTCAAGCGAAAACAAAATAAGGAATATTCTGGGCGAAAACCTGTTTGGCGAGGACGGGGAAAATATATCCTATCTGTGGTTTAACAGGCAGACGGACGACGGCGTGGTTATGGAGCTTACCTTTTTCGTCCGCAACGAGAGCGGGCTGTACGAAAGGTTCGAAGAAACGCACGTGCAGTACGCCCATACGGAAGATGAGGTTATAAAAGCTCTTTACGCAGCGGGATTTGCTCGCGTGCAGACGGAGGGGCATCTCGGCGGGGATAAGTCCCAACGCATACAGTTTGCCGCCTTTAAGAGATAAACGGGAATAATCGGGTGATTAAATGGATAAGATATTGCGCGCTCTTATTTGCGGCGGTCAGGTTTCTCTCGCCGTGTTGCAAACAACCAAACTTGTCAACCGCGCGGCTGAAATTCACAAACTTGACCAAAGCGCGGTAAAACTTCTCGGCGGGCTTTTAACCTGCGGGGCGTACCTCGCTTCCTCTCTCAAAGAGGTAAGCGGCGCAGTATCGCTAACCGTAAAGGCTAAGAACGGCGACGGGGCGGCTTCCGTTTCCGTCGATAAGCAATTGCGCGTGCGCGGCTACGTGGACGGCGCGTGCAACTCGTCGCTGAAAGGCGGCGCGCTTACCGTCGTTCGGGAGGACGGCTTTTCACAGCCGTTTGTCGGCGCGTGCGAGGCGGACTCCGACGAAGTTTCCGACCTGTTGGAAATCTATTTCGGGCAAAGCGAACAGATTCCCACTGCGGCGGCGTTTAAAAGCAGTTTCGACGCAAGCGGAAAATGCCTGTATTACGGCGGAGCGGTTATGCAACTTTTGCCCGACGCGTCCGACAGCGCCATCTGCAAAGCCGCCGAGCTTTTGGAAAGTTATAAGCGCGGCGCGGAAGAAATCGAAGAAGCCGAAGTTATATTTGAAAAATATTTTGCCGAAAGCGTTTACGGCGAAGCGGCAACGCTCTTCCCCGAGTACAAGTGCAACTGTTCCGAAAATAAGATTAAGGGCATACTTTCCGCCGTGGGCAGGGAAGAGCTTTTAAAAATCTGCGAGGAGCAGGGGGAAGTGAGGGTGCATTGCCACTACTGCAACACCGACTACATATACGACAGAAAACGTATAGAGGAAACATTTTAAAAGGTAATGAATAAGACGGACAGAATAGATTTAAGCGCCGACAGGCTCATTTCGATTGCGGGCGACTGCGTTGAAGAGCACAACTATATAGCGGCGCTGAAAATGCTCAATAAAAACGCGGTTCTCAACGGCAACGACGAGGACTCCTATATGCTGTACGCCGAAGCCTTTGACGATATGGGTCTTTATGAAAAGTGCGTCAACGGCTGGTTTAAATATATAGATTACGCGGGCGCTTCCGCCGACCTTGCCGAAGCTTACGAGGGCATAGCCATAAGTTTTATGAATATGGGTATGGAGAGCTTTGCCGCCTTTTATTACAACAAACTTTTAATGGAAACGGACGAACAGCTCACCCAGCAGAACAGGCAGGAAATCATAGAGGCGTTTTTGCACAGTGAAAAGCCTGCGCTAAGGTTTGCCTATCCGCCCCGACTTGTGGACTACTCCGCGGAGTTGGAAAGCGGCGTGGAGTTTATGCGCAAAAACGATTACGACAGCGCGATTGGCGAATTCTCCAAGGTCGACGAGGAGAGCGATAAGTACGTTGCCGCACGCAACTATATTGCAATGTGCAACGTTATCAGCGACAGAAACGAGCAGGCGGAAGAGGAGTGCAAAGCCATTTTAAGGCGCCAGCCCGAAAATATTCAGGCGCTTACCACGCTTGCCGCCGTAAAGAGCCAGCAGAACAAGAGCGAGGAGGCGAAAGAGCTTGCCCTGCGCCTTTTGAAGATAAATCCCGCGGAGGACGAAGAGCTGTACAAAATTGCCACGGTCTGCTGTGAAAACGGTATGCACGAGGAAGCGTACAATATTTTCTGCCGCCTCGACGAGCGTTTCGTTTACGACTGTTCCCTACTGTTTTTTAAGGCGGTTTCCGCGTACAACTGCGGCAAGACGAGCCAGTGTATAGAAACTTTCGATACTCTTTTAACCGTATACCCCAACGCGGTAATTGCAGATTATTGGCACTATATCGCGCTTGAAGAAATAAAAAAGGAAGCTTCCGAACGGAGAACGCTCCAATATTTTTACCGCCTGCCCAAGGACGAGTGCGAAACGAACGTAACGTTTTTGTCGGCGCTCAACCGCCTTAGCGAAAGCGACGCAAAAAAGCTGTGCAAGGAAGCCGACGTATCGAGCGCCATTCATTGGTGCTTTGACGAGGGCGACGGCAATTCTACGTACGAGCTTAAACTTCTTGGCGCAATGTGCGCGCTGAAATGCGGAATGGACGATACCGTGCGCGATATCTTGCTCGACGCGTTTTTACAGGACGGCATAAAGCTGGAAATTTTAAGCGAACTTGTGGAGCGCAACTCGGAAGGGGAATACGGCGTGGTTGTGTGCAACCTCTACAAAAAGGTAACGCTTGTGCCCATAAACGTTGGCAGAAGCAGGAAAAAGACGTTTTTACGCGCTTACGGTCTGGTGTTTTCTCGCTTTGCAATGCTCGAACCAGAATATCCTTTTATGCTTTCGGTGGCGACGGAAAAGCTGTACGCAAAGCTTTTAGAGGAGGGGCGGTTGGATTCCTGCCGTTCGGTGCCCGCGCTTGCCGCGGCTATACTCAAATTTTCCGAGGTGAAGGAAAGCGGTTTAAGCGACGAGCAAATGTGTTCTTTCTTCGGCGCGGACGAGCGCAAAGTAAACGCAATTTTGGGGAATTGACATATGAAATTATACGATTTTGACGGAATGTTCGACCAGAAACTTTCCGAGTACGTAAAAAAGAATGCGGACAAGCACAGGGAAAAGGAGTGGGAGGATATCATTCCCAAAATGTACGCCCGCTTCGGCGACACGGTTATAAAGTCGCTCGGCGTGTCTCCCAACCAGTACTATGCGCAGATGGACGACGGGCAGATAGTGGCGCAACTGCGCGCGCACTTGAAGCAAGGCGTTGCGGTAAGCGAATTTTTGTGCAACGCCATAGAGAGCAGAAATCTGAGCGAAAAGCTCATTCCCTTGCTCGACGGCACGGAGGACGAAAAGGCGTACGCGTTGAACCTTTTGGGCGCGTGCAGGCTGGCGCTTCCCGAATATATGCGCCTTATCTGTTCGGACGAGAGCGAGGATATAAAGAACACCTGCGTGGACTTTGCAAAGGAATTTGCCGACGAAGTAAAGGAGCTTGCGCTTGAAAATTACGGCAAGGGCGTGGAAAAGGAGTATATGTTGGAAATACTCTCCCGCTGCGTTTTAAAGGACGAGCGAATTTATGAAATACTTATAAAGGAATTCCGTTCCGACGGCGAAAACGTGCCTATGCACGCAAGCTATCTCGCCGCGTACGGCGACGAGCGCGCGCTATGTTATCTCTTGGACAAGATTGACGAAGAGGGGATAAGTTTTATAGAATATCAGGAGCTTAAATACGCAATAGAAAGTCTTGGCGGCAGTTACGAAAAGGAGCGCGATTTTTCTTCCGACCCCTACTATCAGGCAATAAAGGCGCACGGCGCGGCGGGCGAAGATATCTTCGGCGGACTTTTCGGCAACAAATAATTTTTAACTTATAAACGGAATAAACCTCCGCGCGTTGGCAATAACAAGAGCGGAGGTTTTTATTTATGACTCAACTGACATCGAAAGAACTTACAATGATTTCCGACGCCCTCACGTTCGAGGGGCTGATTTGCAAAAAGGCGAGGGCTTATTCCAAGTCGCTTACCGACGTGGACCTTGCCGACTGTATGGCGCGCATTGCCGACGAACATCAGAGAAGATATAACGAGCTTCTCGCAATTATAGGGGGTTAAAAAATGAAATTGACTAAAAGCAACACTCAGTTAAACGAAAAAGACGCAATTTTGGATATGCTCGAAAGCGAAAAACAGCTTATGTCGTTTTATACAACGGCGCTTTTCGAGGGCGGCTCCAAGAGCATAAGAAAAGGTTTTTCCGCGCACCTCAACTCGGTTGCGGAAAATCAGTACAGCCTTTTCAATCAGATGTCCACGCGCGGATACTACACGCCGCAGCCCGCGCCCAAACAGCTTATAGACCAGATGTGCGACACTTTCAAAAAGGAAAAAAAGACGCTTCAATCCAAGGGCTGATAAATAAATTTAAAGGTAAAATTATATGCGGGGCAATGCAATTGCCCCGCATATATGCTTTAATTAAAGTGTTTCAACGCTTTATTTGCAAAAGCTTTTCTATAAGTTTATATCCGTCCGCAACGTACGCGCCCGTCTTTGCCGCCTCTTCCTCGGTGTAGCGCGCCGCGCCGTTGCCAAGGTCTTTTACGTTGGTGTATAAAAGATAGGGCACAGGCTCGGAAACGTGCGTTTTGCACGCGCAGGGAGTGGGGTGGTCGGGCGTTACAAGCATAGCAAAGTCCTCGCCCGCTTCCTTAAACCTATTTATGAGCGTTGGTATTACTTTTTTGTCAATTTGCTCTATCGAATAAATTTTATGCTTAACATCGCCGTGGTGTCCGCACTCGTCGGGCGCTTCCATATGGATATACACAAAGTCCAGCCCGCCTAAAAGGGCGTCTGCGGCGGCGTTGGCTTTCCCCGTAAAATCGGTGTCGTAGTTGCCCGTCGCGCCCGCAACGTCTATAATTTGCATATCGGCAAGCATACCTATTCCCTTAACAAGGTCTACTGCGGAAATAATGCCGCCTTTTAACTTTCTTTCCTTTTCAAAAGGACTCAGCGCGGGTTTAGTTCCCTCGCCCCACAGCCAAACGGAGTTGGCGGGCTTCTTGCCGCAGGCTATGCGCTTTAAGTTTACGGGGTGGTCCTTTAAAAGTTCGGCGCTCTCCTTCATAATTTCAAGATATTTTGCGCCGAGTTCGCCCTTTGGCAAATGCTCTTTAACAGGTTTGTCGGAAATGTCGTGCGGGGGCGTTAAAGCGTGCCCCGTAACTCCGTTTTTAACCACGAGGCAGTGGCGGTAAGATATGCCCGCGTACAGCGTAAACACGTCGTTATCCAAGCGCTTTTTTAAAAATGCTATTAACTCCGCCGCTTCCTCTGTGGAAATTTCGCCCGCGGAATAATCGAGCATAACCCGCTCTTCGTAATTTTTCTCTTCGGAAAGGGTTACAAGGTTGCACCTCAGCGTTACGTCGGTATCGGAAAGTTCAATGCCCATAGAAACGGCTTCGAGCGGCGAACGCCCCGTGTAATATCTGTGCGGGTCAAAGCCGAGCACGGACATATTTGCAACGTCGCTACCCGGTTTCATTCCGTCGGGAACGGTCTTGCACAGTCCCGCTTCCGCGCGGGGGGCAAGTTTATTCAAGTTGGGCGTGTCGGCGGCTTCGAGGCAGGTTTTGTTTCCAAGGTCCTTAATTTTCCAATCCGCCATTCCGTCGCCCAAAACGACAACGTATTTCATAATATAATCTCCTGAGTTGCCTGCGCAAACTTCAATTCAAATCCCAGTCTATGGGCGTTTTATCGTGCGCGGCTAAATAATAATTTGTCTTTGAAAAGAATCTGCACCCGAAAAATCCGTTGTATGCGGATAGGGGCGAGGGGTGCGCGCACTGTAAAATCAAGTGCCGCCTTTGGTCGATTAGCGGCGCCTTGCTTCTCGCGTTGCCGCCCCACAGTATAAACACAACGTTTTCGCATCTGTCCGAAATGAGTTTTATAACGCTGTCGGTAAACCAAGCCCAACCGCATTTGGAGTGGCTGTTAGCCATATGCTCGCGCACGGTAAGCGTTGTGTTCAAAAGCAAAACTCCCTGCTCAGCCCATTTGGTCAAATCGCCGCAGTCGGGTTCCACAATGCCCAAATCGCTCTCTAATTCTTTATATATATTTTTAAGGGAAGGGGGAAGGGGTATGCCGCGCTTTACCGAAAAGCAAAGCCCGTGCGCCTGTCCGGGTTCGTGGTACGGGTCCTGACCGAGAATTACGGCTTTAACGTTTGCTATGGGCGTAAAGCGGAAGCAGTTGAAAAGGTCGTACATATCGGGGTAAACGATATGCGTGGAATATTCCTTTTTTAGGAACTCGCGTATTTTTAAATATCTTTCGTCCGCAAACAGGTGGGCGAGTTCTTCGTCCCAGCCTCCTCCTAATTTAATCATAAGTAACCTCGCTTAAATTTATCCGCTTTTTAAAGTTTTTCCAAAATATTTACATACTCCGCAATATCCTTTTTCGCGCTCTGTAAATCGTGTTCAAGGTAGTTGCCGCACTCCTCGCGCCTGTTGCCGGGTATCTCTTCAAGGGCAAGCGCGGCGGCGCAACTTTCCTTTAACAGAGCTAAAACTTCGTTATACGTAAGGTTTACCGTAAGCAGGTAAAACCCCGTTCGGCAGCCCATAGGTCCGAAGTAAATTACGTTTTCCCTTTGCGCCGAATTGCGAAGAGTCGTCGCTAAAAGATGCTCTACCGTATGTAAAGACTTGGGCGAAATAAAATCGCCGCCGTTGGGCTTTTTAAAGCGTAAGTCCCAGGTGGTAACTCCGTGGGCAACAACTCCTTCGTGCAAGCCGGTAGGCAACACGTCGTGATTTTTTGTAAAAGAAGGTATCTTATCCATTTACCGCCTCGAAAATGTTTTCAAACTCTTCGCTCAACGCCTTTGCGCACATTGCAAGGTTTATGGCAAACTGCTTAGTCGTGCTTCCCTCGCCCGCCACGTCGGAAATGGCTTTAAACGAATAGCACTGCACGCCCGCGTGTTTGCATACGTGCGCTATCGCGCCGAATTCCATATCGCGTACGTCGGCTTTCAATGCGTCGCTGAGAAGCAGATAGTCGCGCTCGCTGTCGTCGAACCTGTCGCCAGTGCCGAGTTTCTTTGCGGGATAGCGGGGGGTGCAGTCGACGGAAATATACGGCTCAGCGTATTCGTTAAGCGTGCCAATCGGCGTTCCGTTTATTACGGAAAGGTCAAAGTCGTACTGTACAACCTGGCTTATCGAATAAATTTTGCCAATCTGCGTGCCTGCGTTGAGTCCTCCCGCAACGCCTATATTTACAATTTTGTCCGCGCCGAGGCAGTCTATTGCGTATTGCGCGCCCGCCGCCGCGTTTACCTTGCCCACGCCGCAAACAACAGCCGCGGCGGGCTTACCGTTAAGCTTACCCGAAATTACGGTGCGCCCGTGGACTTTTTTTATTTGAGTATCGGCAAGCGCGTCAATAAAGGGATGCGCTTCGCTTTCCATTGCTATAATAAATACGGTCATATTAAAATTATATCAAAAAACCTTGCAAATTGCAAATATTTATTTAAGCTATTACATATTGGGCAAGTATTGCCACATACATTATTAACGGTATGAAAAAGCGGCGCAAGCATAAACGGTTGAAAATAATAATAGCCATACTTTCCGTAATGACGATAGGTCTGCTTCTGTTTTTTCAGCGCAACGTAACCAAAATACTCATTTCAATCAGCGAGGCTACTATCCGCTCGGTTACGACGGTTGCAGTAAACGACGCCATTTATTATACCCTCAACGACAACGTCAGGTACGAAGACCTTATAAAAATTACTTACGACGACGCGGGCGACGTTTCCACGATTACAACCGACAGTTTAAAGATAAACAAAATTGCGAGGGATACGGCGTATCTCTCGCAGGAAAATTTGACGAGAATGAGCGCGGAGGGGATACAGGTGCCCTTGGGCGCACTTACGGGGATAGAGGCGCTTGCAGGTTTCGGGCAGAAGATAAATATAAAAATTATCCCCATTTCCAACGTGGAGTGCCGCTTTGTTTCCAAATTTACCGACGCGGGCATAAACCAGACTAAGCACTCGCTTTACCTTGAAATCGTTTCGGACATATCAATAATTTTGCCCGACAAAACTTCCAATTGGGCGTCTACGATAGAAGTGCTCATATGCGAAAGCGTTATTGCGGGCAAAATACCGGATACTTATTTGCAGGCAACTCTTGCGGGCGGCGGCGGAAGTTTAGTGCCGAAGAAGTAAGATTTAAACGATGAGCTTTAATAAAAATTCACATAAAAAACCTGCGCGAAATTTTTTCGCGCAGGTTTTTTACAATTCAGTTTTCTCTTTTTTAATTATACCCGTAGCGTCTAATATAAATACGGTTATAAGTCCTAAAAGTATTACGCCTGCGGTAACGCCAAAACCGATTGCATAATTTTTGTATTCGCTTTCTTCGTTTTTATTGTCATTGTTTTCTTCATTGTCATTTAGCAAAGTTATTTTAAAATTTTCAATATGTACTTTATGTTCGGCGCGAGGGTTAGATTCAAAAAAGAATGTAATAGCAATTGTTTGGTTGCCTTTTTTTACAACGTTATATTTCAAGTCGTAGTCCTCAGTGTGCGTGCCGTAATCGCTTTCGGCTTTTATTTGGAATTTAACGTTGTATTCGCCCGGTTTATAAAAATAAACTTTAAATTCACCGTCAAAAATACAAGAGTGTAACATATTAGAACTTAATTTATAAGTTAGACTGTCTTTGACATAATATCCCGCTTTGTTGGAACATCCGCATAGCGCAAATGCGGTAAAAAGGCATAGCAGGCATATGACGGAAAATAAAGATTTTTTAATCGTTCTCATTTTTTTGTTCCACCGTATGATTTTTTGTTTTCTTTTCGCGTCCGATAAATGAAACTACGCTGTTATATATAAAGAATGCGCCGATAATGAATGCAAAAGCAGAGATTTCTATAAAATTTTCAATGGCGGTAGTAACGGCGGTATATATTGCAATGTTGTCGGATAATATTGCTTTTTTTCTTATTACAAAAGCAAACGCAATTCCCGTTGCAACTATGAAAAAACATAGTATTGCCGAAATTAAGTTAAAAATTTTACCGTTTCCGAAATAGGCAAAGACAAAACAGATTAGGGCTGGTATTAAAATAAAACATAAGGAAAATGAAAGCCACTTTACCATTTTAATTGTTTCTTTTAATTCTTCAATAATTATTTGACCGTCATTGTCAAACAGGAAAATATCTTCTGTAAATATTGCGTCAAACAGTAACATTATAAATGAAATTATAAGCGCAATAAGAGCAACTCCCAACAACACGGAAATTATTTTATTAGCATATTTTTTATTCATATCTTTCCCCTTTATTATATTTTATCACTTAATCAACAATAATTCAATCCCCTGCGGCAAATTTGCCGCAGGGGATTTCAGTTATCTTAGTTCTACGTTAAGATTGCGCTTTAAGTTGTTTAAAATCTTTTTTACAAAGCCGTCTACGCGTTCGGGCGTAAACGCTTCTTCGTTGGGCGTAAAAGTAACGGTAAACGCCATACTCTTTTTGCCTTCGACAACCTGTCTGCCGATATACACGTCAAACAGCTTAACTTGGGAAACGTACTTGCACGCCGAATAAATTTCCTTTTCAATCTGCGCGCAGGTTACGGAAACGTCGGCAACGAGCGCAAGGTCGCGCACAGCTTCGGGGTGCTTGGAAACGGGTTTGTATTTAAACGCGTTGGCGCACTTTCTCAGCGCCTGATAATCGAGTTCGGCAATAAACGCCTTTCTTTCCATTGCAAGCTCCTCGCAGATTGCGGGGTCGAGCCTGCCGACGTAACCCAGCTCTTTACCGTTGCAGGTTATCTGAGCGCAAACGCCTGGGTGTAGAAAAGGTTTCTGCGCGGGGGCGTACTCAAATTTGGCGTTTATGCTGTCGGCTATATCTTCTATTATTCCCTTTACGTCGAAGAACGTGCCGCCGCCGAACGTGCCTATGCACAGTATTTCCTTTTCCTGCGGCTGTCTTTTAAGGGGAAGCTCGTCGGGTATATAAATTTTGGCAAGTTCGAAAAATTTGCCGTCCGTATTGCCGCGTCGCAGGTTGCGCACTATCGTGTTTACCATAGAGGGGGCGAGGGTGGTGCGCATAACCGACAGGTCTTCGCCTATGGGGTTTTTAATCTTGATAAATTTCCTTTCGGGCGCGTCCTCGGGGAAATGGAGCATATCCAAATCTTTTTCGGAGTAGAAGGAGTACGTGGAAATTTCGTATAACCCAAGCGCAACCAGATTGTCTTTCAGGCGGTTTTCGAATTTCTGTTCTTCGCTATATCCGCCGTTGGTGATTAGCGCGGTGGGCATAAACGTACTCTTTACGTGTTCGTAACCGTACTCGCGTATTATTTCTTCCGCAATGTCTGCGGAGCCGTCTATATCCTCGCGGTAGGCGGGCACGTCCAATTGCATAGTATCGCTACAAACATTAACGCCGAAACCCAGCGACTGCAAAATTTCAACCGCCTTTTGCTTGGGTATTTCTATTCCCAACAGCGCGTTTATTTTATTGAGGCTCACCGTCATTTCCTTCGCGCCGTCGCGTGAAAATTCTGTTTTAACGTCTACGTGCACGTCGGTTACGGTACCGCAGTCCAACTGCTCTATAAGGTGCAACGCCCTTGCCATAGCGCGCTCGGTGGTGTATTCGCACACGCCCTTTTCAAACAGAGCCGAGCTGTCGGAGTGTTGCCCAAGCGCGCGCGAAGTTTTTCTTATGCTGTCGCGCGCAAACTTTGCGCTTTCAAACAAAAGCTCCTTTGTGCCGTTGGTAATTTCGCTGTTTTCGCCGCCCATAATTCCCGCCAGCGCGCAGGGCTTGGCGCCGTCGCATATTACGAGGTTCTCGCCGTTAAGCTTAAATTTTTTGCCGTCAAGCGTTACTATTTCCTCGCCATCCGCGGCTCTGCGTACTACTATTTCTCTGCCGTCGAGTCGGGCGCAGTCGAACGCGTGCATAGGCTGACCCATTTCCAAAAGCACGAAGTTGGATATATCCACTAAATTATTGATAGACCTCAGTCCGCACAGCGCAAGCCGCTTTCTCAGCCACAGGGGGGAAGTTGCGGGGCGCACGTCCTTAACGTAATGAGCGATGTATCTGGGGCATATGTCGGGGGCAATTACCTTTACGCTTACCTTTTCGCCCTTAGCTTTGGCAGTGTAGGAGCAATCGGGCTCTTTAAGTTTTTTGCCCAATACGGCGGCTACTTCCCTCGCCATACCCAAAACGCTCTGGCAATCGGGGCGGTTAGCCGTTACGCTTATATCGAATATGCAGTCGTCAAGTCCGAGCAGAGGTTTTACGTCCGCGCCGTTTTCAAAGGAGGAGGGGAGCAGAAGCAAACCGCAGTAATCGCCGCCGTCGAACATATCGCCGTTTACGCCTATTTCCACGCCCGAACATAGCATACCTTCCGACTCTATGCCGCGCAGTTTGCCCTTTTTGATTGTCATTACGCCCTCTATCGTAACGTGGTCTTTCGCAGTGGCGTATACGGTTGCGCCTACCAACGCTACGGGCGCCTTAATGCCCTTTACAACGTTGTCCGCACCGCAACAAATCTGTTTAACTCCGTGCGCGCCGCAATCTACTTTGCACACGTGCAAGTGAGTGCCCTCCACGGGTTCGCACTCTGTAACTTCGCCTACGACTACGCCGTTAATTTCTTTGCCTATTTCTATAAGCTCCTCAACTTCGAAGCCGCAACCGAACAGCTTTTTCTGTAATTCTTCCGCGGTAACGTCCACGTCAACGTAATCTTTCAACCAACTTAAAGGAAGTTTCATAATCTATTCACCTCGCCGCTTATGCCTTGAACTGTTTAAGGAAACGAACGTCGCCCTCGAACAGCAGTTTCATATTGTTAATTCCGTATTTCAGCATTGCAATGCGCTCTATGCCCATACCGAAGGCAAAGCCCGAATACTCTTCGGGGTCTACGCCGCAACCTTCAAGCACGCGCCTGTTTACCATACCCGCGCCCAATACTTCTATCCAGCCCGTGCCCTTGCACAGCCTGCAACCCTTGCCGCCGCACTCGAAGCAACTTACGTCCACTTCAACGGAAGGTTCGGTAAAGGGGAAGTAGGAGGGGCGCAACCGCGTTTTGACGGCTTCGCCGAAAATTTTGCGAGCAAACTCGTCGAGCATACCCTTTAAATCGCACAGCGTTATGCCCTTGTCCACAACAAGCCCTTCCATCTGCGAGAACATAGGCGAGTGGGTGGCGTCGTCGTCGCTGCGGTAAACCTTTCCGGGCGAAAGTATTTTTATTGGCGGCGCGCTCTTTTCCATTACTCTTATTTGACCCGCGCTCGTCTGTGTGCGCAAAAGCAGGTCGTCGGTAATATAAAACGTATCCTGCATATCCCTTGCGGGGTGGTCGGCGGGAGTGTTGAGGGCGGTAAAGTTGTAGTAATCGCTCTCTATTTCGGGACCTTCGTAAACGGTAAAGCCCATACCCGAAAATATGGATATGAGTTCGCGCCGAACGAGGGTGTTGGGGTGGTACGCGCCCTTTCTGCCCGTGTTGCCGGGAAGCGTTACGTCAATCGCTTCGGCGGCGTACTGCTTTTTAAGCTCTCTCGCCTTAATGCTCTTGTCGAGCTTGCCGAACTGCTCTTCCGCCCAGGTTTTAAGCGCGTTGATTATCATACCCACTTCGGGGCGCTTGTCCTTGGGTACGTCGCGCATTCCCTTCATAAGTTCGGAAACTTCGCCGCTCTTTCCAAGATATTTCATCTTAATCTGAAATAAGCTGTCGGAAGAATGCACGTCCTTAATCGCGTCTGCAATCTTTTTTTTCAAAAGTTCTATTTTGTCCTGCATATATTACCTCTTGCGGCAAAATCAGTTTTGCCTTGCCGTTTTTTTGTAAATAAAAAACTCCCCGTGTAAAACACAGGGAGTAAATATCTTTTACTCGGTACCACCTGATTCCGCAGAAAACTTCCGCCTTATTAGCCCTGTTTACGCAAGGGAAAACGTCGCAAATTACTCTTTAAAAAATTTCACGCGCGCGGCTAACGAGTGAATACCGTGCTTAAAGCGGATGGGAAACCTTTCAGCCGTTTTCGGGTAACCCTCTCTGTAAACGCTTGCGTAAAGCCCGTCTGTCTCGGTCAACGCCAATTTATAACCGAATTATAGCAAAGGCGCGCCCTTCTGTCAACAAAATTTACCGTTTAAAAAATGTTTTCCAATTTAACGGAATACGCGTCGGGCAGGTTTTTTGTTATTTCCAAAAGCACCTCTATTTTGCCGAGGGCAAGGGGGTACTGCTTTTCGTAAATCAGCCCGCACGCCTCGCTAAGCCAATAGTCCACGTAAGAGATGTCGTTGTGCGGAATAATTATGTGCAGTCGGCTCTTCTTTTCCGCCCACATCTCCCGCACGGCGTAAGCGTCCTCGCGCGTGGCGTTTTCGTCCTCGATTTTGTCGTAAAGCGTTTCCAGCGCGGTGTGGAATTCCGTAAGCTGGCTCTTTATATAGTAATCCGTGCCGAAAAAAATTCCAAGGCACAGCGCGATTGCAATTAGCGTGTAGATAATCGATTTTACCATTGCCCGCTCACCTGCATATTCAAAATTTTATATGGCTTGCCCTTGGGTTGAAAGTAAACTCTTCCGTTGCCGTCAACCGTCATAACCAACACGTTTTTGAGTTTAACGCCCTGCTTTTCGGCAAAGTCCTTAACCGACTGCACGGTAACGCCTGCGATTTTAGCGTTCTTTTCGTCCGCCTTGCCGTTGTCCACAAGCAGTACGGGCAGGGTGGGGGTGGGCTCTTCCTTGGCGAGAGCCGAAAATTTACCGTTGCTTTCGTAAAGTCCGTAGTAAACGTCGTCGAGATTGAAATATCCCGCGCCGCGCATACTCTCTATAAGGTCGGCAACGTCAAGGTTGTTTTTGCGCAGTTGGTAGCTGTCCACGCCGTCCTTGGTAATGACGAGCGAGGGCTTGCCGCAAACTACCGTCTTCATAGGTTTAAACCATAAATCGAGCAACCATACGATTTGGTGCAGAATAAAGATTGCTACAATGGAAATAATTCCGTACAGCAACGGTACGGAACTGTCCGCCATAGGTATGCAGGCAAGCTCTGCGATTAGTAGAGTTATAACAAGCTCGAAGGGTTGCATTTCGCCTATCTGGCTCTTGCCCATAAGTCGCATAATAAGAAGCAGAGTAAAAAATATAATCGCCGTTCTGATAAATATAAGCGCCATAACCGTAGTTTTGGCAATTATAATTAAAGTATACGGCTTTAAACGCTTTGCATTTTGTTCTAACCGTGTTATAATGCTTGCAATCCGATTGCGTTGCAAGCCCTCGGGCTTGTTGCAGTGGCGCGGGTTGGACAGCCCTCGCACGAAACGGCGTATTGCCTGCGGTAGTCGGACGCGTCCTTATACGTTAAAAATTAAAGGGCGCCTCGGGAGGTGTCCTTTTGTCATATGGGGATATAATAGGCGGTATAAACGAGGCGGCTAAGCTCGGCAGTAAGTTCGGAACGGAACGCACCCGCGCCCTGCTCGACGCGCTCGGCTCGCCAGATAAAGGTCTTAAAATAATTCACGTTGCGGGCACCAACGGCAAGGGCAGTTGCTCGGCGTTTATTTCAAACGCGCTCAAAGCCGCTGGCAAAGCGGTAGGTACGTTTACTTCCCCGCAGGTTTTTTCTTACGAGGAACAGTTTTGCGTCAATTGCGTGCCGCTCGAAAGGCGGGTAACAGAAAAGTATATTTCAATGGCGAGCGCGGCGGCGGAAGCAATGGAAGATAAACCCTCTGCGTTCGAAATAGAAACGGCGGCGGCGCTTGAAGCGTTCCGCAAAGAGGGGTGCGAGTACGCCGTAATCGAGTGCGGGCTCGGCGGCAGGGACGACGCCACCAACGCGGTTGCAAACAAAGTTGCGGCGGCAATAACTTCCGTATCGATTGAACATACGGCGGAATTGGGCGGAACAATTACGGAAATTTGCAGTGCGAAGAGCGGCATTATAAAAAACTGCCCCGCGGTGGTTAGCGCAATGCAGACGGAAGAGGGCAAAGCCTTTTTTAAACGGCTCGGCGCTATATTCGCGGGCGAGGGGCTGGAAGTTATAAAGAGCTCCGCGGAGGGGCAAACGTTTAAATACAAGGGCGAAACGTATTCCGTAAAAATGCACGGCTCGGCGCAATGCTTTAACGCCGCTGTTGCAATAGAGGTTTGCCGCGTGTTGGGACTTTCGGCTGGGGATATTCGGCGGGGAATTGCTCAAACGGTTGTTGAAGGCAGGTGCCAAACGGTAATTAAGGGCGGGGTTACCTATATTCTGGACGGCGCGCACAATCCCGCGGCGTTTAAGCCGCTCACCGAGCTTTTGGCGTTCTGCCCAAAACCCGCGGCGCTTGTGTTCGGCTGTCTTTCGGATAAGGACGTTTGCGGCGCGGCGGAAGCGCTCGCTCCGCACTTTCGGTCAGTCGTGCTGTTTTCGCCAAAAAGTTACAGGGCAATGGAATTGGAGCGCATATATGGTGCGTTTAAAGGCAAAATTGAAGTTATAACCACGGCGGAAACGGTAGAAGCCGCGCTCTCAAAGGCGGCGGGAAAAACGGTGGTTGTGTGCGGTTCGTTCACCGCGTTAAAGGAGGCGAGAGAGTGGATAGAGAAAAGGCAATGAAAGCGGTTAAAGATTTGCTTGAAGCGCTTGTATGACCTGCCGCGGCGTAAAAAAGAGCGGCAGTAAAACGGTTACCTATAAAGTTATGGGAGATTTCCCGAAGGATAAAATTACCGAAATATGTGCGTTGAACAAATGATAGTAGGCGGTCAAGCCTTTAAAAACCGTACTTACGTTATGGCTATCGTCAACCTCACTCCCGACAGCTTCTGGAAGGAGAGCAGGGCGAGCGGGGACGACGTTCTTTTCAGAGTGGAGCGCGCTTTAAAAGAGGGCGCGGCTATAATCGACCTCGGAGCGCAGTCTACCCGTCCGGGGTACGTTGAAGTTTCCGCCGAGGAAGAAATAAGGCGGCTGGAACAACCGCTAAAAGCAATTAAGAGCCGTTTCGACGTTCCCGTTTCGGTGGATACGTACTATTCCAAGTGCGCAAGGGCGGCTTTGTCGCTGGGCGCGGATATGGTCAACGACGTGTGGGGGCTTACGTACGACGGCGATATGGCGGACGTGATTGCAGAAGCGGGCGCTTCCGTCTGCATTATGCACAATGCGGCGGAAAAGCTTACGGGCGATATATTTCCGCAAATAAACGGCTTTTTGAAAAATTCGGTGGATATAGCTTTAAAGGCGGGAATAGCCGCCGATAAAATTTGCGTGGACGGCGGCATAGGTTTCGCCAAGGACAGGGAGCAGAATTGGCAACTTCTCAACGGCTACGAAAAGCTTTCGGAAGTCGGCTATCCCTTGTTGCTCGGCACAAGCCGCAAATCTATGTTCGGGGGCGTAGCCGAGGACAGGCTTGCCGCCACGCTGGAAAGCACGCGCCTCGCCGTGAAAAAAGGAGTGCTGTTCGTGCGGGTGCACGACGTTGCCGAAAACGTAAGGGTTATCGAGGAAGAGTATGCAAAAGGTTAAAATTACGGGGCTTGAAGTAACAGCCCGCCACGGCGTTCTGGCGGAGGAGAAGGTAAACGCACAGCCGTTTGTTTTCGACGCGACGATAGATTGCGATTTTTCCGCCGCCGCTTTAAACGACGATTTGAACCTTACGGTAAACTATGCGGAAGCGTGCCAAGCATTAACCGACTTTTGTAAAGTGAACTGTTTCAATCTTATAGAAACGCTGGCTTGCCGTTCGGCGCGGCTGTTGCTTGAAAAATTTCCTATTGCAAACAGAGCGGAAGTAACGGTGCATAAGCCCGAGGCTCCGATAGGTCTGCCGTTTAAAGACGTTTCTGTTACAGCCGCGGCGGAGAGAAACAAGGCGTTGCTTTCTCTCGGTTCGAGCGCGGGCGACAGAAAGCAAACGTTGGACGGCGCGCTCTCCGCTCTCGACGGGGTGGACGGCGTAAAAATATTAAAGGTTTCCAAGTATATCGAAACGGAGCCGTACGGCGGCGCGGCTAAAAATATGTTTTTAAACTGCGCGGCGGTTGCCGAGTGTCTTATTTCCCCGCGGCGGTTGCTTGAAGAAATTCACAAAATAGAAAAGAGTTTTGGGCGCGTTCGCACCGTTCGCTGGGGGGACAGAACGCTGGATATAGATATCGTATTTTTCGGTGATAAAGCAATAGCCGAAGAAGGGCTGTGCGTTCCCCACCCCGACTATTTAAACCGCCCGTTCGTACTCGTTCCATTAAAGGAAATCGCGCCCGACTTCGTGTGCCCAAAAACGTTTAAACGCATAGCCGATATGTAGCCGTTTAAAGCGCGTCAATTTGAACCCGTTCCAATCTATTTTTTGTGCAATTTGCACAATCTTTTATTATATGTATATACAAAATCTGCGCCAAGTGCTATAATTGCGCATAGTGGAAAGAATATTGTTTTTCGCGCACGGGCGCGATTTTTTCCGCCCAACGCAAGCTGATTTTACTTTATTCGGGTTTGAATACAAACCTTGAAAGGAGCGTTATATTTTGGAAAAAATTGGTATCATAGACCTTGGGTCTAATTCGGCAAGACTTGTAATAGTAAACCTGTTCGAGGATGGGTTTTTTATGGTTGTGGACGAACTTAAAGAGAGCGTGCGCCTCGGACAGGATATGGAACGGGACGGCTTTTTAAAGCCCCAGCGCGTTGCCGAAACAATCAAAACGCTGAAAATGTTTAAAAGGCTTTGCGACGCAAGCGGCGTAAACCGCATAATAGGCGTTGCTACGGAGGCGGTGCGCAGGGCTAAAAACCAGCGTTCGTTTTTAGACGAAATTCAAACGAGTTGCGGGGTGAAACTGCGCGTGCTTACCGCCGAAGAGGAAGCTACGCTCGTATACCGCGGCGTTATCAACACGATGGATATTCCCAAGGGCGTAATCTTGGAAATAGGCGGCGGCTCTACGAAAATTATCTATTACAACCGCAGAAATATGTTAAGATTTGCAACCGTGCCCTTCGGCGCGGTAACGCTTACGGATATGTTTTCGGGCGAGGGCTTAAAGCCCGAGGAGCAGTCGGCTAAGATAGAGGAGTTCTTCCTTGAAAAGCTCAACGAAATAGATTGGCTGGCGGAAATAGACCCCGACGCGCAAATGATAGGCGTGGGCGGCTCGTTCAGAAATCTCTTCAAAATAAACAAGATGGTGCACAAATATCCTTTGGACGTGGTGCACAATTTCAACCTCGAAGCCGAGGACTTTTATCCCGTTTACGATATGATAAAGGTTTTGGACCTCGACAAGAAAAAGAAGATAAAGGGGCTTTCGGCTCAGCGCGCGGACATTCTTCCCGCCGCCCTTGCAATAATAAAGACGTTTATTACAAGGCTGGGCTTTACAAACTTTACGTTCTCGGGTTCGGGCTTGCGCGAGGGAATAATGTTCAATCAGGCGTTGCCCTCCACGATAGACAAACCCATTCTGGACGTTATGAACTACTCGCTTACAACGCTTGTAAAGTATTACGGGTGCGACGAAAAGCACGTAGAACACGTTGTAAATTTAAGCGTTCAGTTGTTCAAGCAACTGCGCGTGCTTCATAAATTCCCCAGGCAGTACTTAAAAGTGTTAAAGGTTGCGGCTATGCTTCACGATTGCGGTATGCGAATAAAGTACTACAATCACCAGCGGCACAGTTGCTATATGATTTTAAATTCCACGCTTTACGGCGTTACGCACAGGGAAATCGTGCTTGCGGCGTTTACCGCCTGCTGTCATAAAAAAGAGGATATTAACGCCTACAATTGGAATTTGTACCGCGACATTTTGCAGGAAGACGACGTTGAAATAGTAAAGCGTTTGGGCGTAATGTTAAGAATAGCCGAAAGCTTGGACAGGAGCAACGCAGGCGTTGTAAAGGGAATCAACTGCGACATTTTGGGCGACTCGGTAATAATGAAGACGGAAGTCGAAGGGGACGCTACATTGGAGATACGCGACGCACTTGCGGCGAGCGCGGAATTTAAAAAGTCCTTCCGCAAAAATCTGGAAATACTGTAAAAACGAAATGCCGCACGTAAAACGCGGCATTTACCATTTAAAAAATTTATGGCGGAAAACATTAAATTTATACTTGCAAGCGCGTCGCCGCGGCGCAGGCAATTGCTTTTAGAAATTTTATCCGACTTCGAGGTTATACCCGCCGTCGGCGAAGAAAGGGCGGATAAAGCTTTGCCGCCCGAAAAGCTGGTTTGCGCGCTTGCCGAAAACAAGTGCGCCGAAGTGTTTGAAAAATATCCCGAAAGCGTTGTAATAGGTTGCGATACCGTGGTGGTTTACGGCGGAAAAATTTTAGGCAAGCCGAAAAGCGCGGAGCAAGCAAAACAAACGCTTGAAATGCTTTCGGGCAATACCCACAGCGTTCTTACGGGCGTGTGCGTGCGCTCGCACAATAAAAAAATAACCGAATACTGCCGCACGCAGGTAAAATTCAACCTTTTAAGCGATAAGTTTATAGAAAATTACGTGCGCGGCGGTTCGCCTATGGATAAGGCGGGCAGTTACGGCATACAGGACGGCGGCATAGTCGAAAGCTACGAGGGCAGTTATACTAACGTAGTAGGATTGCCCGTAGAGCTTGTAGGAAGAATGATAAAAGAAGTACTCGAAGATGAACAGACTTGTAGTGGACGTAGGGTCCTGGATAACTAAAATATGCATTTTGGGTTGCGGGGTGGTGCTTTCGGAAGCCACCTGCGTGGCGTTGCAAAGCGACGTTTCGGGCAAGGTAAACATAAAAGCCTACGGCGATACCGCCCGCGCGCTTTCGGGTAAAGCGGCGCAGAACACCCGCATAGTAAACCCCGTTTGCGAGGGCGATATCGTTCAGCCCGCGCTGTTGACGGCGCTTTTAAAGCACTTTTTGGAAAAGATAGAAATTACACCGCGCAAGGCTAAGCAGACGGAGATAATGTTTGTGGTGCCGTGCAGCGCCTCCAAAAAACTGCGCAAAAAATATCTGCAAATAGCCGCGGAGTGCGGCATAGGCAGGGTGTACTTTACGCGCACGCCATTTGCCGCGGTGCTGGGGCACAACGTTTCGCTTTCGAAAACTTCGCCCGTGTTCTGCGTGGATATAGGCTACGGCAAAACCGACATTTCCGTATTCTCGCTCGACGGCATAATTTCGGGCTTTACGGCAAACCTTGGCGGCGGTAATATCGACGTGCATATAATGGATTTAATGCTGGAAAACTTCGGCGTAAAGATAGGCGCGCTCACGGCGGAAAAGCTTAAAAACGTTGTGGGAAGTCTTTACGAGGACGACAATAAAATGCTTGTCGTAATAGGCAGGGACGCCGACGGGGGCGAACCCGTGCAGGTTGCCGTAAACTCTTCGCACCTGTCCGACGTGATAAAGCTGTACGTAGATAAAATTATAGAGTACGTGCGCGCCGTGCTTGGCGAGTTGCCCGCTGAGGTGGCTTCCTCGGTACTTAACGACGGAATTTACCTTTCGGGCGGGCTTTCCAAAATGGACGGATTTGCCGAGTATTTCTCCAAGGGACTGGAAATTAAGGTCAGCTCCGCGGAGGAGCCGTTGCTGGCTTCGGTTATAGGCGGCTGTACGGTGCTTTCCAGCCCGTATTTGTGCGCAAAAGTCGCCACCGTAAACTGAATTTTTATAAATATTAAAACAGTGAATTGTCAAACTAAGAGCAACACTTATTGAGAAATAATAGAAATAAATC
>CAJUHT010000017.1 GCA_910586035.1 uncultured Christensenella sp.
CTTGTCTTCCCCCTTAGCAAAGGGACAAGCAATGTATATTTAAAACTTACCACCTAAAACTTGTCTTCCCCCTTAGCAAAGGGGGAAGATGTCTGCTAACGCAGACAGATGAGGGATGTGTATATTTTTACATTATTTAATAACTTTAAATTTATTTCAATAACTAAGCATTTTATTTAATATGATGTGTATCTTTTACCTTATTTGAAATTTAATTTTTTTGTAACTAACAATTCAATTATATAATGTAATTAGTTACTTGAACCCCCTCTCGTCGCCTACGGCGCCACTCTCCCCCTTATTAAAAAAGGGGGAGAGCAAGAGGAAAGCGGTAATAACTTTCCCCTTAATAAAAAGGAAAGCAAGGGGGCTGGTACGGTTTCCCCTCCACCTCGTCCTTAGCAAAGGGGGAAAGCAAAAGGTTAGTACGGCAACCCTTGTCTGCACACTTATTAAAGGGGCAAACGGTGCGCACGGAGCCTTTAACTTTGCAAAGGGGCTGGCGCATTATTACAACAATATTTACCTTAATTAAAGTAGAGCGCAAAAATAACCGCCTTCCGCCGATTTCGGCGGAAGGCGGTTTACTAATTATAATTTTTAAAACCCAAAATATTCCTGCGCGTTGTTGTAGCAAACGTCCTCTACAATTTTGCCCAGCGTCTCCATTTCGCTTGCGGGGTACTGCCCGCTTTCCACAAGATTGCCAAGCATATTGCAAAGTATTCTTCTGTAATACTCGTGGCGGGGATATGCAAGGAACGAACGGCTGTCGGTAAGCATACCCACCGACTGCGCCACCAACCCCACCTGCATAAGCGTTTCGAGGTTGGTTTTCATACCGTCCTGCTGGTCTAAGAACCACCACGCAGTGCCTACCTGCACCCTGCCCTTTACCCCCTCTTTCTGGAAGCAACCGGCAAGCACGGTAAGCGCGTAGTTGTCGCGCGGGTTAAGGCAATACAAAATGGTTTTGGGGAGGGCGTCCTGTCCGTCCAGCTCGCCGAGCAATGCGGAAAGCTTTTCCATATAAACGCTGTCCTCAATGGCGTCAAAACCCGTGTCGGGACCAATTTTTGCAAGCATACTCTTGGAATTGTTGCGGAGCGCGCCGATATGATACTGCTGTACCCAGCCGTACTTTTTGTACTGTTTGCCGAGGAAGAGCAACACGTAACCCTTATACTTATCCTGCTCCTCCGCGGAAATGCTTTCGCCCTTAATACCCTTTAAGAATACTGCGTTGGCCTCCTCGTAAGTTGCGGGAGCGTAGCATACCACGTCGAGAGCGTGGTCGGAAAGGCGCGAGCCCATCTCGTCGAAATATTTAATTCTTTCCGCAAGCGCGTCGCACAGGTCGTTAAGGCTGTTTATTTCTTTGCCGACAACGCCAGCAAGCTGCTTAACCCAGCTTGCAAACCAGGAAAGCTCTACGTTAATAGCCTTGTCGGGTCTGAACGCGGGGCGAACCTTTACCTTTAAAGTTTTGTCGTCGTTCATTTTTTTGTGCCATTCAAGGCTGTCTACGGGGTCGTCGGTGGTGCACACGGTTTTAACGTTAAACTTGTACATCATCTCCCTTGCCGTAAGCGTTTCAAGCACTTTGTTCGCCTTTTTCCATATTTTTTCGGCGTTGGCGGGGTTGATTATATCGTCTATCCCGAAATACCTCTGCATTTCGAGGTGCGACCAATGATACAGCGGATTGCCTACAAAGTAGGGCATACTCTCTACAAACTGCAAATATTTTTTATAATCGTCGTCGGGACCGGAAATGCTGTCCTCCTCATAGCCCCTTGCGCGGAGGGCGCGCCACTTATAATGGTCGCCGTACCTGTCGCCAGCGCCCAGCCATACCTCGGCAAGATTTCTGAATTTTTTATCTTCGTAAATCTCTTTGGGCTGTAAATGGCAGTGATAATCTATTATAGGCATATGCTCCGCGTGTTCGTGATACAGCTTTTTTGCCGTTTCCGTTTCAAGCAGAAAATCTTTATCCATAAATTTCTTCATAAATTTACTCCTCGTATTGCTTGCTACTCCAAAAGTTTTACAGCGTAACGCCCGTTTTGAAAATAGCTATTTCCCTTGTATTGTTTATTTCGTTTTTAGTCTTTTTGCCGCCCGCAACTTCGACAATCAAATCGACAAGCTTTTCAAGCTGAACGTCAAAGTCGCTTTCAAGCACCGCGCCCGCGTTAAAATCTATCCAATTGGCTTTGTTTTTGGCAAGGTCGGAGTTGGTGGCAATCTTTAAAGTGGGAACAAACCCGCCGAACGGCGTGCCGCGCCCCGTGGTAAACAATACCAAATGGCAACCCGCCGCCGCAATATTGGTTACGGCGCACATATCGTTGCCCGGTCCGTTTAACAGATTTAACCCCTTTTCCGTGATATATCCGTCGTCGAAAACAACGTCCTGCACGGGACCCGCGCCCGATTTCTGCGTACAGCCGAGCGACTTGTCTTCAAGCGTGGTTATGCCGCCCGCCTTATTCCCGGGGGAGGGATTTTCGTAAACGACCTGACCGTTTTTACGGAAATAGTCCTTAAAATCGTTTATGAGTTTTACGATTTTTTCAAAAGTCTTTTCGTCCTTTGCGCGGTTCATCAACAGCTGTTCCGCGCCGAACATTTCGGGCACTTCGGAAAGGACGGTAGTGCCGCCCGCCGCAACTATATAATCGGAAAAACGCCCTACGAGCGGGTTTGCCGTTATCCCCGAAAGCCCGTCGCTTCCGCCGCACTTCAAGCCTACTTTAAGGCAGGAAATATCCTTTTCTACCCTCTTGTCCCTTTTTACCTGTACGGCAATTTCCTTTAACAGGTTTACGCCAGAAGTTATTTCGTCCTCGACTTCCTGACAGACAAGAAATTTTATTCTGCTTTCGTCAACCGCGCCAAGCGTCTGGCGGAACGCCGCCATCTGGTTGTTTTCGCACCCGAGCCCGAGCACCAGCACGCCGCCCGCGTTGGGGTGGCGCACCATTTTCTGCAATATGAGTTTGGTGCGTTCGTGGTCGTCGCCGAGCTGGGAACAGCCGTAGGGATGAGTATACGCAAATACCCCGTCGCCTACTTCGCCGCACTCCGCCTTAAACCTTTCGACTATTTCTTTGGCTTGTCCGTTTACGCAACCTACGGTGGGTATTACCCATATTTCGTTGCGTATGCCAACTTCGCCGTTTGCGCGCAGGTACACGTTTACCTTGCGCCCCGCAACCTTGCCGAGCGGAGTGGAAACTTTGTTGTATTCGTATTCCAGATTTTCCGAAAGGTTTGTGTGCACGTTGTGCGTGTGCACGTGGCAACCCTCTTTAATATCGGCGGTGGCGTAGGCTATGGGATTGCCGTACTTTAAAATATGTTCGCCGCTCTTTATATCTTTAAGGGCGAACTTATGCCCCTTGGTTATATCCTCTTTCAGCGTTACGCCCTGCTCGGTTTGCCCCTTTTTAAGGTCGCACAGAGCCACGGCAACGTTGTCGAGAGGATTTATAATTATCGATTTTTTAGCCATATCTATTCCTATTACTTACAGCAACCCGAGCAACCGCCCGCAAAACACTCGACAGCCGACTTCATACCCTCGGTATCGATAGCCTGCAAGTACTTGGCTACCGTTGCCGTTAAGTCGGGGTGCAGGGTATTCATATCTACTTCCCACGCTTCCGTCCAGCCAAGCGCCTTTTTTGCAAGCGCGGTATAGTCGCCGTCAAATTCCGCCCAGAGCTTTGCCCAATGCGCAAGAAGTTCGGGCGCGTCGTTCAAGGCTATTTTTTCGTTGCCCCTAACGCCCTTGTGGAATTCAATTAGCGCCGCAAAGGCGAACAGTAGACGTTGGGGCAGTTTGCCCGTTATGCGTATATAATCTTCAAGCGTGGGCAAAAGACGGGTGCGGAATTTGGTTGTGGAGTTCAACGCGATGCTCATAAGCTCGTGGCGGATAAAGGGGTTTTTATACCTCTCTATAACGCTGTTGGCAAAGGCAACCATTTCCGCCTGCGGCAAATCGATTGTGGGATTTACCTCCTCGAAAACAAAGTCGTGCACAAACTTACCTATCGTCTTGTCGTTTACCGCTTCGCCTACCGTATCTATGCCGCAAAGGTATGCCACGGGCACCATAGCCGTGTGCGAACCGTTTAAAATTTTAACCTTTCTCTGCTTATACGGCTTTATGCTGTCGGCAAATATAACGTTAAGCCCCGTCTTATCGGCGGGCAGAACCTTTTGGACGAACGGCTCTTTTTTCAAAACCCACAAATGGAAAATTTCGCCCTTTACTATGTTGTTGTCGATATATCCCGTTTCCTTTTTGATTTCTTCTATTTCGTTTCTGGGATAACCGGGGACGATTCTGTCAACCAAAGTCGACGTAAAGTGATTGGCTTTCTGCAACCACTCTATAAATTTTTCGTCCATTTTGTTTATGCGGGCAAGCTCGGTCAAACACCTGTAAAGCTCGTCGCCGTTGTTGTCAATCAACTCGCAGGGGACTATCGCCAACCCCTTATCCAAAGCGCCGTTAAAGTGGTCGTATCTCCTCTTCAAAAGCGCCAAAAGCTTGCCGGGGAAGGACTTGGGGCATTCCGTAAGATTTGTGTCGGTAGGGTCTACCGCTATGCCCGCCTCCGTCGTATTGGAAATAATTACCTGCAAATCTTCGCTTTCGCCGTATGCGAGATATCTTTCATACTCCTCGAAGGGATTTATAAGGTCGCCTATTACGTCTATAATGCGGCTCTTTTTAACCTCTTCGCCGTTGTCTATGCCCTCCAAGCGCAGGGTGTACAAGCCGTCCTGCTCTTTCAATTCCTTAACCCTGCCGAAAGGCATAGGCTGAACGACGGCAACGCCCGCGTTGATTGCGCCGTCGTCGTTGAGGCGCTGAATTATCCAATCGACAAACGCCCTTAAAAAGTTGCCCTCGCCAAACTGCATAATTTTAATTGGTCTTTCGGGCTTGTCATAAATTTTTTTGCTTATAATTTCCATAAAATACGTTCTCCTGATTGCTGTGCCGCTTACTGTCTTTGCACGTCGGAAGGAACGGCTTCCTCCGTTTCTTTATCGTAGACGTACGCCGCCTTGTGGGGCACGCAGAATTTAAACGCCGCGCCCATTTCGGGGGTGTCGTGCGGGTTGACCTTTAAAATTACGTTTACGTCGCCGACGTTGGCGTAAACGTTTGTGGTATCGCCGAGTAGTTCGGTCAAATCAACCTGAGCTTCTATTAAATACTCGTCCTTGCCCGCCTTGCCGCCCTTGGCAAGCTTGATTGCTTCGGGACGGAAAGCAAACACCACTTCCCTGCCCTCTATCGAAGCTACGTCCTTGACTATGGGCTTGATATCGAAGCAAAGCCCCGCCCCGTTTACAAATTTTCCGCTCTCTACCTTGCCGTTTAAAAAGTTCATAGGAGGTTCGCCTATGAAGCCCGCGACGAAGAGATTTTTGGGGTAGAAATACAGCTCGAACGGCGTGCCGATTTGCTGAACGTATCCGCCCGATTTCATAACGACTATTCTGTCCGACATAGTCATAGCTTCCGTCTGGTCGTGCGTTACGTATATTGTCGTAGCGCCTACCGAACGGTGAATTTGCTTTATTTCCGACCTCATAGTAACGCGCTGTTTTGCGTCGAGGTTGGAGAGAGGTTCGTCCATAAGGAATATGGACACCTTACGTATGAGCGCGCGACCTACTGCAACGCGCTGGCACTGACCGCCCGAAAGATTTCTGGGGAATCTTTCAAGATAGTCGGTAAGTCCGAGAATTTTAGCCGTAGCCTGCACCTTTTCTTCTATTACGTCCGCGTCGATTCCTTCGAGCATAAGTCCGAACGCAAGATTTTCGTAAACGGTGAGGTGGGGATAGAGCGCGTAGGACTGGAATACCATTGCTATTCCCCTCTCCCTCGAAGTCATTTGGTTTGCCAGCTTGCCGTCTATATAAAACTCGCCCGCGGTTATGTCTTCGAGCCCTGCAATCATACGCAGTGTTGTCGATTTGCCGCAGCCCGAATCGCCGACAAGGCAGATAAACTCGCCGTCTTTGATTTCCATATTAAAGTCGTGAACGGCGTGATATCCGTTGGGATAGACTTTATTTACGTCTTTGAATAATAACTGTGCCATTGAAGTTTCCCCTGAAATTTTATTTTCCCGCATAAATCATTTTATAATCCATAAAAGATTTTCTGCGATTTTAGGGCGTAGCCCTCTTGTTGTAATATTTAAGTACCCGCAATTTTTCATTTGCCGTCCGCCCAAGTAAGAGCGCGGCGCAAAAACGTTGTCTTGCCTGTTGCGGACGTTATAAAACGCTTATCTCAAATCCTGCGTTTTGATATTGTCCATATCGTCGTACGCCTGATTTTCGCCGCACATACCCCAAATGAACGTGTAGTTGTAAGTACCTACGCCGCTGTGAATAGACCAGCTGGGAGAAATTACCGCCTGCTCGTTATGCATTGTAATATGCCTTGTTTCCTGCGGGGTGCCCATAAGGTGGAAAACCGCCTGGTCCGCGGGCACTTCGAAGTACATATACACTTCCATTCTTCTTTCGTGGGTGTGCGAGGGAAGGGTGTTCCAGGCGCTGCCCTCGGCAAGCTCGGTCATACCCATAGCAAGCTGACAGCTTTCGCACACGTCGCCGACTATAAATTGGTTAATAGTTCTCTTGTTTATGGTTTTTTCCTCGCCGAGATGGCGCTGTACGCAGTAGCGCACGCCTTCGGGTGCGGGCTTGCCCTCTACGGGCTTGGTTATTTTAACCGTGGGATAGGTTTTGTGCGCGGGACAGGAATTGATATAGAATTTAGCGGGGTTTTTAGCGTCGGCGGAAGTAAAGGTAATTTCCCTTGTTCCCATACCGATATATATGCCCTCTTTGTGTCCTATTTCATATTTCTTGCCGTCGAGGGCTATAACGCCCGCGCCGCCTATATTGATTACGCCCATCTCCCTTCTTTCGAGGAAATATTCGGTTGCAAGCTCCTTGAACGTTCCCAAAGCCAAAGCTTTTTTAACGGGCATTGCGCCGCCTGCAATCATTCTGTCCTGATGGGAGTACGTTAAAAGAATATCGTCCTCCTCGAACAGTTTTTCAATCAGATATTTTTCCCGCAGTTCCTCGGTGTCGTACTTCTTGGAATCGTCGGGATGACTTACGTATCTTACGTCAAATTTCATAATAACTCCTTAATATATTGCTGCAATTTTTTGTTTTACACTTCTTCCCAAACTTTTTTAACGTACTCCGAGCAAGGTACGATATTTTCGCCCGTAGTGCCTTCAAGCACCAAAACCGCGTCTTTATCGTACGCTTTAATGCGCGAGAGTATTGCGGGATAATCGAAAAGCCCCTCGCCCGGCGGCACTTGCTTTATTTTGCCGTCCTGCAAAACGTAGTCCTTTAAATGAAATACGGTTATATTGCCAGCAAAGGTCTTTAAGCCCTCTTCCAATATTTGAAGATAGCGGCTGTGGTTGCTTTCGTCAAGATAGTTGTAAATATCGAAAATGACTTTTACGTTATCCCTGTTTACTCCGTCAACCGCGCGTTTAAGCGTTTTAACGTCGTAACAGACGTGCCCCGCCGCGCCCTCCATACCGATATACGCGCCGACCGTCTTTGCATAATCGGCAAGTTCGGTAAAGGTTTCTATAACCGTTTGCAGGGCTTCATCCGTGCGGTTCAAGGGGTTGTAAGTCCACTTGTCGTCGTTAAAACTGCCCGTTTCACTGCCGACCGTGTCGCAACCGAGGAGCGAAGAGTACTTTAAATAGTCCTTAAATACCGCCTTGCAGTTTGCAACCTTTTGCTTATTTGAATGAACGGGATTGAAGTACGCGCCTATAAGCCCTACCCTTATTCCGCCCTCTTTCAAAGCGCGTCCGAGCGCCTCGGCTTTTTCCGCGGTGAGCGCGTTCGGCTGATAGGGCAACTCGTCTATAAACTTGTACGCCACCAGCTGAACGGCTTGTATACCGCAGTTATTACATTTTTCTACCGCCGCCGCGGCGCCTTTAACGCCGAGGTCGTGCGTGCGGAAAGCTATTTGCATATAACTCCTCCCCCGTCGTTTTTCAAAACGCGGTAGTTAATTAAAAAGTTTAGCGCTGTACGCGTCCCGAGCCGTCGCCGCCTGCAAGCGCTTCCACTTCCTTGCGGGAAACAAGGTTGAAGTCGCCGGGGATGGTGTGCTTCAAAGCCGAAGCCGCAACGCCGAATTCCAGAGCCGACTTAAAGTCTTTGCCGTCGAGGAAGCCGCAAATAACGCCGCCCGCAAAGCTGTCGCCGCCGCCTACGCGGTCTACAATGGGGTGCAGTGAATAGGTTTTGGAGTGATAGAATTCACCGCTCTTCGCTTCGTAAATGCAAGCCGACCAGCCGTTATCCGAAGCCGAGTGGGAAACGCGGAGGGAAGATATGGCGTACTTAAATCCTAAGTCTTTGCACATTCTCTTGAATATATCCTGATAGCCCGCAAGCTCCAAATCGCCCTTGGTTACGTCGGTTGCGCCGGGCTTGTAGCCTAAAACGAGGTCGGCGTCCTCTTCGTTGCCGATGCACACGTCTACGTACTGCATAAGGTTGGTCATAACCTTTTTAGCCTTTTCGCTCGACCACAGTTTCTTGCGGAAATTGAGGTCGCAGGAAACGGTTACGCCGTGCTTTTTAGCCGCCTTTAACGCTTCTTCCGTGAGCACTGCGGCGCTGTCGGATACGGCGGGAGTAATGCCCGTAAAGTGGAACCAGTCTGCGCCCTTGAAAATGGCGTCGAAATCGAAGTCCTTTGCCGTTGCCGTGGATATGGAGGAGTGCGCCCTGTCGTAAACTACTTTGGAGGGTCTTACGGACGCGCCCGTTTCAAGGTAATATATCCCGAGCCTTTCGCCGCAATGCGCTATATGCTCCACTTCCACGCCGTACTTTCTCAACGCCGCAACGGCGCAGTCGCCTATTTCGTTTGCGGGAACGGCGGTTACAAACTCAGCCTTGTGCCCGTAGTTTGCGCAGGACACCGCAACGTTGGCTTCGCCGCCGCCGTAATTGATGTCGAACTCGTCCGCCTGAATAAACTTTTCGTTATTGGGTGTGGAAAGACGAAGCATAATTTCGCCCATAGTTACGATTTTTTTCATAATATTTTTTCTCCTTTATAAATAAAGTTTTTAATCTTAATTTTTTGCGATAAGCGCCTATTACTTTGCCTGAACGAGGTGCACGGCAAACCCGCCGAAACTGTCCTTTAAATACGCCACGGTCAAATTGCCAGCTTTATCGTATTTATAGGAACTTTCGTCGCACTCGAACCCGCGGGACTTCAACTGATATACCGCGCGTTTTACAGAGTTTGTGGCAACGGCTATATGCCCCATATCGCCCTTAAACGGCGATTTCATACATTCAACGAAAGTGGAAGCGAAAACCGAGCTGTTGCCCACCTTCTTTTCGAAGCCGAAAGCCATACCGAATTTATCGGCAACGCTTTCCGCCTGTTCGGGGTTAGCGCAATTGATGCCTACGTGCACCATTTTAAAGCCGAGCATTTTATCTATGGCTTCCCTGCACAGCGCGGTTATGCCCTCCCAATTTTCTTCGTCCAGCATTTTAGCGGGCACTATCCAGCTTCCGCCGCAACAAACAACCTTGTTGTAGGAAAGGTAAGTATTGATATTATCCGCAGTTACGCCGCCCGTAGGCATAAAGCGCATTGTGATGTACGGTCCGCAAACCGACTTGATATAGGGCAACCCGCCCGCCTGCTCCGCGGGGAAAAACTTTGCAAAGTCCAAGCCCAGCTCCAAAGCCTGCTCTATTTCGCTTGCCGAGGAAAGACCGGGCGCGAAAGGTATGCCCTTGTCGAGGCAGTGTTTTACGACCTTGGGATTGAGCCCGGGGGCTACGCAGAACTTTGCCCCCGCCTTGTATGCGGCGTCGGCTTGCTCGCAGGTTAATACCGTGCCCGCGCCCACAAGCATATCGGGATACGCCTTGGTCATTCTCCTGATAACTTCGTCGGCGCCCTTAGCCCTGAAAGTAACTTCCGCGCAGTTTATTCCACCCTCGCGCAATGCCTTTGCAAGCTTTTCGGCATTTTCAACCTTGTCAAGCTTGATAACGGGCACTATGCCCACGTTGCCGAGGTTTTCGACAAGCTCGTCCAACTTCTGTTTTATATCCATTTTTTCTCCTTACGCGCGCAAACGCACGCATATATTCATACATTTTTATTATAAGCCTTTGTTTTTTACCCGTCCATATACAAAACGGATATCTTCATATATTTTTCGGACACGCCGATATGAGAGTTTATGACGTTTACACCAACGGCGAAACGGCAAACGGCAAACGGCAGAATTTTCTGCAATTTTACTGTAAAAAATACAGAAATGTGATGTTGACACGCAGTGAAAAAATAATGTAATATAATAACCGTAAAAATCAATTTAAGGAGTTTTAAAAAACAAAATGGCAATAGGCATTATACTCGGTATAGTTTTTGCGCTTGTATGCGCAGGTTGCATACTTGCAACCGTCTGTCTGGTTTCCGGCAGAAGACCTTTGGCTTCGGCGGGCAACAGAAGAGTTACAAAAAAACCCGTAGCGGGCGGCATAACGGGCGCTGCGGCGGCGTGCGCGTTTATCCTGTTTCTGCTTGTACCTTTCAGCTTCCACACCGTTCAGGCGGGCGAAGTTGCGGTTGTAAAGCACTTGGGCGAGGCGCGCAACGTAAGAACGGCGGGCACGTACTTCGATTTCTGGGTAACGGAATCGTACGAAAAGTACGACGCAAAGGTGCAAAACCTTGAAATAAGAAGCCCCGCATACTCGAAAGACGCGCAGACTATGGACATAGTTATGACCGTTCAGTACCAAATCGACACTTCGAAAGCCATTGAAATAGCCACCAACTACGGCGGACTTGAAACGCTTTCGGGCAAAATAGAGAGCGTTACGATAGAAAAAACAAAATCGGTGCTTTCGGCTTACTCGGCTATGGAAATTATAGAAACCCGCGCAAGCATATCGCCCAAAGTTGAAGAAGTAGTTAAAAAGGCTATTGACGCTAACTATTACGTTATTGTAAACACCGTAGTGCTTACCAACATAGATTTTTCCGACGCGTTTGAAAAGACCGTAGAGGACAAAATGATTGCCGAACAGGAAAAGTTGAAGGCGCAGTACGAAAAGGAAACGGCTATAATCAACGCCGAAAAGGAATTCGAAGTTGCCAAAAAGCAGGCGGAAGCCAAAATCGAAGTGGCGAAAGCCGACGCCGAAGCGCAGAAGCTTATCGCATCGGCGGAAGCGTACGCAACCAAGATTAAAATTGTAGAGCTTGCGCGCTCTATGGGCTATACGGTAAAGGAAACCGTAGGCGCGGACGAGGAACCCGTATACGAAATCGAATGGGGCACGGGTACGGAAGCCGAAGCAAGCAAAAAGCTTTTGGTAAATTACTTGCAGTACCTTGAATATCTTTCCAAGTGGGACGGCAAACTGCCCGACGTTATGATGAACGAAGGCAACGGCACTATTATGATACCCACTCCCACCAACCCCACAACCTAATCAAGCAATAAACTTAGGGCGGAGCCGAAAAGCTCCGCCCTTTTATTGTGTTTTTTTACCTGTAAATAAGGTGAGAAATAACGGCAACGCAAATTGTTTGTTTTCTACTCTTTGTAGGAAGCAATTACAAAATTAAAATTATTCTGTATAATTGAATTATGAAAATCAAGAAAAATATGGCTATCGGCACAAGAATAAAGCAGTTGAGATTATCTAAAAACCTAAGCCAAAAACAACTTGCTAAAATATTGCATACGACGAATAGCAGCATATGCGATTGGGAATGCGGACGGACTTTACCCAAAATAACCTACCTGATAGCTATTGCAAATTTTTTTAACGTTACAGCGGATTTTTTACTCGGTATAAATTAAACCGTACAGGAGAAATAAAATGGAAATATTCAGCCAAAGGTTAAAAGAATTGAGAAAAATAGAAAATATAAGCAAACAAAAGCTTGCAAATATTTTAAACGTTTCCGCTAAAAGCATATATAAATGGGAAAACGGCTATTCAGAGCCCGACTTTGATACGCTTGCCGCAATTGCAAAGTTTTTCGACGTAACCTGCGGCTACCTTATAGGCATAGAAGAATATTAGCTATACAACTTAACCCTTGTCTTCCCCCTTAGCAATTGGGCGAGCAACTTTTTTCCTTATTTAATGTCCGCTTTAACTTGCTTTCCTCCTTAGAAAGGTGGGGTAACGCTTTTCTCAAACTCATATTCCTTAAACCTTGCCTTCCTCCTTAGTAAAGGAGGAAGGTGCCGCCATTCGGCGGCGGATGAAGGATGTGTGATTTATACCTTATTTAAATTTAATTGTTTTGCAAATAACCATTTCTTTTAATATATATGGTACACCCTCTCGTCGCCTGCGGCGACGCTCTCCCCCCTTATTACAAAAGGGGGAAAGCAAGGGGCTGACACGGTAACTCTTGCCTGTACCTTAATGTAGGGGGAAAGCAATGGTATGGCGTACACCTTAACAAAAGTGGAAAACAAAAGGCGAGTGCAATAGCCACTTACCTTTGTCCTTAATAAAAATGAAAGCAAAGAGTTTTTCAGGAAAACAATTACCGCCCCCTCACCACCGCTGCGCGGAGCCTCTTCCTTAGACGCAAGGGGCAAGCCAAGAAAAAACGCGGGGCACATTTTACAAATGCGCCCCGCTTAATAACATAATTGTTAAAGTTGTTTATAGTGTAGCCCAAAATCGCCCTTTAAAATTTAACCGTTTAAACAAACTACGCTCTTAATACTTAGGTCTTTCAACGTAGGTTGTATGCAACAACTCGTGCGCCTTGTGGCTGTTGGGCTCGCCAAAGAACTCCTTATACAGCTTTGTTACGGTTGCGTTATCGTGCGAGCAACGCACCGCGCTGTCGCTGTCGTAATCGTAGAGAGCCTGCGCGCGCAGGGTTTTAAGGTCGTGAGCATTACGCACCTCGTCGTGAACGTAGGGCTGTCCGCCGCCGTTTACACAGCCGCCGGGGCAAGCCATAATTTCGACAAAGGTGTACTCCTTTTCGCCGCTCTTGATGCTTTCTATAATCTTTCTTGCGTTGGCAAGTCCGCTTGCAATTGCAACGTTCACCGTTTTGCCGCCGAGGGTATAAGTAGCTTCTTTCAAGCCGTTCGTACCCCTAACTTCGTTAAATACCAACGGCTCGTTCTTGCCGCCGAGCACTGCCGCCGCCGTTCTTAAAGCCGCTTCCATAACGCCGCCCGTAGCGCCGAATATGGCGCCCGCGCCCGAAGCAAGACCGAACGGGTCGTCGTAAGGCGTGTCGATAAGGTTTACAAAATCTATGCCCGCTTCCTTAATCATTTTGGCAAGCTCGCGCGTGGTGATTGCGCTGTCGGTATAGCCGCCCAGCTCCTCCCTTGTAACTTCGAATTTCTTTGCCGTGCAGGGGATAACCGAAACGACGTACAAATCTTTGGGAGCTATGCCGTTCTTCTGGCAATAGTAAGTTTTAAGCAACGCCGAAAACATTTCCTGCGGCGATTTGCAGGTTGAAAGGTTGGGCAAAAACTCGGGATAATAATGCTCGCAGAATTTTATCCAGCCGGGGCAACAGCTTGTAAACATAGGCGTCTTTCCGCCGTTTTTAAGGCGCGCCAACAGCTCGTTCGCCTCCTCCATAATAGTGAGGTCGGCGGTGGTGTCCATATTGAAGCACTCCACGTCGCCAAGCTGTTTGATTGCCGTTACCATTTTTCCTTCCACGTTAGTGCCTACGGGCAAGCCGAAAGCTTCGCCGAGAGTAGCCCTTACGGAGGGAGCGGTAAAGAACACCACTTTCTTTGTAGGGTCTACGATTGCGCCCCAAACGTCGGCAACCGAGCTCTTTTCATACAGCGCGCCAACGGGGCAGGCAACTACGCACTGACCGCAGTTTACGCAGGGAGTATGCGCCAGCGAAACGTCGAAAGGCGAGCCGATTGTCTTGGCGTAGCCCCTGTTTTTAGGACCAATTGCGCCGATTGTCTGATTTTCGCAAGCCGCCACGCAACGCGTGCACATTATGCACTTGGAGTTGTCCCTTACAACCGAGGGCGACAAGTCGTCTATTGGCTTTATATCGTGGTCGGTGCCGAATTTATCCTCTTCTGCGTTGTACTCCAAGGCAAGTTTTTGCAACTCGCAATTCATAGAGCGAACGCAGGATAGGCACTTTTTCTTGTGCGTGGAAAGTATGAGTTCGAGGGTAGTCTTTCTCGACTTTCTCACCTTGGGGGTGTTTGTTCTGACCTCCATTCCCTCGGAAACGGGATACACGCACGCGGCAACCAAGCCCCTTGCGCCCGTAGCTTCTACAAGGCACATACGGCAGGAGCCAATGCACTGTATCTCCTTTAAGTAGCAGAGGGTGGGTATTCTTATGTTGGCAAGCTTAGCCGCCTGTAAAATAGTAGAGCCTTCGGGCACGCTTACCGCAATGCCGTTTATTTTTAAGTTGACCATTACTCTTTCCTCCCTTACCTCTTCTCTATTGCATTGAATTTACAATGCGCTATGCACTGACCGCACTTGATACACTTTTTAAGGTCGATTTCGTGCGGGTTCTTTACCGCGCCGCTTATTGCGTTTGCAGGGCAATTCCTGAGACAGAGCGTACAGCCGCGGCACTTATCGGGATTGATATAGTAATTGAGAAGCGATTTGCACACGCCCGCGGGGCAACGCTTTTCGCTTATGTGCGCCTCGTACTCGTCCCCGAAGTGCGCCAACGTGGAAAGTATGGGGTTGGGAGCCGACTGACCGAGCGCGCACAGCGAAGAGCTCTTCATATGCTCGGCAATCTCCTTTATGTTCTCCAAATCCTCTTTCTCGCCCTTGCCGTCGGTGATTTTCGTAAGCAGTTCTAACATACGCTTTGTGCCTATGCGGCAGGGGGTGCACTTTCCGCAGCTTTCGTCGGCGGTAAATTCAAGATAGAATTTGGCTATATCCACCATACAGGTGTCTTCGTCCATAACGATAAGACCGCCCGACCCCATCATAGAGCCGATTGCCACAAGGTTGTCGAAGTCCATCTGTATGTCGATATACTTCGCGGGGATACAGCCGCCCGAAGGTCCGCCCGTCTGCGCCGCCTTAAACGCCTTGTTGTTGGGTATGCCGCCGCCTATTTCGTTTATAATAGTAGAAAGCTTAGTACCCATAGGCACTTCAACAAGCCCTACGTTGTTGATTTTTCCGCCTACGGCAAAGACCTTGGTGCCCTTGCTCTTTTCCGTGCCGATATTTGCAAACCACTCCGCGCCGTTCAGGATTATGGGCGCAACGTTTGCCCACGTTTCAACGTTGTTGAGCACGGTAGGCTTCCGGAACAGACCGCACTGCGCCGAATAGGGAGGGCGGGGTCTGGGTTCGCCGCGGTGCCCCTCTATGGAGGTCATCAGCGCCGTTTCCTCTCCGCAGACGAACGCGCCCGCGCCGAGGCGTACGAACACGTCGAAGTCGAAGCCGCTTCCCAAAATATTTTTACCGAGCAAGCCCGCTTGGCGCGCCTGCTCTATCGCCATATTCAACCTTTCTACCGCAATGGGGTACTCCGCGCGAACGTATATGTAACCTTCGTGAGCGCCCACCGTGTAGCCTGCAATAGCCATTGCTTCGAGTACGGTGTGGGGGTCGCCCTCCAATACCGACCTGTCCATAAACGCGCCGGGGTCGCCCTCGTCGGCGTTACAGCAGATATATTTTACGTCGCCGGGAGCTTCCTTGGAAAACTGCCACTTCAAGCCGGTGGGGAAGCCCGCGCCGCCGCGTCCGCGCAAACCCGAAGCTTTAAGCTCGGCTATAATTTCGTCGGGCTTCATTTCGAACAGCGCCTTTTTGAGAGCCTGATAGTCGCCTGCGGCAAGCGCCTCGTCTATGTCTTCCGCCGCGATTACGCCGCAGTTGCGAAGAGCAATGCGCATCTGGTGTTTATAGAAAGGAATTTCGGAAAAAGGTATAACGCTTCCGTCCTCGTGCACGGTGCCCGAATACAGAAGTTCCTTTACTATTTCGCCGCCTTTTACAAGATGCTTTTCGGCAACCGTCTTGGCGTGTTCGGGCGTCATCTGCGAATAGAACGCGCCCTCGGGATAAACTATCATAATGGGACCGAGCGCGCAAAGCCCGAAGCAACCCGTTTTTACGATGAGCACGTCGTCTATTTTAAGCTGTTTAAAGCTTGCTTCCAACTGCTCGATAACTTTAAGAGAGCTTGAAGAGGTACAGCCCGTACCGCCGCACACAAGCACCTGTTTGCGGTAGCCCGTGGTTGCCGCAAGCTTTTCCGCCTGCTCCCTTATAATTCTTCTTACCTTAATGAGGTCGGCTTTTAAAGCCGCTCTTTTTTCCAATTCTTTAACGGTCATTTCAAGCCTCCTTTCAGTCCTGCATATATTTCGCTAAAATTTCGGGAACGTCTTTTTCCGTAAGTCTGCCGTAAACGTCGTCGTCGACAATCATAACGGGGGCAAGTCCGCACGCGCCCACGCAACGGCAACTGTCTATCGAAAACCTGCCGTCGGGAGTGCACTCCCCGCACGAAATTCTCAGTTCCCTTTCAACCGCCGCCAAAATCTTATCCGAGCCCTTTACGTAGCACGCAGTGCCGAGGCACACGCTTATGCGGTGTTTGCCCTTGGGTTGAAGGGAAAACTGCGTATAGAAAGTAGCCACGCCGTACACTTCCGAAAGGGGAATGTTCAACTCCTCCGCTATAAGGGTTTGCACCTCGGCGGGTAGATAGCCGTAGATTTCCTGCGCCTTATGCAGTATGGGCATAAGACAGCCGCGGTCGGAACGGTGCTCGGCAATTACCTTGCGCAGAGCCTTTTCCTGTTCGCCCGTACCGTTAAAACTGTTTTGAGACATAGTACACTCCTAAAAAAATCTTACCTTTTAATTTTATCACACTATTATCTTAAATTGCAATAGGTTTATCGGAATTTGTCGAAAATTAAAAATATTTCTATATTTTGCGATAATCGGTAACTATGCACAAAACCGCCCCGCGGGAAGCTCTTCCCGCGGGGCGGTTTTATTTTTTATTGGCTTGTGTACAGCCTGAAATACGCGCCCTCTTTCGCCATAAGTTGGGCGTGGGTGCCCTGCTCTACGGCGTTGCCGTTTTCCATAACTATAATTTTGTCGGCGTGCTCTATCGTCGAAAGTCGGTGAGCAATTACAAAACAGGTCTTGCCGCGCATAAGCTCGGTCATCGCCGCCTGAATAATTCTTTCCGTGCGCGTATCCACGTTGCTGGTCGCCTCGTCCAAAATGAGCACGGGCGCGGGCGACAGCATTGCGCGGGCAATGGTTAAAAGCTGTTTCTGCCCCTTGGATATGTTTACCGCGTTGTCCGCAAGATACGTGTCGTACCCCTGCGGAAGGCGGGTAATAAAGGAATGTATGCGCGCCTTTTTGCACACCTCTTCAACCTGCTCCCTCGTTACGTTTTCCGCGCCGTAGGCAAGGTTTTCGTACACCGTGCCCGCAAACAGCCAGGTGTCCTGCAACACCATAGTGTAAGCCCCTCTCAAAGAAGAGCGGGTAAGCGTGCGTATATCCTTGCCGTCTATTAAAATCTCGCCGGCGTCCGCGTCGTAGAAGCGCATCAAAAGGTTGATAACCGTAGTTTTGCCCGCGCCCGTCTTGCCGACTATGGCGATTATATCGCCGCTTTCGGCTTTAAGCGAAAAGTTTTTAAGCACGGGTTTGCCCTCAGCGTAGCCGAAGCTTACGTTTTTCAGCTCGACTTCGCCCCTTACGTCCGTCAGCTCTTCCGCGCCCTCGGCGCGTAGCTGTTCTTCCTCCTCGTCCAGCACCTTGAACACCCTTTCGGCGGCGGCGACCGACGACTGAAACTCGCCTATAACGTTAGCTATTTCGTTGATAGGTCCCGAAAACTTGCGCGAGTACAGCACGAACGAAGAAATCTGCCGTATGCCAACCCCGCCCCAGCCGAATGCGAACATAAGCGCGCCCAGCACGCTAATCAGCGTAAGCGAAAGGTTGTTTATGAGATTTACGCAAGGTCCCGATATGGTGCCGTAGTATTCCGCCGAGGTGTACGCCTTATTGGCGCTTTGGTTCTTTTCCTCGAAGCGGCAAAGTATTTCCGCCTCCCTGTTGTACGCCTTGGTGGTCTTCTGTCCCGAAAACACCTCCTCGGCAAAGCCGTTGAGCGCGCCCAGCTCCGCCGAACGCCTGCGGTACAGCGGCTGTACCTTTTTTGCCAGCACGCGCGTCAATACGAGCGATAGAGGTATGGTTACGGCGAAAACCAATACCAGCGGCGCGGCAATTACAAGCATCATAACAAGCGAGCCGACTACAAGCACCGCGCTCTTTAAGACGAGAATTACGTCGTTGGCGAGCGAGGCGCCCACCGTGTCTATATCGTAGGATAAAACGGAAATTACGTCGCCCGCCTGCCTTGTGTCGAAATAGCCGACGGGCAGGTTTACAAGCCGCTTGAACAGGTCGGCGCGCATTGCCCCCGTCATCTTCCTCGCCACGTAAGCCATACCCACCGTAGTGGCGTAATTTATTACTTCCGACGCAATATATACCGCGGCGAGCAGTATGCAGTAGTAGGTTATGGCGTTGAAATCGGTAGTGCCGTCCGCCCTGATTTCGCCCACGGCAAGCCCGCACACGTACGGACCGAGCAGGGACGTTACCACCGACAAAAGATTGCCCAAAAATACGGCTATAAACAGCGGCATTGTAGGTTTGAGATAGCTTAACAGGCGTTTAAGGGTATACTTTACGTTTACCTTTTTTGCGGCGAAAGCGCGCCTGTCGTTTACGTTCATACGCGGCTCTTTCATAAATCGCCTCCCGCCTGAACCAAGCTTATTTCACGGTATTCCCCGCAGTTTTCCATAAGTTGTTTATGCGTGCCCGCGCCGGCGATTTTGCCGTCGTCCATAACTATTATGAGGTCGGCGTGCCGCACCGCGCTCACCCTTTGCGCCACTATGAATTTGGTGCAATTAGGATAATTTTGATTGATATTTTCCCTTACCTTGGCGTCGGTGGAATAGTCGAGCGCGGAGGAACTGTCGTCCAAAACGAGGATTTGCGGGGAGGCGGCTAACGCGCGGGCGATTAACAGCCTTTGCTTTTGCCCTCCCGATAAATTCGCCGCCTTTTGCGCGAGCACAAAATCAAGCCCGCCATCCAAACCGTTTACAAACTCTTCCGCGCAGGAACAGCGCAACGCCTTTAAAATATCCTCTTCGGGTAAGTTGCGGAAATAGTCGATATTTTCGCGCACGGTGGAGGCGATTAAAAAATCGCTCTGGAACGCCGCGCCGAACTTTTCGGCAAGCTTACCGCTTTGGTAAGAGCGCACGTCCTTTCCGTCAACGTATACCGCACCCTCGGTTACGTCGTAAAAGCGCATCAACAGATTTATAAGCGTAGTTTTGCCGCTTCCCGTGCCGCCTATAACGCCCACGGTCCACCCCTCTTTTACGGCGAAAGACACGCCCTCCACGTTGTTCTTTACGCCGTTGTACGAAAAGCTTACGCCTTTAAACTCGATTTTGTTAGCTCCGTCGCTTTCGGGATACTCGCCAACGGGCATAGTTTCGTCCGTTTCCATAACGCGCTCTATCCTCTCTGCGCTGGCTACCCCGCGGGAGAGCGTTACGAAAATTTTGGATATACCGAGCATTGCGTTCAATATAATCGTAAAAAACGATAGAAAGGCAAGCACCGTGCCCGCCTCCGCGCCGAGCAACGCGCCCACGGCGATTACGCCGACAAGCCCGCCGCTTAAAATGAGCGTAACCAGCGGATTGGTTAAAGAAGCAAGCCTGTTGGTGGCAAACTCGTCCGCCATAAGTCTTTCGTTGATTTTTGCAAACTTCTCCGTTTCGTACCCGCTCTTGGAAAGGGCTTTAATTACCCTTACGCCGGAGATATTTTCCTGCATTGCGCGCACTGCGGCGTCGCCGCTCTTTTGCACGGCGGTATACATAGGCACGCTCTTTTTGGTGATTATTACAAGCGCCGCGCCTACAAACGGAACGCAAGCCAAAAGCACGAGCGCAAGCCGCCAATCGAGCAGAAAGGTCAAAAGCAACCCGCCCGCCAAAAGTATGGGGGCGCGCACGCCCATCCTCAGAGAGCGGGCGACCGCCTGATTTACGTAGTAGGTATCGGAAGTCAGGCGGGATATGAGCGAGGGCAGGGTAAACGCGTCCACCTGCGAACTGCGCAATAGGCTTGTCTTTTTAAATAAGTCGCGCCGCAAGTCGCGCGTCATATTGCCCGAAGATTTGGCGGCAAACCTGTTGGCGATAATGTTTCCGAAGAGGGCGACAAGCGAAAACCCCAGCATAACGAAGCCGAGGATAATAAGCATATCAGTATCCTTTCTGGGCACTGCTTCGTCTATTATGTAGTCGAGAACGAGGGGCAGAAACAATTCCGCCACGCTTCCGACAAACTTGAAAACCAAGCCCGCCGCCACCGTTCCCGAATATGGTTTTAAATACCCGAGCGTCCTCTTCATAACTTTTCCTTTTTACTTCCGCCTTTTATCCATTGCGCATAAATTTTAAATCTTTTAACAAAAAAAGTCAACAGCGGAAACAGCGCGCACGCAATTACCGCCGCCGCAAATATAAACGCGCAAGCCGCGGCGAGGGGCGAAAAGCAGGAAAAACGCGCAGAGCACAGCGAAAATACCGCCAAAAAACCGCACGCCGCTGGGCATAAAAACCTTATAAAAAGCGCGTTTACCCCCTTAATATCCCGCCGCGAAGCAAAAAACAGACATTCCGCAAACGCAATTGCCACCGCGTTTACCGAGCAAGCCATACGGTCGCAAGAAGAGAGTATTTGCAGATTATGCGCCGAAAACAACGGATACAGAGCCGCCGCCGACAGGCAAAACGCAAGCGGGGCAAAGGCAAACTTTATACGCGCCGCCGAAACGAGCGGCAGAGCCAACGAACAAAGCGAATGAACGGCCACCAAAGTAAGCACTAAAAAGAGCGCCGCGCCAACCAAACGCGCCGCCCAAGCGTTTTTAAAGAGCGCAAAAATTACCTGCGGATACACTTCGAGCGCGCAATTTACCCCGACCGTTGAGGGAAAGACCGAAACAAACGGCAACGTTGCGCACATTGCAAGCATACACCCCGCGAAATTTGCGGCTATGATTTTAAACGCCGTACGCGGAACCGAAAAGGACTGCGGCAAAGTTTTTGCAAACGACGGCATAACCCCCGCCGCCAGCGACAGCGCGAGCAGAGCCTGACCGAGCGCGTCAGACCAAATTGCCCCGCCGCAGAGCGCGGAGAGCGAAAAGGACGAGAATATACCGCCGCGAAAGACGCCCGCGGCGGCAAGGCAGGCAAACGTTGCAAGCGACAATATTACGGAAGCTTTGCCCGAATACGACAGAGCTTTGGCTCCCCTTTTAAGCAGGATAAACGCGCAAATTATTACAGCTGCAAGCGCGGCGAAAGCCGCCGCGCCGTAGGTACAGCCGGCATTGCCGAAAACGGCAAAACTTACGCTTGCCGAACCGAGTTTTGCCGCAATGACCGCATAATATAGCGCGATTACCGCAGAATTTACCGCCGCCGCGCGCATAATCGCCCGCCATATTTCAGCCCTTTTACCCGTCGCCGTGCGCCTGCCGAACCCAAGCTCCGCGCAAAGCAACGGAAAACACACCGCGCACAGGGCAACGGCGTAAGCCACGATAAACGCCGCGCCGTAGCTTACGCACAGCGCGGGAAAACGGAAGGCGTTGCCCAACCCCGTAGCCGCGCCGACAGCCGCAAATATACCGCTCTTTTTCTTGTCCGCCATAGTTTATTAACTTATGCGGTAACTTATAAAAAAATGAAAAAGCGGCGCAACGCGCCGCCTACATACCTTAAAATCAAATTCTATTTTGTACCCGTAGAGCCGAAGCCGCCCTCCCCGCGCACGGTTGAGGAAAGCTCCTCCGCCTCCTCGAACGCCGCAGTTATATAGGGCGCTATTACAAGCTGGGCAACTCTTTCGCCCGCCGCCACCGTCTGCGCGGTTTCGCCGTGGTTGTGCAACGCCACCATAACCTCGCCGCGGTAGTCGCAGTCTATAACGCCAACCTTGTTAGCGGGCGCAAGATTGCGCTTAGAAGCAAGTCCGCTGCGCGCATACACAAAACCCGCGTAGCCTACGGGCAATTCCAGCGCGATGCCCGTGGGCACCATAACGGTTGCGTGGGGAGCTATCGTCAGCTCCTCGCAAGTGCAGGCGTAAAGGTCAGCCCCCGCCGCGTACTGACTGCCGTATACGGGCAGAACCGCCCTGTCGTTCAACTTTTTAACCTTGATTTTCATATGTACCTTCCAAATGAATTTTTATATTTTTTTCAGGCGCGAACGCCTGCCGCGCACTTGCCGTTAAACGGGAGTTACTCCGTCCCAGAGCACGACTTCGTCCGTTTCAAGCGAGGGTTGTACAAGTATCGTGCGCTGGTTTGAAGAGCCCTTGAACCGCAAATTCAAATCTTTCAGCTCCTCGACGAATTTGCCGTCGACAAGCACGTCCAGCGCGCCTAAAATGCGCATAACCGCGTCGTGGTCGCCCAGCTTGCCCGTAAGCAGATCGCGCTCGTAATCGTACCCCGTAAAACACCAGAACGACTTGTTGGGATACTCCGCCCTCAGCCTTACGATAAACGGCGCGAGCGCCTTGGCGTTTTCAGGCTCGAACGGGTCGCCGCCCAACAGCGTGAAGCCCTTAATGTGGTCGGGCTTCATTGCCGCTATAATCTTATCTTCCGTCTGTTTCGTAAACGGCTCGCCGTAGTTAAAGTCCCACGTTTCGGGGTTGAAACAGCCCTTGCAACGGTTGCGGCAGCCGCTTACGTAAAGAGATACGCGCACCCCCGGTCCGTTTGAAATATCGTTATACTTGATAGTTGCGTAATTCATACAAAACCTCTTATAAGGTTAAATTCCGCCGCCGCGTTGACGCGCGGCGGCGGTTGCGTTTTATTACAGATGAAGCACTCTCGACTTGATTTCCTTGGTCTTTCCCACGTTCCAGAAGTTTTCGCCCAGATAACCGCAGGTGCGGCGGGTTACGTTCATCTTTCTCTGGTCCTTGTTGTGGCAGACGGGGCACTCCCACTCGTTGTCCTTGTTTATTATAATTTCCCCGTCGAAGCCGCAGATATGGCAGTAATCGCTCTTGGTGTTGAATTCGGCATACTGGATATTGTCGTAAATGTACTTTACCACGTCCTCCATTGCGTCGAGATTCTGTTTCATATTGGGAATTTCTATATACGAAATCGCGCCGCCGGAAGATATCTGCTGGAATTGGCTTTCGAAGGTGAACTTTGTAAACGCGTCGATATTCTCGCGCACGTCCACGTGATAGCTGTTGGTATAATAGCCCTTATCCGTAATATCCTTGATTGTGCCGTATTTTTCCTTGTCTATGCGGGCAAAGCGGTAGCAAAGGCTCTCCGCGGGCGTGCCGTAAAGACCGAAGCCCAAGCCCGTTTCCTTCTTCCACTTCTCGCAGTGCTCGCGCAGGGTCTTCATAACTTCGAGCGCGAACTTGCGCCCTTCCTCAGTGGTGTGGGAAACGCCCTTTACAAGTTTTGTAACCTCGTACAGACCTATATATCCCAACGATATTGTGGAATAGCCGTCCATAAGGTATTTGTCTATTTTTTCACCCTTTTCCAGCCGCGCTATTGCGCCGTACTGCCAATGCACGGGCGAAACGTCGGAAAGCGTGCCCATAAGCGCGTTGTGGCGGCACATAAGCGCGTCGTAGCAAAGCTGTAAACGCTCCTCCAAAATGTCCCAGAACTTCTTTTCGTCGCCCTTGGCTAAAATTCCGCATTGGGGAAGATTGATTGAAACAACGCCCTGGTTGAACCTTCCCTCGAACTTGTAATTGCCATCCTCGTCCTTCCAGGGGGAAAGGAAAGAGCGGCAACCCATAGGCGAGAAAACGTTGCCCTCGTAATTTTCGCGCATCTTCTTTGCGGAAATATAGTCGGGGTACAGTCTTTTTGAAGAGCACTTAACCGCCATTCTCGTAAGATAATCGTACTTGCCGCCTTTGAGGCAGTTGTTGTCGTCTAAAACGTAAATAAGCTTGGGGAAGGCGGGGGTTACGTAAACGCCAACCTCGTTCTTTATGCCCTGATAGCGCTGTTTTAAAATTTCCTCTATAATCATAGCGTTTTCTTCGATATACTCGTCGTTGTCGTCGAGATAGAGGAAAAGCGTTACGAACGGCGACTGACCGTTAGTGGTCATAAGCGTGTTGATTTGGTACTGGATTGTCTGCACGCCGGCTTTAAGCTCGCTCTGCAAGCGCATATTGACAATCTTGTCCACGTCCTCTTTGGAAAGGGAATCGCCGAACTCCCGCGCGCACTCGCACTTATATTTGTCGCGCGTGCGGCGCAGATATTTGCCGAGGTGCGCAACGTTTACCGACTGCCCGCCGTACTGCGAGGAGGCGACGGACGCGATAATCTGAGTTACTATCGTGCAGGCGACCTGAAACGACTTGGGGCTTTCAATCATCTTGCCGTTCATAACCGTGCCGTTTTCAAGCATATCCTTTATATTTACAAGACAGCAGTTGAAAATGGGCTGCAAAAAGTAGTCGGCGTCGTGAAAGTGTATCGCGCCCTCGTCGTGCGCCTTGGAGATATATTCGGGCAACAGCAGGCGACGGGTAAGGTCCTTCGAAACCTCGCCCGCAATCAAATCGCGCTGGGTGGAAGCCGTGCGGGCGTTTTTGTTGGAATTTTCTTCCATTACGTCCTTGTTGGCGTTTTTTATAAGCGAAAGAATACTCTCGTCCGTGGTGTTGGCTTTTCTTACGAGAGCGCGTTCGTAGCGGTAGAGAATATAAGCTTTCATAAGGCGGTACTTCTGCCTTTCCATCAGCTTTTCTTCCACCATATCCTGAATGTCCTCTACCAAAAGACGCGTTCTGTGGCGGTTGGCGATTTCGTCTACTATTTTGTCAATCTGGGCGTCGGTAACCCTGTCCTCGGTATCCACCGCCTCGTTCGCCTTTTTAATAGCCTTTGAAATTTTGCTTCTGTCGAAGTCTACCGTCGAACCGTCTCTTTTAATAACCTTCATTGCAGCTACTCTCCCTTAGTCTTTCGTGTTTAGCCTCCACAACGTGGAACAATGCCACTATAACATATATATTGTTATTTGTCAATAGCGTAAACACTATATATTGTATAATATTTAATAATAGATATGCGCGGCGGTTAAAATTTAAGTTGTTCCCGAAAGCACAGCTTGTCCGCGGCGCAACGCAGACTATTATAGACCGCCCCCGCCGCGAAGTCAAGAAACTAAACACAATATATTGTATGAAAGTTTTTAACACATTTCTAAATGTTGTATTTGTGAGTTTGAAAACTTTTAACATACTCCGCCGCGCGGGGTCTTTTTCGGCAGTATGCGCAAAAATGCGGCACACCTACGCGGAATACCGCGCAAAAGCATTTGCCAAAACGGCAATACTTGACACGTGGCGGCAAAAAGGGTATAATTAAAGGACGGAGATTAAATAATGGACGCAAGCAACAACGAAAAAATAATAGCCCTTTTGATAGACGGCGACAACGTTCCTTCCGAGTATATCGACGCGATAGAACAGGAAGCCACCCTGCTGGGAAGGGTTACGCATAAAAGACTTTACTACACCTACGACGACGGCATACCCAACAAGTGGGAAGACAAGTTAAACCCGCACTCCCTCCGTCCCGTTCAGGTTATGCCATACAAAAAGAGGAGCGCCAAAAACAAGACGTCTACGGTTAAAAACGTTGCCGACGCCGCGCTTATAGTCGACGCGATGGACATAATGTATCAGGGCAACGTAAACACCGTATTCATAGTCGCCAGCGACAGCGATTACACGATTATTATAAGGCGGTTGAAGGAGAGCGGCATTTACGTTATAGGCGCGGGGGAAGAAAAGACGGCGCACGCGTTCGTAAAGGCGTGCAACGAGTTTAAATATCTCGAAGACTTGAAAAAGACGTACTCCGCAGAAGGCGTAAAGGAAACCGAGGCGCAGGCGGAAGAAAACAAAAAGAAATCCAAACCAAAAACCAACGGCGCAAAGCAGGGCAAAAAGCCCAACGAGCGCACCCAACCCCAGCCGACAACGGAAAAGCCCGCCGCCGTTGAGGAAGAGGACGAAGACAGAAAGATAACCATACCCAAAACGGACATCAACAATTATATAGTAAAGATATTCGAGCAGGAAGACAAAAACATACTCGATTCGGGCACAATTATGCAGAGGGTAAAGGGACAATATCCCTCGTTCAACTGGAAAGATTATAACGGCGTGGAAAAATCGTATGATTTTTACGACCCGAAATTGTTTACGGTTATTCAACCTACGAGAGAACACCCGCATATAAACGTTATGTATCCCGCACAGAAGAAGTAAATTAACCGCCCGCGCAAAACGTTTGCGCGGGCGGCTTTTTACCGTTTTTAAGCAATTACCCCCTATATATGCCGCGATTAAAGAAATTTGGGCAGTTCGGAAACGTCCAACCGCCACTCCCTACGGCTTCTTTCGCGGTGCGTTTCGTTGGCTTGCCCAAGCGCATTGCGGTACTCCGCATAGGTGCAGCCGTTCACCTTTAAATAGTGTTCGCACGCCTCTTTTTCCCTTCCCGTAAGTTGGGTGCGCCCTATATGTATCACCTCGTGGCAAGCCCTGCAAACGGCTATAACGTTTACGAGTTTTTGCACGCCGCCCGCGTCGTCGTACTCCCACTGTTCGTGCGCTTCGAGCCGCGCCGTCGGCGCGCCGCAGAGCATACATTTGCCGCCCGCCCGCGCATACGCCTTTTTTCTTATCCTATCCCATACCTCTTTCGGCAATTGGCTTCTTAAATTAGAATACCAGCAACTGTCGGGCACCAATTCGAAATTAAGTTTCATTTTTACCTCCCGTAAGCGTGTCTTTATCCACGCTGGAATAGTTGATTACGGCTATTCTGTCATACCGCGGGTCGGCGGTTAAAAGATAGTCGGATACGCATTTGATTTTTATCCCCCGCGCCTTTGCCGCCTCCTTAATCGCATTGTCGCTTTCGAAGTCGGGCAGACGCACGGTTAAATGCAGTCCGCCGCCCGTTTCGATTATCTGCTTTTCAATATTGAGCGAGTTCAGCTTTTCAAGCAGGAGCGCGCGCACGCCGCGGTAATAGTTTTTAAGCCTGTTTACGTGCCTTTCGAAGTAACCGCCGTCAAGCATCCGAGCAAGAGTTTTCTGCTCGAACAGAGGCACAACGTTGGCGCTTTCGCCGTACAGAGCGCGATAGCGGGCATATAGTACGGGGGGTAATACCATATAGCCCATTCTCAGCGACGGCGCAAGCGTCTTTGAAAACGTGTTTAAATATATAACCCTTTCACCGTTCATTCCCGCCATTGTCTGCAACGGCTTGCCGAACAGACGGAATTCGCTGTCGTAGTCGTCCTCTATTATATACGCGCCCGTGCGCTCCGCCCAGGCAATCAGGCGGGAGCGGTTGTCCGCCGGCATTACCGCTCCCGTGGGATATTGATGGGAGGGCGATATATGCAGAGCGCACGCCCCGCTGTTTTCCGCCGCCTCCACGTCCGCCCCCTTATCTCCGACGGGAATTAACGAGCAACGCGCCCCGTTGAGAGCGTACGTGCGCGGCACCCTGCCGTAGACGGGATTTTCCACGGCGTACGGCTTTTCCCTACCCAAAAGCTGGACGATTACGCCGTACAGGTATTCCGCGCCCGCGCCGAGCACTACGTAGCGCGGGTCTACGGCAAAGCCGCGGAAACGGTATAGATAGTTTGCAATGGCAACCTTCAACGCCCAGTCGCCGTCGCAGGGCACGCGCTCCAAGAGATGCCCTCCCTCCTCCGCAAGCGTGTAGCGCATAAGTTTTGCCCACACGGAAAAGGGGAACAGGCGGGAAGGCGCGCGCCCCGAACACAGGTCATAGGCGTACTCTTCCTTTTCTCGGGCGGGCGCAACGGAGTATTGCGCGGCTGTCGCTTTGCCGGCGTTTACTTCCGCAACGAAGTACCCCCGCCTTTGCCTGCTTAAAACGTACCCCTCCGCCAAAAGCTGCTCGTAAGCCGTTTGCACGGTTATAACGCTAAGCCCCAAATGCTCTGCAAGCGCGCGCTTGGAGGGAAGTTTTTCGCCCGCCGCAAGCTTCCCGCGGGAAATATCGCCGCGCAAGGCGACGTACAGGGCGTAATATTTGTTCCTTTCGGGCAACTGATAGGTAAGCATAGTTTTAATTACCTTATTATAATACCTATATTTTTGCGGCGGGCGGTTTAACCGACCTCTGCGCGCCGAATATCTGGTATTATAAAATATATTCAAATTGGATATTTTAATAATATCAAAAAGTTATATAATAGTCAACGATAAACGTATAAGAGTTGCTCAAAATGATTAAAAACAAAAAAGTAATTTACTCCACAAAATGGCTTGCCTACACTGCGCTTATGACGGCGTTTGTTGTTGCCACTATGGCTATACCCGCCGTGCCGACGGTTGCGGGCAGAATTTATTGGGTAGACGGTATGGTGCTGTTCGCCGCGTATCTTTTAGACCCGTTTGCCGCCTTTATCGCGGGCGGCGTAGGCTCGCTTTTATACGATGCGATTCAAGCCCCGCATATGATGTTGGCAACGCTTTTAATTCACGGTTTGCAGGGCGCGACGGTATCCTTTTTACTGCACTGCGTTCCGCCCCGAAATCTTAAAAAACTCGAATGCGTAAAGGCGGCTGTTTGCGCCGTTATAGGCGGCGTAATAGTTGTTGCGGGCTATTTTATTTACAGATACGTAACAAGCGGACTTGCCGTAGCCGTTGCAAGCATACCGCGCAACGTAATACAGGAAGTTATAGGAATTTGCATAGCCACGGCTATTTGCTACGGCACGACGGTTAAAACGCAACTTGTAAAGCGCGGACTTTTGCCCGATTTCAAAAGGGAAATACTTGACCACAAAACAAATAACGCCAATCAAAAAGAGGTTGAAAACAATGAAATCTAAAAGAATTTTGACAATGCAAGACTTATCGTGCGTGGGGCAATGCTCGTTGACGGTCGCACTGCCCATACTCTCCCGCTACGGAATAGAAACGTGCGTACTGCCCACGGCGGTGCTCTCCAACCACACAATGTTCAAGGGTTGGAGCTACCTCGATTTAACTCCCGAAATTCCCGCCATATACGAAAATTGGAAGAATAACGGCATAAAATTCGACGCGTTTTTGCTTGGCTACCTTGGCAAATCCGAGCTTATGGAACTGGCGGAAAAATGCTTTGACGAATTTTCAGCCGATGGCGCGCCCGTAATAATCGACCCCGTTTTCGGCGACAACGGCAAACTTTACGGCGGGTTCGACCTCGATTACGTTGCGGCTATGCGTAAGCTTATAAGGCGCGCCGACATTATTTTGCCCAACGTTACCGAAGCTTGCTTTTTAACGGAAACGGAATACCGACAGGACTACGACGGCAATTTTATAAATCTTCTCGCCGAAAAACTTGCAAAACTGACCAATGCCGAAATAATAATTACTGGCGTTGAGTACGGCGGCAAAATCGGCGAGTATATTCACGGTAAAGGCAAAGGCGAAATAATTTGGCACGAGCTGTTGCCCGTAAAGAAGCACGGCACGGGCGACATATTCGCCTCCGTATTTACAGCCAACTACCTGATGGGCGAAGGCGTTCATAAATGTTGTTTAGCGGCGGCGAAGTTTGTTACCGACAGCATACAAATTACCGACGGCGAACATTTTTACGGCGTAAACTTTGAAAAAATATTAAAAAAATCTTAATACCGCTCACTCCCTGTTTGCGCGTCGCGCCCTGAAAAAGCGCGGCGCGCCTTTTTTATTTGGCTGAAAACAACAAACGAAACTATTGTGTTTTCGGCTAATCAGTGATACAATTTAATGTATACCGAACACGGTAAAGAGATACGACTATGAAAAAACGGCTTTGGGCTGTATTGCTCTCGGTTACGGCGGCGCTGTGCCTGTCGCTGGCATTATGTTGGGTTTTAATAAAAAAGACCCACGACCCGACCAAAGGAGCCCACACCCACAACTATATAAATTATGTTTCCGACGGCAACGCAACCTGCCTTGACGACGGCACAAAAACGGCGAAGTGCGAGTTTTGCGAACAAACGAAAACCTTGCCCGACGGGGGTAGCGCGCTTGGGCACAGCTTTATCGCTTACGTTTCGAACGGCGATTTTACTTGCACCGAGGACGGAACCAAGACGGCAAAGTGCGGGCGGTGCGAAATTTGCGACACCGTCGCGGATACGGGAAGCGCAAGGCACAGATACGGCATTTACATACCCAACGGCGACGCAACGTGCACTACGGACGGAACAAGCACCGCCTCTTGCGGAGTTTGCGGGCATAAAAATACGGTAACGGATATCGGCAGCGGCAGACACGATTTTGCAAATTACGTTTACAATAACGACGCTTCCTGTACCGAAGACGGAACCAAGACGGCGCACTGCGAACGTTGCAACGCCGCAACGGATACCAAAATTGCCCAAGGCTCCAAATTGGGGCACTTGTTTGAAGAATACGTTTTCAACAACGACGCCACCTGCACAAAAGACGGTACCAAGACGGCGCACTGCGACAGATGCTCCGCAACCGACACGGTTTTAGCCGCAGGCAGCGCAACGGGGCACCAATATTCCGAAACGGTTTATTTTAACGACGATTATCATTGGCGAGCCCCCGTTTGCAGTTGCGGCAATGCGCCCGTAACGCTTATCAGGCACTTAATTGACGGCAATTTGCACTGCGAACACTGCGAATACCAATTAAAGGCTTCGGAAGGGCTTAATTACCTGACGTCAGCCGACGGCACATATTATACCGTAGTAGGCGGCGACGTTAGCGGCAACCTTGTAATTCCCGGTTTATTCAACGGAAAGCCCGTGAAAGGCATTGAAAGTTCCGCGTTCAAGTCGAACCGTAGAATTACGGGGATAACGCTTGCGGGCAGTTTGGAATTTATAGGCGCGGACGCATTTGCCGACAGTTACTTGTTTTTGAGTAAAATAATTATACCCGAGGGCGTGCAGACAATAGGCGCAAACGCTTTTGCGCGCACGCACCTTGCCGAAATAAAACTGCCTGCAAGTCTTAAAATTTTAGGCAACGGAGCATTTCAGAGCTGCCCTTCGCTTGAACGAGTTACTTTAAGCGAGGGGTTGGAAGAAATAGGCGACCTGGCTTTTGCCGAATGCGGCAGTCTTGCGGAAATAGAAATTCCGGACAGCGTTAAAAATTTAGGCGTGAGAGCCTTTTATAAGTGCCGCAATCTTAAAAGCGCGGTAATCGGCAACCGCATACAAAGTTTGGGCGACAGCACATTTTACGAATGTGAAAATTTAGCCGCCGTTAGGTTTGGCGACGGGCTTACACAAATAGGCGACACCGCGTTTGCCTACTGCGAAAAACTTGAAAACGTAGTCTTGCCCGAAAACCTGAAAATTATAGGAAGAGGCGCGTTTAACTACTGTACGGGTTTAAAAACGCTTGAATGTTACGGCGTTACTACCGTAAAGGACACGGCTTTCGGCGGTTGCCACTCGCTTACCACGGTAAAACTGCCCGCCGCGGAAGAGATTTGGCAAAGCGCGTTTGAGGAATGCACCAGTTTAAACAGCGTAAGTTTTTCAACTTCGTTACGCAAGCTGTCGTATTATTGCTTTGCCAGATGCAACAAATTGCAAACCGTATATTTCAACGGAACGGTGGTGCAGTGGAGCGCCGTTGAAAAGGACACGGGCTGGCTCCCTACATACCTTGCATATACTGTAAAATGTACAGACGGAAACACAACGTAAACTAAGCCATAAAGCCCCCGCGCAACGGTGCGTTGCGCGGGGACTTTCCTTTTTAGTTAAAAAACTATTTATAACTTCTCTGCAATCTTTTTCAAAAACGCCCTGCTTTCCAGCTTTACGGGGGTTACGCCCTCGCGGTTAAACAGCGGAATTAAATCGCCCGTCATATACCCGCTCTCAATTGTTTCTACGGTAGCCTTTTCTAACTTTTTGGCAAACGCCGTAAGCTCGGCAATGCCGTCCAGCTCGCCGCGCTTGGCAAGCGCGCCCGTCCACGCCCATATTGTAGCCACGGAGTTGGTGGAAGTTTCCTCCCCCTCTCTCCACTTATAGTAGTGGCGAGTAACCGTGCCGTGCGCCGCCTCGAACTCGTATTTGCCGTCGGGCGATACAAGCACGCTGCTCATCATACCCAGCGACCCATAAGCCGTAGCCACCATATCGCTCATAACGTCGCCGTCGTAGTTTTTGCACACCCACAAAACGCCGCCCTCCGAGCGCATAATGCGCGCCACAACGTCGTCAATCAGCGTGTACATATAGTATATGCCCGCCTTCTCGAACGCCGCGCGGTAGTCGCACTCGTAAATCTCGGCAAAAATATCCTTGAAACGGTGGTCGTAAGTCTTTGAAATGGTGTCCTTTGCCCCCAACCACATAGGAATTTTATTTTCCAGCGCATAGTTGAAACAGCTTCGGGCAAAGGCTTCAATCGATTTGTCCAGATTGTGCACGCCCTGCACTATGCCGTCGCAGTCAAACGAATGGACAAGCTTGCGCTCAACCTCGTTGCCGTCTTTATCGGTTACCAAAAGATAGGCGTTCTGCCCCGCCTTTACCCTGCTCTCCACAGAGTTGTAAACGTCGCCGTAGGCGTGGCGGGCGAGTACTATTGGCTTCTTCCATCCGTGAACGTACGGGGTTATGCCGTTTACTATTATGGGAGCGCGGAATACCGTGCCGTCGAGTATGCGGCGGATAGTGCCGTTGGGGCTCTTCCACATACGTTTTAAACCGTATTCTTCCACCCTCTGCGCATTGGGAGTTATTGTGGCGCACTTTACGGCAACGCCCAAACGCTTTGTTGCAAGCGCGCTCTCCTCCGTTACCCTGTCGTCGGTTCTGTCCCTTTCGGTAAGACCCAAATCGTAGTATTCCGTCTTTAAATCAATATACGGCTCCAACAGAATTTCTTTAAGCCATTTCCATAAAACGCGGGTCATTTCGTCGCCGTCCATCTCCACAAGCGGAGTGAGCATACGTATCTTTGCCATAATTCACCTGTATCCTTTTAATAAGTGTACTATAACTCGACCCTTTGTGGCAAGCGATTGCCCGCGGCATTATTTAGTAAAGCACTCTACGGCTATTAAAAAGTTCTTTAAAAAGATACTTGACCCCTCACTCGTCGCCTGCGGCGACACTCTCCCCCTTATTACAAAAGGGGGAAAGCAAGGGTTTGGCGCGCGGCAACCACTTGTCGGTATGAAGTTACTTTATTTTGCCGCCCATAGGTGTAATATTATTTAAAATGCCCGTGGATATAATTTTCTTTTTACTCTTTTTTTTGAAGTCGCTTTTAGCCTGTTGTATTAGCCCCTCCAACACGCCGTAAAAGGACTTGTAACTATCCGAAAGCAAGTACTGCGAAAGCGACCCCGGCACGGTGTTAATCTCGCTTATGTACACCTCTCCCTTACTCAAAATATAGTCGAACCGCACGATTCCGCGCATATCCAGCGCAGAATATACGCGCTCCGTTTCCCGCCTTATACCCTCGGCAACGCCCTCTTCCAACTGCGCGGGAAAAACGCGGCTTCCGCCCCCGCAATACTTATCGTCGTAGGAAAGCACGTCGCCCGCGCTTGTAACCTCTTCGCACAGCGAAGTAATAACCTGCCCGTCGGAAAAATACACGGCGCAATTTACCTCCCTGCGCGGGGAAAGATACTCCTCGATAAGCACGCAACCGTCCAGCTCAAACGCCGTTTCCAAAGCCTCTTTAAGCTGTTCTTCGTTGCCGCATTTACATATGCCTATGCTTGAACCGAGCGTTGCGGGCTTTACAATTACGGGATAACCCAACGCCTTCACGCCCGCGATTGCCCCCGCAATATCCCGCGCGTAAGCGTATTTTGCCGTCTTTGCGCCCAACCCGCCAAGCACCAATTTGGTGTAGTACTTATCCATAAACGCCGAGCTTTCAAACAGCCCCGCCGAGGCGAACGGCAACAAATTTACGGCGCACACGCCCGCTATTCCGCCCCCCTCGCCCGCGCCGCCGTGGCAACAGTTAAGCACGCAGTCAATCTTGATTTCCCGCTTCGGTTTTCCGCGCCCGTTCATTAAAACCAATCCGCCGCGCTTAAACGCGCATTCGGCAAACTTTTCGTAACCGCGCTTTTTGTAAACGCCCACGTCGGCAAGCTCCTCCGCGGCGCGCATAACCCCGCCGTGGTCTATATACACGGGCAAAACGCTTTTGCCGCCGTTTTTAAGCACGTTGCACGCCATTGCGCCCGTTATTACTGAAACTTCGTTTTCGCTGGATATACCGCCGAATACTACGGCTACGTCATAATTTTTCTGCATACTCCTCCCCTGAAATAAAAAACACCGAAGCTGATTTTGCTTCGGTGAAAAGTTATAGTTTATATTGTTTACGCCCGCATATTACATATATATTTCGGGCAAATCGTTTAAAAACAGTACGGCGTCGCCCTTGGAAATTTCGTTTTTAATGACGTCCTGCGCGGCGACAAGCGAGGGAACAATAGACAGCCTTTCTTCTTCTCCGCCCGCTTCCAGATAGCCGCTCTTAACAGCGCCCACAAGCGTTTCGCCCACTAATATTATGCGGTCAAGCCCGATAAGCTCGGCGCCAAGAGCGCGGTTTTCGCTCTCTTCCAATACTCCCAACTCGACAAGACCGGGGGTAACTACAATTTTTTTGCCGCTGAATGAACGCAACACTTCCACCGCCGCCTTTGCGCCGACAACATTGGAGTTGTAACCGTCGTCTATGATGTATACGCCGTTGCTCTCTAAAAGCTGTAAGCGGTGTTCCACGTAGTCCAGCTCGGAAATTGCCTGCGCAATATCTTCGAGCCCCACGCCCATAGCGTGCGCAACCTGCGCGCAAATGCCTATATTGTAAGCGCAATGCGCGCCCAAAAGCTTGGTTTTAACCCGCTTACTTTCGCCGCCGAGGGTTAAATCGAAATGCGTGCCCGTACAGTCGCACTCAACCCCGCCAACACAGTTGCAAACGGCAATTGCCCCCGCAGTATCCTTGAAATAATCGAAGCAGTCGCCCGCGATAAAGCAAGTGTTTTTAGTCGCCGCGATAATTTCGCCCTTGGTCTTTACTATGTTTTCCAAAGTTTTAAAGCTTTCGAGGTGTTGCGAGCATATACCCGTTATCATAGAGTAATCGGGCGGGCAAATAGCGCACAGTTCGGCAATATCGCCCTTGTGCCGCGCGCCCATTTCCGCCACGAAAACGTCGTAATCTTTAAGCTCGTTGCCGTTTACCGTGCGGGAAATTCCCAGCGGAGTATTGAAAGACGAGGGCGTTGAAAGCACTCTGTACTTCTTTGCAAGCATTGCGCAAAGTATGTTTTTCGCGCTCGTCTTGCCGTAGCTGCCCGTAATTCCAACGGTAGTAATTTCGCAGGAGGCAAGCTTTGCCTTAGCCCTTTTAACGTACGATTTATTTATGGGCGCTTCCCATATCAAAGTTATGCAGTTTGCAAGGCAAACTACGGGCAATATTGCAAGCGGGAACAATCCCAAAGCGCAGTATTTAAGCGTTGCAAACAGCTTTTCTCCCCAAACGTGTTCAGCAAAATTGAGTAGCGTTGCCGCAAGATAGACGAGTACGGCAAAGGTAAGCCAAGCAACGGCAAAAAGCCTTTTAAACCTCGGGGTAAGCGTTGCCGCGCCCTTTATTGCACGCCCCGCTTCCGCGCACAGGTACAGTACAAAGAATATAAGGTACGCCGCCAGACCTATTACTCCCGCCCAATGCGCGCCAGCAAAGCCGAAGCAAAGGGAAATTACCGCGCAGACCAGAACGCAAGCCAATGCAAGCACCGAATAGCGCGCCTGCTGTAAATTGCTTTTGCGCCTTGCCCAGCCGAAGAGCTTGGCAGACTTATACCCGAAGCCCTGCAAAATGCCGAGAGGTTTAAAACTTATAACGCTTAAAAACGACGCGAATATTAACGCAATTAAAACGCATTCCAATGTTGTTTGCCAATTTATAAACATTTAAAAAACTTCCTCTCGGTAAATTTGGGTTAAACGTAAATTTCAAAAAAATCGTTCATCACGCCGTTGAACGCCTCGGCGTTTTCGCTGAAACAGAAATGCCCGCCGTTTATAATTTCAAGTCGGCTGTTTGCAATCAAGTCTTTGAACGTAGCCCCCTCCTCTGCGGGCGGCGTGGTAGTATCCCCTGCGCCGTAAACAAGAAGGCAGTCGTTTCGTATTTTTGCGGCGCAACCGCGCAAATCTTCGTTTACAATCAACTTGTAGCTCGCTTTCATAACGGGCGTAAGAGCGCGGTACTCCTCGCTTCCGAAATGCCTTTCGGCATACCTCGGAAACAGCTTTTTTACCCGCCTGTAACGCTTTACCTGCCGCATATATGCGGGTGAACGCTCCTTTACCAGCCCCGCGCCGCCCGTTATAAGCAGTTTACCGGCAAGGTCGCCGCAATCTGAAAACAGCTTAAAAACCACCCTTGCGCCAAACGAATGGGCTACGACGTCCGCGCCCTGCAAGTTATTTGCTATAATAAATTTTTTCAGCCAAGCGGCATAGTCGCCCACCGACCACGCGCGTGTTATGGGCGCGCTTGCGCCGAACCCGGGCATATCTGGCGCAACGGCAAGCCTGCCGCCTTTATCAAGCGCCGCTATCTGATAGTAAAAACTTTCTTTATTGGAAAGGTAACCGTGCAGTAAAATAACGGGCTTGCCGCTTCCCTTTACGGTTACGCTTACATAGTCGCCGTTTAAGATAATGGGCGTGTACCCCTCTTGCGCTTATTTGCGCGCGATTATCTTTGACATCACCAGACAGTCCTCGCCGTCGGAATAGTAGCGCGTACGCGCGTGAACGCCGACAAACCCGCAAGAAAGATACAGCCGCATTGCCGCGCAGTTGGAAACTCGCACTTCCAAAAAGATTTTTTCCGCACCGCGCGCCGCCGCGTTTGCAACAAGGGCGTTTAAAATAGCCGTGCCAACTCCGCTGTTACGGTACTCCTCGGCAACGAGAACGTTTTCCAAATCGCTTGTTTCGCACGCCGTGCAGGTACAGCCGTAGCCTATAACCTCGCCGTTCTCTTCCGCCACAAGCATATCGTAGGCGGGGTTTTCAAACGCCGAGGCAATGGCGCCGTAACTCCAACTCTCGCCCGCAAAGCACTCCTTTTCCAGCTCGGACACGCGCAGAATATCTTCGAACTTACATTGCCGAACGTTCATACCCTCTTCAAACGCGCTTCGCGCTCCTCCTCCGCCTGCGGCTTTTTAACGTACAGCGCGGAAAGCCCGCCGCCCTCGCCGCTCTGGCACTTTTCAGCCGCAACGCACAGGCAGTTTTCGACTTTCAGCCTTGTGTACAGCGGCAGGGAAAGTTCCTCGAAGCCGTATACGGGTTTGCCGAGGGAATTAAGCTTTTCCTCCGACAAAAACGCCGCTTCGCCGTCCTTATTTCCGTCCGCCGAATATGCGCAAACGTAGTAGTTTCCGCGCCCCGCGTCAACGGCGATAAGATAATCGCAATCGCTGTTGACATTATATGAGAGCATATCGAATGTGGTTACGCCGTACGCGCTCTTGCCAAGCGCCACCGCATACCCCTTTACGCAGGAAATGCCTATACGTATGCCCGTAAACGACCCGGGACCCGTAACGGCTACAAAATAATCGCACTCCGCCACAGTCAACCCCACCTCGTTTAAAGTTTTAACTATTTCGTCCATAAGCGCGACCGAATGATTCATTGCACAGTCGGCTATATAGTTTACCTTTTTTTTGCTTCCCTTTTGCGCGACAACCGTCAAATGGCGCGAAGAGGTGTCTACGGCGAGAAAATTACTCACAGATAATCTCCCTGTTTACACTGCTGATTTTTTTGATTGTTACGCGCTTGCAACCCTTGGGCAGAACGTCGGCAATATTCTCCGCCCACTCTATAACGCACACGCCTTTGCCGCCGAAATAGTCGGTAAGACCGAGCTTTTCCGCTTCCGCGCCGCTTGAAAGGCGGTAACAGTCGTAGTGGTAAAGTTTGCCCGAATAGTCGTTCATATAGGCGTACGTAGGGCTGACGATTTCGTCCTTTATGCCCAGCCCCAACGCAAGCCCCTTGCAAAACACCGTTTTGCCCGCGCCCAAATCGCCCTGCAACAGAACGACGTCCCCCGCAGAGAGCGAAGCCGCATATTTTTTTGCAAACTCGACGGTAGCCCTTTCGCTACCAGATAAATAAATAGCCATACGGGTACATTATACACCCGTACGGCAAAGTTTGGCAATAAATTACGGTTAAATTTTTATTTACGGAATTATTCCCGCCCGCAGTGATGGACGCTTGCGCGGACGGGAAAACGTTTAAGCTCAGTTTTTAGTTAGGAAATATCTTAACAGCACTCCGCCGATTAACAGCGCCACAGCTACGGCGCACACCACCGCGGTAATTATCACCTCGCGGTTGACCGCGCGCGTTTCACCCTGCTCCTCTTCAACGGGCTTGGGAGGCGAAAGCTTGTCGCCAATCTTGTTGATTAAGCGGGAAACGTGCTTGTATACGGGCAAGGTTACCGCCACGGCAATCAAACAGCGCATAAGGTTGAACGGCAAAACCGAAGCCCACAGGTAGAAGTTGTAAAAGGTTGCCTCCGTACACTTTTCGCCGAACAGCACCTGCATAGGACCGACGAGGGGCGCCCAACTGCCGTGGAAGAACAGTTGACGGTAGAAGGGAACGAGCACAAGCCAATTGGCAAGTATGCTCATAGCCGTAGAACACAGCGCTCCTACACTCATTGCGACGAGCGCGCCTTTAAACGTGCGCTTCTTTTTATATATCAACCCCGAAGGCACCACAAACGCCATACCTATCAAAAGGTCGGCAAGTTCGCCCACAAACGCGGTTGAAGTGCCCTTTATTATAAGCTTTATTAAAATTTTTACAAACACTATTATGCCGCCCGATACGGGACCGAGGGCGAAAGTGCCTATAAGCGCGGGAATATCGGAAAAATTGAGTTCCAGCCAGGATGGGAACGCCGCCGCTATGGGGAAACCGAACGCGTACAGAACCCCCGCGAGCGTTGAAAATACCGCTATTACCGCAACCCTTGTTGCGCTGAAATAATTTGTCTTTGCCTTTTCCATAAAAACTCCTAAAAAAATATTATTTTTAAAGTCGTTCTCCGTGAAAAAACCGCTCCGAAAAAAATCGGAGCGGAAATAAGACGGTAGTATGCGCCTTAACATTCTTTTATCATCCGGACTGTACCGTCGGTTTCGGAATTTCACCGAATCGGGGATTTGCGCCTTTCGCGCCCATCCTTAGCGGACTATAACCGCCGGTGGGGAATTTCACCCCGCCCCAAAGAATAACTTTAAATTTACAGTTACATTATATTGTGTAATTTTATAACTGTCAAGAAAATTTTACACCCATTTTTTTACTCGCTGATAAACAGCACGCCGAGGGTGTTTCTGCCGCAGTGGCTTGTTACAATACTGCCCGCAACCGTTTCCACAACCTCGTCAAACCCGAAGTTTTGAGCCACAAGCTCTTTTGCAAGCGCCACAAGACTTTCGTCCGCCGAACTGTGGGTTATAAAACAGCGCGTTTTATCGTAGCGGGGATACTGCGCCTTTAAGTCGGCAACATAGCTCTTAATGCACCTCTCCATATTGCCCGCAAACTTCTTTTTTGCATACAATTGCCCTTCGGCGTTTTCGCAAATCATAGGGTGCAACTTTAACACCTTTGCGCCTATGAGGGCGGCGAGCGAACACCTTCCGCCCTTGTGCAGATAGTCAAGAGCGTCGGGCACGAACGAAGTGTTTACCTTTTCGCGCAGTGCGTTTACCGCATTGTAAACTTCCTCCGCGCTCAACCCCTCTTTAACCAAATCGCACGCCTTTAATACCAACAGACCCTGCCCCGTGGAGAGTGCCTTGCTGTCCACGACGAACACCTTGCCGTCGAAATTTTGCGCGGCAACGCAAGCCGCCGAGTGCGAAGAAGATGCCTGCGCGGAAATATTGAAGTGAACGAGCGCGTCGTACCCCTTTAAATTTTCGCTGAAAAATTGCGCGTACTCCTCCGAAGTTCCCGCCGCCGTCTTGGGCAGAAGATTTGACTTTGCAACGTACGCAAAGATGTCCTGCGGCTTTACCTCGCCGTCTTTAAAACTTTTATCCCCCAAAACGACCGTAAGCGGAAAAATGCCTACGGAATATTTTTCAATTTGCTCGGGGCTTAAATCGCACGTGGAATCGGATGTGATTTTAATTTTCATTTAACTTTTTATTCTCCGTCTGTCGTCCGAAAGATAATAACATATTAAACTATAAAAGACAATACTTTTAGCTTACTTTTCACACAAAAGTCATATTTGATTATGACACGCGCGTTTACACGGCGGCAAACGGGCAAAACGCCCCGCGGCTAACTGCCGCGGGGCGTGTAAATTATGCTTTATTATCTTACGCAGTCGGCGTACAGGGGGAAGTCGGCGCAGAGCTTTGCAACCTCGTTTGAAACGTGCGAAAAAGCCGCCTCCTTCTTTTCTATAATTTCGGCTATGAGCGCGGCAATCTTTCTTGCCTCCGTCTCCTTCATACCCCTCGAAGTCATAGCGGGCGTGCCTATCCTTATGCCGCTGGTTACAAACGGCTTTTGCGTGTCAAACGGAATGGCGTTTTTGTTTACCGTAATATGCACTTCGTCCAGCATCTTTTCCAGCTCCTTACCCGTGAGCGCCTTGTCCGTCAAGTCGAGCAGTATGAGGTGGTTATCGGTACCGCCCGAAACCATTTTTACGCCCAGCTTTGTAAACTCGTCAGCCATTGCCGCCGCGTTTTTAACAATCTGCTTTTGATACTCTTTAAATTCGGGCTGCAACGCTTCCTTGAAAGCAACCGCCTTTGCGGCGATTATGTGCATTAAAGGTCCGCCCTGAATTCCGGGGAACACGGCTTTGTCGACAGCCTTGCCCCACTCCTCCTTGCACATTATCACGCCGCCGCGCGGACCGCGCAACGTCTTGTGCGTGGTGGTGGTTACAAAATCGGCATAGGGCACGGGAGAGGGGTGAATACCCGCCGCAACAAGCCCCGCGATATGCGCTATATCCACAAACATAAGCGCGCCAACCTTGTCGCAAATCCGGCGAATGCGCTTGAAGTCGATTACCCTCGGGTACGCGCTTGCGCCGGCAACGAGCATTTTAGGCTTGCACTCCACGGCGATTTTTTCCATTTCGTCGTAGTCGATAACCTGCGTTTCCCTGCTTACGCCGTAGGGAACGATATTGAAATATTTACCCGAAATATTTACGGGCGAGCCGTGCGAAAGGTGTCCGCCGTGCGCCAAATTCATACCCATAACAGTGTCGCCGGGTTGAAGAGCGGCGAAAAACACCGCCAAGTTTGCGCTTGCGCCCGAATGGGGCTGAACGTTGCAGTACTCGCAACCGAAAATCTGTTTAATACGTTCGCGCGCCAAATCTTCGGCAATATCCACAAACTGACAGCCGCCGTAGTAGCGGTGAGCGGGGTATCCCTCTGCATACTTATTAGTTAAATGACTGCCCGCCGCGGCAAGCACCGCGGGCGATACGAAGTTTTCGCTGGCGATAAGCTCTATATTGCCCTGCTGGCGCGAAAGTTCTTTTTTTAGCGCTTCGGCAACTTCGGGGTCGGTTTCGGCTATAAGCGATATGTCTATCATAATCTTCTCCTGCAACGTACAAATATACGTAAAATTTATAATTATGCAGATATTATACCATATATTTTGATAATATACAATAATTCACGGCAAACTTTTTAAAATTTATTCACCGTCGCCGCGCCCCGCCAGATAATCGCCCGAAACGGAAAAATAATCTGCGATTTTTACGAATATTCC
>CAJUHT010000018.1 GCA_910586035.1 uncultured Christensenella sp.
CAACTGAGATGCTCTATATTATGGAACAATAAAATATAAAGTTTGCTCACCGAATCCACCGAAGCCCGTACCCGAAGAAGTAACGCTTGAAAGCTTCTGCGAATTTTTGGGTGTCGGCGAATACGTCTACAATATAAAAGGCGAAAGCGAAATTTCATATTACAACAAAAAAACCGAATATTTTGATATCTACCAAATTACGGCAAGACTGCCGCAAGAATACGGTATTTGCCCTGTTTGTAAAAAACCGATTGATAATATCAAATGTTTTTTTGCAGACAGAGGTCTTGACTGGGACGAGTTTGCTGTCCCGAAAAAATATCCGCAAATTGACATAACGCGTTTATGTTTACAATTTAGATGCCCCGACCACCCCAAAGAGTGGATTTATAATATCCCGAACGGTTATAGAAATTATAAAGACGGGGTAAAGCGGTATATAAAGGGAGAAGGCAGGTTGGAGAAACTGCTGGAAGAATTAGAGCGAAGAACTGTAACAAAATACTGTAAAGTTTGGGCGGACGAAATTATCATAAACGGCAAAAATTGCAGGTCGGTTGAAGAAATAGAAAACAAAAAAGAAGAACTCGGTCTTGTCGACACGGGTTGGATTGATAAAGCAAAAGGGATTTACAGGCTTGATTTAAGGCAGTTTTTATCAAATTTTTTTGTTTTCCGCTTTCCTTTTTCGAAGTTTGTGCAATACACTAAAAATATGAATGATGATACCGGCGGCTACAGAGCTGTACTTAAAGAAGATGAAGGCACAGTGGAATTTGAGGTAAGAGATTTCCGATTTAAATGTTTTATGGAAAACGGACAGCCGATTTATATGCAAATTGAACAGCGGAAAAAGTTATGAATAAAACGCAGTTGGAAAATTTGATTAAAAGAATGAACGCTCCGTATGAACCCGAAATCAAGGTTAGTTGGGAAATGGAGGCTTGGAAATCAAGGCGTGAAGCGGAAAAATTAAGCGATACCGCGTTGTTGCCTATATTGGAGCAGATTATCGACGAACACCGTGGCGAAAGCGACGGGGAACGTGAAGTGCGTAGAGCCGCACGGTTTATATATGCAAAAATATTAAGTAATAATTTTGACGAAAAAGGTTTTTCGTTTTTATTGAACGAACTTTTTACCGAAACCGATTATTGGACTATCGGCAGTATATTAACAAGTATTTGGTTTTTGGATATTCCGCAGGATACAAAGCTATCGCCGCTTTTGAACTTTGCCGAAACTGCGAACCGCGAAAATTTGCGAATGATTCTCAATATTTTAAGCGAATATAAGAACAAAGGAAACAAAGATGCGATTTCCGCTTATCCCGAATTATACAAAAAAGTTCTCGGTAAGACCGTACCGCTGAAACAAGCCGTCATAGATATTTTGCAAAGCCACGGCATTAAATCAAAGGCGGATTTGGATAAACAAACAGATGAAGATGGTGCGGCTTTGTACGAAGATTTGAAAGCCGGCGTATTGGAAGAATATAATATTACTTATAAAAAGTTGGTTTCTTTGTTAAATAAATTGGTCCTATAAGGAGCGTAAAATGGAAATATGTGAAATAACGCTTGATGCCAAACAGTATGACCTGTTAAAGAGTATGCTCAATTGCGACGGAAAGGCGGACTTAATAAGAAAAATACCAATCAACGGGAAAGAGTTGTTTTATAATGTGCTTCACGAAATATATTCGCCTGTAACAGACGGTTGGAGTACGCGTGAAATCGTGTTGAACGAATCTGCCGATGCGTTAAATCTGTTAAGATTTATGACTAAACAGATATTTCCAAACGATGAAAACTATTTTGTACGACAAATAGGAAGGAAATGGGCGAATTTTCGTTTGGAAAAAGATTTCGCACTTATAATATATAAAAATTGAACAAGTCTTATAAACAGTAATTTAGTGGAGAAGTTATGTATTTTATCAGACAGGTAAAGCCTAACGAAGTAAGCGATGCGCTTACCCTTGCGTTAGAAGTGTTTATGCAGTTTGAAGCACCCGATTATAAACCGCAAGGTGTGGAAACGTTCAGAAAGGATATTATCGAAAACGCCGAATTTATAGATAAGTGTAGAAAAGGAATTTGCCCGATTTATGCCGCATTTGATGACGGTAAAATGGTTGGGATTATCGGTATGCGTAACAAATCGCATATTAACTTGGTTTTCACGAAAAGCGAGTATCATCGCAAGGGTATTGCAACTTCTATCTTTGAGTTTTTGTTGTCGGAAGTAAAGAAGAATAGTCCGCAAGTTAAAGAAATTACGCTCAATTCTTCCCCTTACGGGAAGAACTTTTATCTGCACTTGGGTTTCGTGCCTTTATCGGAAGAACAGGAAATAGACGGCATTCGGTTTACGCCTATGAAGTATGCAATATAAATTTCAATTTAACGGAGAATATAAATGGTAATACGCAACCTTAAATTAGAAGATTTTGACGACGTGAATAATCTTTTTATGCAGTTGCACAACTCGGAAACGGAACAGCGTCCTGATTTGTTTAGAAAAATAGAAAAACCGACTACGCCAAAGGCGTGGGACTTTGAAGCGTCGTTATCCGACAACAATAAGATAATGATTGGAGCCGAAGTTGACGATAAAATTGTCGGTTTCGCAATTGTACAAATCAAACAGTCTACGTATAAAGTACAAGCTCCGCGCACTTATGCATATTTTGAAAATATTGTTGTGGACGCCAATTATCGTCGAAGAGGCATTGGAACTGCCGTTTACCAAGAATGTAACAAACGCGCCAAAGAACAAGGGGCAACGTCTGCGGAATTGAAAGTGTGGAACTTCAATACAGGGGCAATAAAATTTTATCATTCGTTGGGTATGTCAGTGCAAAGTTTAACTATGGAGAAAGCATTATAAATTCCAATTTATAATTAAACCGCAAAAGCATAGCGCGCACTACCTTGCAAGTTAAGGGGTGCGCTAATTGTTTGTCCGTGTAAAATCTTTATGACAGATACGCGTTCAAGCTTTTTTAATTTTTGATTTATCGCGTCCGCCCTTTACAATTATTATTGAATAAGTTATAATAAGTTAAAGTTTTTCAAGAGGTGGTATATGGAAGATAAGAAAAAGCTTATCGACGATATTATGGAGAGCGCCGAGGGCGACGCCAAAGCGGAAAAGATTTGCGCCGAAGCCAACCGTTTTTACGCGGAAAGTAATTACGGGCAGGCAATCGAACTGTGGAAGCAGGCGGCGGAAATGGGCAATGCGCAAGCTTTGTATATGCTTGGTTACTGCTATAACTATGATTTGGGATTAGACAAGGAATACGACAAGCAGGAAAGGGGCGTTATTGCGTGCGGATACTTTATAAAAGCCGCCGAGCTCGGACACGCGGACGCGCAATGTTTTGTCGCCCTGTGCTACAACTACGGCATAGGCGTTGAAAAGGATATAGATAAAATGCTCTATTGGCTCAATAAATCCGTTGAGCAGAATTGCGCTATGGCAATGAACAATTTTGCGTATTTCTACGAGAACGGTATAAGCGTAAACAACGGAGAAGTAAATTACGAGGAAGCGTTCAATTGGTATAAAAGGTCGGCGGCTTTGGGCAATGCAAACGGTCAGCTCGGCGTTGGCAAATGCTACTATTACGGGCGCGGAACAGACGTGGACAAAGAAGAAGCCGTAAGGTGGTTGAATCTTGCCGCCGAACAGGGGCTTGCCGAAGCTCTATTTCTTATGGGCACGTGCTACAACGACGGCGAGGGCGTTGAAGAAAACGACGTAAAGGCGTTCAACTATTATAAGAGAGCGGCTAAACTCAATCACGCTAAGGCACAATGTTATTTAGGATACTGTTATGAATACGGCGATGGCGTTGCGCGCAATATGCGCGAGGCAATCGATTGGTACGAAAAATCCGCCGCGAATAATTATTTTCAGGCGTACTGTAACCTTGGTTGCTGTTACGAGAACGGCAACGGTGTAAAGAAGAATATGCGCACGGCGATAGAGATGTATAAAAAGGGCGCCGAGCTGGGAAGCACTATGGCGGAGTACAATCTCGGAAACGTGTACGCATTCGGCAAGGGTGTAGCCGTAGACAACGAGCTTGCAGTGGAGTACTACTCGAAAGCTGCGGAGAGCGGTATGGCGGAAGCGCAGTACAATCTCGCCCAGCACCTTATTAAGGGATTGGGCGTGGAAAAAAACGAGGAAGCGGCGGCGTATTGGTTTTTGCAGGCGGCAAAGCAGGGGGACGCGGACGCACAGTACAAGATAGGCGTTTGCTACCTTGACGGTACGGGAGTGGAAGAGGATTGCGAGAAGGCGTTCAGGTGGTTCTACAATGCCGCCGTTCAGGGCGACAGCGACTCGCAGTTTGTTCTCGGAACGTGTTACGAGGACGGTATAGGCGTTGAAGCCGACCTGACGGAAGCGAGAGAGTGGTACGGGCGCGCCGCCGAGCAGGGGCACAGAGAAGCCAAAAAGGCGTTGAAAAAGCTTAGATAACAATGGATAAAATCAATAATCTGATTGACGAAATCATAGACGGGTATAGCCGGAGCGAAGGGGAAGAGCGTGCAGACGCCGAAGTTGAAGAAACGGAAGGCGGGGAAAGCTCCGCGGAAGAGCTGTTGGAAGTTGCCGAGGAACTGTACGCACAGGACAGAATAGACGAGGCGGTGGATATCTGGAAGAGGTTGGCGGAAAAGGGCGTAATCTTCGCGCAGTACCGCCTCGGCGTTTGCTATTACGACGGCGAGGGTGTGGCGCGCGACTACGGCATTGCGGCGCAGTTGTTTGAAAAATCGGCTAAGCAGGGTTACGCTCCCGCCTTATACAACCTTGGCGTATGTTACAGGACGGGCAAAGGAGTTGAGCAAAACTACGGCGAAGCCGCGGTGTGGTTTAAAGCGGCGGCGGAAGCGGGCGATGCGTGCGGGCAGTTTTCCTACGCTATGTGCCTTGCCGACGGCGTGGGCGTTGAAGAGGACAACGGTCAGGCAATCGAATTGGTTGCTCTTTCGGCGGAGCAGGACTATGCGCCCGCCAAGTGCTATTTGGGCGAGAGTTATCTCAACGGCGACGGCGTGGAAGAGGATAAGGCGCGCGGTGTAAAACTCCTGGATGAGGCGGCGCAGGACGGCTACGTTCCCGCTATGCACGCGCTTGCCGAGTGTTATGAGAAAGGCAACGGAGTAGCCGCCGACCTTGCCTCCGCGTTGCGGTTGTATTCCTCCGCGGCGGCAGAAGAATATGCGCCGTCGCAGTATTCGCTTGCAATGCTTTACGACAACGGAAACGGTGTTGAAAGGGACTACGCCAAAGCCGTGGAGTTGTATAAGCAGTCCGCCGAACAGGGGTATCCTGCGGCGCAAAACGCTTACGGCTGGTGTTTTATAGTCGGCAAGGTAGTAAAGAAAGACGTTTACGAAGCGGTAAGATGGTTCAGGCGCGCCGCCGAGCAGGGGGATATGCGCGCGCAGTACAACTTGGCAATGTGCTACGAAGAGGGGCGCGGCGTTGTGTGCAATACCGAAAAGGCTTTTATTTGGCATATGAGGGCGGCTAAGCAGGGCGACGACAGGGCGCAATTGCACGTCGGTTGGAGTTATCAGGTAGGCAACGGCGTAAAAATCAATAAAAAGGAAGCCTTTAATTGGTTGTACCTTTCGGCAATGCAGGGCAACGCGCAGGCGCAGAGCGACGTTGGTTACTGCTATTTTAACGGCATAGGCGTAAAGAAAAGCAGGCGGGAAGCCTACAAGTGGTATCTGCACGCGGCGGAAAACGACAGCCCTATGGGCGCGTACAACTTGGCGGGCTGTTACAGGCACGGGCAAGGCGTCGCGCGGGACGGGGCTAAGGCGTTGGAGTGGTATAAACGCTCCGCGGAACTTGGTCATAACGACGCGAGGGTTTGCATTGCCTATATGTTCGAGCGCGGAGAGGGCGTTAAAAAGGACTTGGCGGAAGCGGTTAAATGGTACAAAGCCGCTCTGGACGGCGGAGAGGAAGCGGCGGAATATTATCTCAGCAAAAAGAAGTTTGCAAAGTATCTTTAACTGTAATTAAAGCCGCGGAGGTAACAGCCGCGGCGATTTTTTTCATATTATGAGTAGTATGAAAATTATCGATTATAACAGGCGGGCGGCGGTAGCGTACGCAAGGCGCTGGGCTTTTGCCCGCAATCCCAAGTATTACAATTTCGACAAGCTGGGCGGCGACTGCACAAACTTCGCTTCGCAGTGTATTTACGCCGGCGCGGGGGTAATGAATTATACTCCCGTATACGGCTGGTTTTACATAACGGCTAACAACCGCACTGCAAGCTGGACGGGCGTGGAGTACCTCTATAACTTTCTTGTGGGCAACAAGGACGGAGCTGGACCGTTTGCCGAAGAGGTGGACGCATCTCAGATACGTATCGGCGATATAATACAGCTTGGCAGGGCAAACGGCGATTTTTACCATTCGCCCGTGGTCGTCGGCTTCCGCGGCGGTCAGCCGCTTATTGCCGCGCACACTTACGACGCGTATAACCGCCCGATAAATTCGTATACTTACGAGAGGATAAGGTATATCCATATTCTCGGCGTTCGCTCGGGGGAGGAGTAAAGGCGCCCGCTCTTGACAGGGCTGTGCGGTTATGGTACAATAAGATATATGAAAATATGCGTATTCGGCGCGGCAAGCGCGCACATTGACAAAATTTATATAGACACGGTTGAAGAATTGGGGCGTAAAATGGCGGAGCGCGGTCATTCGTTGGTATTCGGCGCGGGCGGCACGGGGCTTATGGGCGCGGCGGCGCGCGGCGTTAAAAGCGGCGGAGGTTACGTTCACGGCGTAGTTCCGTCGTTCTTCAAAAACGACGGCGTGGAGCAACTCTTCGACGCGTGCGACAAAATGACTTACACGCAGACAATGCGCGAGAGAAAGGCGATAATGGAGGACGAAGCCGACGCGTTTATAATTACGCCCGGCGGCGTGGGAACGTTTGAGGAGCTGTTCGAGGTGGTAACTTTAAAGCAGCTCAACCGCCACAACAAAGCTATTGTATTTTTGGATATAGACGGCTATTATACGCAGTTGGAGGCGTTTATGCGCACTGCGTGCGAAAGGCGTTTCGTAACCGAAAGCTGTTTAAAGCTGTACGCCGTGGAAACGACGGCGGACGGCGTTTTGGACTATCTTGAAAATTACGTGCCCGAAAACATTTCGTTTAAGCGCACAAAGTTGGGCGAATGATATGTTTTGCATAACCTTTGTCTGTCTTGGCAATATTTGCCGTTCTCCTATGGCGGAAGCCGTTTTTTCGCGGCTTGTCGAAGAGCGTGGCGTAGCGCAGTCGTTTAAGGTGAATTCGTTCGCCACTTCCGACTGCGAGGAAGGCAACGCCGTTTATCCGCCCGTACAAAAGGTGTTAAGGGAAAACGGCTATAATTTCAGCCACAGGGCTAAAAAGATTACGCTTTCCGACGTAAAGAACGCCGACTATATTCTGGTTATGGACGGTATGAACTATGCCGACCTCACGCGGATGACGGGCGGAGGTTATGCGGAAAAAATTTTAAAGCTGGGCGATTTTTTGCCCGTTAAATCCGATATAGACGACCCTTGGTACACGCGCGACTTCAACCGCACGTACCGCGAAATAGACGTTGCCTGCCGCGCGTTTTTAAACTTTTTGTTAGACAAACATTCTCAGGCTTTCGACTATGACAAACGGCATTGAAATAACGCGATAAGCGCGGCGCGGGAATTTCCCGCGCCGCGCCTGAATTTGTTTTTAATTTTACTTTTTGTCCTGTTTCTGTTTGCTTTTAAACCAGCCGAATTTAGAGGCGGAGGGCTGTTTTTCCGAGTTTTTATCCCTCGATTTACCAAGGAAGAAGAGGGCGAGCGTGCCGGGACCTGCGTGCGAACCCGTGCAGATATCGTAATAATTCATAACGATATCCTTTGCGCCCAACTCTCTCAATTTATCGGCGAGCTCGTTTGCTTCGTCAAGACAGTCGGCGTGGGATATGGCTATAATCTGATTTTCGGGGTCGATTACGTTTTCTTTAAAGAGCTGAATTAGTTTGGCGATTGATTTCTTTCTGCCGCGCTCGTTGCAGGTTACCGAAAGTTTGCCGTTCTCGTCGCCGCGCAATACGGGCTTGATGTTGAGTATCGTACCCGCAATGGCAACCACCGCGGAAATTCTTCCGCCGCGCTTTAAATATTTAAGCGAGTCTACGGTAAAAATGCCGTGCAGGTTGAGTTTGTTGTTTTCTATCCATTGGTGGCAGGCTTCCAAACTTTCGCCCATATCGCCCAGCTTAGCCGCGTACAGCGCGCACAGACCTTCGCCCAGCGCCGCGTTAAAGCTGTCGGCAACAAGCATTTTCCTTTCGGGGAAAAGCTCTTTAAGTTGCTTTGCCGCCATAACCGCCTGATTGTACGTGCCGCTTATGTTGGAAGAAATGGTAACGAAAAGCACGTCGCGCCCCGCCTGCATAGAGGGGGTAACGGCGGCGATTATTTTTTCTGCGTTTACAAGCGTGGTTTTTGTTTCGCTGCCGGCGCGCATAGCGTCGTAATATTTTTTTGCCGTTTCCTCAAAGGGTACTCCCTCTTCGTAACACTCCATATCCACGCCGTCAATCGAGCAGGTGTAGGAAACGACGCCTATGCCGTTTTCCTTAATCATCTCTGCGGTAAGGTTAGCTGCAGAATCCGCATATATGTCAAAGCTTCTCATTTTATCCTCCAATTCAGTCGCCTCCTTGGTTTGTTTAAGGCAAAACGCCGCAGATTTTAATGCCGATGCAACGTTAAGGTTCAAAATTTTTTCAATAAATATTATAAACAATCGATTTGCGTTTTACAACACCTTGCGCCCGTTTTTCCGTCTACACTTTTATTTGCCTTGTAAACGGAGCGTTTTTACGACTCTACCGCAAAAAAATCACACTCTACCGACGGTAGAGTTGCTAAAAATAATTGCAAAATGCCGTTTCGGGTGGTATAATTTCCGTATGAGCGATTTAAAGGAAATCATCGCGGCTAATTTAACGCGTTTAAGGCAGGAAGTGGGGCTGACGCAATTGCAGCTTGCCGATATGCTCAACTACTCCGATAAGGCGGTCTCTAAGTGGGAAAGGGGGGAATCCATTCCCGATTTGAGGGTGCTTATCCAGCTTGCGGAAATTTATCATATAACTCTCGACGACATAGTAAGGGAACAGCCCGAAAAGGTTGTAAAGCCCAAGCTTAACCTTGCCAAAAGAAGGCTTTTAATCTCTCTTTTGTCAGCGGGCTTGGTATGGGTTGTGGCGACGGGCGTGTTTATGATACTGTATTATATCTCCGCCGTTAAGGATTACGCCTATCTCACTTACGTGATAGCGCCGTTTATCTCGGCGGTGGTGCTGCTTGTATTTGCCTGTATCTGGGGCAGGCGCATTACTATGACGCTGGCGGCTTCCGCCGTCATATGGACAATCGCTCTGATAGTCCACGCGTTTTTGTCGGTGTTTGCAAAGGGCGTTCCCATATGGCCCTTTTACGTTGTCGCCGCGGGCGTGCAGGTGCTTGTAATCGGCTGGTTTGTCTTGCGCAAGCTGTATAAACCCACCCGCACAAACAATAAAGTCAAATAATTTTTACTTGGTATTATACGGAGAGATATGGAAGAAACGTCGGTTGAAATTCGGAATAAAGAGGTTGCCGACAACCCCGCCCAAACGGTTAAAATCGATTACGAAAGGGTTTTGGAACTTGCGCTGGAAGTCGGCGTGGGAATTTTGTCCTGCGGCGGCTCAGTTTCCCGCGTGGAAACGGCGGTGGACAGGATATGTCTTGCCTACGGGGCGGAGGAAACAAACGTAGCCGCGTTCCCCTCTATGGTAATAGCGGGCTTCCGCACGGCGGACGGGCACGAGTATTCCTTTATGAAGAGGGTGTACTCAACTTCGCAAAACCTTGCGTTGCTTGAAAAATTCAACCAGCTTTCGCGCGACGTCTGCAACAGTAAGTGCTTGCCCGAAGAGGGGTTGAAGAAGTGCTATGAATTAGCGCACAACAAACCGCGCAACAAGTGGCTCACGATAGTCGGCTCGGCTTCGGTTGCAGGTATTTACTCGATATTTTTCGGCGGCACCGTCGCCGACGTGTTGCCCGCGTTTTTAATTGCGTTTGCAATGGCGGGCGTAAGCGAGTTGCTTTCCGTGCGGTCGTTAAACGCATATGCGACTACGTTTATTTTATCGCTTATGGGCGGAATACTCAGCGTGTCGTTGTGCAAACTTTTAAATCTTATCGGGCTTCCCTGTCAGGGCGCGTACGTAATGATAGGTACGATAATGATACTTATTCCCGGTCTGCTAACCACCAACGCCGTGCGCGATATGTTTACGGGCGATTTGATGAGCGGAACTTTTCAGCTTTTAAACGGAATATTGCTGTCGGTAGTCATAGCCGCAGGCTACGGCGTATCGATACTCGCCCTCAGCCCCATCGCCAAATTTATGCAATTGTCGCCTTATATAGGTTGGTATAACGTTTCACAGGCGGACGAGGCTTGGTTTAAAGCCCTTATGCTTATGATATCGGGAGCTTTGGGCTCGGTGGCGGTTTGCCTGTTCTTTAACTTGAATATAAGGCGTATCGGTTGGGCGTTTTTGGCAAGCCTTTTGACTTTGGGCGTATACGTTGGAATGCTTGTGGCTTTCGATTACAATAACAGCTACGTGTTTTTGATGGTGTTGATTCCCACGCTGTTCGCCGCCGTTTTGTCGGAAATAATGGCGCGGAAAATTAAAATTCCCGCAACGATTATTTTAGTGCCCGCTATCATTGCGCTTGTGCCCGGCAGCTCGCTGTACTATACGATGGAAGCCATTGTTTCGCCTATGATGGCAACCAAAACCGCAATGGAATGGGGAATAATATGCCTTTTAACTCTTTTGGGTATTGCGGTTGGTATATGTACGGCTACGGTACTGTTCAGGCTGATTGCGCCCGTCAAATTAAAATTTTACGTAAAGAACAAACTCGCGCATATGCGCAAAGCTAAAAAATATCAGCAAATAAAAAACGAGGATATAAAGAAGGAAGACTGAAATGGACTTTAAAAAACTTGCGCAAACGCTTATTCCCGATAAAGATTTGTTGCCGTTGGAGGAGTACGAAAGGCTTTACCCCGAGCGCTCTTTGGAAAAGGGGGCGGAGGTTACCCGCCTTGCGCCGTCGCCCACGGGCTTTATTCATCTGGGCAATCTTTACAGCGCGCTTGCAGACGAGCGCGCGGCGCACACTACGGGCGGCGTTTTCTATCTGCGCATAGAGGACACCGATTTAAAGAGGAAAGTGGACGGCGCGGTCGAAAGCGTTATACGCTCGCTCGATTACTTCGGAATTAACTTTGACGAGGGGGCGGAAATTTCTTCGCCGCTGAATAAATACGGACCGTACTATCAGCGGGCGCGCGCCTCCGTTTACCGCGCTTTCGCCAAAGATTTGATTGCCCGCGGGCTGGCGTATCCCTGCTTTTGCACGGAGGACGAGCTGAACGCCGTAAGGGAAGAGCAGACCAACGAAAAGAAGATTACGGGTTACTACGGCGCGTACGCAAAGTGCCGCAATCTTTCGGAAGCGGAAATTTACGCTAATTTAAAGGCGGGCAAGCCCTTTGTAATAAGGCTTAAATCGCAGGGCGACCCCTCGCGCAAAATAATTTTCCGCGACGCCATTAAGGGGGAAGTAACCGTAACCGAAAACGACCAGGACGTGGTAATTTTAAAGTCTGACGGTATTCCCACCTATCACTTTGCCCACGCAATCGACGACCATTTTATGCGCACCACGCTTGTAATACGCGGCGAGGAGTGGCTTTCGAGTTTGCCCATTCATTTGGAACTGTTTTCCGTACTCGGCTTTAAACTGCCCAAATACGGGCACACCTGTTCGCTTATGAAGGTGGACGGCGGGGTTAAGCGCAAGCTGTCTAAGAGAAAAGACCCCGAACTATCCCTTGACTATTACAGAAAATCGGGCTATTATCCCAAGGCGGTCGTAAAATATCTTATGACCATTTTAAACTCCAATTTCGAGGAGTGGGAAAGGAAAAACCCGCAGACCGATTACAGAGAATTTAAGTTTTCCATATCCAAAATGGGCAAGAGCGGCGCGCTGTTCGACATAGACAAGTTGAACGATATCTCCAAAGAGGAGCTTTCCAAACTGACCGCCGAAGAAACGTATGAGTTTTTATACGGCTGGGTAAAAGAGTTCGGAACGGAAGCCGACGGGAAACATTTTGCCGACAAAGAGTATATAATATCTATATTGAATTTGATTTGCGGAATAGGCGGAAAGAAGAGAAGAAAGGACATAGTACGCGCCGAAACGGGCGTAAGTATGCTCGACTATTTCTTCGACGATACCTTTTCTCCCGAATATTCGTACCGCTTCGACGGCGGCACGGTAAACGCCGTGTTGGATAAATTTGCGGCGGCGTACGACGAAAACGACGATAATTCCGTATGGTTTACAAAAGTTAAGGCGGTTGCCGCGCAGACGGGTTTTGCCGCGGAAATGAGCGACTATAAAGCCAATCCCGCGGGTTACAGGGGCAGTGTTGCGGACGTTGCCGAAATTTTGAGAATTGCCGTAACGGGTATGCCGAACTCACCGGATTTGTGTACGGTTATGAAGATTATAGGCAAAGAGCGCACCTTAAAAAGACTTGCGGCGGGCAGGGTTTAAATTTAAAAAACAAAGCGCGCGCTTTGCGTTTTCCACAGTTTTGGTTTTGCGCGCGTTTATGTTTATGCGTTAGCCGAAATGACGGGCTCAGCCGTAAGCATAGGCTGAGGCGCAGGGCTTGAAAAGCTTGTGTTTTAAAATTGAAAATTGTGTGAATTAACAGTTTGAACCGTCCGTTGGCATTGACTTTTTGCTCGGACGGTTATAACATAATAGTATATTAAATAGTGAAGGTTGTGAAAAAATGTTGGAATTACACGACATAAAAAAGGACTATGCCGTCGCGGGCGAAACCGTTCAGGCTTTAAAGGGCATAAGTTTAAAATTCAGGAAGAGCGAGTTTGTTTCCATACTCGGTCCTTCGGGTTGCGGCAAAACGACGTTGCTCAACATTATAGGCGGCTTGGATAAGTATACTTCCGGCGACCTGATAATAGAGGGCAGAAGCACCAAGCAGTACGGCGACAGGGATTGGGATACGTACCGTAACCACTCCATAGGCTTCATATTCCAGAGCTATCATTTAATTCCGCATCAGACAATTTTACAGAACGTAGAACTTGCGCTTATGATTTCCGGCGTGTCCAAACAGGAGCGCCGCCAGCGCGCGATAGACGCGTTGGAAAAGGTGGGGTTAAAGGATAAAATCAACAACCGCCCCAACCAGCTTTCGGGCGGTCAGGCGCAGAGGGTTGCAATCGCCCGCGCGCTCATCAACGACCCCGAAATAGTCCTTGCGGACGAGCCGACGGGCGCGCTCGACTCGGTAACCAGCGTGCAGATAATGGAACTTTTGAAAGACATTTCAAAGGACCGTTTAATCATAATGGTAACCCACAACCCCGAACTTGCCGAGCAGTATTCAACGCGAATAGTAAAGCTTTTGGACGGCGTTGTGGTAGACGACTCTATGCCGTATGCGGGCGACGGAGCACAGCCCGCGCAGACGGCGGAAACGGCGCCTGCCAAGGAGGATAATGGCGAGGCGATAGAGGCGCAATCAGGCGGCGACGGCGGCGAAGATAACGGCAAAACCAACAAGGGCAAGAAGAAAAAGACCTCCATGTCCGTGGGTATGGCTATGTCGCTCAGCTGTAAAAACCTGCTTTCCAAATCGAAGCGCACGGCAATGGTATCCGTCGCCGGCTCTATCGGCATTATAGGCGTGTCGCTTGTGCTTGCAATATCTTCGGGCGTGCAGGGGTACATACACTCTATGGAGGACGATATGCTTTCGGGCAACCCCGTGGCAATAACCCGCTCGGCAATCGACTTTACCTCGCTTATGGATATGTCCAACTCGGCTAAGCCCAAGGTTGACATAACAAAACTAAAAGACCAGCTTTACGTGCAGTCGCTTATGGAAACTCTCGGCAGCTTTGCGCAGGGCGTTACAAAGACGAACGATATAAGCGACGAGTATCTGTATTACGTAAACAAAATGCCGTCCGAACTCTCACACGTTGTGCAGTACGGTTACGGGTTTAGTATGGCAAACAATATCTATACCGATTTTACGGTTGAAAAGGATTCCGACGACCCCGCTTCGAGGGTTACGAGCATTTCGGCAATCCGCGGAATGTACTCGCAGATACTCAGCGAGCAGGAAGATTACAAGGACTTTGCCGGCACCGTTTCCTCCGTGGCAACCTTTAACGAAGTGCCAGACAATTACGAGTACGTTTTAAGCCAATACGATATTGTAGCCGCGGAAACGGCGGACGGAGTAACCTACGACGCTTCTGCGCTTACCGACGAACAGAAGAAAGCCATATTTGCCGACAAACAGTCGCTTATTATGGTTGTGGATAACAGTATGATTACCGACCTCGTGTTGGGGCAGTACGGCTATCTCACTCAGGAAGAGTTTTTAAACTACGCCTATGCGGCGGTTGACAACGACTGTTACGACAGCTCTTTGGGGCTTATTGGAAGCGGCTTGGACGGCGAGGGCAACAAGGACCCGGAAAACGGTTTGCCGTTGACCCGCTTTATAGGCGATACTTCCAAAAAATTTACCTGGTATCCCAATAACGAGTCATACACGTTCAGCGCGCAGATGATGGGCGCGTACGTTCACCGCCCCTATGAAAGCGGCAGTTTTTCGCTTGTTCCACAGCAGGGCGGCGGAATTGAAATCGACCCCTCGACGGGCTTGCCTAAGCAGGTGCCCCTCGGCGATTTAAACAAAGCTAACGGCTTGCAGCTCGGCGTAAAGCTGATACTTCAAAAGAAGTCGGGCATATCGTACAGCTGTTTAACCCCCGGTTTCTACTACACAAAGGCGCTCACCGAGCATATGCGCGCCGACAGTAAGGACAGCAACATTGTCAAGGCAATAGAAGCTACCGAGGATAAATATCTGCCGTATCTTCCCTATTCGTTCTACTATACTTCCTATCAGAAAGTCGACGGGGAGATGACAAAGACGCCCAAGCTTGCTATGGGTTACATATACGACAGCGGCGGCATTATGGATATGCTTATGTCGGGGCTGGGCGGAAATACGGATAAGTCGGCAATGCTAAGGGTAACGGCGGAAATGCTCGGCGGGGGCGATATGCCTTCGAGCATAAGAATTTACCCCAAGGACTTCGGCGCAAAGAACAAAATTACAAGCTATCTCGACGATTGGAACAGAATGTGCGAAAACGGTGAAAGTTACACCTTCGTGGACGCAAGCGGCGCCGAAAAGACGGTAACGCTAAGCGCCAAAATGAAGATTACTTACACCGATACGGTCGGTATGATAATCAATATGGTAAACACTATGATTCAGATGATTACCATCGCCCTCGTTGCGTTTACCGCGCTCGCGCTTGTCGTTTCCACCGTTATGATAGGAATAATAACTTACGTGTCGGTAGTGGAAAGGGTTAAGGAAATAGGTATTCTGCGCGCGGTTGGCGCAAGGAAAAAGGATATTAAACGCCTCTTCAATTCCGAAACGTTTTTAATAGGGCTTGTCGCCGGACTGTTCGGCATACTTGTAACTTACCTGCTGTCGCTTGTAATCAACATAATAGTGCTTGCTATCGCGGGCATTTGGGGCATTGCGGCGTTGCCCTGGTGGCAGGCGCTAATAATGGTTTGCATAAGCGTGGGTTTAACGCTTATATCGGGCTTGCTTCCCGCTTCCGCGGCGGCGAGAAAGGACCCCGTCGTGGCGTTGCGTACGGAATAAAAACTGATTTACCAAATTTTTCAAAAATATTGTTGACTTGCATATTGCCGTATGCTACAATTACGGCAAGAAGATGTGCCGAGGGATATCCCTCGTTCCACGTGCTTAACAGCGCGTGGAACAAATAATCTTTCGGCAATCGCGCATAATAAAAAAAGAGGTTTTTTATGAAGAGGATTGCAAAGATTGCAGTAGGCATCACAATGGCGGCTACGCTTGCCGCAGGCGCGGGCGTTTTGGCGGGTTGCACCCCTAAGGCTGCCGACAAGACGGGTGAAGCGTACGGGCTCGTTCACGGCGCAGGCTACGTAGGATATTCGCAGATTACAACCAACGGCGACTCCGTTAAAGAATTGATTTTAACCGAAGTTTGCCTTCCTACGGAGGTTAAGGCGGGCTCAGACGTTGCGGAAGCTGATAAGGTTCGCGACGGCGGCACGGAAGAAAAGCCCACGTATTACTACAAAAAAGTTTCTTACGGTTCGGTTACGCTTATTTACGACGCAGCCGCTAAGGGCTATAAAGTAGGCGAAACGGCTTTTAAAACGTATCTTGAAAGCGAAGCTAACTGCAAGGCTTATTACGAAGCGGTTAAAAACAACGCTATAAGCGTAACGGTAGGCACCGAAACCAAGAAAGACATAATGACTTATAATACTCTTTCCAAGGAAGAAAACGGCTATTGGACTAAGCAGGACGCTAACGGTAACAGCTATTCCCGTTGGAAAGTGAACCGCGACGCAACCGTAAAATACGTTAAAGATAAGGGACTTAAAAACTTAAAAAATCTTACGAAGTCCGATGAAGCGGTTAAGGACAGCTATGGCGCCGACGCTAAGTATTGGATGGACGGTAGCATTTCCACGGGCGCAACCTGGAACGATTTAAACCCTTCGGATAAAAAGGGAAAAGTTTATTACACCTATGCCGAGCTTATTTTAAAGGCTAACGAAGCGGCTAAATAATAACGGTTAAAACGGGAGGAACCGCGAAAGCGGTTCCTTTTTTTATATAAACGGCGATAAAGTTAATTGCAAACATAGGACAAATGCGATATAATACGGATATGAATAAAAAATTTACGGCTTGCGCCGCCGCAATCGTGTGTGCGGTCGCCTGCATACCTTTTTCGGCTTGCGCTGAAAAGCAGGAAGATAAAACGCTTGGAAGACAGCTTTACGCTATGGGTACGTACGCCCGTCTTACGGCTACCTCTTCGGAAATAAGCGAAAAAGATTTTGAAACGCTTGCCGACAGCGTGAGCGACTTTTTGTACGAAACGGAAAATTCGGTAAGCACGGTAGTCGAAACTTCGTGTATATACAAATTCAACGCCGCGGCGGCGGGACAGACGGTGGAGCTTGACAAGACCGCCTACGAGTTGCTCACTCTTTCGAAAACGCTTTACGAAAAGACGGAGGGCAATTACAACCCCGCGGTGTGGTACTGTGAAGATTTGTACGGGTTTGCGCAGCGCACGCAAGCCGACAAGGGAATGCCTTACGACCGTGCTGACAAAGATTTACCCGAAGAAAAGTACGTTACGGCGTTTTGCCAACTTGCGTCGCATTTCAACGAAGTGAGAATTTACGAAAAGGACGGCGGATATTATGCGGACAAGCCCGCCTTTACGGTGAAAGTGGAAGGGGACGACAGGGAGTATTCCTTAAAGCTCGACCTCGGCGGAATTACCAAGGGGTGGTGCGCGGACAGGGTGGACGCAATGTACGGCGCCGCGGGAATAACCAACGGCTACTTCAATTTCGGCGAATCGAGTATGGCGCTTAAACGCTATGCGGGCAACCTGACCAAGAGCTATCAGTTGGAGCTTACCGACCCGCGCAACATAGGCGTAAGTTACGGCTACCTTTTTGCAAAGGACGTAAAGCTTTCAACCAGCGGCGACCACCTTAAATATTACGTGCTCGACGACGTGCGTTATTGCCACATAATCGACCCCAAGACGGGCTCGCCCATACGCACGGGTATTTCCTCGGCGACGGTCGTGGGCGGCTCTGCGGCGGAAGCCGACGCGCTTACAACGGCTCTTTCGGCGATGGGCGTGCAGAAGGCGGCGGAGTTTATCAACGCCGAGCTTTCGGACAGAAAAGTAGTTATGCTGGTATTCGAGGGGGAAGAGGGCAAAATCATTACCAACTGTCCCGACGAGCTTACAATAAGAAACTCCGCCTACCCGATAGCCAACACCGTTGTGGACGGAAAAATTGTTTTAAACTAAAATGTCGCTTAAAAAGATTGAACAGATTAAAAGCCGTAAATGGTTTTCGCTTTGGGATATTGCAGCCTTCGGCGTTATAATAATTACGGCTGTAATACTTATAATTTCTTTTACCGTGGGTAAAGATAAATCGTCTTTGGAGGGGTTTTACGTGTCTTACAGGGGCGAGCAGGTGCTCACCTTTGAATTCGGCAGTACGCCCCGCGTATTGAAAGAGGAAAACGTAGCGGTGGAAGAGGTGAGCGGCGGCTATAAGATACGCTTTTACACGGACGGAATGGACGGCTTTAACGATATATTTGTCGATATTAAAAACAAGACGGTAGGCGTTACGTCAAGCAACTGCTCCGCGCATAAGGACTGCGTGTACACTCCCGAGTTGAAATACAACTCTTCAACGCCCATTATTTGCACTCCGCACGCGCTTACTATCAGCCCTTTAAAGTTTTACGACAACGGCGTAATAGGTTAAATTTGAAAACGTTTAAAGCGGCTCGCCTTTAAAAGGCGAGCCGCTTTAATTTTAATTGTTGTTACTTGTTTTCTTCTTTTTCAATTTCCGCCTTTCTTTCGGCTTTATCGTCAACTTTTTGTTCGCCTTTGGGCTCCCTGTCTATTATGATGTGGCGGGGGCATACGGCTACGCAAGTCTTGCAACCCGTGCATTTGGTATAATCGAATACGGGCAGATTGTTTACCATCGTTATCGCGCCGTGGGGGCACTTTTTGGCGCAGAGCGAGCAACCTATACAGCCCACTTTGCAAACGTTCATAACGTCTTTGCCCTTGCACTCGGAGGAGCACGCCACGTATACAGGCGCGGAGGCGGGTATGCGCTCTATTATGTGTTTGGGGCAGGCGTTTATGCACGCCCCGCAACTTACGCACCTGTCGGGGTCTACTTCCGAAAGCTTGTCGGAAACTTTTATCGCGCTTTCGGGGCACACAACCTTGCAGTCGCCGCAACCGAGGCAACCGTATTTGCAGAGTTTGTTTCCGCCCAAAAGTGAGGCGTTTGCCGCGCAGGTGGGGTTGCCAACGTACTCGAACGCTTCGCCCGCGTTTGCCAGCCCTCCGTTGCATTTAACAACGGCGACGGTGCGTTCCTCGTCTTTGAGCTCAATGCCCAAAAGAGCGGCGATTTCCGCCTTTTTTTCGGGCGAGGTTACGTGGCAGGAAGAAAGTTCGCCGCCGCCGTGGGCAAGCTTTTCGGCAAAGCCCGCGCAACCGCTGCAACCGCATCCGCCGCAGTTTGCGCCCGCAAGGTTTTCCAAAATTTTGGTTACCTTTTCGTCCATATCCACTTTAAACACCTTGCCGACTATGAGTATAAGCGCGCCTATAATAATTGCCGAGCCTGCGAATATTCCCGCAACAATGCCAATCGTCTTCCAGGTTTCTACGGTAAAGCTAAGTAAGTTCATTGCCTTTTCCTCCTTAAACCTTTATTTGCGCGAATATCATAAACGCCATACAGATGAACGCCGCGGCAATCATAGATACGGGGAAGCCCGCAAGCGATTTGGATACTTTGCAACAGTTGAGTTTTTCGCGCATACCGCTCATTATAACCATAACGAGGGTAAAGCCCACGCCTGCAAACAGCGCGTACAGCACCGCCCAGCCGAGGTTGAGTTCAACGCCGGAAGCCACGCCCTTTACTATTTCGCCCAAATCGGTTACTCCGTTGAAAAGCTGTGTTACGCCGAGTACCGCGCAGTTGGTGGTTATAAGCGGCAGGTACACGCCCATAGTGTTGTAAAGGGAGGGAGAAATTTTGCGTATAATGGCTTCGAGCATCTGCACCAACGCGGCTATTATGAATATAAAGAATATTATCCATAAAAAGTTTATGCGCAGCGGCGTCATTATAAATTTGTAAATCGGGTAGGTTACAAGCGTTGCAAGAAACATTACCACCGTAACGGCAACGCCCATACCCAGCGCCGACTTGGTGTTTTTGGATACGCCGAGAAAGGGGCATATGCCGTATGTTTTAACGGTTATAAAGTTGTTTGTCAGCACCGCCGACAGTACTAATAATACAAAGTTCATACGTTCGCCTCCGCGGGTTCAGCCGCCGTATCTGCGTTTTTTGCGTCAAGCAGGTTTTCCCTTGCTATTCTGTTTACTTTTACTCGGCGCGCCCTCTGGAACACGTCGATTATATACGTGAACAGCGCAATCGACAGCCCGTACACTATAAACGCGCCCGCGGGGGAAGCGAACATAGCAATTTTAAACGTTTTGAAGATTTGCACGCCGAACAGCGTTCCGCTTCCCAAAAGCTCGCACACGATGCCCATAACCGTAAGCGCAACGGTGAAACCTATGCCGTTGGCAATGCCGTCTACCGCGCTTTCCAATACGGTGTGCTTGTTTGCAAAGGCTTCGGCTCTGCCGAGGACTATGCAGTTTACGACTATCAGCGCAAGGAAAGTTCCCAAACTGTCGTAAAGGGTAGGCAAATACTTTTCAAGCACCATCTGCACAAGCGTAACAAGGGTTGCGATAATTACTATATAGCAGGGTATTCTTACCTGATTGGGTATAACCTTTCTCAGCGCGGAAATTATAATGTTTGCCAGCGTGAGTACCACAAGCACGCAAAGCCCCATACCCGCCGCCGAAATCGCGCCCTTGCTTATCATTGCAAGCGTGGGGCAGGTGCCGAGAACAAGCATAAACGTGGGGTTGGAAAAGATTATTCCGTCTAACGTTATCTTTTTGTACTTATTCATAATCAGTTGCCCTCCTTAGGCGTTTCAAGGCAGGCGGCATAGTTTGAAAGAGCAAACGCCGCGGCGTGGTAACACAGCTCGTTAGAGCGCGTTGCGCCCGTGTGAAGCGTACCGTTATCCGAGTTGTCGGCAAGGTAGCCCTCGATATCCGCAAGCGTTTTACCCGTAAGGTCCTTTGCAAGCGTAGACATCATATCCATATAGTCGTCAGCCGTAAAGTGTCCGTCCTCCGCGCAACCGTTTGTAATTATTGTGTAAGCGGTAATTTTGCCCGTGCCGTCAACCTTGATTTCCAGAGTAAAGGGGTCGGGACCTTCGTTGGCTTTGGTTACTATGTTATAGGTAACAACTTCGCCTTCAACGCTCCAACTGCTCTTGTTTATGTTGATTAAAGATTTGTATTCAAAGTTTTCGTAGGGGTCGGATATGTCGCCGCCCTTTGCAAACGCCTTTACAAAGGCAACCGAAGCGTTTACGTCGTTGCAAACTGCCGTAAGAGTGTAGGATGCGCCCGTATTTATATATTCGGGGCTTGTCTTGTCGCCGTAGCTGAAAGTTTTGCCGTCGTAGTAATCGTAGGGGAAGCGTTCGTAAACGTCTGAACCTATATTGCCGACAAATTCAGCAGGGTCGTCAAATGCATACAAAAGCACCTTGCCGATTCCCTTTACGTCAACCTTGTTTTCGCGCATTCTCACAGTAACCCAGCAGATTATGTTGCCGCCGTTGCCCCTCGAAGCCGCCTGCACAAGATAGTCGTTTTTCTCGTTTACGTACCATAATTTTTCAATTTTTGCGTCGTTTACGTTGGTGTTTTTACCGCTTATATCCTGCTCGGTAGCCGTAACCGTTTCACCGTTGTACATAACGCCGATTTTGCGACCGAAGCGTTCCTCGTCGGTAACTTCCAAAAAGCCGTAGGCTACGGCAAGCAAAACGCCGCTTACAAGCAATACGCATAAAAGTACGGCTATGCACTTAAACGCCGTGCTCTTGAAAAACTGTTTAGCCGTCATATTACTTGCCCTCCTTTTGCTTTTTTACCCTCTTGTATCCGAAGGGCTTTCTCACAATGTAAGTGTCGATAAGGGGTACGAGTAAATTCATTATCATTATTACGAAGGATACTACTTCGATTTTGGTGAGGTATCTCAAAACGGATGTAAGTACCGCCAGCGCGAGGTAGTATACCAACTGCCCGTATACGCCTTTGGGGGAAGTTACGTAGTCGGTCGCCATAAAGATTGCGCCGAACATAAGCCCGCCGGAAAGAGCGTAATCGAGGAAGAGAGCTATTTCAAACGATTTACTGCCTATTGCCGCAAGGCATACCGAGAGGAACGCCGAAACAACGATGTAGAGCAGGGGTTGCCACCATTTAATAACTCTGCGTACGGCTAAATAGATAAAGCCTAAAAGCAACGCCGCTTTGCAGGTTTCGCCTATGCAGCCCGCTACGCCTGTGCCGAGGAACAAGTCCAACAGCGACATTTGTCCGCTTGCGTTTTCTCCGCCTAAGAGCCAGCCCGAAAGGTGGGTTGCGCCCGTAAAAATCTGACTGCCGTCGGATACGGGTGCAATAGCGCAAGCCGTATACGCCGTTATGGAAAAGCTTATAAACATAAATACTCTTCCCGTAGCGGCGGGGTTTACAAGGTTTTTACCCGTTCCGCCGAACACCATTTTTACTATGGCTATCGAAAAGATTGCGCCAATAAGCGCCTCGTACCATTTAGTGGTGGGGGGAAGTATGAGCGCGAGTATTAAACCAGTTACCACGGAGGTGTAGTCAAACTGTTTCCACCACTTTTTGCACACCTCGCCCGCGTGTCTGCACTTGTCGGAAAAGCCCTTGTTGGCTATAAAGTAGTATACAAACTCCGTTGCAACCGCGGCAAGCACCGACGAAAGAATTACGAAAAAGGCGTTTAATCTGAAAAAGACTATGCCCATCACCGTGGCGGGGATAAGCGCGATTATAACGTCGAGCATTATTTTCTTGGTCGTACGCTTGCTCTTTACGTGAGGAGGAGTGGATATTACTATGCTGTTATCCATTTTTATTCTCCTTTTCGTTTTCTGATTGATTTTCGCCTAACTCCTTGTCGGGCACCGTGGGGGCGCTTCTTCCCTTCTGGTCTACGGGTTTAACCGCGGGCGCGGGCACGCCTTTACCGCGCAGGTAGGCTTTGGTCTTGCGTATAGCCTGAATTAAGGGGCGTTTTGCAGGGCACACGTATTCGCACGCTCCGCACTCTATGCACGCCGCCGTGCCGCCGAGTTTAGCCGCCGTTTCGAAATCGCCCGCCGCAGAGTAGAACGCCGTCTGCATAGGCATTATGTGCATAGGGCAAACGTCGGCGCACATTCCGCAGTTAAGGCAGGGTGTGGGTTCTTCCGCCGCGGCTTCCTTTTTGTCTAAAAGCAGTATGCCCGCCGTCGTCTTGTGAATGTATACGTCGTAAGTGGCAAGCGCAACGCCCGTCATAGGTCCGCCCTGTACAACCTTTTTAACGGCGGACTTTTCCGTAACCCGGTTTTCGGAAGTTTCCGTTTGGTTATCGGCGTCGGTTTTAACCGTCTGCAAATCTTTTTTAATAATTTGTTCGGTAACTTCGCCGCCGCAGTAGTCTACTATATCCTTTACGCAGGTGCCCACGCGCACCCATAAATTTTTGGGCTGTTTAACCGCCCCGCCCGATACGGTCAATATGCGTTCGTACAGCGGTTTGCCCTTTTCAACGGCTTCGCACACGGCGAAAGCGGTGGCAACGTTTTGCACAACTACTCCGTGGTCGGCGGGAAGCTTGCCCAAACCTACTTTTCTGCCAGTGGTTACGTAAATTAAGTGCTTCTCACTGCCCATAGGGTATTGCTTTTTCAAGAGCACGGGCTGAATATCGTCAAACTTTTCAAACTCCGCAATGCAGTCGCGCTTGTTGGCTTCTATGCCGATGATAATTTTACTTACGCCAAGCGCCTTGGCAATGTAGCGCGCGCCGCGCGCAATTTCTTCGGCGTTTTCAAGCATAAGTCTGTGGTCGCAGGTCAGGTAAGGTTCGCACTCTGCGCCGTTTATTATAAGCGTGTCTACGGGTGTGCGGGGTGAAACCTTTACCGCCGCGGGGAAGCCCGCGCCGCCAAGCCCTACAATGCCGCAGTCCTTAATGCGCTCCTTTATTTCTTCCGCGTCGGGGTTGCTCAAAGGGGGAAGGGTTACCTTTTCGCCGCTTCCGTCGCCCTTGATTACAACGTACGTTTCCGTTTCGCCGTTCGCGCAGGGAAGGGGTTTAATATCCACAACTTCGCCCGCAATGCTGGCAAACACGTTCGAAGAGATTGCCCCGTCCGCTACGGCGAGCAGTTCGCCCTCTTTTACCTTTGCACCCTTTTCAACCTTTGGCACGGCGGGCTTGCCCAACGACTGCGACAGGGAAATATAAACTTCCTGCGGCAGGGGCATAGTTTCCGCCTTCTGTCCGCACGAGAGCGACTTGTTGTCGCGCAGGTGTATGCCGGAGAAGAAGGGTTTGCCTTTAATTGCTTTCACTGTGTTCCTCCAAATAAAATTTTAAAAAACAAGCGCTTTTTAAGGCGCGTAATTTACTTTTTTTCCGCTTTGGCGTAAACGCCCGAAATTTTTTCGAAAGCTGACGTAGGCACGCGCTTGACTATCAGCGTTACCGCCGCGCCAATAAACGCGCCCGAAAGCACGCCCAAAAGTATCAGGTACGGCGCGTAAGAAAACGCCAGCGGCGTGGACGATAATAATACGAATACGGCGTTCTGGGTAAAATTATGAAACGCCGCGGCTATTACGCTTACGCATATAACCGAAATTTTTGGGTGTACGCAATACATTAAAAGCGAGCTGACCGCCATAGAGACGACCCCGCCCGTAAACGAGTACATAACCGCCGCAAAGTTACCTGCGAATATCGCGCCCAGCACCGTGCGCACTCCCACGACAATAAACGCCTCCAACGGCGAAAACATAATTAGCGCTATAAAGGAAAACGCGTTTGCAAGCCCCAGCTTAGCCCCCGGTATGAGTAGCGGGGGGAAGAGGTTTTCTATTAAAAACGTAATTAAACTCAGGGCGGTAAGCACGCCCAGAACGGCGAGTTTTTTCGCCGTAAACCGTTTTCCTTCCATACACAGATAATTATATACCATATTTAAAAAATAGTAAATATAAAGAGTGGAAATAAAGCTAAAAATATTTGCTTTTTCTTGCTTGGCGGGCTATTGACAAAACACGCCGTTGATATTATAATGTCGAGTGGAAATTATTTGCCTAAAACTAAATTTGCGAGGAGATTTATCTATGGATTACGAATACAAGAGAAAGAACTGTTACAAGGAAGCCGACAAAAAGGAGCTTAAAGCCATTTTCGATTATGCGGAAGGGTACAAGCAGTTTTTGTTTACTTCCAAGACGGAACGCGGGGCTACCGCAACGGCTAAAAAGCTGGCGGAAGAAAGGGGTTACAAGCCCTATACTTTCGGCGATAAGATAAAGGCGGGCGATAAGCTTTACTTTATCAACCGCGATAAAAACATATTTATCGTAAGGGTGGGCACCAACGATTTAAACAAGCACGGCGTTAAAATTATGGCGGCTCACGTAGACAGCCCCCGCCTCGATTTAAAGCCCAATCCCCTGTTCGAGGACAGCGGCGTTGCTTACTTAAAGACGCACTACTACGGCGGCATCAAAAAATACCAGTGGCTGACCATTCCCCTTGCCCTGCACGGCGTGGCAATGCTCCCCGGCGGCAAGCGCGTAGACGTTTGCATAGGAGAGGACGAGGGCGACCCCATATTCTATATTTCCGACCTGTTGCCTCACCTTTCGCAGGAGCAGAACACAAAGCCCATAGGCTCGGCAATCAAGGGCGAAAACCTCAACGCCATTATTACGGGTATTCCCTGCGGCGACGAGGAGGAGGGGGCCAAGTGCGCCGCTCTTAAACTTCTGCACGAGAAGTACGGCATAACGGAAGTTGACTTCCAGACGAGCGAGTTGTGCTTTGTTCCCGCTGGCAAACCGCGCGACGTGGGGCTTGACCGCGCTTTGATTTCCGCGTACGGACACGACGACAAGGTGTGCGCGTACCCCGAAATGACTGCGCTGTTCGACTGCGATTCCAAGGATACGCTCATAGCCGTTTTCGCCGACAAGGAGGAAACGGGAAGCAACGGCGTAACGGGTATGCAGTCGCGCGTTATTCTCGATTTAATAGAGTGCGTTTCCCGCGCGCTGGGCGCCGACCCCGTATTGGTCAGGTATAATTCCAAGTGCGTTTCCGCCGACGTTACGGCGGCGTACGACCCCGCGTATTCCGACGTTTACGAAAAGCGCAACGCTTCTTATATCAACTGCGGCGCGTCGCTCACCAAGTATCACGGCGCGCGCGGCAAGAGCTCAACAAACGACGCTTCGGCGGAGATGGTGGGATATTTGCGCGACGCTTTCGATAACGCCGGCGTAATCTGGCAGACGGGCGAGCTTGGCAAGATTGACATAGGAGGAGGCGGCACGGTTGCAATGTTTATTGCCAATTTGGGTATAGACACCTGCGATATGGGCGTGCCCGTGCTGTCTATGCACGCGCCTTACGAGGTCATTTCCAAAGCCGATTTGTACTCTATGCACAAGGCGATGGTCGCGTTCTGCGAAAAATAATAAGCGGTGAATAAAATTGCCGCCGCGCATAACTGCGCGGCGGCTTTTAAATTATTTGGATAGGGCATATTGCGGGGGTAATCGGCATTTATCCGCCGAAAACCGCCTTTAAAATCAAGCCGAATATAAACGTTGCGGTCGCGCCCACAAGCGCAAGAAACACCTTGTACAAGAGGTCCTGCCGTCTTTGGCGTTCGTTTCGCTTGTATGCAAGCCCGCTCTCTTTAAGGGAAATCACGTACATTCTTTCGCCCTTGCGTTCGGAAGAAATAACGTCCAGATAACCGTCGGTCTGCAACGCGCTCAAAGCGTCTTCCAACCGCTGTTGGCTGTATCTGCGCTTGGAGGGCAACAGGCTCATAATGTCCAGCGGGGAAATAAGGCAACCGTCCGTGCCGTCGCACAGGCAGTATACGGCGCGCATAACGTCGTTTTCACAGCGGTTAAGCATATTACAGCACCGCCCCCAATATAGCCGCAATTCCGCCGCCTACCGCGCCGCCTACCGCGCCGCCAAAAAACGCGCAAAGCGTTATATAGGCGTACGCCTTTTTGGGAAAGAGGGCGGGAGCGGTAAGGCGCTGCGCCGCCGTTTCCTCGGTTTTTTCCGTTGCGACGGGAATAACTGGTTCGAATTTTTTTACCGCGGCAATGCAAAAAGCGTTTCCGCGCGCGTACTTTACGTCTACGTAACCGCCGCCGCCAAGGTTTTTAAGCGCGGCTTCAAGCGTTTCGCGGTTGCGTATTTCTTCGGGAAGCACTTCCATAAGTTCTTCTTCGTAAAAAATTTTGTAACTGCCCGTTCCCGCTTCGCACAAAAAAGCGGAGAGCAAAGCGCATATCTCTTCCATTTACTTTAATAATGGCTCAATTTATGCGTTTTTATTCTTATTTACTGCTGTTTCGAAGCGGAAGTTACGCCCATTCCCACGACTACTACTAATATAGCCGCCCCCATAACGACGTAGTTGACTATCCTCAAAATTTTGCATACTTTGTTTTCGCCGCGCCGCTTCTGCGCGTTTAAAAAGGAGGCGCAGGCGAGGGAGGACAGCATACTTGCAATAAGCATATATACGCCCGCTCCGCGTATGAAAAACGACAGAGCCAGCAGTATGCAGGCAACGGCAAAACAGCCTATTGCAACGTACAGGCATACAAAATTTTTATTGTCCGTTTGTCCGTCAGTTTGTTTTGCGGCTTCTTCGGGTGCGTTCTTTTTCTCTGTTTCGTCCTGTTTATCGCTCATCCTGTCTTTCCTCCGCGTGCGCTTGCGGCGCAACAAGTATAGTCTTAAAATCGGTGTAAACGGCAAACCCCGCGTTTGCTCCGTTCGGTTTTTTTACAAACTTTTTCAAAGTGTAGTCTACGGCTACCTTGTCCTTGCCGCGCGCTTCCGAGTAATACGCGCAAACCTCTGCGGCAAATTTTATAACCTCGTCGTCAGCCTGCCCGCCGTCGGTTAAAATTGCAACGTGGGAGGAGTGGAAGCTCTTGGTATGCAACCACACGTCGGAGGCGGAAATGCGCTTTGTCAGCCTGTCGTTCTGCACGTTGTTTCGCCCGCACAGTACGGTATATCCCTTAAACAAATAAGTGCGGCAGGGGTTTTCCTCTTCAACTTTTTTACTCTTCGCGCCCTTGCCCGCGCGCTCTTTTTGCGGCGGCGCCATAAGGGAAAGGGCTATAAGCTCCTCCTGACTTTCCGTCAGGTCGAGTAAGTTTTCGGCAAGCTCCACATTGTATTTAATGCTTTTAAGGTATTCCGCGCGGCGCAGGCTTTCGTCCCTCTGCCCGCTCACGCTCTGCGCCGTCCGCTTCAACTTTGCATACTTTTTATAGTACTTCTGCGCGTTTTGCGCGGGGGTTAGGCGCGGGTCGAGTTCAACGGTTATCTTTGCGCAGTTTTCATCGTAATAATTGACCGCTTCAAAGCTCTTCATACCCCGTTGAACGGCATATATGTTGGCGGTAATCAATTCGCCCTTTAATTTTACAGTTTCCGCCGAAGCGCACTCTTCAAGCTTGTCAAGCGCAGCCGCAAGCCGTTTTTCAACCTTTTTTTCAGCCGCCGCAACCGCGGACAACAGCTTTCTTTTGCCGTCTTGAAATTTCTTTTTGTTTACCGCGTAGGAGTAGTATTCCGCCTGCGCCTTCAACAAACTTTCGCGCGGTTTTCCGTCTTTAACTGCGCGCGCTTTAAAGTCGTACGGCTCGCCGTCTTTAACCGCAACGCAGGGCTGGCAGTTTGGCGAGTTGACGTATTCGTAAACGTTTTCCGCCGTAATATTTTCGCCGTACGTTTCAATCATATCCGCGGCGGTTGTATAGGCAATGCCCGCAATGCGCCCGCTTATAAATTCAGCCGCGCCGCCGCGCTTAGTTTTAAATGCTTCTTTAATCTGCGCCAAATCTGTGGGGTCGGCTTTGTCCTGCTTTTCGGGCGGGCGGTAAACTGCACCGCTCAGCGTTACGCGCCTTGCGCCCGTTTCCAGCGAGGCGGTTTTTAGCGCGCCTACGATTATTCCGTTTTTGGTCAGCACGGCGTTGGAGTACTTGCCCATAATTTCCAGATACAGGCGCATAGAGGTCGTTTCGAACTCGGAAAAACACTTTAAGTCGAAGTATAAAACCCTTTCGAAGCCCGCCTGTTCAACGTTGGTAATTTCGGCGTTTTGCAGGTGTTTGCGCAGTAGCATACAGAAGTTGGGCGCAGTTTTGGGGTTGGTAAATTCCGTGCTTTCGCCCGCGCTCGCCCTGCAAAATTTTGCCGAAAGGTCGATATCGAGTTTAACCGTGCCCTTTTGAGTGTATATTAAAAGGGAGAGCAAATCTTTTTCGGGTTGGTTTATCTTGGAAATTTTACCGCCGACAAAGGCGGCGTTTAATTCTTTACATACGTATCTTAACGTAAACGCGTCCTGCGGCATAACCTTTTCTCCTTATAAAAGCATTTGCAAACACCGTAAATTATACAGTAAAAATTTTGAAAAGTAAATTGTATACGGTTGCAAAAACGCTTTTCAAAATAAAAGAATTGTGGTAAAATATTATTTGGAACAAAATATTTGGCATATTCAATCAGGAGAAGAGCAATGAATTATACTTTTGAAGCGGCTGAAAAGAGCACAGTTAAACTCGTAATGACCTTTACGGGCGAAGAATGGAAGGACGCAATCGACAAGGCGTATAAGAGAACGCGCGGCAAGTATGCGGTTCCCGGTTTCAGAAAGGGCAAGTGCCCCAAGCCCGTAATCGAAAATTATTACGGCAAGTCGGTATTCTTCGACGACGCTTTCAGCGTACTCTATTCGGAAAACTATCCTACCGTTTTAGAAAAGGAAAAGGAAAGCTTTACCGCCGTAGGCGCGCCCGAACTTTCCGTTGACGAGCTTTCGGACGAAAAACTCGTTATGACGGCAATCGTTCCCGTAAAGCCCGAAGTAAAAATAGGCGCGTATAAAGGTTTAGAAATCAAAAAGTATGAATATAATGTGTCCGAAGAGGATATAAAGTCCGAAACGGAAAAAATTCTTTTAAGGGAAGCCAAGACGGTTGAAGTTACCGACAGGGCTTGCAAGAGCGGCGATACCGTAAACATCGACTTCGCGGGTTCGGTAAACGGCGAATTGTTTGCCGGCGGCTCTATGGAAAAGTACGACTTGGAGCTTGGAAGCGGCTCGTTTATCCCCGGCTTCGAGGAGCAGGTTGCCGGTATGAAGATAGGCGAGGAGAGGGATATAACCGTAAGATTCCCCGCGGACTATCAGGCGGATAACCTCAGGGATAAAGACGCGGTTTTCCACATTAAACTCCACGCAATAAAGGGCAAGGAGCTTCCCGAACTCACCGACGAATACGTTAAAAAGCACGCCGGTTGCGACACGGTTGCCGCATATGCCGAAAAGGTGAAGGAACGCCTTGAAAACAAGGCTAAAAACGACAGCCGCGACCAGACCGAAAACAGCATATTGCAGGCTGTGTGCGACACCTGCGAGTGCGAAATTCCACAGGCAATGATTGAGGGCGAAGTCGATACTATCGTACGCGACTTCTCCAACAGGCTTGCATATCAGGGGTTACAGCTTAAAGACTATATCGAATATATGGGTCAGACTATGGAAACGTTCAGGGCGCAGTTTAACGACCAGGCGCGTTCCCGCGTGCTTACCCAGCTTGTTATAGAAAAAATAATAAAGGACGAAAATATTACCGCTTCGCAGGAAGAAATGGACGCGGAAATCGCCAAGCAGGCGGCGTCGGTCGATAAGTCCGTCGAGGACTACAAAAAGACTTTGGACGCGAGAAGGTTGGAGTATATCGCAAACGATATTGTAATTACCAAGCTTTTCGACTTCCTTTCGGCAAACAACAAGCTTGTTGCCTGAGTAATTTAAAATAGGACTTTTTGTACGGCGGCTGTAACTTCTATGAAAGTTTTATGCCGCCGTAAATAATAATATCGCTAAACCGTAGCGGAAGGAGTTAAACTTAAATGGCAAACGAAAAAAACGCGCTTATACCCTATATTGTGGAGCAGACTTCGAGGGGCGAGCGTTCTTACGACATTTATTCCAGACTTTTGGAGGACAGAATAATCTTTTTGAGCGGTGAAATCGACGACGCGGTAGCCAACACGGTTGTAGCCCAGCTCATTTACCTCGAAGCGAAGGACCCCAACAAGGACATCAATCTCTATATAAACAGTCCCGGCGGTTCCGTTTCATCCGGTCTTGCCATATACGACACTATGAATTATATCAAGTGCGACGTTTCTACTATTTGTATAGGTATGGCGGCTTCTATGGGCGCGTTCCTCCTTTCAAGCGGCGCAAAGGGCAAGAGGTTTGCTCTGCCCAACAGCGAAATTATGATTCACCAGCCTCTCGGCGGTGCGCAGGGTCAGGCAAGCGACATTAAAATCGCCGCCGAGCACATTTTGCGCACCAAAAAGAAGTTAAACAGAATACTCGCCGAAAACAGCGGCAAGCCCATAGAGCAAATAGAGCGCGACACGGACAGGGATAACTATCTCTCCGCGGAAGAAGCTTTAAACTACGGGCTTATAGATAAAGTATTTTTTAAGAGATAATTTTTTTAAAACGCGTCAATAATATATTTCGCCGCGGCTTGCGCTCGTTCGCGTAGCGCCGCGGCAGAATAAAAACGATACGGAGTATAAATGAAAAACAGTCAAAAATTCTGTTCGTTCTGCGGTAAGCCCGAAGATTTGGTTAAAAGGCTGATTGCGGGGCAGAACGATTCTTTTATCTGCGACGAGTGCGTGGAAATTTGCAGGGATATGCTGAGGGATTCGGCGGAGGACGCAGTTGCTCCCGTGCCCTTGAAAAAGCCTTCCGAAATAAAGGAAGAACTCGACAAGTACATCGTAGGGCAGGACGAAGCCAAGAGGGTGCTTTCCGTTGCCGTGTACAACCACTACAAGCGCATAAACAACACATACGGAGGCGGCGAGCTCGAAGACGTGGAAATCGAAAAGAGCAATATTTTGCTGTTGGGTCCCACGGGTTGCGGCAAAACTTTGCTCGCCCGCACGTTGGCTAAAATATTAAACGTGCCGTTTGCGGCGACCGACGCAACCACTCTTACGGAGGCGGGTTACGTGGGCGAGGACGTTGAAAACATTTTGTTAAAGCTTATCCAGAACGCCGATTACAATTTGGAAAACGCCGAACGCGGCATAATCTATATCGACGAAATAGACAAAATCGCCCGCAAGAGCGAAAACGTTTCCATCACGCGCGACGTATCGGGCGAGGGCGTACAGCAGGCGCTGTTGAAGATAATAGAGAGCACGGTTGCAAACGTTCCCCCGCAGGGCGGAAGAAAACACCCTCAGCAGGAATGCCTGAGAATAGACACTACAAACATTCTGTTTATATGCGGCGGCGCGTTCGTCGGGCTTGATAAAATAGTGCAGGCGCGCAAGGATACGGCTTCGCTCGGCTTCGGCGGCGAAGTAAAGAACGCCGAGAGCGATATGTACAAGGCGCTCGAAGAGGTTAAGCCGCAGGATTTGACCAAGTTCGGGCTTATCCCCGAGTTTGTCGGGCGCGTGCCCATAGTCGTTGCGCTTCACCCGCTTGACGAGGCGGCGCTTGTAAATATTTTAACCGAGCCGAGAAACGCGATAATCAAGCAGTACCAAAAGCTTATGGCTTTGGACGGCGTAAAGCTTACCGTAGAGGACGAAGCCGTAAGGGAGATTGCAAAGACGGCAATCAACTTAAAGACGGGAGCGCGCGGTCTGCGGACTATTATTGAGGGCTTTATGACCTCGGTAATGTACAAGGTGCCCTCCGAAAAGAACGTGGAGGAAGTTATAGTAACCCGCAAGTGTATAACCGACCGAGCCGAACCTAAGATTATTTATAAAAAGAGTGCATAGTGGCAAATTTTCGGGGAAGGCGTCGGCTTTCCCCTTTTGCCGATTTTAAGGATAAAGACAGGAGGTGCAGTTATGTCAGAAGAAGAGAGCAGATATCTTCCGCTCGTCGCCCTGCGCGGCAGGGTGTGCCTGCCGTACGTTTCGGTATCTTTCGACGCGGGCAGGCTTATAACGCTTGCCGCGGTTAAAAACGCGCTCGACAGGGGCAAGGTGCTTATCGCCGTCGCCCAAAAGGACGAAAATAAGGAAAAGGTAACCGAGAGCGACCTGTACGCCGTGGGTACGGTATTTTCCGTTTCAAGGGTATCAAACCTTCCCGGCAACCGCGTTCGCGTTACGGGCAAGGGGCTGTACCGCGTAAAAATAAAGAGCGTTTACGCCGATGATAACTGCCTGTACGCGTACGCCGACAGAATGCCCGTTTCCGCGGGCGACCCCGCTTTGGAAGAGGCGTATTTGCGTAGCGCGCGGTATACTGTTTCCGAAATTTTGGAAAGCCCCTCCAACAGGCTTTTGGGGGAGGACGTTTCCAACGTGTTGCGCACTACCGAGGATAAGGAAGAGTTTGTTTACACGGCGGCAAACACGTTGAAGTTGAGCGTTGAGAAAAAACAGCGCATACTCGAAGCGGACAAGCTGAGCGAAAAGTTCGATTTGCTTACAAAATACCTTAACGACGAATTGGAAATTTCCAAGCTGGAAAAGAAAATAAACGCCGCGGTAAAGCGCAACATAGAAAAGGGTCAGAAAGATTTTTATTTGCGCGAACAGCTTAAAGCCATTCACACCGAACTCGGCGACGACGAAAACGAGAAGGACGAGCTCGAAAAGCGCATAAAAGCCAAGGGTATGCCCGAAGAGGTGGAGGAAAAGGCGCTTAAAGAGCTTTCGCGTATGTCGCGTATGCAGTCGTCGTCGCCCGATTACAACGTTATACGCAACTATCTCGATTGGCTTTTGGATTTGGAGTGGCAAAAGGCTACCGAGGATACCGAAAAGCTTTCTGACGCGGCGGCGGTATTGGACGAGGACCACTACGGTCTGGAAAAAATTAAGGAAAGAATTACCGAATACCTTGCAGTTTTAAAGCTGACGGGCGGCATAAACGCGCCTATTTTGTGCTTTGTAGGTCCTCCGGGGGTGGGCAAAACTTCTATTGCGACTTCGGTTGCTCGCGCGCTCGGCAGGAATTTTGTGCGTATGAGTTTGGGCGGCGTGCGCGACGAGGCGGAAATACGCGGACACCGCAAAACGTACGTGGGCGCAATGCCGGGCAGAATTATTTCCGCAATAAAAAACGCGGGTTCGGTCAATCCCGTATTCCTTCTGGACGAAATAGACAAGCTGTCCTCCGACAGCTTTCACGGCGACCCTTCGAGCGCGCTGTTGGAAGTTTTGGACCCCGCGCAGAATTCCACTTTCCGCGACAGGTATCTGGAAGTGCCGTACGATTTGTCCAAGGTGCTGTTTATAACTACGGCTAACGATTTATCCACCATACCCGAACCTCTGCTCGACAGAATGGAAATTATCAAGCTTTCGGGCTATACGCAGGAGGAGAAGAGGGAAATAGCCAAGCGCTATCTCATACCCAAAAAGCGCGAAGCCAACGGGCTTGAAGAGGGCGAAGCGGTGTTTACCGATAAAGCCGTAGACAGAATTTGCGACGGCTACACGCGCGAGGCGGGCGTAAGGTCGCTTGAAAGGCAGCTCGACGCCGTGTGCCGTAAAATAGCCGTTAAAAAGGCGAACGGCGAAAAGTTGCACGAAAGCGTTACGGAGGAAACCGTTGCCGAATATCTCGGCGCGCCGCGGTACGAGCGCGGCGACGAAATGCCCAAGCGCGATTTGGTGGGCGCGGCTACGGGGCTTGCCTGGACGTCGGTGGGCGGAACTACGCTTACAATCGAAGTTTCCGCAATGCAGGGCAAGGGGGATATACTCCTTACGGGCAAGCTTGGCGACGTTATGAAGGAGAGCGCCCGCGCGGCAATAAGCTATATCCGCTCCAACGCCGAAAGCTTCGGGCTGAGCGACGAAAATTTTAAAAACACGGACATACACGTTCACGTGCCCGAGGGGGCGACACCCAAGGACGGACCGAGCGCGGGCATAACTATGGCTACGGCTATACTTTCCGCCTTTACCAAAAAGCCCGTGCGCCGCGACATTGCTATGACGGGTGAAATCACCCTGCGCGGCAGGGTGTTGCCTATCGGCGGGTTAAAGGAGAAATCTCTCGCCGCCTACCGCATCGGCGTAAAGGACGTAATCATCCCGCAGGATAATTTGAAAGATTTGGAAGAAGTGCCCGAAGTGGTTAAGGAAAACGTGCATTTTATCCCCGTGGACAGTGTGGGCGACGTGTTTAAAAACGCCATAATCGGCATATAGTGCGGGGGCAATTGAGTTGAACGCGTTTAAGCGGTGGGAGTTTTGGGTTTCGCTTACAGGCTTAGCTATTGCCGCGGGGCTTTGGGTATTTTCGCTGTATTACACCGTGTCGACCGTGCGCAAACTTAACGCGTATACGCATATCAACGCCACGGTAATCGGCAACGCTTTGGTTGACGGCGGCTATACCGGCGGGCATTATTACGGCTCTACGCTTGCTCCCGTAGTGGAATATACGGTTGACGGCGTTAAGTACAAGGCGCAGGACAAGATGTCTACAAGTTACGGCAAAAAGGCGGGCACGCTCAGGGAAATCGCTTACAATCCCCTTAACCCCGCCGAATGCCTGTTTGTTAAGAGCGAAAACTCGTTGTTTGTCTTTCTGTTTGCTTTCAGCGCGGTTTTTACCGCGTTCGGCTCGGCGGTCGCCGCATATTTGGTTAAGGATACAAAACGGTTAAAACTTATGAATACATATTCCAACGCAAAATTTATAACCAGCGCGGCAAGCAAGGCGCAGTTTATCACAACGGGTAAGCCCGTAATTGCCGTATGCGGAAAATCTAACGTGGGCAAAAGCTCGTTTATAAATATGCTTGCAGGTCAGCATAAGCTTGCCAAAGTTTCGGGAGAGCCGGGGCGCACGCGGCTTATAAATTACTTCGACTTCGGCAACTTTATTTTAGCCGACCTGCCCGGCTACGGCTACGCCAAGGTAAGCAAGAGCGAAAAGGAAAAGTGGGCTAAACTTTTAGACGATTTTTTCAACGGAGAAAACGCCGTGGCGCACGTGTTTGCGCTGTGCGATATACGCCACGCGCCCACCGAAAACGATATAACAATGGTGAACTATCTGTACGCGCGCACAATCCCCTTTACAATAGTTGCAACTAAGGCGGATAAACTTTCGCGCGCGCAGACGGTAAAGGCTATCGGCGTGCTTGCAACGCACTATACCTGCGGTAAGGACGCAATTATTTCAACTTCCGCCAAGACGGCGGCGGGGCTGGCTCAGGTTATAGAGGAAATAAATAAGGTCGTGGAAAGGCACGGCGAAATATAACGGCATACGCTTTTTTAATGCGGAAGCTATGCTAAAAAGGAGAATGATATGGGTTTTTTAACGGGTAAAACGGCTATTATCACGGGCGCAGGCTACGCCGCGCTTTCGGACGGCAGATGCGGCTCGATAGGCTACGGAATTGCCACCGCTTACGCCAAAGAGGGCGCCAACCTTGTAATTACGGGCAGAAACGTAAAAAAGCTCGAAGACGCCAAAAATGAGCTTGAAAGCAAGTACGGCGTGCGGGTGCTGGCTGTTGCGGCGGACGTAAACGCGGGCGCGGACAACCTCGTCGTCGTGGAGAGCGTGGTAAAAAAGGCGGTTGAAGAGTTTGGCGGTATAGACGTGCTAATCAACAACGCGCAGGCTTCGGCTTCCGGCGTAACGCTTGCCGACCACACTACCGAGCAGTTCGATTTGGCGCTTTACAGCGGTCTGTACGCGGCGTTTTACTATATGAAGGCTTGCTATCCCTACCTTAAAGAGAGCAAGGGCACGGTAATAAATTTTGCAAGCGGAGCGGGGCTGTTCGGCAACTACGGGCAGTGCGCGTACGCCGCGGCTAAGGAGGGCATACGCGGTCTTTCGCGCGTGGCGGCAACCGAGTGGGGAAAGGACGGTATTAACGTAAACGTAATTTGCCCCATAGCCTGGACGGCTCAGCTCGAACAGTTTGAAAAGAATTACCCCGAAGCGTTTAAAGCAAACGTAAAAATGCCGCCTATGGGGCACTACGGCGACCCCGAAAAGGAGATTGGCAGGGTGTGCGTTCAGCTTGCCCACCCCGATTTTAAGTATCTTACGGGCGAAACGCTTACGTTGGAGGGCGGTATGGGTTTAAGACCGTAACGCGTAATATATGTGCAAAAAAAGGCGGAGCGCCGAATTCGGCGCTCCGCCTTTATATTTTGTCTTTTAAAATGCGTCGATTACGGCAATTACCGCCGCTTTTTGCCTATCGTTCAACCTTGCGATTTTTCGGTATAGCGAGGCGGGTTCGTTTTCGGTTTTACTCGTTTGACCGCTTTCCCTGCCGAACAATTCGTCAATCGTAATTTCAAAAATTTCCGCAAGCTTTAAAATGGTTGCGCAGTCTGGCTCGCTTATGCCGTTCTCCCAATTGCTTACGTTGCGTTGAACGTTGGAAATGCGTTTGGCAAGCTCGCTTTGCGAAAGTTGCAACTCTTCTCTGTATTCCCTTATTCTCAAAGTCATAGTTTAAGCTCCAATTTATTTTCTTTAAAGATAGCAAAAAAATTTCTGAATTTGCTTGACAAGTAAATAAAATGCTATTATAATTACAATATAAGTAATTTAATTGCTGAAAATACAAAAGAGAGGCAAATGTATGAATTGTTCAAGACATCCTAATCAGGGGGCTGTGGCTAAGTGCGTAAATTGCGGTGTTGCCATATGTTCCAAATGCACGGAGACAACGTCCGTTGCCCGTGAAAGTTGCGGCACGCTGTGTATCGACTGTTACTGCGAGCATTTGAGAGAAGTTTCCGCTTACTGCAAAAAAGACGCGAAAAAAAGGCTTAAAAGAATAATAATAAGCGTGATATGCTATGTGTTCGGCATAATAGCCGTTATTGTCGGCGCGTCGTCGCTTCCTTCGGGTGAATCGTCCGCGTTACCAGTGATTATAATAGGCGTATTATTGTGCGGGTTTTATACGGGACTTACCTGGAAAAAAGCGGCTAAGGAAAGCCACGAGGATTACGAGCGTGAGCACGGCGTTACGTATAAAGTTACGGCTGACGGCAATATACAGAGAGAATCGGGCTTCTTTTTAAAACTAATCTTCTTTTTGATAGGAACTGTTTTGGGGGTTATTATTACGCCTATAAGGGTAATTATAGATATAAAGGAAAGGGTAAGCGATATTAAATCTGTTAAAACTTTTAACCAAATGATTAGCGAAGCGCAAAACGTTTAATTTAAAATTATAATAAGCGCCCGCGCGGCTGAATGCCGCG
>CAJUHT010000019.1 GCA_910586035.1 uncultured Christensenella sp.
AGCTATGATTTTAACGAGGTTAAGTTTGCCTCTGTACTTGTCTATCTCCTTTCTACATCCCTCTGTGCAGTTGTCAACCTTTTTTCTCAATTGAGGTTGAATTATATTCCGCTTTAGCTCAGTCGGTAGAGCATGCGGCTGTTAACCGCAGTGTCGTTGGTTCAAGTCCAACAAGCGGAGCCATTCCGGTGATAATGGCGTAGAGGACCCACCTGTTCCCATACCGAACACAGAAGTTAAGCTCTATTGCGCCGAAAGTACTTAGCCATCACGGCTTGGGAGGATAGGACGTTGCCGGATTTCAAAAACAAAGAACACGCTTCGGCGTGTTTTTTGTTTTTAATATGGGAAGCGTTTAATACTGCTGCCGTGTGTGCTAAGTGCTTGAAGGCGCAATACGCGCCGCCCCGTTGCTTTGCAACGGCACGAAGCGAAGCGCAGTAAAGTACTTACATAAAAGTGAAAGTTGGTAAGTAAAAATAATAGAGAACACGCTTCGGCGTGTTTTTTGTTTTTAATATGGGAAGCGTTTAATACTGCTGCCGTGTGTGCTAAGTGCTTGAAGGCGCAATACGCGCCGCCCCGTTGCTTTGCAACGGCACGAAGCGAAGCGCAGTAAAGTACTTCGCTAGGAGCAATAGTCGCCGGATTTCAATTAAAAACCTCGGTTTTCGATAAAAATCGGGCAGGTTACTATATTTTTGTTAATTTTATGGTGCTTCAAAATTTTTAACTTTTTTCGCTCGTAAGCCCGATTATGTAGTTTTTTAACTGAATTTTTTGCCTTCGCGCAATAAAAATTAGTCCGAAAGGTCAGTATAGGCGTTTCCCAAAGTACCGTGAGTGTGTCCGACAAACTCATCGCTCGCAACGTCTGCAACTCAGAATTCCTGACAGCGTGTATAAAAGGTGGTACGCAAGTCGTACAATTGTGTTGGGGAATATCTTGTTAAATCTATCGTGCATAATCCTCAACGATGAAAATTCGATAGTTTCAATGCCTTCAAGGTAAGGTTTCAGCATAGGTGTTATAGGAATTTTCTTATACTCAACTTTCCGTTCTTGCGCTTGCTGTTCCCCGCAACGATAAATTCGCCTTCGAGTTTTACCGTTGCGTATTCGTTAGGTATCATTCTCGTATACAGCGCAATTGCAAACATAAACTGTTGCGGCGTGCCGACGGTGAAGATAAGTAAACGCTTATTCTCATCCTTGGAAAGCGCTGAGTCGTGCTGTTGCGCGTGCTTTGTGTGGAAAACCATATCTAGCTGATTATACTGCAAAAGGTGTTCTTGACCGCCGCTTTAAAAATCATATTTAAAATCGAATGAACGTCGTCTAAGGTTTTTCCTTTGCCTTGCTCGTCAAGGGTGTCTAAAAGGTCCTGACACGTTTTGAGCGTGATTTTTCTGAGTGGCACGTTCTTAAAGTGCGGAGATATATGGTTTTTATATTGGTTTAAACTTACGCTCAACGTTTCGGCGGCGACGTTAAAGCCGAAATTATAAGGGAAGAGGACGTAAACGGGCGCAGGCTTGTTCATCTTTCCGCGGGCGGCAAAACTCTGTTCGCGCTTGCGGGCGACGGCGAAGAGCTTTCTTCGGGGCTTAAAGTCGACTGGAAACAGTGCGCGTTTTACAGGGACGGTGAAGAGGCGGTTGCGCCCCTGCCGCAGGAAAACTTGCTCGGCTGTAAGCTTTTAAAGGGCAAGGAGGTCAAAGAGGCGCAGGTTGACGGTAAGAGTAAAACGGTAAAGGAAACGGTGTACTCTTTGGAAATCTGCAATAAATCTTTCGCCTGCCCGCAGGAAGTCTGGGAAAAAATTTTAAACGGCGGCAAGGCGGGAAGTATGCCTTTAAGCGTAAGGTTCACTCCTTACGATGGGGCGTGCGGCGAGGGTTTTACCGCCAAAGTTTTAAGGGTTTTAGATTACGGAGATGAGAGGTTTGCCGAGTGTTCGGTAACGGAAAAAGTTCCTCCCGTCAAAAAGAAGAAGCGTTCGCCTTTCAAGAAAAAGAGCGCGGAAGAAAAGGCGGCGGAAGCCGAGGTTGCGGCGAACGCCGTAACGGAAATAGAGAGAAAAATTTACGTGGCGGTGGATAAGGAGTTTAGCGGCGAAAGCGTTTGTATCAGCCCGGATATGAACAAGGTGAAGGTTTACAGTTTGGAGCAAGACATTCGGCTTGTGTAAAATATCACAATAAAATCACGCGCAATGGCGCGTGATTTTATTGTATTTGCGCTTTAAAAGTGTATAATATAGTCAAACGTATTACGGCGCGGCAGGTGTAAAATGGTAAATTGGTTGAAGTATTATTTTTTAGGGTTCTTTTCAAACGGGCTTTCCAAAGAGGGGGCAAAGCGTAGCGGCTTTAATCTGCTGTTAAATATTTTGCTCGCCTTTATCCTGCTCTGCGGCGGCTTCGTTGCGGGATATGCGGCGTCCTTTCCCGTTTTTTACTCTAAGGCGGAAGATTTTAAAAGCTTTGTTTATTCGGCGTTTGCCGAAGAAAACGGCAACGGAAAAATTCAATTGGAAGCGCGCGGCGGAAAGTTTATAGCCGACGTTCCCAATCAGAAAGGATATACTAACGGTTTTACCGACGGCAACGCTTACGGAAAGAACGGGTACGTTTTGGTTGTGGATACACGCCCCGCGGAGCAGACTTTCGATGACTTTGCCGTAAAATGCACCGACCCTTCGGGCAAAGAAATAGGAGTGGAGGAGTACCGCAATCTTTCCGAAAGCGACAAAGCCAAGGCTTCGTTTAAAATAGAATATACGGGCAAGGAGCTGGACGTAAAGGGAAATCAGGCGGAGTATATCGCGTTTTTGGACAGGGTGGCAGACAAAAACGATAAGGAATATAGCGCCGTCAACGCGGAAAAGTATGCAAAATTAAAGGAAGAACGAGCTTCGGGAAAGCTGGACGAGGACGCATATGCCCGCGGGGTGTATACGCTGTTCGTTAAGGCATATTACCCGTCGTTTAATAAAATCGAAATGCACGGAGAGGCGCCTACACTGCGCACTTACTATCTTGGAATGGCAATGGGGGTGGATGCGAAGAAGTGCCTTGTCATACTCGACGATTTGTGCGTCTGCTCGTTCGAATCGGTAAACGGTATAAGGCTCGATTTCGGAAGTTACGTTAAAGTTAAAGACGGAGTAATTTCTGCGGACGGTCTTTCGGCGGCGGAGGCGCGTTCGAATATCGACGGTTTAATAAAAAAGGCGTTCAGCGACAGCGTGGGCTTCAACCTGTTGCTTTACGTTATCAACGTTTTTAAAGCTATGATTTTTATCTTAGCCGCCGTTGCGATAATCGCGCTCATAGTGTTTGCCGTGTGCAGGTTTGCTGATGTGGAATTCGGCAAAAATTATTTGGACACACTTAAAATAATCGGCTCATATTTAACGGTATCTGCGCTATTGGCGTTTATAGCGGCGTTTGTATTCTCTTTCTTTATGGCAAGAAATCAGGTGTTTATTCTTGCGGAGATAACTGTGATTGTGGTAGTTGTCGTAAGAGCTGTTATTTTAACGGTTATGGAAATAATTAAAAACCGCCGCGAAAAGAAAAACGCGGCGATAAATGAGCAGGAATAAAGCGGATAATAATTTGAATTGTCTCGCTAAACACAGCGCTTAGCGAGAAAGCGTTGAATAAATCAAAACGGGGAGGTAGACAAACTACTTCCCCGTTTTGGCGCGGATGGCGAGATTTGAACTCGCGCGGCAGTTTCCCGCCCTACTCCCTTAGCAGGGGAGCCCCTTGAGCCACTTGGGTACGTCCGCTCAACTATAAATTTAATGTTATTTTGCCGTACAATTCTGCACAGCGCTTAGATAATATATCATATTATGCAGAGTTTGTCAAAGCTTTGAATAACGCTTTTCAAAATTATGCGGCACAAAATTTTCTTTCATTGCTTGCGCAACCGCGCGCCGTGTGGTAGAATTATTAAAAGCAAAACAACTCAAAAGCGTTTCGCGGAAGTCAAGAGAGGGGATAATATAAATATGAGGATAGTATTTTTCGGCGATTCGATTACAGATTGCGACAGGGACAGGGGGGATGAAAAGTCGCTTGGCAACGGTTACGTAAAGGTGCTTGCGGATAAACTCCGCCCGATATATCCCGATATGGATATTGAATTGTACAACAAGGGTGTTTCAGGCAACGAGGTGTGCGACCTGCTTGCGCGCGTTCAGCGCGACGTAATCGACTTGCAGCCCGACGCCGTGGTAATAATGATTGGCATAAACAACACCATTCACCAATACAAATACGGCAAGGAATTAAACTTTAAGCAGTTCGAGCGCGACCTTACGCAACTTGTAACCGCTTTGAAGGAGGCGGGCATAGTCGTCATTTTCTTGGAGCCGTTTCTTCTTCCCGCGCCCGACAAAAGGCGTATGCGCCCCGTGTTCGATAAGGAATTGGAAATTATCCGCCGCGTCTGCGTGGATAAGTGCGACGAGTTTGTAGCCTACGACGAAATGTTTAACGGGCTGTGCGAAAGCCACTCCTACACCATATATTCGGAGGACGGCGTTCACCCCACGTTTAAGGGGTCTAACCTTATTGCCAACACTTCTATAAAGGCGATACGCAAACACTTGATGTAAGGCGCAAAACGCATTGTACGGGGCATATTACGGGGGTAATTTATGATAACCGAAAAGGGAACGGTAAAGACAAGCACGCAACTCAACGAGCGTATGCACAGCCAATTGAACGGTGCGACGCGGGCATTGAGCATTACGTTGATAGTGTTGGGCGGGCTTGTTCTGTTGGCGGGCTTCATTATTCTTATAGCGTCTGATAACGACGCGCTGACGTTTTTTATTCTGGGTAGCGTGTCCCTTATTTTCGGCATCGTTACGGTTGTGTCGCAAGCCTCTATGATAAAGCAGATTCGCCAGTCAAACAGAGTGGAAGAAGCGGAGTTTTTCCGCGATTACTTAATTGTACGCGAGTATGCGGACGGCGAGCACGTTTCCACTACCAAAATATATTATAAATGGCTTGTAAAAGTTAAGGAAACTTCCAACTATCTGTTTTTGTACAATACGCGCGTAACGGCTGTGCCCGTAGAAAAATCCACTTTGCCAATAAACGAGCTTAACGCCGTGCGCAAGCTTCTCGGCAGACCGGCGGTCGGACCTGCGGTATCCGTTCAGCCTTACAATCCCGCGCAAAGCGGTACTAATTTTAATGGTAACGTCAATCCCGCAACTCCCCCGCAGGACCCTTTTCCCGAAACTGCGCCTGAGGAAGAAGCGGAAGAAGTTCCGCAAAAGGAATTTATTGACGACGACGGCAATAGAAATTAAATTATATACGGTAAATTATAAACGGCGCGCCCAAGAAAAGCGCACTTCCCATAGGGAATTAAAAAACTAAATTATTAAGAGTTATACTTTCAAACAAGGACAAAAGCTCTCGAACGATATGTTCGAGAGCTTTTTACTACATACCTTTTAGAAAGATAAATTGAAATTTATCAAACAATCATTATAGCAAAAACATCAAAGTACAAAAAATGACTGACAAGACGGCAGTTCTTATCAGTCATTTAAGAGCGCATTTGTCAAGGGGGATTTCACCCGAAAGACGAAATCCCCCGACGAACTAAACCGATTAGCGTTAAGTTCCTTTCAGTCACAGTCGATATGTAGAAGGTGTTTTCCGCAGTGGAGACACCGAAACAGGTATCCAACCGTACTGCCGTCCTTTGTCAAGTCGGTTAAAATTTCTTCATCCCAGTCATCGGGTAGGGTTTCCCGAACCTCATTCACCAAGCCCATTTCCTCAAGCTCCGCATAGCCTACCGTGCCCAGATAGGCGCAGAAGTCGCCGCAGTGGGCGCGCCAATACTCTTGTTGCCAGCCGCAATAGCCGGGGGTGCGGTGGACCAATTCGTCAAGTTTTTCGGGGCTGTTCACCTTGTCAGTGGATTCACTGTCCTGAAATTCGCCGCTATACTTCTCCGCCGCCGCACCGCTGGCGATACAGTGAGGACACAGATTATTCACTTCATCCTCAGAATAGAAAGGCCCCGCGTAGACGATATAGGTCTCTCGGCCGCAGCAGGGGCAGAAGACCGGCTCGTCCAGCCTGCGAAAAGTACCGGTGGCGAATGGGTCGGGGTGGTATTTGAAAAAAGGCAAGTTTGTGCTCATAAAAATCTACTTTCAACTTTACAAATTACTGTTTATCGTACAATTATTATATCACGAAAAATGAAAGAACGCAACCGATTGAATTTTGCGGGAAATATAAAACATATCTATATCTCACTAGGCTACGAGTAGCCTAGTTCGTCCACGAAAAAAAGTACAGAAAAGGCACAGCTTAACGCTATGCCTAAATCTTTTTATTTGCGTTTTATTAAATTCCCTGTGGGAATTACGGTTATGCTCGCGCCGCTTTTTTTATCCGTATTAACCGCAAAGCTTTTCCAAAGCAAGTTTGTAAATTTCAAAGCACTTGCGTATCTTTTCAAAGGTGATGTATTCGTCGGGTTGGTGAATAGTACATTCCTCGCCGTCCTCTTCGGGACCGAACGCCGCGCCGCATTTAAGCGCGCGCGCATAAGTTCCGCCGCCTATTGCCACGGGCTTGGCATCTTTGCCCGTAACCTGATTGTAAACGTTTAAGAGGGTGGTTATAAGCTTTCCGTTTTTGTCGTTGAACAGGGGCGCCTGCTCGTGCTCGATTACGTAGGGCACGCCCTGTGCGTCTACTATGGAAAGCACGTCTTTAAGCTTGTAAGTGGCGGGGTAGCGTACGTCGCAGGTTACGAAAATTTTGCCGTTTTCGTATTTAATTATATCGGGCGAGAAAGTAAGCCTGCCCGTTTCGTCCTGCAACTCCGTCAAGCCGAAAGCGCGGTTGAAAAGCATATCCTTTATATTCGTAAGGTCGAGATAACAAAGCATTTTTTCAATGGCGTTCACGCCCTTTTCCGGTGTGGAGCCGTGCGCGCTTTTCCCGCGGGAAATTACGTTGCCTTCGGCATATTCCAGCCCCAATTGCTCTAAAAGCGCCTTGTTTTCGGGCGCGGATGCCTGACAATAGTCGCAAACCATATTGGCGCTCTTGCCGCCGCTTAGCGAGGTAAAGGAGGGGTTTTCGCAGTCAAATTCAAACGTTAAATGCACAATGCCTTTCTCGGCGTAAATGACGGGAAAATCCGCGTCGGGAGAAATGCCCGTTTCAGGCATTTTTGCAACCTTGTTGTAGTGCTCTATGCAAGCCCAGCCCGATTCTTCGTTACAGCCTAAAATCAGCTTTATGTTCTTTTTAGGCTTAAAACCCGCGTCCTTTAACGCCTTCATAGCGTACAGTGTAATCAGCGCGGGACCTTTGTCGTCCATTGCGCCCCTGCCCCAAATTTTTCCGTTTTCCCTGTCCACTTCGCCGCCGAAAGGTTCGTGCGTCCAGCCGCTGCCCGCAGGCACGACGTCGAGGTGGGCAAGCACGGCAAAGTCCTCGCCCGCGCCGTAGCGCACTTCGCCCACGTAGTTGTCGTAATTTTTAATCTCGAAGCCGAGGAAGGAAGCCAGCGAAAGGAAGAAGTCGAGGCATCGCGCGTTTTCCGCGCCGAAAGGCTTGCCCTCCTCCGCGGGCTTTTGCGAAGAATCGAATTTAATCATCTGCGACAGATTTTTTACTATATCTTCAAAATACTTTTCCATACTTTCACCTCTTATGCTTTAAACGCGCGCTTTGCTTAAAAATCGCGCAATTTATATCGTTTTTATTATACTCTTTTTTATTTTTATGGTAAAATAAAAATAAGGTAATTTTAAAATTAGTACATATTGACAAATTGTTTTGTCGGTGGTGCAAAACTGCGGAGCGGGAAAGTGGTGGCTATGCATACGGGACACAGAAGCAGGCTGGCTGGAAAGATTAAAGACGGCGGAGTTGTTTACGAACACGAGCTGTTGGAGTATCTGTTGTTCAACGCCTGCCCGCGCCGCGACTTAAACGCAACCGCCCATTCGCTTATAGAAAGGTTCGGTAGCATTTCGGGAGTGTTCGCCGCCCGCCGCGAAGAGCTTGTTTCGGTGGACGGCGTGGGCGAAAATATGGCGGAATATCTTCTCTGCCTCGGCAAAGCGCTTTCAAAGTGCGGCAATTGCAACAGTTTCGCCGTGTTGAGAAACACCGCCGACTTCAAGTCGTTTATTTCAACGCGGGCTACGGGCGAAAGCGACTGCTTGGAGCTGTGTTTAATGGATAAGGACGGCAGGGTAAGGCGCATAGTTTCGTTTGCGGCGCAAAACGGAGGCAGGGCGGAAGTTTGCGAAAGCAGGATACTCGGCAGTCTTTCCGTTTACCGTCCGTACGGGCTGTTCGCCTGCTACCGCCACGCGGGCGACTGCGTTTTGCCCGACGGCAACGACGATATTGCGGCGGGCAAGGTGATTGAAGTGTGCAAGCTTTGCGGCGTAAGGCTGTACGATTTCTGCTCGGTCAAGGACGGGGAAATTTTCAGCTATTTTATAAACGACAGGCTTATACTGTGCGCGAACAGAGGTAAATAATGGAGTATAAGGGTAAAATAATATCCAATCCCGCAAGGTTTACGCGCGTTTTGGGCGTAGGCGTAGGCGTTGTGCTGTTTGTGTTCGAGGTAATCATCTGCGCGCAGTATGTAAGTTTGAAGCCGATGCCCGCAGTGTGGAAAATAGTTTCCCTTGTAGGCTGTTCGGTCGCGCTCGACGTTTTGTGCCTTGTGGAGCTTTACGCGATTAAGACGTTAAAGGCGAGAATCGCCGTTTACTGCGTGGACTTCGTCTTTTTGTTGTTTGTGTGCGCGCTTACGGGCAGTACGTATATATCTGCGCTGTACTGCGTAATTTTGTCGCAGTTTTATATAAATATAGAAGATTTAAAAACCAAAATCATAGCGTTTGTTTTAAGTTGCGTAATGTTTATAGTAACCTGCGTCGTGGGTTGGTTTATAAACCAGATGCGCGAAATAACTTATAACGAAATTTTCGATATGGTTTCCGCCTGGATAACGGGCGTAATAATTCTTGCCGCCCACTTCGGCGTAGTCAACTTTTTAATAGGGTTTTACCGCACCAACATAAAGCTTACGGGCGCGTTGAAGGAGGCGGACGAAAGCAAGAAACAGCTTGAAGAGGCTTACGCCCAGCTTTCGGAAACGGCGGTGTTTCAGGAGCGCAACCGCATCGCCCGCGACATACACGACAACGCGGGGCACTCCATTACGGCGGTAATTATGCAGACGGAAGCGGCGAAACTGCTTATAGACGTAAATCCGGAAGAAGCCAAGGCAAAGGTCATTTCCGCCAACATACAGGCTAAAAACGCGCTCGACCAGATGCGAGAGAGCGTTCATCTCTTGGCGGGGCGCGACTCCTCTTGCAGTTTAAAGGAGGAGCTTGAAGAAATTCTGGCGCAGACGATGGACGGCACGGGCGTAAAAATAAGGTGCGCTCTCGACGACGTTCAGCTTGCGGGCGTAAAGCGCAGGTTTATTGCCAACAGCTTAAAGGAGTGCCTTGCAAACGGTATGCGCCACGGCGGGGCAAGCGCCTTTTACGTGGAGCTCTCTTCGGAGGCGGGGGTGTTGAGCCTTACCGTTTCCGACAACGGTTGCGGACTTCCCGATAATTTTAAGGAAGGGTTCGGTTTGCGCGGAATAAGGGAAAAAGCCGTAAATTTCGGCGGCGGAATTGTTTACGAAAGCGAGAGCGGCGACGGCTGCGAAATTAAAATAACCATAAACGCGGAATAAACCGCGGACGAATTACGGGGGTATGCTATGATAAAGGTAATGCTTGTCGACGACCAAATAATTTTGGCGGAGGGCATAAAGAGCGTGTTGGAAACGAGCGGCGACATAACTGTATGCGGGGTCGCGCCCGACGGCGCGGAGGCGGTAGAGCTTGCGCAGAGCGCCAAGCCCGACGTTATTTTAATGGATATACGTATGCCCAATATGAACGGCGTGGCGGCTACAAAGCGAATTAAAGAGGCTTTGCCCGCGTGCAAGATAATCATTCTCACCACGTTCGACGACAGCGACTACATTCTTTCGGCGATAAACAACGGGGCGAGCGGCTATCTGTTAAAGGATATCGGTTCCACGGCGTTAATTGACGCCATACGCAACGCGCACGCGGGGGATACCATTCTGCCCTCGAAGATAGCCAAAAAGATTACCGACGCGGCGCTTATGGTTTCCAGCGACAGGGAAATAAAGTTAAAGCGGGCTTACGGTCTTTCGGACAGAGAGGCGGGCATTGCTATGATGATTGCCGACGGCTTTACAAACAGGCAAATTGCTTCCGCGCTTAAACTTTCCGACGGCACGGCGCGCAACTATATAAGCGCCATATATCTTAAATTGGGCGTGGAAAACAGGCTTGCGGCAATAGCAAAGGTAAAGGAAATAGTTTAATAAATACGTTATAAAAGCCCCGCGGCAGACTGCCGCGGGGCTTATCCGTTTTTATTTATAAGTCGAAAGCTATTGCGGTTACGTCGTCGTGCAGTTCGCCGCAGAAATTCTTTAAATTGGTTTCAAGATTCTTTATAAATTCTTCGCCCGTGCGCGAAAGCGAAAGGGTTTTAATCGCGCCGTCCACGCCGAACATCTCGCCGTATCTGTTTTTGCTTTCGGTTACTCCGTCGGTCAATAAAACGAGTATATCCCCGTTGGAATAGGGTATTGTATCCTCGAAGTACGCGGCGTTGTCAAACCAATTCGACACGGGCGGAGAGTTTAAAACTATGCGGGTTATACCCCCGCCGGACTTTAAAAGTATGGGTACGTTGTGCCCCGCCATAGAGTAGGTAATGCTGTCCTTGTCTATTCTTGCGGCGGCAACGGTTACGTAATTTCTTTCGTCTAAGTTCAGCTCCGAAAACTTGTCCGCAAGCGAGGAAATTGCCTGCGCGGGAGAGTAAGCTTTTTTGTCGTAAGCCGCCTTTACAAACGCGGTAAGCATACCCGCCGATATGCCTTTGCCCGAAACGTCGGCGATGACCCCGCAGGCGGAGTTGCCTACGGTGTAAACTTCGGGCAGGTCGCCGCCTATGTCGCGGCAGGGGATATAAAGATAGGAGTAGCGCTTGCCGCCCGCCCATTTGCCCGCGGGCAACAGCCGTTGCTGAATACTCTTAGCCGTCTGCAATTCCCGCGCAATTTCCAATTCCAAAGCGTCGTCTATAACGCCCATACTCAGTCCGCCGCCCAAAGGCTTTACGGTAAGCGAAAACGTAACTTCCCGCTTTTCCTCCCCGCCGAGTTTAAGATACACCCGCCGCGAAACTTCCTTCGAGGAGTAAAAACAGTCTTCGAACGCGGAAATAAGCTGGCAGGACTTTGCGCAGTCGCTCTTGCCGCATCTCTTACAGTCGCGCGCGCAACCTACCGCCGCGCCAAGCGTGCCCCGCGCTACCGGCGAGGGGAACAGCGCGGAAAAACTCGCGTTGCGGAAAACGGCTCTTAAATTTTGGTCGGCTACGATTACGGCGGAAGGCACGCCGTCTATTATGCGCCTGTAAAATTTTTCTATCATAAATTACTTTTTTATTTGGTAACGGGTTTAAACAATCGGATTGCGCGCTCTAACGTTGCCGTTTGCGTTTTTTTTACACTCGGCTGGGCAGATAGAATTTGAGTTTACCCGCTTCTATGTGCGCGTCGAGCGCGACACCCTCGTAAATTTCACCCTCCGCCTGAACGGGGGCAAGCCCGTCGAGCGGCATAATTTTAGCGCGCTTGCACTTTACGTGCGTAACTTCCTTTACGCTGTTTACTTTTCCCGCGGTAAGTTTTATAAACGCCAAAAGCGTGCGCCACCGCGAAAGATAGTCCACCACCAAAAGGTCTATATATCCGTCGTCTATTTTCGCGTCGGGGAAAAGTTTTATTCCGCCGCCTATTTGTCTGCCGTTGCCGAGGCAGGCTATAATTCCCGTAAATGTTCTCTCTTCGCCGCCGTCCCAGCTCGCCTTGAAAGTAGAGGCTCTATATAGCCGCAAGCTCTTTAAAAACGCCGAAAAATATTTTTTCTTTCCCGTCTTTTTGCCCGAGTACGCGCGCTTCAACACGTCCACGTCAATGCCCATACCTATGGCGTTAATGCTTCTCAGTCCGCTTGCCGTTTCTATATAGTCGATGGGAGTGGGCGCACGGAAAGCGATATTTTCCGCCGCGCTCTTAACGTCGAGCGGGATGCGCGCAGATTCGGCAAAGTCGTTGCCCGAACCGAGAGGGATAAGCCCAAGCGTGCAGTTTTGCGTGTCCTCTATTCCGTTTAAAACTTCGTGCAAAGTGCCGTCGCCGCCCATAGCTACAATGTGGGCGAACGTTCCGCCCGCGGTAAGGCGTGCGGCAATTTCCTTTGCGTGCCCCGCGCGTTGGGTTTCGTAAAAGGTTACTTCCTTTCCCGCAACGGCAAAAATGCGTTTAACCGTTTCAATTTTATTCTTACTTTTTTCGTCCGCATTGAAGCCGTTGACAATAATGTGGTACATTTATCTCTCCGTAAAAAAGCCGCAAGTCGTGCGGCGCCGTAACCGTTCCGCGCAATATTATACAATATTCCCGCAAAGATTGCAATAGTTTTGTAAATTTGCTATAATGATAAAACTAAAATATTTGTTACTATTTGTAATACGGTAGCGCTATGTACAATCTTATTCCCCAAAAACTCATACGGCTTGCCCAAAGCTTGCAAAAACCGCTGTACGTGGTGGGCGGAGCCTGCCGCGATTTTATTGCGGGGCTTAAAGGCGAAAACTGCGATTGGGATATCTGCGCGCCTGTTCGCGCGGAGGAATTTTCCGCCGCCGCCGAAAGGGCGGGGTTCAAAGTTTCGGCAGTGTTCAAAAACACGGGCACGGTGCGTATGAGCGCCGACGGCTACGACTTCGAGTACGCCTGCTTCCGCACGGACAGATACGTGCGCGGCGAACACTCCCCCGCGGAAGTTTATTTCACCGAGGATATAACGGCGGACGCTTGCCGCCGCGATTTTAAGTGCAACGCCGTCTATTACGATATTAAAGCGCGCGATTTTGTCGACCCTCTGGGCGGGATAGAGGAAATAAAGAACAGAGTAATTTCAACTGTGGTCGCCGCGGAAAAGGTGTTCGGCGAGGACGGTTTAAGGCTTATGCGTCTGTGCCGTATAGCCGCGCAGACGGGGTTTACTCCTTCCAAGGAGTGCGTGGACGGGGCGAGAAAAAACCGCGCAATGTTAAACGACATAGCCGCCGAAAGGGTGTGGGCGGAGCTTTCGGCTCTGCTTCGCGCGGATATAAAGTACGGGGTTGCGCAAGCTCAGTATGCGGGGCTTTGCATTATGCGGGATACGGGCGTGCTTGCAACGCTTCTGCCGGAGCTTGCCGCGGGCGATGGTATGGAGCAGAGGGCGGACTTTCACAGCCACGACGTGCTCGAACACACTTTAAGGTGCGTGCGCTACGCCCCCGTAAACATACGCCTTGCCGCGCTCTTGCACGACGTGGGCAAGCCCTATTGCAAAAACGTTTTCGGTAAATTTGCGGGGCACGAAACGGAGGGGGAACGCATTGCGGGCGAAATATGCGCAAGGTTAAAGGCGCCAAAGCGGGTTGCCGAGCGCGCGTGCGCGCTTGTAAGGTGGCATATGTACGACCTGTCGGGCGCAACTTCGCCTAATAAAGTGCGCAAATTTATAGTAAGGCATCTGGATATTTTAGACGATTTGCTCGCCTTGAAACAGGCGGACTATTCCGCCTGCAAGGACGATTTGTCGGTTGCGCCTTGTGTGAAAAGATGGCGAAATATTTATTCCGAAATGCTTTCGGCGGGCTTGCCGCTCACTTTAAAACAGCTTGCGGTAAGGGGCGACGAATTGATTGGCGCGGGAATATGCCCCGACGAAACGGCAAAAACGCTCGATTTTTTACTTTGCGAGTGCGTTACGGGCAACGTGCCCAACGAAAAAGAACGGTTGATAAAGCACGCGCGCGCCCGCAGGGTATAGGCGCGCAAACGTTTGCTTTTTTGCGCTTGAATATAGTATAATGTTTTTCGCGGCGGTGCGCGCCGCGGGCGGCGTAAGCCGCTTTGGAGGTGAATTATGGCAAAGGGCGGTTCTAAGCTTTTAACGGGTATAATATCCTTTATTCTCGGCTTTTTGTTTGCTATCATAGTTGAATGCGGCGCGGTTTTCGGCGTCTATTGGTTTGTAATGAACAAAGATATAGACACGGTTTTAAGCGCTATCGGAATTGAGAACAAGGACGAAAACGGCAACGATAAATATATAAATACCGACCCGAACAACGGCGGGGCGGCAAACCTTAAAGAGCTTATAGGCGGCTTAAAGGGGCTGATATACGAAAACGGCGAGGTTACCGCTCTCGGCAAAAGCTTTGACGATTTTGAAAAACTTGTGCCCGCCACCAACATACTTTTAGGCTTTTTGTACGATACGGTCGACGAATATATCGAGCTCGATAAGGATAAGTTTGAAAGCACGCCTTTAAGCGGGCTTGCGCAGGTGCTTTCCGACAGCATTATGAACGTAAAGACGGCGGTGCTTTTGGAAAAGCTGGGTATGGATTCCATTACGGGCGAGGACGCCGATGCGGTGGTCAAGTCGCTTGTAACGGGCGCGGAATGCGAATATGCTTCCGTATATTACGGCGCTTCCGCCGTTGCCGAAGGGGAAGAGGAACCCGCTTCGCAATTTAAGCTGCCCGTGCTGTACGATTATTACGTCTATAACGAACTGTTGAGCAGTTACTCGCGCGAAAAGCCCGTAAAGGGGGTAAGCGCGTTCCCCGCCAACCTGTCGGGGCGCGAGGACTTGCTTTGCAGGGTTGCCGACGGCGTCGACGGAGAAACTTCTTACGCGCGCTACGCCCTATACTACGTGCCTTGCAGGGTAACGGACGAAGGCATAGAGGAGGCGGCTTATTCATATTCGGAAATAACCGTTTCCGAGGGCTCTGGCGAAAGCGCAAAGACGTTTAAGTTCACCGTTTTGGAGTACGGCGAGGACACCGATTTCATAGCCGTAAAACCCGACGGCAACGGAGCGTTTACAATCGATTACGACGCGGTATATGCCGCGAAGAACGCCAATTCTATGGGCGCGTCGGACAGGTATGTCGGGTATTCCTATCACGACGCGTACGCGAGGAATTACTACTATACCGAAAAGAACGCGGATACCGAGAGGTACGAGCTTAAAACAATTTGCGGCAAAAACTATTTCCGCGACAATCAGGGCAAATACGTGCATATCGACGCGCTCACTTTGTACGATATCGTAAACGACCCGTTTACCCCGCTCGATTCCGTTACCGTCGCCGAAGTGGTGGGCGAAAACGGAGAGCTGGCGTATAAGGTGTTCGGTAAAATTTCGCTCGGCGCGCTTATGCGCGGAGAGGTCGACTTCGATAAGCTTGCCGAGGACGTGGAAGTCGGCGCGTTTATAACCAACATTTCCCCCGACAATAAAATAATGGCGTACATCGCCTATAAAATTTCCGACGTGGAGAGGGTGAGCGACACCGTATATAAAGCCGTATACGATAAATTCGGCGATAACGAACAGGCTGTTACGGTCATAGTCGAAAACAACCGCATTATTGAAGTGCGCGCCGCCGACGGCAGCGTTGTAGAGGGCGTAAAGGTAAAGGACGTAGCCGCGCTTGCCAAGGATATGACGGTGAATATCTTGATGGATATACGCGCCGACGAAGCCGTAACCGCATACCTCGGCTACGGGCTTTCGGGCGTTAAGAGCGCGCCCGCCGCTTCCGTCGACCCGCTTGGCAACGCTTACGGCTACACGGGCAAGGCGGTTGTGGGCGGCTTCGAAAAGACCTGTTATATCACCGCCAATTCGGTTGGCGAAGAAAACCCCGTGCCCGTAATCGACGAGGTATGGTATATAGAGGACGGCGTAAAAGTAGCCGTAAAAGGAACTAAGGTGAGCGAAGTTTCCAACCGCTTAAACTCCTTTAAGGACAGTTTGACCATAGGCGATATGCTGGGGCTTGCCGACTGCGACAATCAGCTGCTCAACGCAATCGCAGGCTCTACCATAAGCGGATTGGAAGATACGATTGCTCAACTTACCGTATCCGACGTTTTCAAAGAGGAGGACGTTGAAAAGAGCGTGCTTCTGCGCCAGCTTAAAAACACGAAAATAAGCCAACTTGCAACAGCTATCGACGAGTTGCTTGTGCAGAGCATCTATGCCGAAGAGGTGTATATGTTGCCCGAGGGGGTAACCGCTCCCTACGAAGTAATAGACTTCGACGAGAGTGCAGGGTACGAGTACTTCGTGCTTAAACTTGTGGAAGCGGACGGTAAAACCCACGGAGAGTTCGAAAGCGTGGGAACGCTTACGGCAGCAGAGTACGAAAACCGCGGCAACGTAACATACTACACCTACGGCGGGGATACGGGAGCGGACAGAAAAATGAAAATCGTCGGTTTCAATTCCGCCTGGCTGTACTACGAAGCCGAAGAAAACGGCGGGCACGCGCTTACCGAAATCAACTGCGGAAGTCTGCCGGAAGGCACGGAAAGGGACGATAAAGTGGGAAGATTGGAAGAGGAGCAGTTCGTATCCGGCAAGTACTATACCTACGGCGCGCCCAAGGGTATGTGGCGGCTTGTTCTGTACAAGGGCGATTTTGAAAAGGGCTACACTATAAACAACTTCAATAATATGGTAAACGTTTGCGCAAAAAACGTAAACGACGCAACCCTTTACGCCTTGCAGGAGGCGGGGGTAATAGACGCTTCGGCTGATTTAAGCAAAAAGTTTAACGGCGCGGAGCTTGGAAAAATGAGCCTTAAACAGCTTATTGACGCAGTTTTGGCGCTTGCAACCTGATTTGCGCGCCCTTTAAACGCTCTCGCGCGTTAAAAAACGTTTGACAAAGGTAAATTTTTACTGTATCATTGTAAGGTAATCACAATTTGCAATAGTCAAATTATGATTGCGTTTATTAAACCTTGCATACCGTAGGTGGTATGCCGATTAAGTCCGGGAGGTGAAAAATTATGAAAACTTACGAAATGCTTTACGTATTGGACGCGGCTGTTTCCGACGAGGCGAAGGAATCCTTCGTTGCTAAATTCGAAACAATCGTAACCCAAAACGGCGGCAAGGTTGTCTCCACAGACAAGTGGGGCGTAAAGAAGTTGGCTTATCCCATCAATTATAAGTCCGACGGCTATTACGTGCTTATGACCTTCGAAGCCGAAAGCGCAGTGGTAAAAGAGCTTGACAGAGTTGCAGGTCTTACCGCGGAAGTTTTGAGAAGAATGATAACTAAGAAATAAGGTATTTACAGATGAACAAGGTATTTTTGATAGGAAATCTCACGCGCGACCCCGAGCTTACGGAAACGGCGAGCGGCGTATCCATTTGCCGCTTTGCGATAGCCGTAAACAGGAATTATTCCGGCTCCGACGGCGAAAGAAAGACGGACTTTTTCAACGTAACCGCTTGGCGCGGTCTTGGTGAAACCGTTTCCCGCTATGCCAAAAAGGGCAACAAGGTAGCCGTTTCGGGTTCGATTGAACTGCGCAACTACGAGGACAGCCAGGGCGTTAAGCGCACGGCTGTGGACATTATCGCGCAGGACGTGGAGTTTTTATCTCCCCGCGGCGGCGACGGAAGCGAGCAGGATGCGCCCGCAACGTCTTCGGGCAACAGGGGAGCGAGAAAGCCTGCATTGCAGTCGTTTGACGACGACGGCGATATTCCCTTCTAATCGGGTTATAATTTAAGGAGACAGTTATGGAAGAAAAGACAAGCGTTAAAAAGAGCTATAAAAAGGCTCCCCGCAGAAAAGTCTGCGTTTTCTGCCAGGAAAAAGTAACGGAAATAGACTTCAAGGACGTAAACCGCTTGAAGAAGTTTGTTACCGAATCGGGCAAAATGCTTCCCAGAAGAATGAGCGGCAACTGCGCCAAGCACCAGAGAGAGCTTTCCAAGGCTATCAAGCGTGCAAGGGTTGCGGCGCTTCTTCCTTTCAAGGGCGAGTAATATAATTAAAATAACCGTAAAGTCCGCATAACCGTGCGGACTTTTTTGTGTTTTTACCGTAACTCTACGGAGCGTGGGTGTTATTTTAAAAAATTTGCGTTAAAATTAAATTACAAAACGCGGAGGTAACGCTATGAATCAGATTTTAACGGGGCAATTTATAAAACAATGCCGAAAGGAAAAGGGGCTTACTCAGGAACAGCTTGCCGAAAGACTGAATATAAGCTGTAAAACGGTATCCAAGTGGGAGTGCGGCAAGGGGCTGCCCGAAATTTCGCTGATGCTTCCTTTATGCAACGAGCTGGGCATAACCGTAAACGAGCTGTTGAGCGGCTGTAAAATATCCGAGAGCCAATATAAAGAGAAAGCAGAAGAAAACTTAATTTCCGCCGTTGCCGAGCGGCGCGAAAACAAAAAGAAGCTGATATTACAGATATTGATAGCCTTTTCAACGGTGCTTTCCGGTTGCGTAATGTTCCTGATTGCCGGGTTGTTGCAAATGCCGTTGGCGGCGCGCATTGGGCTGATTGCCGCGGGCGCGGCGGTTGCGGCGTTGGGAATAGGTGTGTGTTGCGTTATGGACAGGGAAACGGGCTACTACGAGTGCCCCGCCTGCAATGAATTGTTTGTTCCCACTATGGCGGCGTACGTTGGCGGCGCGCACACCTTTACAAGGCGCAGGCTTAAATGCCCGCACTGCAAAAAAGTAAGCTTTTGCAAAAAGAAACTTAGCAAATGACGGTTAATAGAGTTATACGCGCCCCGCGCCGAAAAATTTCGGCGCGGGGCTTTACATTTTGGTAAAATGTGGTATAATCAATAGGAACAATTTTTTATGATAGGAGAAGAAAAATGGCATTCGAACAAAAATTTTCGCTTAAAGGCAAAATTGCCTGGGTTACGGGCGCAAGCTACGGCATAGGCTTTGCAATAGCGCAGGCTTACGCTCAGGCGGGTGCGACAATCGTTTTTAACGATATAAATCAGGAGCTTGTGGACAAGGGCGTAAAGGCGTATAAGGAGGCGGGAATAACCGCTCACGGATACGTTTGCGACGTTACCGACGAAGCCGCTATAACCGCGCTTGTGGCGCGCATAGAAAAGGAAGTGGGCGTTATCGATATTCTCGTAAACAACGCGGGCATAATCAAGCGCATACCTATGACGGAGATGAGCGCGGCAGATTTCAGAAAGGTTGTAGATATCGACCTCAACGCGCCCTTTATAACCTCCAAGGCGGTTATCCCCTCTATGATTAAGAAGGGGCACGGTAAGATTATAAATATCTGCTCTATGATGAGCGAGCTGGGCAGGGAAACCGTTTCCGCATACGCGGCGGCAAAGGGCGGCTTGAAGATGCTTACCCGCAACATCTGCTCGGAATACGGAAAATACAACATTCAGTGCAACGGCATAGGACCGGGATATATCGCAACGCCGCAGACGGCGCCCCTCCGCGAAAGACAGGCGGACGGCTCGCGTCATCCCTTCGACAGTTTTATTATCGCCAAGACCCCCGCAGAGCGCTGGGGAACTCCCGACGATTTGGCAGGTCCCGCCGTGTTCTTAGCTTCCGACGCATCCGACTTTGTAAACGGACACATTCTCTACGTGGACGGCGGCATACTCGCTTATATCGGCAAACAGCCGTAATTTTCAAACCTTTAAAAATGTTAGCGGCGGCATACTTAAACGTATGCCGCCGTTTTCTGCGTTTACTGTATTACGATAACGCCGCAGGTAGATTCCCTTTGAATTAGCGTGGTAGCTACGGTAAGCACGCGCGAGGGAGCGGAAGGGTTTTCTATTCTGTTTATAAGCGTTCGCACCGTTTCCGCGCCCAAAAATTCTTTGGGTACGGAAAAGGAGGTTATCGCGGGTGTGAGCGCAACGGCTTCCGCAACGTTGTCAAATCCGACTACAAGCGCGTTTTGCGGAACGTTTACGCCCAGAGTTTTAAGCGCGTTGCAAAGCGTTCTCGCAACAAAGTCGTTGCAACAGATGAAGCATTGCGGACGGTATTTAAGCTTTAAAATCTCCGTTTTTAAGGCGTTGGGGTCGCCGTAATTAAAACTTGCGTCGTTGCACAGAATATCGTCGTGCTTTGAGTGCGCCGCCCCTATTCTCATAATGGCTTTAAGCATACCCGTATATCTCTCGCAAAAGCTTAAACAGTGCTTAAAATCGCCTACAAACGTAAACCTTGTAATATTGTACCTGCGGTTTAGCGTCTTTACCATATCGTAAACCGACTTTTCGTCGTTTGCGCTTATAATGTCGTACGGCTTGTCGGAGTTTATGTTCGCCGCGGAAAAATCGTTGAAGCAGACGGGCTTGCCGAGCGATAGAAGTTTTTCAATAAGCGCTTTGTCAAAACATTCTATTGCTATTATTCCGTCGGCGTTTAATTCCTTAACGTAATCGGAAACGGCTTTAAAGGGCATTTTGTCGCTGTTGAACGTGTATTGGAAAAGTTCGTAATTCCTTTCGTAACAGTAATTTTCCACGCCCTTAATGAGCGAAATGAAGTAATTCATATTTATCAGCGGCTTGCCCGAAATGAGAAGCAGTCGGTATTTTTTGTTGCCAACCTCTATGCGGCTTAAATTAAGCGATTTGTAATTTAACTCCTGCGCCTTTTTCAGCACGGTTTCACGCGTTTTTTCAGGCACGTACTGCCCGTTTAACGCCTTTGCAACCGTATTTCTCGACAAATTTAGTTGTTCGGCTATGTCCTTTATGGTAACGGCTTTTTTCATAATTTTACCTCTTTACAAAATTATATAATAAGGTTATAATAAAATCAAGTTTACACTTGCACAAATTTTAATTATTTTTCATTATGCAAATGCACAATTGCGGCGCGTTTTATTGACAGTTTATTTTGCATATTCTAATATTGAAACGGACGAACATAATATGTTGCGTATTTACATATGGGGGATTTTATGAAAAGGATAACGTCGTTATTTGTCGGTTTGGGCATATTGGCGGGCGCGGGCTTGGGCTTGACGGCTTGCTCCGAGGGCGCGCACGCCCACGTTTGGGACGGCGGTAGGGTTACTTTGGCGGCAACCTGCTCGCAGGAGGGTGTAAAAACTTATAATTGCACGGTAAAGGGCTGTAAGGAAACTACTACCGAGCAAATAAGCAAACTTCCGCACGCGTGGGATAGCGGCGAGGTAACGTTGCCGCCTACCTGCACGGATATAGGCGAAAAAACTTTCGGTTGCGAAAACTGCGACGCCACGTATACCGAACAAATCGACAAAACTGAACACGCCTACGACGGCGGCAGGCTTACCACCGTACCCGACTTGACGGAGGCGGGCGAGGTTACCTATACCTGCGCGGACTGTAACGCGCAAAAAACACAGCCGGTTGCGCCCCGCGCGGATTTCGGCGAGCAGTTTACAACGGGCGAAACGGTTTATTTCTGGGGTTACGGAGCGGCGGAAAATTATCGGTCTGAAACGGGTGAGTTCGACTTTGTAGCCGCACAGCCCGAGGGCGACAAGTTCTGCGCTGACGGGGTGGAAATTTCCGCGGACGGCATAACCGCGGTAAGGCACGCGGCGGTTTCTTACTCGGTTTCGCTCGATACGGAAATTTCTGTAAAAACCTCCTTTTCAGGTAGCGAAGAGGGCACAAGGGTCGCGGCGAAAATTATAGTTAAAGACGGCTTTAACTCCGTAAAGGAAATTATTGAAATAAACGCGGGAGCAATCGAGTGGGAATATTCGGGGGACGAAAGTATCTCCGTTAAGGCGGGCGATTGCCTGTACGTCGTTTTTGAAAACGTGGGCGAGGGCGCGCCGAGCGGCAGGTTTGCCCTTACGTTTACCGCCGCTTGCAGGCACGTATGGAATAACGGAGAAGTTACCGCTTCGCCCACCTGCACGGTTGCTGGCACTATGACGTATACCTGCGAAAACTGTTTTGACACGCGCACCGAAGATATTCCTTTGCTTCCCCACGACTTTACGGGCGAGTGGATAAGCGACGGGGCGGAAAGCCATCATAAGCAGTGTAAAAATTGTCAGGCGGAGGACGCTTCGGTGGCTCACGTTTGGGGCGCCGACCCCGATAAGGAGGATATAGAGGCGACCTGTCATTCGGACGGAACGCATTTCTTGAAATGCGAGTGCGGCGAGGAAACAAGTCAGACTATAACCGAAAGACCCGCTCACGACTTCGAGGTGTGGGTAAACAACGACCCCGCCGAACATTGGCGCGTTTGCGCGGTTGAAGGGTGCGGCGCGGAGGAAGCGCGCCAAGCCCACGGTATGGTTGATAACGGAGTAAAACAGCCCGCCACGGCGGAGGAGGACGGCATAATGAATACGCTCTGCTCCGTGTGCGGCTACGAAAGCACCCGCCCCATACCCGCATTCGGCGAGCACGTTAAGGGCGACGCGCTCGTTTACGAAGAGGGCGGCTCTACGCATTGGTACGCGTGCACGGCTCACGACGACTGTCAGGTTAAGTTGGAGGAGGAAACGCACAGGTTCAACGAAGAATTGACCGAACAGCGCGTTCCCGCAACCTGCGCGCAGGACGGCAAATCGGTATGGCAGTGCGTTTGCGGCGCGCTTGAAGAGAGGGTTATTGATAAATCTACCGTAGAACACGGCTGGGACGAGGGGCGTACGACAACCGAGCCCACGTTCTGGGCGGCGGGCGAAAGGACTTATACCTGTTCGGTATGCGGGCAGACGAGGACGGAGGAAATTGCGGCGTTAAACGGCACTTCGAGCGCGGACGGCTTCAAAAGTCAGTGCGGCTGGCAGTACGGCGTAACCGATTACCATTTCAAGGACGGCGAAAACGAAGAGCATTACGAGTTCAAACCCATTACTCAGAACAACGGCGACGCGTTTGCGGAAAACGGAACGGAAATAAAGAAAGATTGGTTTGCCGCAGGCTTCGACACGTTCGTAACCATAGCGTTTACTTTCGAAAGCGACGTTAATGCGAGCGTTGACGTAACGTTTAAGGGAATAGGCGGCGACGACGGAATACTTTCCGAGTACGCCGTGCGCATAGGCGTAAAGGATAAGGACGGAAATATGTATTCGCTCCCGTCGTTTAAGAGCGGCACCGATTTCAGTCAGTCGGAAACGCACGAGTTCAAGGCGGGCGACACCGTGTATATTATGTTCAAGCACGAGAAAAACGGTTGGGACCAGGGCAATTATTCGGTAAATATAAACAAAGTTGCGTAAAGATAATTATGAAAATCAAGAGCATTAAAACAAAATTTGCAGTTGCGCTGGGCGCGGTATGTTGTACCGCGCTCATTGCCGCCGCCTGCGTATGCGTAAAAGATAGCGTAGTATATGCCGACGAAAGCGGCGCGGCTTATAGTCAAAGCTACCGCAACAGGCTTGCGTATTCGGCAAAGAGCGGCTGGAACAACGACCCCAACGGACTTTTGTACGTTCCCGCCGCGGACGGCAACGGCGGTACGTATCATATGTACTACCAATACAATTGGGATAAAAACGCCAACGGCGGCGCGGGCGGTACGGAAAATGTGTGGGGGCATATGAGCTGGGGGCACGCCACAAGTTCCGATTTGGTGCATTGGAGCGAACAGCCCGTTGCCCTGCCCGAAAATTCGCAGGACAAGGACGGCAATAACTATTCAATGATGTTTTCGGGAAGCGCGGTATACGACGTTGACAATACGAGCGGGCTTTTCGATACGGACGAAGTTACGGGCAAGGTTGTTAAAGGGCAGGGCATAGTGGCAATTCTCACCCAGCCCGACGACAGCGCGGGCGGTCAGCGGCAGATTCTTGCATACAGTAAGGACGACGGTCAGACCTTTGAAGTCGACGGCGAAATTTTGGGCGCAAGGGACGACGGCGGAGTGGGGGACGGTGAATTCCGCGACCCCAAAGTATTTTGGAGCGACAGGCACTCTAAATGGCTTATGGCGGTGGGCGGAGGCTCCGTCAGAATGTATTCGTCGGTCAATCTCACCGATTGGGAGTATCTTGGGCAAACGGGGTATTGGGGCGAGTGCCCCGACATATCCCGCTACGAAGTAAACGGCGCGGAAAAATACGTTTTAATCATTTCCCCCGAAGATAAAGCCAAGAGCCACGAGTACAATAAAACGACCCGCGCGGAAACTTACTATCCCGCGGAATATTACGTTGTCGGCGAGCTTGACGAAAACGGTCTGTTCGTTTCCAAGGAGCGGGTAAAGCGGCTGAGCGAGGGCATAGACAGCTATGCTTTCCAATCGTTCAACAATGCGCCCGACGGCAAAGTATACGGCGTGAGCTGGTCGGCAAGCTGGAAGACGGTAAGCGGGTACGAGCCGTTCAGAGAGGACTATAACGGCGGTATGACAGTCGTTTGCGGGCTCGATTTGGTTGAAACGGACGGCGGTTACAGCCTTTTGCGCTACCCCGTGGAAGGTTATGAAAGTTTGCGCTCCGCTCAACCGCTCGGCGCTTTCGGAGGCACGCTCAAAGGGGGCGAAAGGGCGTTTACGGAAGTTAAGGCAAGCGAGGCGGATATCGTTGCGGAAATAGATTTCAGCGTTGGCAACGCAACGTACGCGCAGTTCGATTTGCGCGTTTCCGCGCAGGAAAAAATTGCGGTAAGATACGACAGACTAACGCAAACGCTTACGCTCGACCGTTCGCGCAGTTCACTTCTTGCAAAGGATACGCCGCTGTATAAAACGCCTTATTCCAAAAGGGTTGAGCTTGTTGGCGGCAAGCTTTCTTTAAGAATTATTTTAGACCGCGCATTTGTTTCGGTGTTTGCAAACGGCGGCAGGGCAAGCTGGTTTTCCGCCGTTTTTCCCGCGGCGGTATCCGACAAAATGGCGCTGTATTCCGACGGCGATTTGGCAATTGATGCGCAAGTATATGCCGTTGAAAGCATTTTCGGCGATATTCAAACGGTTGACAAACTTGTGCTTTCAACCGAAAAAATAGATACCATAGTCGGCGCGAGGGAGGCGGTAGCCGCTTCGTCGTTTGCGGAAGGCTTCGACTTTAACCAAGTTAAATTTACCGTTGCGGAAGGCGGCGCAAACGTGGCTCTGGAAAGGGCGGACGGTTTCGTCTATATAAAGGCTCTTAACAAGGGAAGCGCTAAAATCGCGGCGGAGTATAAGGGAAGTATAAGACGTATAGAGGTATATATCTATAACGACGGATTTATAAGCGACTTAACTTACGGCGAAAGGCTGGGCGGTTTTTCGTTTGTTTCGGACGAAGGTCTGCGCTTTGCAACGGGCGCGAGCGACGCGTTTTTATTCAGTAAAACGCAGGGTGAAGAGTTTGTTTACTCGGCTTACTTTACCCCGCGCGGCAACGCTCAGGCGGGCGGGCTTATATTCGGTATAAGCGATAATTTAACCGATTATTTGGTTGCCACAGCCGACCTGCATCAGAATAAAGTTAAGCTGTGGAAGTCGGGCGTGGGCGATTTAAAGGTTGCCGATTTTGCATTTAACGGCAATTCGCCCTTTAAACTTACCGTTGCTGTCAGCGGCGGCGAGGCGAAAGTGTCGGTCGACGATAGGGTTGCGCTCATTCATAACCTTTCCGACTACGGCGGCGGCAGGCTGGGGCTTAACGTATATAACGCGGAAATGGATATAAACCGCGTAAAGTTCAACCGCTCGGAAGAGAACAGGCTTTATATCGGCGCGGCGAAGTTGCTTAAAGTAGTAAACGTAACGGACAACAGTTACAGGCTTTCCCCGCAGAACTATTCGGTGGAGGGCGGATACCTTACGATTGGCGCAGACTACCTTAAAACGCTCGAAGCGGGCGCGGAGTACACGTTCAGGGCGGTAACCGAAACAACCGATTACGACTTTACCGTTACCGCCGACTTTGCTTCGGCAAGCCTGGTTTCGATGAGGGACGGCTATTTGAAGGGCGACGCGCTCGCGTTTAAGGTTACCGACGGCGTTGCGGTGGAAAGACTTGAAATAAACGGCAGGCAGGTAGCCTTTACGCTGGACGGCGGCATTATAACCGTATCCGCCGAGAATATAACGCACCTGACGGGCGGCGAGCACACCGTAAAGGCGTACACCGCCAAGGGCAGACCCTCGCTGACAATCAACATTATCGGCAAGGAAGATTACAGGGAAGATTATATAGAGGCGATAAGCCATACTTTCTTCTATATCGATATTGCCATTTTCGCCGCTGCGATAATCGGTTACGCGGTGTTTGCAATAGTAAAGCGGTGCAGAAAGAAAAAACAATAATTTGCGCAAACGCTCAAAAATTGCGCCGTATAAATTAAGCAAACGCACAACAAATTTGTCGGTTGTTGACAGTGCGGGGCAAGTATTATATTATTTGGTAAAGACAAAACAAATTCGACTACTAATAACAACGCTCTTTGACGGAGGGGGATATATGAGGAAGAAAGCGAGCGCGGCGGCAACCGAAGCGGGAAGCGCCGTTTTAACGGAAAACGATTTGCTTATAGAGCAGGCGTACGAGGCGTTGGACGGCGGCGCGGAGGGCAAAAGCCCCGACGGTATAATAAATAATAAGCAGCCCTCCAAGTGGGATAAGTGGAAAGCCAATTTCAAGCGCAGGGGCTGGATACTGCTGTTTATACTGCCCGCGCTGATTTACATTTTAATTTTCTGTTACGCGCCTATGTACGGCATACTCATAGCCTTTCAGGACTATATGCCGGGCGACCAGATTATAGGCTCTAATACCATTTGGATAGGTTGGGATAACTTTCATACGTTTTTCTCCAACCCCAATTTCTGGGACTATTTTACAAATACGTTCCTCTTGTGCTTCTTCGGCTTTATAGTCGGATTCCCCCTGCCCATAATCGTCGCGCTGCTACTTAACTCTCTGCGCGCCAAAAAGGTTAAAAAGGGATTGCAGATTTTGTACTATGCGCCCCACTTTATCTCGCTCGTCGTTATGGTGGGTATGTTAAAACTCATATTCGGCTCGGACGGACTTTTGGACCAACTGTCGGTAAAGTTGGGCGGCGACGTAAACGGGTTACAGTTGTTTTTAAAGCCGGAGGCGTTCCGCCCGCTGTTCATATTTTCGGGCAATTGGCAGGATTTCGGTTGGTCGGCTATAATTTACCTCGCCGCGCTGTCGGGCGTAGACCCCGCTTTGCACGAGGCGGCAAAGGTGGACGGCGCATCGCGGTTCAGAAGAATTTTCAGCGTAGATTTGCCCGCAATAGCCCCTACGATTGTAATGCTTATGATTCTCTCAATCGGCAATCTTATGAGTTGCGGTTACGAAAAGGTATTGCTTATGGACCCCGAGGGCATTTTGGGCACAAGCGAAATACTTTCCACCTATGTTTACCGCTTCGGTTTAAACGGCAGTTACGGTCTGGGTACCGCGGCGGGACTTTTCAACTCGGTTATTAACGTTGCGTTGCTTATAATCGCAAACTTTACTTCCAAAAAATTAGCAAATCAAAGTATGTGGTGATGGTATGGACGCGAAAGAATTAAAAGCCTTGAAAAAGAAAAACAAGATAAAGGAGAGCAAGACGGATTACGTCTACTACGCAATCTGCGCGTTCATACTCTTCTTGCTGGCGGTTATAGTCATATACCCGCTGTACTATATAGTCATCGCTTCCGTTTCCGACCCCGACGCGGTTATGACGGGCGAGGTGTGGCTGTACCCTGTAAAGCTTACGTTTTCTGGCTACGCACAGCTGTTTAACAGAAGCGACGTTTGGCGCGGGTACTTCAACACCCTCGTGTATACGCTGGTGGGCACGGCGTTCAACATTGTTTTAACCATTCCCGCGGGGTGGGCGCTCTCGCGCGAGTATCTGCCTTTCAGAAAAATAATTATGCCGCTTTTGATTATTACGATGTTTTTCGGCGGCGGGCTTATACCATACGTAGCCGTTTGCCGCGCGCTGGGGCTGTATCAGAATCCGCTTATTTTAATAATAGGCGGCGGCGTAAGTGTTTATAACGTGTTTATGTGTAAATCGTTCTTCCAGACAAACGTTCCAAAGGAGGTGCTGGAAGCGGGGCAGATAGACGGAGCGGGCGAAATACGCACGTTTTTCGATATAGTTCTGCCGCTTGCAAAATCGATTATAAGCGTAATGGTGCTCTTCTACGCGGTGGGGCACTGGAACAACTATATCGACGCGTATATCTTCCAGATAGACCAGGATTTTTATCCCCTGCAAACGGTGCTTGACGGTATATTGAAGGCGACCGCGGGCGGCGAGGGCGAAGTGGTGTTGGAGCAGATGCGCATAGCCACGCAGGTCAAGTTTACTTCTATAATAATAGCCACCGTACCCATATTGATTTTGTATCCTATGATAGAAAAGCATTTCGGGCAGGGCGTGTTGGTCGGTTCGTTTAAGTGATAGGTCAAGGTATGAAAAAGAGAAAAATTTTTGCCGCACTGCTTGCGGCTGCCGTGTGCGGCGCGGCGGTAATTCCGCTTTCGGCGTGCGTATATAAGGACGATGACGACGGACACGAATTTACCGTTTTAACCGTAAAAGAGGAAACGGTAAAGGACTACAACACAATGCCCGTGTTCCGCGCCCTTGCAAGGGAAACGGGCAAGGACGTGTTTTGGGTTTACAACACCTCCACTCAGTACGCAAACAACACCGACCCGGTGGGTACAAAGGGAATAGACGCGATATATCACGCGGGCTTTTCCAATTTACAGCTGTATAACTACGGCAGACGGGGCAAGATTGTGGCGATAGACAAGTACCTGCAATATATGCCCAACTTCAAGGCGATTTTGGAGGACCCCGAGCGCCCCGACATAGCCGAAGCGCTTAAATCTCCCGACGGGCATATCTATTCCTTGCCGCGCATCGAGGAGATGGGTTTAAAAGCTTATCCCAATTTATTGTTTATAAATAAGGCTTGGGTGGAAAAGCTGATTGACGGCGGCAACCTCCCCGCGGAGGTTAAAAGTATATCGGGCAAGGAAGATTTAAAGGACGGGCTGGCGCTTAAAAGAAGCGAGTTCAAAGCCATTTTACAGCAGTTCAACGCCCTCGATATGGACGGCGACAGGGACAGGACCAACGAGGTGCCGCTCGCATTCGTAAGCAACAACTGGCAGGGCAACGAAAGCGATTTGATAGCCTCGTTCGGGGTGCCCGAAAACATCGAACACAAGACGATAGTCGACGATAAGGTAACTTTTACGATAGAGAGCAAGGAGTGGTTTAACGCGGTAAAGGAGTTAAACGACTGGTACAACAAGGGGCTTATCCGTTCCACGGCGTTTACGCAGACGCAGGACGAATTTCTTGCGAGGGGGCAGGACGGAAGGTACGGCGCTTTCTATTGGTGGGAAAAGGAAACGGTAGTTTCCAAGGACTTGCAAGGCGATTACATTATGCTTCAACCGCTGATTGACGACGCCACGGGCAAACAGTACGTTGGCAAGAGCAACGAGTTGGAAGTGGAAAAATCGGAGTGCGTAATTTTGGGAACGTGTAAGGACAAGGCGGGGCTTTTATCTTACTTCGATAAATTTTTCGAGCCCGACTATTCGGCGCAACTCAACTACGGCTCGATAGAGTCGGGCGCGTTCGAGCGCGAAAAGGTTGACGGCAAACTCATTCCCAACGACGACCACGGCAAGCAGAGCGCGGACGACTTCCGTATGAAAAACGCGCCCTACGGTGTTGTGTATCTGACTGAAAAGGTGTGGCAAACGAGCGTGGAAATGGAAAAGCGTGCAAAGCTCAGGCTTGAAAGGCTGGACGTTTACGTTGAAAACAGCGTGTTCAAGGGCGCCGAAGTAAAGTCCATTCCCAACTTAAATTACACAAAGGAACAGCTGGATATTTTAAATAAGTACGAAACTTCGCTGGGCAAAAACATAACTTCCTGGTTGGTAAACAGAATAACTTCCAAGTCGGCGCCTACGGAGTCTGACTGGCAGAACAATCTTTTAAAGACGAACCGCACCTCGATTGAAGAGGTCAAAAAGGTAAATCAGGCGGCTTACGACAAGTATCTCGAAGCAATCAATAAATAACTTAAAAGGAGGGGGAACGATGAAGGGGTTAAGACTGCTCGGCGATTACGCGCTTGAATTTTTGGTTATTACCTTGCTTGTCGCCCTCTCCGCCTTTACAATATTGCCGTTTATACCTATGCTTGTGGGCGTTACGGGATACTTTAAAGAGGACATAGACACAAGACGGTTTAAAGACATATTTACCACTATCGGCAAGAATTGGAAAATACTAATTTTTTACACGCTCTTTCAATTGGTTATAATAGTTTTTCCCGCGTTGAACATCTATTTTTTCAACACCCACCACGAAAGTATAAACTACTTCGTGCTGGCGGTAAGCTGTATAGCCTTGATTGTGGGGATATTTTATCTTGTAACCGCGCCCACGGTTATAGTTAATATGAACGTTACTCTCCGCCAGCTGTTCTACAACGGAATAATGCTTCTGTTCGGCGGGTTTTTGGGCAGCTTGATTTCCTTAGCCTGCGTTGCGGGCGTGGTTGCGCTCGTCATCTTCTATCCGTACGCGTTGCCTCTTACGCTGTACGCCGCGCCGTTTTTAATTTCACGGATGATGAAAGAAAACTTTTATAAACTCAAAGCAAAGGCGTTGAAGGTGAGCGTGTTCGATTTGAAAAAGAGGGAAAAAGAGGACGACTATCTCGACGAGTACGGTATGGTCAGCCGTGGGGAAGAGATAACGGAGAATAACAATGAAGAAAGCTAAATTTTTAATATTGCCTTTGGCTGCCGCGGCAGCCCTGCTCTCCGCCTGCGGCGGCGGGCAGGTAAACCAGGCGCCCGAACTCCGCGGAGTAAGCGATATTAACTGCCTTGTAAACACCTACGTAGACCTGCTCGACGGCGTTGCCGCGCTGGACGAGGAGGACGGCGACATAACGCCCAACCTCGAAATAACCATTACCCCGCAGGCGGAAGTCAAGGACGGCTATGCGCTGTTTACGCAGACGGGCGAATACGAAGTTTGCTACGAAATACGCGACAGCTTGGGTAAACTCGCCCGCACAACCGTAACCGCTTCGGTGATTGCGCGCGACGTTTACAGGGAGGAAGTTTGCTCCAACGGCTTCACCGTGCAAGCGGGCGGAAGAACGGTAATAGAAAAGAGCGGCTTGACGGGTAGCGCGTACGCCTTTGAAGCTTCGGGCAACGAGATTGCCGAGGACGTCATACTTTCGCGCAGTTATACTATGGTCAGCGGCACGGAGTACAAATTCACCTACAATATTACAAGCTCGGTTGCGGGCAGAATAAAGGTAGCCGCCGACGGAATAGCTATTGCCGAGCTCAATATAGTAAGCGGAGAAAACGCGGTAACGTTTAAGCACGCAACGCCGTCCAAGCCCTCCGCCGAGGGCGAAGCGCCTACCGACAACGTGAATATAGCCCTCTGGCTGGGCGGGCTGGAAGGTCCGTTGAAAGCAAGCGTTAAAAGCGTTTATACCGAGCGCGTGCAGAGCATTGGCGGCGAAACGTTAAAGTTGAAAGATTTTAATTTCAACGGCAGTGTGGAGGGGCGCTTCGACGGTACCGAAGGGTACGTAGGGGTTGCCGAGGGCGGCAAAGGCGCATACGTTGAAGTTACAAAGACTTCTAACGAAATATGGCGGGGCGGAATGTTCGTAAACACGGGTTTGCCCGTAAGCGCGTTTGAAAACTATAAAATTTCTTTCAATTTGTTCAGCGAAAGCCAAGCCCCGTACGAGGTGGTTATATTAAACGGACAGTGGGGCAAAGCGTTAAAAACTTTATACAGCCCCGCAAACGGGCTCAACCAAACGGAAATCACCGTAAACGAAAACGACGGCGGAAAGCTGTGGCTGTACGTGCAGTGCGGCAACCGCGGCGGCAGAATAGAAATTTCCGATATCGAAGTAAGTTTGAAAGAAACGGGCTTGCGCAGGGAAAAGTTTGCCGTTACTCCCTTTACGGTAAACAACGGCGACGGCATTGCAAGCGAGTACGGAAAGGTTACCTGCAACATAAGGGAGTTTGGAAACGATTGGGGAAACAACGAAATAGCTTCGCCGGATATGTTTTTGGAGGGCTCGGCGGATAACTATATAATAGAGTTCAGGGCAAAAGCTTCGCAACGGTTAAACTGCGTGTTTGCGGCAACCGAAAGCGGAACGTGGCAAACGTTTGCCTGGCGGCAAATAACGCTTACAATCGAGGAGCAGACCTTTTCCGTGCAGTGCGACAACAAAAATTTAAACGACGTTTACAGGTTTGTATGGCAATTCGGCAACGCGGAAAACGCCAAGCACCAAAACGTTATGGTGGAAATAAGCCAAATTAAAATAAGTTTAAAAAACGACTTGGAAAGATAGAATATGAACGCTTTACAAAAAGCCGACGACCATATAGCTGTGGCAAAAGATAAGGTCAACGGCAAATATAGGTTAAAATATCATATGGCGCCGCCCGTAGGCTGGATGAACGACCCCAACGGTTTAATTTATTACGGCGGCAAGTATCACCTTTATTATCAGTTTTATCCCTATGACAGCCTCAACGGCGTAATGCATTGGGGGCACTTCGTATCGCAAGATTTAATTGCTTATACCGACGCGGGCGTTGCGCTCGCACCCGAAGAGCGGGGCGAAAACATATTTTCGGGCGGGGCTGTGGAAGCGGACGGAGCTTTAAACGCCTTTTACACCCTGCATTATGAGCTTGACGGCGTTAAGACGGAAAAAATTTACCGCGAGCAATCGGTTGACGGGCATACGTTTACGGGCAAGAGTTGCGTTTTCGACAACGAAAGCCTTCCGAAGAATATCAGCCGCACCGATTTCCGCGACCCCTGCCCCGTGAAGGTAGGCGACGATTATTATATATTTATCGGCGGCAAGGATACTAATTCGAATAGGGGCGTTATAATCGTCCTCGGCGGTCCGCTCGATAATTTACAGTACAAATTTACGCTCGGTCCGTTTGACGAGCTGGGGGATATGGGCGAGTGCCCCTCCTATTGCAGGGTGTACGGAAAGGACGTGTTGGTTGCTTCGGGCTGTAACGTAAAGCAGAGGGGCAACAGCTTTAAAAACGTTAATTCCAGCGTGTTCATCGTCGGCGAAATGGATTTTGTAAAGGGCGCAATGAAAGTCGATTTTATAAGGGAAATTGACAAGGGCGACACCTTTTACGCCCCGCAGTTTATAAACGGCGCAAACAGACCGATAATTGTCGGCTGGCTGGAAATGTGGGGCAAGCGATATCCCACGCACGAGTGGGGGCACGGCTGGACGGGCGCGTTTTCTGTTCCGAGAGAAATTTCAATAGTGGACGGCGATATTTTGCAAAAGCCCGTTGCGGAACTTGACGATTATCTTACGCCCGCGATTGGCGACGCAGTGCCCGCGTGCGCTGATATACGTTTGGAGTTCGAAGGCGAGGGAAGCGTAACCTTGGCGGCGGAAAACGGAGAGGTTATAATAGGCAATAACGGCGGAGTGTATCTCGATACTACAAACTCCAACAATTTAAACGGTTGCGTCCGCAAAACCGACTTCTGCGGCAGGCAAAGCGACGTGCGCGTACTTTTAGACGTTTCCTCCATAGAGGTGTTCGTGCGCGGGGGCAGGGAAGTTATTTCGAGCAGGATTTATTTGGACGGCGGCTACACGCTTAAAACGCAGGGCGCGGTCAAGGTTAAAAGCATAGCGGAAATAGGTGCAAAATTATGAAAAGAAAGTGGCTGTTGCCGCTGTTTACCGCGGCGGCTATGGCGTGCGTAAGCCTTGTCGGTTGCGCAAAGCCCAATAAAAACACGGTGGAGCAAAACGGCAAAAAGGTATTCCCCGTTTCAACTTACGAGGATACTTTGCCCAAGTATATGGGCGACGTAATGCCCTTTTACGACGACGGGGTAATGAATATCTATCACTTGCAGGATACCACGGGCTCCAACTCCATTTTCTATCATCCCATAGCCCGCATTACCACTTCCGACTATGTAAATTACACCGATTGCGGAGTGTCGCTCGGCTTCGACGACGCGGACGAGGGCTCGGAATTTTATCACCCCGAAGCCACTAAGTCGCCCGACGCGGCACTCGGCACGGGTTCGGTAATAAAGGATACGCAGGGCAATTACCACTTCTTCTACACGGGGCACAACGACAACGGTCAGGAAGAGGGGCTTAAATACAACGAGGTTATCCGCCACGCAAAGAGCTACGACAACCAAAAGACCTGGGTCAAGGACAGGGACGACGAAAACAAGGACTACGAGCTGAACCTCTACGGCTATGAAAACGACTTCCGCGACCCGTACGTTTACTACGACGGCGAGGACGAGAAGTACTATATGCTTGTAACCACGCGCGATTACGGGCGCGGCGTAATAAAGCGTTATTCGGCTACCGACCTTGACGCGCGCACGGAGGAGTGGAAGGACGAGGGGGTATTTTTTGCCAACGACGACGGCGACTACAATATGGAGTGCCCCTCCTACGTGGAGTGGAACGGCTTTTACTACCTTGCATACAGCGAACAGGGCGCCAACCGCGTTACCCATTACCGTTACAGAACGGAGAGGGACGGCGAGTGGAAACGCTTTGAATTGGACAGCATAGACAACAGCGGTTTCTACGCGGGCAGGCTGGAAAAGGCGGGCGACGAGTTGTACGCGTTCGCCTGGTGCGCAAGGCTTTCAGGCGGAAGCGTGGGCGGCTTCGATTGGGGCGGCAATCTCGTAGTCCATAAAATGGTACAGCTTGAAAGCGGCGAGTTGCGCGCGGTTATGACCGACGGAGTAAAAACCGCCTTCAACACGCAGGTCAAATACAGGTTCGGGGGCGTAAACGACGAGTGTAAAAGCGTATCTTTCGGAGGCGGGGAATTTTCTTCGCGCTGTCTGGAAAAGCTGGGCAGGCACGTTACGAGAATGAGTTTTACCGTTAGTTGCGGCGACGGAAGCGGCGACTTCGGCATAACGTTCGCTCTGGACGGAGTGTACAATAACAGGTTGGGCAGTTCGTTAATAGCTTTCGACGTTAAAAACAATAAACTCGTATGCTACAACAACGTTTCGAGCATATTGCGGTACGGCTCTCCGCTGGCTTCCGTTCCCTTTAAATTCGAAGCGGACAAAAATTATAGGGTAAATATAATCGTAGACAGCGAGGTGCTTACCGTCTATCTTGACGACGCTGTTGCGCTGACCGTAAGGTTTGCGGGCATACACAGAAAGAATTTTGCCTTCTATTCCAACGGAAGCAAGGCGCAGTTTAAGGGGATTGCCTTTTATGAGTAAATTATATTCCGTGGGCGAGTTGCTAATCGATTTTCAGTCGGTTGGCACGGGCAGTTTAAAGGATACGGCGCAGTTTGTTAAAAACGCCGGCGGAGCGCCCGCCAACGTGTGCGTTCAGGCTGTAAAGCTGGGGCAACAAGCGGCGTATCTGACCAAGGTAGGCAACGACGGCTTCGGCGAGTTTTTGATTGAAACGCTTAAAAACGAGGGCGTGGACACCTCATATATACGTACTTCCGATAAGCACGACACATCGCTTGCGTTCGTAAGTTTTAAAGAGGACGGCGAAAGGCAGTTCAGTTTTTACAGGCGCGCCGCCGCAGATTTATACTTTACCGCCGAGGACTTTAAAGACGTGCAATTTGAAGCGCGGGATATTTTGGAGTTCGGCAGCGTGGCGTTAAAGACGGAGGAGGCGCGTTCGGCGCATAAGTACCTAATAAAAAAGGCGCAAAGCGCGGGCGCGTCGATATTTTTCGACCCCAACCTGAGGTTTAACCTCTGGGAGGATAAGGAGCAACTGCGCGGTACGGTTTTGGAGTTTGCCCGCTATGCCGACGTGATTAAAGTAGGGGTTGACGAACTCGAATTTATAACGGGGTTGCCCGCCGAAAGCGCGGTTAAAGCTATGTTTAACGGCAGACTTAAAATTTTGCTTGTAACCGACGGCGGCAAGGGCGCTAAATTATATCTTGCCGACGGCAGGCGGTTTGACTGCGGCGGGTATAAGGTTAAGGCGGTGGATACCACGGGCGCGGGCGATTCCTTTTTCGGCGCATTCATTGCGCAATATATGGCGGGTAACGGGGAATACGACTACCTTGAAATGTTGCAATTCGCCTGCAAGTGCGGGGCGTATACGACTACGGGGTACGGCGCGATTCCCGCAATGGGAAACAGACAAAACGTTGATAAGGCGGTAAAATAAAATGGCTTCTGTACAACTTGTAAACGTAAACAAGGTATACGACGGCGGCGTTCACGCCGTGCACGATTTTTCAATCGACATTCAGGACAAGGAATTTATCGTGTTTGTAGGACCTTCGGGGTGCGGTAAATCGACCACGCTGAGAATGATTGCGGGGCTGGAAGAAATTTCTTACGGCGACCTTATAATCGACGGCAAGGTTATGAACAGCGCCGCGCCAAAGGACAGGGACATTGCAATGGTCTTTCAGTCGTACGCGCTGTATCCGCAAATGACGGTTTACAACAATATGGCGTACGCCTTGAAATTGAGGAAAGTGCCCAAAGACGAAATTGACAGGCGCGTCAAGGAGGCGGCTAAAATTTTAAAGCTTACGCCCTATCTCGACAGAAAGCCGCGCGCCCTTTCGGGCGGTCAGAGGCAGCGCGTTGCGTTGGGTAGGTCAATAGTAAGGCGCCCCAAAGTCTTTTTGATGGACGAGCCGCTCTCTAACCTCGACGCAAAACTGCGCGTTGCAATGCGCAGTGAAATCGTACGTATTCACGAGGAGGTGGGCGCAACCACCATTTACGTAACACACGACCAGATAGAGGCTATGACTATGGCTTCGCGCATTGTAGTAATGAAGGACGGGTTTATTCAGCAGATTGGCGAGCCTAACGAAATTTACCGCAACCCCGCCAATATGTTCGTAGCAGGCTTTATAGGCACGCCCGCAATGAACTTTTTGCGCGGTACGGTGGAAAAGGGCAATTTCGTGCTTGACGGCACTGGGGAAAAGATTAAACTTACCGCCGAGCAGAAAAAGCTTTTAAAAAATTACGAGGGTAAGCAAATAGTTTACGGCATACGCCCCGAAAATCTTGTGTTTGAAAAGAGCGAAAAATTTGAAAAGTTTAAGGACGGCGCTTTCAAAATGAAGGCGGGCATAATCGAACTTTTGGGCGACATAATAAACGTTCACGGCGCGGCGGGCGAAAGCAAAGTAATTTTAAAGATGAACAGCAAATACTCCGTAAAGGAGGGCAACGAGTTTAAAGTTGCCGTAGATTGCGAGTACGCAAGATTTTTCAACGCCACAACTACGAAAGCCATTACGCCCGAATACTGCGAGTACGAGGAAATTGAAAACACGGCTTCGCTTGACGAGGACAACGTAGTTATAATCGAGCAGAAGAAGCAGGGCGTTGTAAGCAAAGTGTTCGGCGCGGTTAAAAGCGCATTCAAATCAAAAAACAAAGAGAGCGGAAAGAGGGAAGAGGAAGCTTCCGCAGTTGAAAGTAAAGAGGAAGAAAAACAATCCGGAGAATAATTTAAAACATCATAGAGCTTGCGGCAGACAACTGTCTGCCGCAAGCTTTTTTGTGTGTGTGAATTATCATATCAAGTGCAACAGAGGGAATAAAAAAAGTAGTCCATATAAA
>CAJUHT010000020.1:0-6117 GCA_910586035.1 uncultured Christensenella sp.
CCATAGTGATAGCTGCGGTCAGAGTGGTCTTGCCGTGGTCAACGTGGCCGATTGTACCAATGTTAACGTGGGGCTTGCTGTTGTCATACTTAGCTTTTGCCATTTTTGTTTTCTCCTATAATTTTTTATAAAATGATAACTTCCGCCTTTTGGGGCGTCGCAGCTATCCATATCGTCTTTTTGGGGCTGCTTTTACGCGCCTTTTACGCGTTGATTTTATTATATATTAAAACTTTTAAAAACACAAATATTTTGACGGTGTTTTTAAAAATTTTGACCGACGCGCTTGCGGTTAAACCGCACGCACGCCGTTTTTTCGCCGTATTTCGGCAAAAAATCTTATAAGACGCAAATCTTATATAATTTTAATTTTTCTTTGCTCTTTCGCCGATTACCTTCTCGGCAACGCTCTTCGGCACTATAACGGTAAGCGCGCCAGCCGTTACGCTCTTTCAAGCCTGTTCTCTTCGCGCTTTCCATTATCCGAAGTGCCTTTTATTTCAAAACTGCTTTAATCAGTTTTTCTTTGCTCTTTCGCCGATTACCTTCTCGGCAACGCTCTTCGGCACTATAACGGTAAGCGCGCCAGCCGTTACGCTCTTTCAAGCCTGTTCTCTTCGCGCTTTCCATTATCCGAAGTGCCTTTTATTTCAAAACTGCTTTAATCAGTTTTTCTTTGCTCTTTCGCCGATTACCTTCTCAGCAACGCTCTTCGGCACTTCGTTGTAATGGTCGAACTGCATAGTAAACTGACCGCGTCCCTGCGTTCTCGAACGGAGGTCGGTTGCGTAGCCGAACATTTCCGAAAGGGGAACTTCCGCGTCTACAACCTTTGCGCCCGCTCTGTCGTCGGTGGAAATAATCGTACCGCGGCGAGCGGTTACGTTGCCCATAATATCGCCGAAATAATCGTCGGGAACAATAACTTCAACCTTCATAATGGGCTCTAACAGTACGGGCTTAGCCTTGGTCATACCGTCTTTAAACGCCATAGAGCCGGCAATCTGGAACGCCATTTCCGAGGAGTCGACCTCGTGGAAGCTTCCGTCGTATACCTGTACTTTAAAGTCAACCATTTCGTAGCCGGCAAGGAAGCCGTTCTTTGCCGCGCCCTGAATACCCTTGTCGATTGCGGGGATATATTCCTTGGGAATAGAACCGCCGACCGTCATATCCTCGAACGTGTAACCGGAACCGGGTTCGCCGGGAATAAGGTGAAGTTTGCAGTGTCCGTACTGACCTTTACCGCCCGACTGACGCTTGTACATACCTTCCGCGTCGCAAGCCTGACGGAACGTTTCGCGGTAAGCGACCTGAGGCGCGCCAACGTTTGCTTCGACTTTGAATTCCCTCAAAAGTCTGTCAACGATAATGTCGAGGTGAAGCTCGCCCATACCCGCGATAATCGTCTGACCCGTTTCCTGGTCTGTATACGTTTTGAAAGTGGGGTCTTCTTCGGCAAGCTTAATAAGCGCCAAAGTCATCTTTTCCTGTCCCGCTTTCGTCTTAGGCTCTATGGAGAGCTGGATAACGGGGTCGGAGAAAGTCATTTGCTCCAAAATAATGGGGTGCTTTTCGTCGCACAGCGTGTCGCCCGTAGTCGTATCTTTCAAACCAACGATTGCGCAGATATCGCCCGAATAAATTTCGGGAATTTCCATACGCGTGTTTGCGTGCATCTGAACAAGACGACCTACGCGCTCCTTTTTGCCCTTAGTGGAGTTATACACGTAGGAACCTGCGGAAAGCACGCCGGAGTAAGCTCTGAAATAAGCAAGCCTGCCAACAAAGGGGTCGGTTGCAATTTTAAACGCAAGACCAGCAAAAGGCTCGCTATCGGAAGTCTTTCTCTCTTCCTCTTCTCCGCTGTCGGGGTTTACGCCCTTTACGTGGTCTACGTCGATAGGGGAAGGAAGATAGTCGATTACGGCGTCCAACAGCATCTGAACGCCCTTGTTCTTATAGGAAGAGCCGCAAAGTACGGGCGTGCATTTCATTGCTATGGTAGCCTTGCGCAGACCCTTGCGGATTTCTTCGGGAGTAAGTTCCATAGTTTCGAGGAACTTCTCCATAAGCTCGTCGTCGCCCTCAGCCGCGGCTTCCATCAAAGCCATATGCGCTTCTTCGGCGGCGTCCTTCATATCTGCGGGAATTTCGTCCCTGTGATACTGCTTTCCGTCGTCGGAATCGTAAATTTCGGCGTTCATTTCAACAAGGTCGACTATTCCCTTAAATGTGTCTTCCTTGCCTATGGGCAATTCGATGGGCACGGGGTTGGCGTTAAGCCTGTCCTTCATCATCTGTACAGCGCGCAAGAAGTTTGCGCCGTTGATGTCCATCTTGTTTACATATGCTATACGGGGAACTTTATACTTGTCAGCCTGACGCCAAACGGTTTCGGACTGAGGCTCAACGCCGCCCTTTGCGCAGAACGTTGCAACGGCGCCGTCGAGTACGCGCAGGGAACGCTCTACTTCAACGGTGAAGTCAACGTGCCCCGGGGTATCGATGATATTGACCCTGCACTCGTCCGCCTTGGTTTTGCCCGTTCTCGTCCAGTGGCAGGTGGTAGCCGCGGAAGTAATGGTTATACCGCGCTCCTGTTCCTGTACCATCCAGTCCATAGTAGCGGTACCGTCGTGCGTTTCGCCTATCTTGTGGTTAATACCTGTATAAAAGAGAATTCTCTCGGTAGTAGTCGTCTTGCCAGCGTCGATGTGCGCCATAATACCGATGTTTCTCGTATGCAATAAATCGTATTCTCTTGCCATAATCTACCTCTGTTAGAAACGGAAGTGCGCGAACGCCTTGTTCGCTTCCGCCATTCTGTGGGTATCTTCTTTCTTTTTAACCGCGCCGCCCGCGTTGTTGAACGCGTCCATAAGCTCCGCCGCAAGTTTTGCGCTCATTTCTCTTTCCGAACGCTTGCGGGTAGCTATTACCAGCCAGCGGATAGCAAGGGTCTGACGCCTTTCGGGTCTTATTTCCATAGGAACCTGATAGTTTGCGCCGCCTACTCTCCTTGCTTTAACTTCCAATACGGGCATAATGTTGTTCATTGCCTGATTGAAAACGTCCATAGGCTCCTGTCCGAGCTTTTCGCTCGCAATCTTAAACGCGTCGTATACTATATTCTGCGCGGTGCCGCGCTTGCCGTCGTACATAATCTGGTTGACGAGTTTGGTTACAACCTTGGAATTATACACGGGGTCGGGTAACACATCTCTTTTGGGGATGCCGCCTCTTCTGGGCATAATATTTTACCTCCTGTTTTAATTTTAAGGGTCTACCTTAAATAAGCTATCGCTTGCCCCGATTAAAAATTTTCGGGGTAGCAAACCTTCTCCGCGGTTATTCCGCGAATACTGCCTACTTTGAACGGTACAAAGGGTAGATATATTCCGACAAGTAGGACTGATTTTTGCCAGAAATCAGTTTTTATTTTTTATTTTGTAATAGCCGCAGAAATTTTAGCAAGACAGCTCTTGCGTTGAAAAATTTCAAGGCACACTTTGCCATAGCAAAGTTTAAAATAATTACGACGAAAAACCGCAAGGATGAATTCATTTCTTCCGTTAAACGGTTTTACGACCTTAGCAATATCGCTGCAAAGATTTTGCGTTAGCAAAAGATTTGAGCGAAAGTCTTATTTAGGGCGTTTTGCGCCGTAACGCGAACGCGCCTGCTTTCTCTTGGAAACGCCTGCGGTGTCGAGGGCGCCGCGAACGATATGATAACGTACGCCGGGCAAGTCCTTTACACGACCGCCGCGGATAAGAACCGAAGAGTGCTCTTGAAGGTTATGACCTTCGCCGGGGATATAGACGGTACCTTCCTGCTTGTTGGTAAGTCTTACCCTTGCAATCTTACGGATAGCAGAGTTAGGCTTCTTGGGCGTTGTGGTCGTAACCGAAAGGCATACGCCGCGCTTCTGGGGGCAGTTGTCCAAAATGGGCGACTTGCTCTTGAAAACCTGCTTTTCTCTTCCGTGCTTAATCAGCTGATTTATTGTGGGCATTATAAATTCCTCCTTGCTTTACTCGGTTTAAAAATTAAACCTGTGGAATATATCTCTAAAATTGCACTACCCTTAAATGCAACAAGAAATTAACGTTTTTTAACGTGCAAAAATTTTACAACACATAAAGACCCACTTTTGACAGTGAGCGTATGACATTTTATCAAAGCTTATTACTTTTGTCAAACGTTTTGCGTAAAAAATTTTTATGCGCATAAATCAAGGCGGCGGAGCCGTTTTTACAAGCCCCGCCGCCTCTGTTTTGTCATTTACATTATATATAAAATTTACGAGATATTGAATTTACGCGCCCTGACTGTCGCCCGTTATGGTAAAGCTGACTTTTGAAAATTCTACAACCAACCCGCGGTTTGCAAACAGGCAAAGGTACATATAATCGTTGTCAGCCGCGGTAAAATCGAAATCGGTATACTTTTTGGTTATATTACCGAATTTTAAAGTAACCGTTTGCCCTACCCTTTCGATAGAAACCTCGTAAGAAGAGTTTACGGCAACCGCAACGCCGCCGTCCTTGGAAAGAACGGTATCCTTTCTGCTCAGCATAGAAGCCGAGCCGTCGCCCGCCGCGCTTGCGGAAACGTAGTTTGTAGTAATAACCTCTTTACCCGTGTAACTTTCGGCAGGTTCGCCGTCGATATGCATATCGTCGCGCAACATCATACCGAAAGCCGACTGGTTGGGCTTATCTGTTCCGACAGCTTTTACAGTAACGGTAGCCGAAGCGGTAAAGTTTTTATTTTTATCGATTTGTATAAACGCCGCGCCGAAGCCGTCGCCGCTTGCGTCAAACTTTCCGTTATTTCCGCCCGTAGTATTTCCAACGGAAAACACTTCGTTATTATAAGTAATGGTATAATTGCCTGCCTTCTTCCCGCCAATATTGCCGATAACGGTACGGTACCAGCCTTCCGTCAACTTTCTGTCGGAATGCGTTGAGGGGTCAAAGGGTTTGGACTCGGGTTTAATATAATTCAAATTCTTAGCGTCTTCATAATCAACAGCCTTGGTGGGCGCGGTCTTATCGGTTTTTACCTGAGCCTTTAAAGCACAGTCCGTACTCTTCAACGCCGTTGCAAATTGGTGAGCAACCATCTTTGCGCCGTACTTGTTTATATGCGTGCCGTCGATGCCCGAAGGAGTTTCGTTACCCGTCGTGGGCACGTGCCTGTCCTCGCTGTAAGTAACAAAAGCGTGGTAATACTTAGCTTCGTCGTTATCTGTTAGATAAACGGCTTTCGTAAGCTCGGTCAAATCGACAACGGTCGTATCGGTGGCTTCGCCAAGCGTTCTAATCGCCGCCGCATAATCGCCGCCCTTACCAAGCTTATCGGTTGAAGTTGTATCGTGCCCCTTGTCGGTAGAATATTCGCCCTTATCGCTGTACCTTACTATCGGCGTGCAAAGTATGGGCGTTGCGCCCTTTTCCTTGGCGAGCTTTACGTAATTTTCGTACAGCGTATATTGGAACGAAGGTCCGTTTGCCGTGGTAGCCTGCGTATGCGTGCCGTTGGCGTCAGTATAGCGCGCGGCTTCCTCGCTCTTTTCGTCGTTGTGTCCGAAGCCTATAATTAAATAGTCGCCCTCCGCTATTGAAGTTTTAAGCGTGGTATAGTTGCTCTCCGTCAAAAAGCTTAAAGAGCTTCTGCCCGAAATGGCAAGGTTTACCACCTGATTACTTGCAACGTTTAAATATTCGGTAAGTTGCGTGCCGTAGCCGTAGCGGGGCAAATAGTAGTTATCGTTGAACGAACAAACCGTGGAATCGCCCACGACGTAAATCTTTTTGTCTGCGGGAAGCGGCGTGGACGTATCGGAAGGTTCAGAGGACGTATCGGCGCCGCACTTGTCGCACTTGCCGTCCTTGTCCGCGTCGGCGTGCGCCTCGTTGGTTATCGGCTCTTTGCCGCATTCGCAAACGCCGTTGTGAGTTCCGTCCGCATTGGCAGTGTATGTATACTTATGAGTATGCTCTTCACCGCCCGTGGATACTTCCGCCCCGCACTTGTCGCACTTGCCGTTCTTATCCGCGTCGGCGTGCGCCTCGTTGGTTATCGGCTCTTTGCCGCAATCGCAAACGC
>CAJUHT010000020.1:6217-36796 GCA_910586035.1 uncultured Christensenella sp.
TCCGCGTCGGCGTGCGCCTCGTTGGTTATCGGCTCTTTGCCGCAATCGCAAACGCCGTTGTGCGTTCCGTCCGCGTTGACAGTGTATGTATACTTATGAGTATGCTCTTCGCCGCCGTCCTTTTTTGTACAGCCCGCAAACGCGCCGCCCACCATAAACAGGGAGAGCATTACGGGTAAAGCCTTTTTAATTTTCATATTTTTCCCCTTTGCGCCTGATAGATATTGTTACGCGCTTTGCGCAGCCAAACGCAAAGCGCGAGGGATATCCCTCGGCAAATTTTTGTTCCGTAATATTTTAGCACCGCAATATGAATTTGTCAATATTCGATTTACAACCAAAATCAATTCAAAATTACGTCTTTAAGACTTTCGTATTTATCGAGAGCCGCGCGGCGCAACTCGGTTACGTCGAACGCGCCCGAAAACGCGTCGTCGGAAATAGCCTTTGCGGTAAACACGGCGGATACGGGAAAGCGCAGATTTTTAAGCTCGGTAAGTATTCTTCCGCTCTGCCGCGTGCCCATAAAGTCGCCGCCGCCCCTCAGCTTTAAATCGTATTCGGCAATGGCAAATCCGTCGGAGTTGTTTTTCAGCACGGCAAGCCGCTCGCGCGATTGCTCGCTCTCGTTGTCCGACAGCAAAAAGCAGTAACTTTTAACGCTGCCCCTGCCGACCCTGCCCCTGAGCTGGTGAAGCTGGGAAAGCCCGAACCTGTCGGCGTTGTAAATTACCATTACGGTGGCGTCGGGAACGTCCACGCCCACCTCTATTACCGTAGTGGAAACAAGGCAGTCGTACTCCTTGTTGCGGAAAGCCGACATAACCTCTTCCTTTTTCTTGTCGTTGAGTTTGCCGTGCAAGAGCCCGAAGCGCACGCGCGGCAACGCCCTTTGCAAATCTTCTAAAAGCTCGGTAACCGACATCACCGTGCCCTCGTCGTCGCCCTCTATTTTGGGACACACGAAATACGCCTGTCTGCCGTTTGCAACTTCTCCGCCAATCCAACCGAGCATATCGTTATAGCGGCTGTTTTTTATGATTGAGGTGGATATATCCTGCCTTGAACGGGGTTTTTCCCTGATAGTCGTTATATCCAAATCGCCGTAAAACACCAGCGAAAGCGTACGCGGTATGGGCGTTGCGCTCATAACGAGGCAGTCGCAGTTTTCCCCCTTTTCGGTAAGCGCCGAACGCTGTGCCACGCCGAAACGCTGCTGCTCGTCGCAGATTACGAGCGAAAGGTTTTTAAACTCCACGTCCCTCTGTATCACCGCGTGTGTGCCGCAGACTACGCTTATTTCCCCGTTCTTCAACCCGTTTTTAACGGCGCGCTTTTCCGCCGCGGGCGTGGAGCCGGACAGGAACGCCGTTTTGTAACCCGAAAGATATTTTGCCAACTGCGCGGCGTTTTGCCGCGCAAGCACCTCCGTAGGCGCCAGCATTGCAACCTGATAACCCGATTTAACCGCCATATATGCCGCGGTCAACGCAACCGCCGTCTTTCCGCACCCAACGTCGCCCTGCAACAGCCTGTTCATTACCTTTGGCGAACGCAGGTCGCGCAAAACGTCGTTTACCGCGCTCTTCTGCCCATCGGTAAACTCGAACGGAAACGAACGGATAAACTCTTCCGCGTCGCTTTCGCTTACGGAATACGCGTTCGTCCTTACCTTTTCACCGTCCCCCTTGATTACCTTGAAAGCCGAAACGAGGAGGAAGTATTCCTCTATGGCTATGCGCTCGCTTGACAGGGAGATATCCTGCGGCGAAGCGGGGTTATGGAGCTTGTAATACGCCTCCTTCAACGGCGCGAGAGCGTATTTTTTTTGCAATGCGTAGGGTATTGCGCTTGCGATTGAAACGTTTTTTACCGCCTGCCTCACCGCCGTGCGCACCGCCCCCTGCGTAAGCGTGCCCGAGAGCGGATACACGGGCAGTATGCCCTGCAAGTTGTGCACCTTGCCGCACTTTTCAAAGGTGGGATTTACCATCGATACGCCCGTGCCGTACCTGTTTTGCACGCGCCCGTAAAAGAGGTATTCCCCCTGCGTAAGCTTGGAAGCCACGTACGGCTGATTAAACCAAATAGCCTGAAACATACCCCCGCCCTGACGGCAAAGCGCCTTTACGTACGGGCGGCGGGAATAGCGGTTTACCTCCACCGAAAGCACCTCGCACACGGTTAAAATTACGGTGTTGTGGTACGCCGCAAATATGGAATTTGTGTGCGTTAAGTCAAGAAAATCGCGCGGGTATAGGCGCGGCAAATCTTCCTGCGTGAAAATACCCATCTTATTAAACTGTTTTTCGCGCGCTTCCGACACGTACTTTAAATCGGTAAGTTTCATAATATATAATTTAAGGAAGGCAAAAGCCTTCCTTTTGTATCCCGTATTTTTATTCCCACGCCGAAAACCCTGCGGTTAATGAGCGGAAGAAAACCCGTAGGCGCACGGGCGCAAGCGGTTAAACCGCCCAGCTACGCCGCCAACCTTACCTATAAACGGAAAGCGTTATTCGAGGCTTACCATATAGTAATACACGGGCTGACCGCCGTAGTGGAAATCGACGTCGCAGTCGGGGAACGTTTCGCCCACTTTCGAAGCGAGAGCTTCGGCGGCGGCTTCGTCCACCCCTTCGCCGTAGTACAGCGTTATCATTTCGTGTTCGGGCGTCTTCATCTTTTTAATCAAGTCGAGCGTGGTGTCGTCGATATTGGAGCCTTTCGCCAAAATCTTTTTGGAGTTAAGCCCTATTATGTCGCCCTCTTTCAGCTTGAAGCCGTTCATCGTGGTGGTGCGCACAGCGTAGGTAACCTGACCGGAAGCCACGTTGTCGATGGCGTGGGTCATATTCGTCTTGTTTTCGGGCACGCTCTCGTCGGGGTTGAAAACCAGCGCGGCGGCAAAGCCCTGCGGCACGTTTTTGGTGGGTATAACGTGTATGGTGCGGTTGTTTACAAGCCCTTTCGCCTGCTCCGCCGCCAAAATTATATTGGAGTTGTTGGGGAAAACGAACACGTTTGAAGCGTTTATTTTCTGAACAGCGTCGGCAATGTCCTGCGCGGAGGGGTTCATCGTCTGCCCGCCCTCGATTACGCGGTCTACCATAAGGTCCTTGAAAATCTCGGCAAGTCCCTCGCCCGCGCAGATTGCAAGCATACCCATAGCCTTCTTTTCGGCTTCGAGCTTCTTTTTGAGCTGGCGGTTTTCTTCCAGCATATTTTCTATTTTAAGTCTGTCCAGCTCGCCCAGCTCCAACGCGTAAGTCAGCGCCACGCCGGGGGTGTTTGTGTGAACGTGTACCTTTATAAATTCCAAATCGCCTATGCAAATTACGCTGTCGCCTATGCCCATAAGCTTTTCCTTTAACTTATCTATGTCGGCAAGCGTCGTCTGCGGCTTTAAGTTGATTACGAAAAATTCGGTGCAATATGCAAATTCTATGTCGCCGAGGTCGAGGTTTATAATGTCGGAGTTATCGTCGAAGTCGGGTTCCTTTTCGTTTACCTGCGCTTCGGTGGGAATCGTGTCGGCGCCGACGTCCTCGCCGGAAATCGCCGCAAGGAAGCCGCGCATAATGGTCATAAGACCAACGCCGCCCGAGTCTACTACCCCCGCCTTTTTGAGTACGGGCAAAAGTTCGGGCGTCTGCGCCAAAGCCTCGTCGCCGACCGCAATAACGGCTTTAAAGAAATCTACGAAGTCCTTGTTTTTGGAAGCAAGCTTCGAAGCGCTTTCGCTCATAAGCCTTACGACCGTTAAAATTGTGCCCTCCTTGGGAATGGAAACGGCGGAATACGCTACCTTTGTGCCCGCTTCGAGCGCCTTGGCAAAAGTTTTGGTATCGAAATTTTCTTTACAGTCCTTTAACACCGAGCAAATTCCGCGGAAAATCTGCGAAGAGATTACGCCCGAGTTGCCCCTTGCGCCGCGTAGCGCGCCCTTTGAAACGGCGTCGCAAATTTCCTGAAAGCGGTTGGAAGTGCAGGCGTTCATCTCCTTTACAGCCGACTGCAAGGTAAGCGACATATTAGTACCCGTATCTCCGTCGGGCACGGGAAAGACGTTGAGGGCGTCGATTTTAGCCCTGTTTATTTCAAGCATTCTTGCACCGAGAGCAACCATTTTGCGAAATTCGGTGCTGTTGACGGTTTTCTGCATATTTTCTCCTTTAAGCGTTGTGCCGCGTCAAAGGCAACCTGCCCGACTGATTTACGCGGCGAATTTAAGCGGACCAAATTATTTCCGCACGTAAAAGGGAGTTAAACGATATAATTAAAGTTTAACTCCTATGATATTGACGTTTACGGTGTCGACAATCATACCCGTAAACTTTTCAACCTTATATTTAATTCCTTCCTTCAAGCTTTCGGCAACCGCGTTAATGGATACGCCGTACTTGATAACCACGTACACGTCGATAAAAATTCTGTCGCCGCTGGTAACCACTTTTACGCCCTTGCCCGACTGCTTTTTCAACAGCTCGGACATAGTGTCCGTAAAGCGGCGCGAAACGGTGTCCACAATGCCGTAGCATTCGAGAGCGGCGTTTGCCGCCACCTTTGCTATGGCTAAATCGGATATGGAAATTTTACCGTATACGTTACTTGTATTTACCGACATAAGATAATTTCCTTCTTGGCAAAACCTTTTCCGGCGCGCAAAGCGCAAAAAATTTTTTGCTATACGTTTAAATTTTAACTTGTTTTTTTGTATTTTGCAAGTACTTTTATATAATTGTATCTATTTTATTTGCGTACCCGTAAATTTATTTTGAATAAAGTTAAAAAAATTTAGTCGTTTTGCCCGTTTTTGTTTGATTTTTTTTAAACTCCGTGATATGATAGATGAGCTGTATGACTGTACGGCGTTATTTTTAACCTTTAAAAAATAGTCAAATCACCTGTTCGGGAGGAAGAATACAATGTCGAGAGTTTGTAGCGTATGCGGTAAAGGTCAGACGTCGGGAAACAACGTCAGCCACTCCAAGAGGAGAACGAGAAGAACGTTTAAAGCCAACGTTCAGAAAGTAAACTACGTAAACGCGGAAGGCAAAACAGTAAACGGATACGTTTGCACAAGATGCCTTAAAACCGTTGAAAGAGCGTAAATTCAATTAAAAATTTAAAGCGTTGGACCGACTTGTCCAACGCTTTTATTATTTAAATTTTTCAGTTAAAATTCGGCGTTTAAATGCACCTTGGCGCTGCCGAGAACCTTGCTCTTTTCGTACACCTTTTCCTCGTACTCGTCCTCCTTGCCCTCCTTTTCCACTAACTCGTAAAAGTACAGAGTGTTCCACGCACTTTCGCTACCCGCAAAATATATGTCGGTTACGGGGTTACCGTAGAGCGCGGAAATTTCTATTTTTTCAAGAGTCGCGGGCAAATAGACCTGCGTCAGCGAAGAGTGCATATACACATTGCCGCCCTGCGAGGGCACGGTATTGTACAGCGTGTAGCGGTCGAGCACGGTTATTTGCGCCTTTATTACGGCTTTTTGCAGGGAAGAGCAGGCGTAAAACGCGCGCACCGCCAGCGTTTCCACGCTTTCAGGCACTGTTATTTCCTTTAAGTTATCGCACATACCGAAAGCGCCGTCGTCTATAACCTTAACGCCGTCGGGTATTACAAACTCGGAAAAAGAGCACCTTGCAAAGGCGCGAACGCCTATCCTTTCAATCGTCTGCGGTATTTTGGCTTCAACAAGTCGGGTACAACGGAAAAAAGCTTCGTCCCCAATCTCGGTTACGGGAAGCAGGCTTCCCTCCTCTCCGTACGTTTCGGGCACTTCCAATTTGGTAAGCCCGCGAATATCGCCCGTAACGCCGCTTACAATATAGTGCGTTCCGTCCTCCGAAAGAGTGTACTCCACGTGGGCTTCGCCCACCGCGCAACTGCCCAAAACGCAGACGGAAACAAGCATAGCCGCCGCGGCGGCAGTAAACAACAACCTTTTCATAACGGTTAAATTGTACCACAACCGCAACCACTTTGCAACAGCTTAATATGATATTTAAATGAAATTACCCGTTCAGCCGAACAAACGCAAAAAATTGCCGAAAGCAAACTTTTCCAACAGTCCCGCTCTTACGCCGCGCCTGTCGAAATACTCGAAGAGCGCGCAAATCTTGGTGCAGTCGCTGAGTTCTCCGTACGGCGGTATGCCGTCGAAATCGCTTCCGATAGCCGCAATATCCTCTCCGCCGACGTTTACGAGGTGGATAAAGTGCCCGTACAAACTTTCGAACACGCTTACGTTTTTGGTATGCGCCGTACCGTAAAGTCCGTCGGCAAACGCCCCCTCCACCACGAAATCGCGGCAGAAATTCAAGCCGACAAGCCCGCCGCTATCGGCTATTTTTTTAATCTGCCCGTCCGTAAGATTGCGGCTGACGTTGCACGCCGCCGCGCAGTTGGAATGGCTGGCGACTACGGGCAATACAGAAAGGGCGAACACGTCCTCCGCGCCGCCGTCCGACAGGTGGGAAATATCGCAGATTACGCCGTTTTTATTCAGCTCTTCAACCGCCGCTCTGCCCGCCGCCGTAAGCCCGCGGCTCTCCCGCGCGGCAATATCAGGCGCGCCGTCTTTAAATTTAAGATTGGGATACGCGTACGCGTTGGCGCTGTTCCACACCAAAGAAGCCATTTTAACGCCCGCCGCTTTAAGCGCGGCTATACCGCTTACCCCGCCGTTTAAAAATCCGAGGTTTTCAACGGTGAGAACGGCGCCTATTTTTCCGCTTTCAACGGCGCGCTCAACGTCGCCGCGGCGCAACACGGGTTGAAGGCGCGGGTGTTTTTCAATCTGAGCGCCGTAAAACGCCAAAAACTTTTTAAAATCTTCTTCGGCGTTTTCCCCGTCGGTAAACAGAGCGAAGCACTGCGCCCCGCAACCGCTTGCCGTAAGCTTTCGTATATTGACCTGCCCCGAAAAATCGAGCATATCCCCGCCGCACGCGCAGCACTTGGTAATACTGTCGCAATGCAGGTCGGCATATATTATTTTCTGCATATTATTTTAAGAATTTTTCTTATGGGTTTGGGAGGTTTAATGCAAATAATGGTCATACGGCACCCCTGTTTACGATTATCAGAGCGCATTCTCCTTCACCGATTTGCACAAAAGCCCGTTCCTCCGCGGCAATATTGGAGATACCGCGGCACTCGCCGTAGCCTATGCGTTCGGGATAGGAATACTTGCACCCTGTACTACCCAATATATGCACCGCCCCGCCGAAGGGTAACAGCGAAAAGGTTTTACCCCTGTTGCCACTTAAATCTATTTTGCCGCCGCCTATAAAAATGACGGAGTTTTCGTTGAACATTTTCGCCGCGACTCCGCGCTCGTGCGCCGCGTACAACAGGTGCAGATTACCTAAGAAATGGTCCTCTCGCCCGCCGCCACCGCCGTAAATTTCTATGCAGTCCGCTCCCGCGTCAAGCAACTTGGATAAGGCTATTTCCCCGTCGGTAAAGTTTTTTTCGCTGGGATAAATCTTACTCGGAGGGGGTTGCGGAATATAGTCCAAACTGTCATAATCGCCGACGTTTTCATCTATTCTTACCCTGCCGTTAGCCCAGCGGTAGGCGCCGTCGCAACACACCACGTAGGCGTTTTCGCCGTCTATTTCGCCGGCGTACGGCTCGCCGTTCAACAGCAGAACGCCCCTCACTTACCGCCCCTTATCGCGGCAATCGCCGCCGCCTTATCCTGCGCGCCGAACACCGCCGAGCCTGCGACAAGCACGTTTGCGCCCGCCGCGCGTACCTCCTCCGCGTTGGAGCAGGTAACGCCGCCGTCTATCTCAATATCCAGCCCGTCAATCGCGTTATCCGCGGCATATTGCCGTATCTTTTTAACTTCGCCCAGCGCGGAGGGAATAAATTTCTGCCCGCCGTAACCGGGGAATACCGACATTACCAAAACCATATCGCATATATCCAAAACGTTGTAAATGCGCTCGGCAGGCGTGTCGGGATTGATTACCGCGCCGCACTTTACGCCGTACGATTTAATGAGTTGAAGCGTTTCTCTCAGATACGAATCGGAAATTTTTGCGCAGGCTTCGTAGTGCACGGTTATGATATCCGCGCCCGCTTCGGCAAAAAACTTAATCTGCGTTTGGGGGTGTTCTATCATAAGGTGAACGTCCAAAGGCAGGCTTGTGTGTTTGCGTATGTTTTTTACCATTTGCCCGCCGAAAGTTATTGGCTGAACAAAACTGCCGTCCATAACGTCGCAATGCACCAAATCGGCGCCCGCGCGCTCTATTTCCTTAATTGCTTCGCCCATAGCCGCAAAGTCTGCGGAAAGTATCGAAGGCGCAACTTTTACTTTTAACATTTAATTACCTCTTTTATATTATAACGCCGAATTTATATTTACGCGCCGACCGCGCGGCGGCGCTTTACGTATCGAGAAAAGACGCGCGCAACTGCCCGCACGCCCCGCCTATATCCGCGCCCGTCCGCCGCCTTAAAGTAGCCGAAAGCCCGCCCTTTTGCAACAGCCCCAAAAAGCGGTACGCCTGCTTTTCGTCCGCCGCGGCAAGCGAGCGTTCCTTAACCTCGTTAAGCCGTATCAGGTTTATATGACAAGGCTTGCCCTTTAAAAGCTCAACGAGCTCCTCGGCGTGTTTAACGTCGCAATTTTCGCCGTCTATCAATGCGTATTCGAATATGTATCTTCTGCCCGTCTTAGAGAAATAATACTCGCACGCCCGCAAAATTTCGGCAATTTTCCACTTGTTGGCAACGGGCATAGTGCGCGCCCGCTCCGCGTCGGTTGTCGAGTGCAGGGATACGGTTAAATTGACGGGTATGCCCTCTTCGGCAAGCAGACGCATTTTATCCGCCAGCCCGCAGGTCGAAAGCGAGATGTTGCGCGCGGATATGTTTATGCCGTCCGCCGCGGTTACGTTTTTTAAAAAATTTACGACGTTTTCATAGTTGTCCAGCGGCTCGCCGCTGCCCATAAGCACAACGTTGGTAACGCCCCTCTGCTTGCCCTCCGCGTGCAGACTGTTTACAAGCAGAACCTGCGATAAAATTTCGCCCGAGGTCAAATCGCGCACCCTGCCGCCGAGCGTGCTTGCGCAGAATTTACAGCCCATACGGCAACCGACCTGCGTGGAAACGCACTGCGTATTGCCGTACTTGTACTTCATTAAAACGCCCTCTATAATGTTCCCGTCGGCAAGGCGAAAGAGATATTTTTCCGTTCCGTCCGCGCTTTTAAGCGTCTTTACAATTTCAAGTGGCGCGTCCTCGAACTCTTCCAAAAGCTTAGCCTTCAAGCCCGCGCCGAGCACGGATATTTTACTTATGCTCTTGCCCTGCGACAAACCAATAAACAGCTGTTTGGCGCGGAACTTAGGCTCGCCGAGCGACTGCATAAGGGCGCATATCGAGTTGTAGTCCAAATCCTGAATAATTCTTTTCATTTCAATCTTTTAAAAGCCGTAAGGTAGAAGCCCGCGCCCAACGATATGTGCGGCAGAAACTGCACGCCGTAGCGCGTACGCCTGTGCGCAAGCGGCGAATCGGGAACGCACAATTCATAGTCCGTGTGAACGTTCAAAAAGCCGACGGCAATGCTGTCGTTTTCTTCGGGCAGAACCGAACAGGTGGAATAATATAATAAACCGCCGACCTTAACGTATTTCGCGCAGTTGTCGAGCAATGCCGCCTGAACGGCGTTGAGCGAAGCTATATCTCCCTCCTTGCGGTTGAGTTTTATGTCGGGATTTTCCGCCATTACTCCCGTGCCGGAACAGGGAGCGTCGCACAACACTCCGTCGAACGCGCTTTCGAACTGCGGGTTATAGACCGTGCTGTCCGCGCAAACGGCGGCAACGTTTTCAACGCCCATTCTCGCGGCGTAGTCCTCTATTAAAGATTTTCTGTGGGGGTGAAGCTCGCAGGCAACGACTTGACCGCACTTTTCAGAAAGCAAAACCGACTTGCCGCCGGGCGCGGCGCACGCGTCCAAAAGGCGTTCGCAAGGGGATATTGCCGCGCAAATTGCAACCGAGCCCACAGATTGAAAAGTATAATCGCCGCAAAAAAATCTTTCGTCCCGCGTGAAATTGGCAAAGATATATACCCCTTTGAACGGCGTTTTTATATGCTCACGGATGAGATACTCCTCTTCGCCGCGCACAAATCTTACGCATTGCCCTAACGAAGGCGCCGAAAGTATTTGCTCCGCCTCCGCCTTATAACTGCGCTTCAATCGCTTTACCAGCCAAAGCGGCGTTGAACACTTTATTGCCAGAGCGTCCGCGCCGTTTTGCGGCAATTGCGGCGTTTTATAGGAGCGCAAAAAGCCGTTTACAAACCCCGCCGCGCCGCTTTTGCCAAGCTTTTTGGTCAACTCAACTGCGCTGTCCACCACCATATAGTCGTGCTTTTCCATAAATTCAAGCATATACAGCGCGATTTTAAGTATAAGTTTTACCGCCGCCTTAGGCGAAGTTTTAGTATTTGCCCCTATAATATAGTCGAGGTAAACGTCTTTATCCAGCACGCCGTAGCAAATTTTGGTCGTCCGCGCCCTGTTTAAAGGCTCTACCGCCGTTTCGGAAATAGCCTGTTTTAAGTATTTGCCCCCCGAATATACCTTTGCGAGTATCAAATAGGGGTCGGTAAGCGGATTAGTCAAACCTGTCGCCCGCCTTTATTTTTCTGCCGTTTACGGCGTCCGCCGCGCTTATGGGCTTGCCGCCCGAAAACTGCAACGCCGTAATATTTACCGCGCCGCTTGCGCACGCGACAACAATTCCGCCCTTGTCCGCGCGAATAACCTCTCCGCGCGCGCCGCTCCCCTCAACGGGGCAAGCCTTTAAAAGATTGACGGGCGAGCCGTTGAGACAGGCGAACGCCGCTGGCGAGGGGCTCATTGCGTTGATTAAATTTGCAGTATCCGCCGCGTCGGCTTCAAACGAAACCTTCGCGTCGTCCTTGGTAATCTTTTTACAGAAGGTCGCCGCCGCCTCGTCCTGCAACAGCAGCTGCGTCTGTCCGCTTTTCAAAAGTTGTGCCGCTTCCACAACCGCCTCCGCCGACAGGCGCGACAGTTCTTCCGAAAGTTCGCCGCAAGTTTTGCCGTCGATTTTGCACCTCTTTACAAGCAGTATGCCGCCGCAGTCGAGGGCAAGCTCCGTCTTCATAACGGTAACGCCCGTATACTCGCAACCGCCGAGTATCGCCGACTGTATGGGGCTTGCGCCGCGGAATGCGGGCAAAAGCGAAGCGTGCAGATTGTATACGCCCATAGGAAAGGCGTTTAAAACTTCCTGCGATAAGAGCTGCCCGTAAGCGCAGGTAAACATTAAATCCGCGCCGATATTTTTCAATTGCTCGGCGTGCCCGCGCACCTTGTCGAAGTCGTATACGGGTATACCCTTAGAGATGGCGTACAGCTTTACGGGAGTGGGCGTTAAAACGCGCTTTCTTCCCGTAGGCTTGTCCGGCTGGGTGAGCACGGCTATAACCTCCTCGCCAGCCTCTATAAGCGCGCGCAGGGGAGCTACCGCGTATTGCGGGGAGCCTGCGTAAACAATCTTCATTGAGCCTCCTGCGGGGCGTTATCGTAAACGACTTCCGCCCTGTCGATGTACAGCACGCCGTCAAGATGGTCGAACTCGTGGCACATACACCGCGCGAAAAACCCCGTGCCCGTAACGGTATGTTTTTTGCCGTGGCGGTCGCGGTATTCGGCTTTGACCTTATTGGGGCGGGTTACAACGCCGTGCTTGCCCTTGACGGAAAGACAGCCCTCTTCCCCCCGCTGTTCGCCCTTGAACGAAAGAATTTTGGGGTTGACCATCTCGAAAAAGCCCTCTTCGAGGTCGATGACCACCACCCTTAAATTTACGCCCACCTGAGGCGCGGCAAGCCCCGCGCCGTCCTCGGCGCGCACGGTTTCCTTCATATCGTCCAAAAGCGCCCAAAGCTCGGAGTCGAACTTTTTAACCTCTTTGCTCTTCTTTCTCAAAACTTCGTCGCCTATCTGTACCACGTATCTGTACGGCATATTTTCACCTCTTATTTTTAAGTATTTGCTATAATTTATAAATCCCACAGCTTATCAAAATAATCTGAGCTTGTATAAATTACACCGTCATTACAAATTATTTTAATATTTCTACGGTCGCTGTTCCAAGCAACCGAATATTCATCGTGCTTCATTTTTAAAGCATACCATTCGTCCTTCGTTCCGCCGTAATTGATAGTTTCTAAATTGTCGCAACTGTTAAAACAGTTATCTTCTATAAACTTTACGGATTTAGGTATTTCAACGAATTTCAGACAAACACAATCGCTGAAACAATTTCTCCTCAACTCTTCCACCCCTTCTTCCAATATGACTTTTGTCAATTGTAAGCATCGCGTAAAAGTGTTTGACAAAATTTTGGTTTTTCCTGTAACAGTTACTTCTCTTAGCCATATGCATTCCGCAAAGCACGCTTCCCAATACATACTCAATTTATTCCCGAATTCGACACCGCGAATTACTGTGTTACGAAAACAATTCGAATAAACAAATTTTATATTGCCAAATAACAGCGCTTTATCAAAAGTCCTTTCACTATGCCTGCCGTAATAATCCGTTTCGGTTAAAACCGACAATAAACATTTGCAATTGCTAAACATATAGCTGCTTAAAACAGTCAACTCCTGAGGTAAAAACACTAAAATAATATTGCTGTTTTCAAACGAGCTTCTGCCGATTTCATAAATATTATCAGGTAAAAACACATACGGAATATGTCGGCAATTTTTGAACGAATTATCCGCCAATTCTCCTATATTAAAAAAAACGGAAAACTTTTTTAAAGCTTTAAACACGTCGTAAAGCTCTTTTGTTTTTCTATGAATTATAAAATTCGCAACTTTTTTCAAGTCGATATTCTTATCTTCTAAATATGTTAATATAAAATTAAATAAGTCTTTGAATTTATCCAGATAATTGTCGTCGTAAGTAACGTCGTCAGCCATTTCGTCCGGAAACAATTTCGAAATACTTGACAGACACTCTTCGCTTCCGTTTAAATTTACTTTTCCCCCCGCAGTAAATCGTATTAGCCGCTTGAAAAAATCAACTTCTTTTACGTTCTGATAATCCGTAAACTGCTTTTTCCAATCCCAGCTAATAGGGGCGCGTAATATTACGTCGCAATTCCTTTCTTCGTTTTTATTATCACTGTAACCAACACAATCCCTTTCGCACAATACTCCGTTAATATCGTAATATTTAGGGTTGTTTTCATCTACGGTAATTTCTTCCAAATTTATTGCGCTGTCGAAAATATCTCTATTTATATGAAATACCGTTTTGGGAATAAAAACAGAAACTGCGTGGGGAAATTCGGCGGTAATTTTTACAATTGGCTTATCGCCAATTTTTTCGGGAATATGCACCTCGGTTTTAATTCCGCGGTACTCGATTAAACTTAATCCTCCTTCGCACTCCTCGCATACAAAGTCGGAAAAAACTTCTTCTGTTACGTCGAATTGCCGCGCTATCTTTTCGATTCTTGAAATCGCGTTTTCTTTTCCATAAGAAATGAGCGCGGTTTCGTTGTCGGGGAAAAATTCTTCCAGCTCGTCCTGGTGCTGGCGCACTCCGCGCAACTCGCTACCCTTTGCGTCGTCAAATATTTTTGCCGCTGAATACAGCGTGTCGCTCAGCGCAACTTGACAATAAGATTTGCCCGAATTTTTAACGCACTCTATTTCCTTATACACGGAAGGCGAAAGCAACAAATTTTTACTCAAATAAAAGAGCACGCCTACGCAATGCGGGTTTTTTATAATCTTGCCAGCCGCTTCTTCCCAATTTTGACCGATTGGCAACCCCTCGTCATACCAAAAGCGCACCCTACGTTGCGAATTGTACGAAAACACCGCAAGGTCTTTGTACACCTCCTTATAGTCGAGATGCGAATAAGAAACAAAAATATAATTTTTGCCGTCGTCTAAGTTATAGGCGGGGATATGCTCGCGTATCCATTCCAAACGTTGGTTATTTACCTGTCGGTTTGTATCGTCGAGCGCAACCATACCTTCGAGATAACCCTCGATAATAAGTAGCTTTTCTTCGTCGGTACAGTCCGACCATTTTCTTTCGTTTTCCAACATAATTCCACCATTCAAGACAAATCAAGACAAATTTGCGGGGTTTTCTTCTACGTAGACCAAAACGTTTGAAGTGGCGCAAGCCGCGGCTACTTCGTAAATGCGCGCAAGGTGCCTTTGCGAACGCAACCGCGCAAGCACCTGATAGCGCACCTTGTTTTGTATGCGCTTTATCGGCGAGTGCATTTTATTGAAAAAAATAAACTCGCCCGCGTCCTTTTGCCTTATTTCCTCTATCGCAAAGTAAACGTTTTTAAGCGCTTCAATAGCTTCCCCGTCCTTTTCGGCAACCACCATAACGCGGCAAATCAGCGAATACGGAGGATAGAGAGCGGCTTTGCGCATCTTTACCTCGTTTTCGAAAAATCCCGCATAGTCGTAATTTATGGCGTAGCGCAGTATGTAATTTTCGGGAGAATAACTCTGCAAAACAACCTTGCCCTTATCCCCCGCCCTGCCGCTTCTACCCGCGACCTGAGTAATAAGCTGAAATGTGCGTTCCCCGCTGCGGTAATCGGAAAAATGCAGGCTCATATCCGCGTCGAGAATACCCACAAGCGTAACCGCGGGGAAGTCGTGCCCCTTTGCAATCATCTGCGTGCCGACCAAAATATCGGCTTTCTTTTCGGCAAACTGCCGCAATATCTTGTAGTGCCCGTCCTTGCCCGCCACCGTGTCGTTATCCATTCTTATGAGCCGCGCGGAGGGGAACAGTTGCGCAAGCTCGGCGCACACCCTCTGCGTGCCCGTGCCGCTGTACCTTAACCGCGCGCCGCCGCAATCGGGGCAGGCGGTAAGCATACGGTACTTTGCGCCGCAGTAATGGCACTTTAAGCAGTTTTCTTCGCTGTGATAGGTAAGCGATACGTCGCAGTTTTCGCACTTCGCCACATACCCGCAGTCAGTGCAAATAACCGTTTGGGAATAGCCGCGGCGGTTGATAAATATAATCGCCTGATTGCCAGAGGACAGCGTTGCTTCCAGCTCCTCCCTCAGCGGGCGGGAAAGGTTTGAAGGGTTGCCCCTCTTCAATTCCCTGCGCATATCGGCAATTATTATTTCTGGAAGCGGTCTGCCGTTTATCCTCTCGGTCAAGGTTACAAGCCCGTACCGCCCCTCGCTCGCCTCAATATAGCTTTCAACCGAAGGCGTAGCGCTACCCAATACAAGCTTGCAACCGTTGTATTCCGCGCGCATTTTGGCAATTTCCACCGTCGAGTATCGCGGAGCCGCCTCCGAATTGTAAGAAGAATCGTGTTCCTCGTCTATAATTATTGCGCCCAGATTTTCAAGCGGAGCAAAGATAGCCGAGCGCGCGCCTATGGCTATTTTCGCCTCGCCCGAGCGAAGCCGCCACCACTCGTCGAACCTTTCGCCTGCGGAAAGACCGCTGTGCATAATTGCCGCCTGCCCGCCGAAGCGCGCGCGTAGCTGCGAAAGCATTTGCGGGGTGAGGGAAATTTCGGGAACCAAAAATATAGCCGTCTTGCCCTCGGCAAGCTTGTCCGCTATAATTTTTAAATATATTTCCGTTTTGCCGCTTCCCGTAACTCCGTGAATAAGGTTGACCCTGCGGGAAGAATTTTCTATATAATTTACCGCGTCTACCTGCGCGGCGGTTAAAACCTTTTGCCCCTCCGCCCTGTCCGCATACTGCGGGGTGCGGTTGCGCTTAACCTTGTAAACTTCCGCCGCGCCCTTTTCGACCAACGCGTTTACCGCGCCGCTTCCGAATTTTTTTGTGAGAGGCACGTACTCGCAATCGCCCTCTTTTGACAGATAGGCGTACGCTTCCGCCTGTCTTTTTGCCGACTTGGAAAGGCTTGGCTCACCGCCCGTAAGCTTTATGCGCTTTACGAAACTTTCGTTGACCTTGCCAAGGCGCATTTCGGTTGGCAAAAACAGCCTGAGCGCGGCGGCTTTGGGCACGCGGTAACGGGCGGCAAGCTTTTCCATAAGCGCAAAGCACTCCGGCACGAGGGCGGGAGCTTCGTCGTAAACTTCGGTTATCGGCTTGATTTTTTCCGCGGCGAAAGAGGGAGTTTGGCTAAGTCCTATTACAAACCCCTCTATAATTCTGCCGCCGAACGGCGCCTTTACCCTGCACCCGACGCGCGTATCCTCGGGACAGGAGTACTCGAATACCCTGTCCACCTGCGAGTGGGCGATGTCAACAATTACTTGCGCGTACATATTTTTCGTTTAAAAAGCATTTTTCGGCGAATGAATCGCCGAAAAAAAGTAGCCGCCAAATACCGAGATTTAAAATCAGTCCTTAACCGACTTGATTTTGCCGTCCTCGATTTCCTCGCAGGCAAGCGCGATTTCTTTAAGCTTGCCGGGGTTTTCGTTTACGTTGTTTACGCTGTTGCGCTCTATAAGCTGACGGGCGCGTTTAGCCACCACAACGCACAGCTCGTAGCGGGAAGCGGGCTGCCCCTCGTGTCCGAGCTTGTCGATTAAATTGTCTACCGCAGGTACGTTTATCATATTACCAATTACTCCTTTTCCAATATATGTTCCACTTGACCGACCGCAGTCTCCAAGTCGTCGTTTACAATTACGTAGTCGTAAAGCTCACTCTTGCCGAGCTCGTAATCCGCCCTCGCCAGACGGCGGGATATAACTTCCTCTTCCTCGGTTCCTCGCCCTTTGAGCCGCCTGTACAGCTCCTGCCTGTCGGGCGGGGCTATCATAACCAATACGGCGTCGGGCTTGGCGCTCTTTACGTTTAGCGCGCCGTCCACGTCTATTTCCAGAATGACGTCGCCCTCTTCAAGCTTTTTTTCGACAAACTCCGCGGGCGTGCCGTAAAAATTTTCAAAATGCAGGGAGTATTCCAAAAAGCCCCCGCAGTCTATCATACGCTTAAATTTTTCCTTGCTCAAAAAGAAATAGCTTACGCCTTCCTTTTCTCCCTCCCTCGGAGCGCGCGTCGTACAGGATACGGACAGGCTGGCGTTGGGGCGGCGCTGTAACAGCAAGTTTACGATTGTGCCCTTGCCCACGCCCGAAGGTCCGCTGATAACCAAAAGTTTGCCCTTACTCAACGTTTTGCACCTGTTCCCTTATCTTTTCTATTTCGTTTTTCAGCTCCAAGCCGAGCTTGGTTATTGTTATGTCGTTTGCCTTGGAACAAATCGTGTTGGTTTCCCTGTTGAATTCCTGAACCAAAAAGTCCAGCTTTCTGCCGACGAGCTTTTCCTTTGCTATTTCCCTGAACTGCGCTATGTGCGAATTGAGACGGGTCAGCTCTTCGTCTATATTGCTCTTGTCGGCGAATACCGCCACTTCGGTAAGCAACCTGCCCTCGTCGGGGTTTACGCTCTCGGTGTACAGTTTTATCTTTTCGAACAGCCTTTTTTTGTACTCTTCTGCAACCAAAGGAGCGCGCTCGCGCACCTTTTCCACAAGCCCCTCGATTGCCTTTACCCTCGAAAGCATATCGTCGGAAAGTTTTTTGCCCTCCGTTTCGCGCATTGCGTTCAGCTTGTCCGCCGCCGCGTCTAGCGCTCTCTTTAAGCCCTCAACAAGTTCCTCGTCGGCGCCGCCCGCCTCTTCCTGCTTTAAAACGTCGCTCTGACGCATAAGCGCGGTTACGGTAAAATCGTCCTTTAAATGAGGAAAAGCCTGTTTGATTGCGTTTGCGCCGTCCACATACGCCTTTGCCGCCGCCAAATCGAAATATAAACTCTTTGCCTTTTCGCGCTTGTCCGTATAGGATATAAACACGTCGGCGTGCCCGCGGGTAAGTTTTTCCCTAATCCGCGCGCGTATAATCTCCTCGCAGGAGGTAAAAATTTTAGGGCACTTGACCGACACGTCCAGATAACGGTTGTTTACCGTTTTGATTTCCGCGGTAATTTCCAACCCGCCGTTTACGTATTCGCCTCTGCCGTAGCCCGTCATACTGAACATACTGTCCGCTCCAAACGATATTTTTACCTGTACATTATACATTACCGCCGCGCAAAAAACAAGTATTTTTTTAATAATAAAGTCAAAGAAAGCCCCGCCGTTATCAGTAATCTTCGTAGCCGTCGCAAAAAAGCCCCCGCCTTCTCGAAGTTACCACGCGGTAACAGTTTTTGGGCGAAGTTTCAAACGCGGCGACTTCCTGATTGGAGGAAGCAATCACGCCGTTTATCTCGGCAAAAAACGCCGTGCCGCCCGCGCACAGCACTACGGGTATGCCGTACAGATACGCGTACGACCTGATTAAAAGCGGGGCTATGCCGTCGGCAATATCTTCGGCGTGCACGGCGATTAAATTGCACCCGCACATAGCGCAGGTTTTAACGCAGTCGGGAAAATACAAATCGCTGTCTATGCACAGCCCAACCTTATACCCGCCGAGAGAGTATACCCCCACGCCCGAGCCGCTCTTGTACTCCTCGCCGTCCAATACGTTTTGCATATCGGTTATGCCGAGGAGTTTGCCGCCGTACGCGGCGGCGACCGACTTGCGCAAAAAGCCCCTGCTGTCGGTAATGCAGCCGCATAAAACCCCGCACCGCGCCGCGTGGGAAAGTTTTGCCACCTGTTCGAATTTATCCGTCTTGCCGTCCAGCTCGCTCTCGTAATTTACCTGCCCAAGCGCGCCGAACCCGAACAGCGCGACGTCGCACGCGGGCAGGCGCACGGATAGTTCCTTTCTTCTGTCCGTTACCACGCAAATTTTCATATACCTTACATATTATTTTGCCGCCTGTAAAAAAGTTACCTTGCCGCGTTCTATTACGCGCGGAGCCGACATAATTTAAAACTATGAAAAAGTCAATTGCAGTTTTAGCCGCGGCGGCGCTTACGCTTGCCGTATTACCCTTTGCGGCGTGCGCCAAAAAGCAAACGGGCGCTTCCAAGTACGTTATAAACGCTTCTTACGACAAGAAGGAAAACACCCTTTCGGGCACGGCGGACTTTACGTTTTACAACTCCACGGGCAACGAAATAAGCGACTTGCAGTTTAACCTGTGGGGCAACGCCTACCGCGAGGGCGCCAAGTATAAACCCGTATCCGAAGCGCTTTCGTCCAAGGCGTACTATGCGGGCGCGAGCTACGGCGGCGAGGAAATAGAAAAGGTTGAGGGTTGCGCCAGCTGGGAAGTTACGGGCGAGGATAAAAACATTTTAAACGTAGCCCTCGGCGCGCCCGTATACCCCGAGCAGACGGTAACGGTAAGCATAAGCTACACCCTCGATTTAGCCAAGGTAAACCACCGCACTGGCGTTACCGCAAGCACGGTAAATCTGGGCAATTTCTACCCAGTACTGTGCGCCTACACGCAGGAAGGATACTTGAACGCCCCCTACTATTCCGCGGGCGACCCCTTCGTTTCCGAGTGCGCCGATTACGAGGTAACTTTGTCGTTGCCCAAGGAATATACCGCGGCTACCAGCGGAAAACAGCTTTCCCGCACGGAAGCGGGCGATACCGCAACGGTAAAATACGAGCTTAAAAAAGCAAGGGATTTTGCCGCCGTTCTTTCCGACAAATTCAAGACGGTTACAAGAAAGGCGGGCGGTTGCGACGTAACTTTGTACTACTGCGGCGACAGGGAACCCAAGCGCGAGCTTGACGCCGCCTGCGAGAGTTTAGACTACTTTTCCAACACTTTCGGCGGGTACGCCTACCCCACCCTTTCCGTAGTGTTTACGCCCCTGTGCGTGAGCGGTATGGAATACCCCGCGCTTACTATGATTTCCGACGAGCTTGACGAAGCCGACGCAGTATACACCGTGGCGCACGAAAACGCCCATCAATGGTGGTACGCTATGGTAGGCAACGACCAGGTAAACTGCGCCTGGCAGGACGAGGGGTTAGCGGAGTATTCCACCGTATGCTTCTTCGAGCATTACCCCGCTTACGGCTACACGAGGACGGGCGCGCTCGGCTCGGCAATAAAGGCGTACAGGGCGTACTATTCCGTATACAACCAAATCTTCGGCAAGGCGGAAACGACTATGACGAGAAACCTCGGAGAGTTTGCAAGCGATTACGAGTACGTAAACATAGCGTACAACAAGGGGCTTTTGATGTTCGAATCGGTGCGCACGGCTATGGGCGACAAAAAGTTTTTCTCCTCGCTTAAATCGTACTTCGAAGCCAACCGCTACAAAATAGCCACGCCCGAGGAGCTTATATCCCGCTTTGCCGCACAGCACGACGTGGAGGGAATTTTCAACAGCTACATAGACGGCAAGATTGTAATATAACTCAATCGCGCTAAGCTCCGTCCGCAAATATCCGCGGGCGGAGTTTTTTTATTTACGCGCAAGCAAATTAGGCGATTAAATATAGTTGCATTTATCGGCGTTTTAGTCTATACTGATTATTAGAATATAATATTTAAGGGAATATTATGGACAGTTATCCATCTAAAAGCATTACAACAGGAATATCGCTTTCGTAAACGGTTTATTTTTGCCTTGAACTGCGTGCGGGAGTGTGCTTCCGCACGTTTTTTTTGAGGTGAAATATGGTTAAATATTTTATTGCCGGCGAGAGCGCGGCATTGAAGCAGGTTGAAAGCTTTCAGCCGCTCTGCTGGGTTGATATGGTAAGCCCCACCGACGGCGAAGTTGAAAAGGTTTCGCGCGAGACGAAGATACCCGAAGATATGATAAAAGCCGCCCTCGACGAGGAGGAAATGGCGCGTACCGAGTTTGACGAGGGGTGCTCTATGTTCGTAGTCGACTGCCCCGTAATCGAGGAGAGCGACGCGGGCGACGCCTACTCCACCCTGCCGCTTGCCGTTATATACAATAAAAACTGTATTATGACGGTATGCTTAAAGGGCAACCCCGTGCTTAAAGACTTTATAACGGGGCGCACAAAGGTGCGTTGCGACAGTCCCGTGCAGTTTATTTTAAACTTTATGCTGGGCAACTCCAAGCGCTTTTTATACTGCCTTAAACAGATAGACAGGCGCAGTCAGCGCGTACAGGCGGAACTTGGAAGCAAGCTTAAAAACGACGACATTTTGCAACTATTAGAGCTGGAAAATTCCCTCGTTTACTTCTCCACATCGCTAAACGCAAACGCCAAAGTGCACGAAAAACTTGCCAAGGCGGAAGCGGTTACGGGGCGCGAGGACTACCGCGATGTTTACGACGACCTGCTAATCGAGTGCAACCAGGCGATTGAGATGTGCAAAATTTACAAGGACACCCTTTCCGTATCGATGGACGCGTACGGCTCGGTTATATCCAACAACGCCAACGACTCTATGAAAAAGCTTACGGTTATAACCATCTTGCTTGCGATACCAACAATGATTGCCGGCTTTTGGGGAATGAATATGCCCGTGCCCTTTCAGGCGTTTAACGGCGAAACCTCTACAATATGGTTCTGGGTTGTTATAGGCTGTACTTTTATAGTTACGGCGGCGGTTGCCGTTTTAATGCTTAAAACCAATATATTATCCCGCCCCAAGCAACCCAAGGCAAAGAGGCAGAGAAAGAACAGGAAGAAAAAATAATGCCGATTTTCGAATACCGCTGTTCCGCCTGCGGAAAACAGTTTGAAGAGCTTGTAAAAAAATACGACGACGCCGTTGCCTGCCCCCACTGCGGCGGCGCCGCGGAAAGGCTGTACTGCGGGCAGATGTATTCCGCCACGGGCAAACAGACAAAAAAATGCAGCGGCAACTGCAAGACGTGCGGCGGTTGCAAATAGTATAAAGGCAATTCCGCCGCCCCTTTTCTAAGGGGCGGCTATTTATTTTTAAATAATTTTTGCCGCAAAGTGAATATAAATGCGCCCACGGGGCTATAACCCTACCGTAGAAAATTACGGGAGGGCTTTTTTTATGCGCAAACTGCGTTCGGCTTTGATAGCGGCGTTTACATTTGCCGCGGCGGTTACCGTAATTTTACTTATAGCCGTTTTGCCCAACCGACTTGCCTTTGACGGCGGGGAGAGTTACAGCTTTTTTATAGGGGACACCTCGAAAGACTGCCGCGTTGTAACCTGCGGCGGCGGGGAAGCGGCGATAAAGCGCCTTACCTTAAACGGCGTGTGCGGCGAAAGCGCAACGTTCAAATCTTTGGACTTAGAGCAATTTTTAGCGGGCGTAAACGGCGAAGTGCTGTTTAAAGAGGAACTTTCGGACAGCGTAAACTACTACTGCAAGGCGGATTTGCCCTACTCCGTAACCCTTTACGGCAGGCAAGTAAACCTGCACGTGTGCGTAAAGAACGAGGGCGTAACCGTGGCTTCCCCAATAATTTTCGGCGGGTACTGAAAATTTTAAAAAATATTTGTATAACTTTTCGGGCGGGGGCAATAATCAAACCGCAAGGCATTTGAAAATAAATTTTTTTAAGGAGTAAAAATATGAGCGAAGAAAAGAAAACACGCAAGAAAAAATTACTGATACGTTACCTAATCCTGGCGGCTTGCATACTTGTTGTTGCGGCTGTTACGGTTACTACCGTGTTTGCCGTAAACGATTGGTTCAGAAGCGACATTACCATTGACAACAACGAAGGCAACAAGCCCCCCGTTGACCCCGACGACGGCAATAAGCCCGACGAACCCGACAAGCCTACTATAAACGACACTACGTTTGCACAGCCCGTAGCCAACCTTGACGTTATAAACAGCTTCGACTTCTTCAAAAACGAATCGTTGCACGGCACCTGGCACTTCCACACGGGCGTTGATATGGCTGCCGAAGTGGGCACGAACGTAGTCGCCTGCCTTGACGGCACAATCGACGACGTTACGGTAGACGACAGACTCGACGGCACCACCGTTACGATTTTGCACGCCAACGGCTTAAAGACCAAGTACGGCTTTATAAACGCCAAGAGCGGTTTAAAGAAGGGCGACACCGTTAAGCGCGGCGATACGATTGGCACCGTTGCCGAACCCTGCGGCTCGGAGTACAAACAGGTTGCGCACCTGCACTTCGAAGTTATAGAAAACGGAGAACAGAAAGACCCCGCAAAGTGGCTTGATATTGCAGAAAAGTAATTTATTCATATTTCCCCCTCGTTGAAGGGCGCGCCTTGTAAGGCGCGCCCTTCTTATTTATCGTTTTTAATTTTGCCCCCGCAATATGCCGCGGCGAACGCCTTGAACTATCGCGTTAAAGTATATTTAAAGTTGCCCGCAAAGGCGGATTCAACTTCTAAAAAGTACTCCCCTACTTCACCGTTAAGCGTAAAGGATATTATTACGCTATCGTTTACGTCCAGGGAAAGCCGTCTGTCCAAATACCGTTTTTGTCCGCCGTCTAAATAATATAATTTAAAATCGCCGTCGGTATATTTCTTCCAATCTATAAAAGTTTCAGCCGTCAGACTTTTACATTCCGTATCGCAGGCAATGCGAAAAACCGACGACTTTTCAACAACGTAGCCGACGTTTTCTTCCAATTCGACAACAGTCCCCGAGGCGGAAGTAATGTTGAATTTAATGCAAGACAGACTGTCCGCAAACAGATAATACGTGCCCGCGGCGCAATTTTCCAACGTTGCGTTTAACGCGCTTCCGAATTTTTGTATTTGTTTGAGTTGCCCGTTGTAAACCGTAAGCGACTGCCCTAAACTGCTTGCAATATTTACCGTACCCTCCTGCAACAGCTCTAAACGCGCCCATTTGCAATCGGTAAGCGCGGTTTTGCCGTCGCAGATTACCGCGGGAGGATTGAATTTAACCGTTACGCCCTCCTCCGCTTCCACCACCGCATAATACAGACTTTCGGCTTCCAAATTATAATTTCCGCACTCGGATTGCACGGCATTAAATTCCCTATCGTACAATTCAACGTTTAAAGCGTCGAAAAATTTGTATGCTCCGCTGAACGGCGGCGTAAACGCAGTTACCGACCTGCCAGAAAGCGCAAACTTTGTATTGTGCGCAAGAGAAGCCGCCGCAACGGCTTTGGGTTCGATGTTGCACCGAGCGTTAAAAGTTATAAAATAGCTTTCACCCTTATTTAACGCGCCGCTTATTTCTTCTCCGCTTTGAGCGTTTGTAATTTTATAAGAAACGTTTTCGGGAATAGTTGCAAACGCGTACTCTCCGCTGAACGCAGGAGTAAACAGGCGCGTTTCGTTTTTATTTACACTGCCCTTGCAATGGCGGGGAGCAAACTTATATTTAACATTTACGTCGCCCTCGGCTTTGAAATAACACTCGCCTTCGGGCAAAAATATTTGCCGTTCAGTCAGAGTTATACCGACCGTAAAATTTTCGTGCACCGCGTTTTCCCAAGAAACTATTTCAACTTGCGTATCGCCGTTTTGACTTTCAATATCAAAAGTATAATATCCCGAGTAACGCGCCGTAAGTTTATACATTCTGCGGGAAGCCGACGTAACGCTTTCCCCCTCGCCGATGCTTTTATCTACGGGCAAAACGGAAATTATATAGTTTTCAACTTCCGTCGAAACGCCTGAAACGCATTTTATATAGTAATCGCCGCCCTCTTCGAAATACAAATCCGTTTCTAAGCCGTAGCCGTTTATAAGCTCTCCCTCGTAAGAGTAAGCAACGCCAAACTGTGTGCCTATACTGTCCTTTATTGTATAATAACCGCTCTTTCGGGGCGTAAATTTAAACGTTTGTCCGTCAAAACCTTTTACGGTTAATTTGTTTTCGCCCTCTTTTATTTCAGGCGGAGCATAATTCACGGCAACGTTTACCCAGCTTTCCCCCTCCGAAATATTTACGAATATTATATAAGTCCTGCCTTGGATATAGTAATCGTCGGCGGAGTGCGCCTTTCCGTCTTGCGTAACCGTAAAAGATACTTTGCTTTCGGCGTTTTCCTGACCGGAACACTCCACCGCGTAATAAGCGGAATATTCGGGAACGAACACCAATGCGGCGCCAACGTCAGCTTCCACTCCTACCTTTTGCGTTTCTCCCTGTCTGATTGAATAGACGTTTCCCGAACAGACCATAACCGTCAAAGTACACGCCTCGTCAACGCCGTCCTTTTTGGGGTAGGCGCTATCGCTCCAAGTCCAAACGGAGGGTTCGCCCAAATTTAGCCGACCGCGCTCCGCAACCTCGCGCGTAGCCTCGCCTGTTGCCGCATTATAGTAAACGTAAGAAAAATTTAAAATTTTATCGGACTCGCAGGGGTAGTAAGCAACAACGTTTTCGCCGCCCCGCAAAGTATACGTTTTTCCGCAACCGTCGTTCCATACCACATACTCGTTTATACCTGAGGAAGAGCCGTCTTTAAATTTACACCCGCCAATTGCAAACACCGCCGCAAACGCCGCTACAACAACCGATAATGCGATAAAAAACTTCTTTTTCATAAGTTTATTTTATCACTTTTTTATTTGCTTGTAAATAACCTTCATAAAAAATTACACCTTCTGTCGGTAAAGGCGCTCAAAATGTGAAAAAATGTAAATTATTGTAAATTTTGAAAACTTCAAACAAGTTTACAAAAATGAACAGAAAAAATAACATAAATTTTCCTAACTATCATATAAATATGTTATAAACTAACAGTTTTAAAATTTTTAAAAATTTGTTAAATGTTATTGACTGACATTTTAACAAGTGCTATACTGCTTGCGAAATCGGAAAGGAACTTAAATAAAGTTGCTTTTGACGATAGTAGGGCGGTAAAACCGCAATAAGCTTACGGGAGGTAAGAATATGTTTATTTACGACGATTTAAACTGTCTTCAAGACGAAAACAAGGAATTGGGCGTTAACGCTCTTTCCTACGTAGTCTTGTCCTGCGGCAGATAAAAAAATACAAAAGTTTAAAAGCCGAACGTAAAAACTGTAAGTTCGGAATACGCATAATAATTCGGGAGGTAACGCAAATGTTCTTTTTCAGCGACGACGAGGAAAAGCTCGATAACAACTCTTACAACCTTTTCGCTCTTGCAGCTTTTATCCATTCGATGAACAACCATTTTTAATTTGAAATTATAAGGCAGACCGTACGCCCGTGGCGTGCGGTCTGTTTTTATTTTTTAACTTGACAACTGCGGCAAACTCAGGTATTATCTTTATATGGTAAAATTCGATAGCCGACAGACTTTATCGGCTGTGCAACACAAAAAAATTTGCAACGGCATAAACGTGGCATACCTGTCCGCGCTCTTTTTCTTTGCAACCGTGCTTGCCGCCTGTTCTAAGTACGCCGAACGCAATTGGGGGCTGTATTTAGGCGGAATTTGCCTATTCGGCGTTTTGCTGGCAATATACTTTATATCCCTGTTTATAATCACCTTACCCGCAGGCAGGCGGTTAAAAAGGTGCGTCTGTAAGGAATTGGCGGACGAACTGCTTGCGGAAGAAGAATTTTTACAGGGCGGCGGAAAGATAGAATTTTACGTTGAATACTCCGGCGACGTTTTAACCCTTTCCCGCAAAAACTATACGGGCAAAATTACTCTTTCGCCCGAGAGAACGGAAAGCGGCGCGCCGTTAAAGAGCGAGGGCGCCAAAAGGCAATTGGACCTGACTAACCTTAAACCCGTCCCCTCCGTCTACGCTACCGTCGGCTCGCTGCTGTTGCGGTTTTTAAGCGCGTATTACTCTTTGCACGGCGAAAGCGGCGGAATTAGCGCCGTTACCGTAACCGATTGCACGGGCAAAAAGCCTTATTCCTTAAACGTATTCGGCGAAGGCGCGCCGACCGCCGCAAAAAAAAGCAACTGCTTTTTAAAGGACAATCTAATTAAATAATTAAGTATTTAAGTCCGTCCGCATTTTTGCCCGCCGTCAATCAGTGCGCAGTAATATTAAAATTCAAAAGGCGCAAACATAAATTTGCGCCTTTTTCTTATTCGTTTACTTTGCTCTTCTTTTCGCCGTTATACTCGGCGTGAAAGCGCGCCACCTCTTCGGGGTCGACCGAAATTTTTTGCAACGCGCCCGTGCACTCGTTGGCGCTGATTGCGCCGTCGAAAACTTCCTCTATAATTGATTTGCTGTTAAATTTTCCCATACCCTTATTTTGGGCAAAAGGTTCGGCTTTTATTCCATCAGTCTATCAGATATACAAATTGTTTTTCCTGAGTCGCGCAATAATAGGTCAGGTTTTTTTCTTCGAAATAATCAACCGTGGAAACGTGCGGAAGCTTATGCCTGTTGCCGTAGCCGAACGGTATAACGTAAATCTGCGCCGAAATTTTGTGATTGACTATCGCCTGCCAATTATTTTCGGAGCCGTGATGAGGCACTTGCAAACAGTAAATAGAGCCCTTGCCCAAAGACAAACGTATTTCATCCGCCAAACAGCCGTCGATTAAAGCGTCGCCCGTAAGCAACGTTGCGCCCGCCACGCTTGTTAGCAGGTTATTGTAGCAGTAATAACAAGGCTCGTAAAAATTCGCCCGCCTGTCGTAGGCGTAATGCATTAAATTGTATTCAGCGGCGGATTTATCGTGGCGCACGGCAACCGGGCTCTTATAGAGCGGCTCGTGCAAAAGCAAAATAGAAGTTAAATTCAAATCATTGCCTTCCCCGAAAATGCTTTCGTAAATTTTTTTAAATTCAAAAATTATATTTTTATCTTTCTTGAACGCTTCGATAACGTCGTAAACGCTCAAATCGCCGAAAGCTTTTTCCAAACGCTTTTTAAGGAGCTTTAAGTCTTCCCCATCCACGCCGCTTTCAAGCAAGACGAACCGCCAATATTCATTGTTCGCCCCCGCCGTAAAATCCTTTCGGAAATAGTATCGTCCGTCGTCCAAAGCCTTGCGCTTGCCTTCTTTCGGAATAAAGACCACGCTTCGGGAATAGCGGCTGATATCGTTATATTCGCCGCCGACGCCGTACAGCTCGCACATAAAGGCAAACTGTTCAATAAAATAATTTTCTTCCCGCGTCCCGTCGTCGTTACCTAACGCCCTACTTAAAATTCTCAGCGCCAGAGAGCAAATTTTAACAAGCCTGTCTTCGCCGAGATAAGGCAGATACAGCCGCTTTACGTTGCTTTTATTAAGCAGATATTGCAGTCCGCTGAAATGGTCGGTATGTAAATGGGAAATTACTACAAACTCGATATCGGGCGGCGTTTCGCCGTCGCCTATGCTCCCGATAAATCTGTCAATATTATTTTCGATATATTGTTTTTTGTTTTCCGTTCCGCAGTCGAAAACAAAATTGTACGTTCCGTGCATCAGCGAACCCGTATAAAACAGCCCCTGCCCCACGGCGTTAAAATTAAAAATATTCATATTCCCCTCCCGCAACGCCGCGCGTAAACCGCATTGTCGCGCGTTCTTTCGTTTAAAACAGCCGACGGTGGAAACTACCGTAACCGCGTAAAAAACCGCCAGCAAGCCGCAACCCAAAAAAATCGAATACCAACCCGTAAACTCATATACCGTTGCAACGTATCTGTCCAAAGGAGTAAGAAACACAGCCAACCCTATTGAAAAGAGCATACCCGCCGCGCAACTTATAACCGCACGCTTTAAATTATAGTGCGCCAATAAGTAACAATAGAATTTAGTCGCGCACATCCATATTGTAAAAACCAAAACAGCGTGCGATAATCTTTCAGGCAACCGCCCCTTTAACGCGCAGGTAAATAAAACGGTAAATACGATTATGCCCGCCACAGGCAATAAATCGATTATGACGGATAGCGGTTTGGTAGCTCTTTTCGTTCTTTCCGCATTCGGATAGTTTCTCAAAATGAAGCCGTTTACGAAAAAGAATACAGCCAAAAAGATTACCAGAAAAATAATGAGCATACGATTACCCCGTTTTTACCTTTCAGGCTCACACATTTTCAAGACAAATTAGCGTCTCCACGCTTCCGTTTTTATTCCACAAAATATGATTGACTTCTCTGTTATCCTTGGAAATAGGAAAATTCAAAGTTACAGACTTCAACGGCATTGCCGCTCCCTCGTCGTTAGCGTATATCTGAATATTTTTCACGAGATAGGTCAGCATTAACTTTTGCTCGTCTTTTGTCATTCTATAATAAATTTCGTCAAAAGACAACAACAATTTATATATGTTATCCAAAGTCATCGCCTCTTCTTCCATTGCTTTTTCCGCAACGAAGCATCTTCTATTTTTTCTTCAAGCTCGGATATTGTATCGTAGAGAGCGTCCAAACGAAATTGCATATTCTTCAACTTACGCTCTCTGAATTTGACATCAAGCGGCAGATTGCCAATGCCATCTTATCAAAAATGAGGCAAACAATTTTAGCTTCTTTTTCGTTAATTTTAAAAGTAATGCAATTTAATTTATATCCATAAGGTACTAAATTGAAAGTATACTTTATTGTTTACTTAATTCATTTAAAACTTCTACCGCTCTTTATTTTCATATGATTTTTAGTGCAATATATTTGAAAGAAACTTATTTTAATTCAAATTCCCCCAGCAAACAATTGCTTCAATATATTTGCATATATATCTTTTAAATGCGATTGTCCACTTAAATTAGGCTGTATAAAAAAATTTTTTTAATAAGAATAATGCCTTATTTTTGTGGCAGTTTTGAAATAAAAAATTAAATTGAGTTTAAGATATTTGATATTACTGCGCAATATTTTTTTCGGTATTTATATAAAGTTTTATCATCCATAAAAAGCCGTGCAGCAATTTTCCTTACTCCGATAATTAAAATATTTTCTTTTGAAAAATACAAAATTCTAACAATCTCTTTATGATTATTTTCGTCATATATACTTATCAATTTAAAAACTTTTAAAATTTTATCTATTGTTGTCTGCGCTTTAATCGATTCCTTATCTACTTTCCCTACGCTTTTATTGTACAGGTCAACTATTTTTTTCTCAATAGCGTTAGTCCCTGTTTTTTTCATTTGTTTATAAAAGAAAAGCACAGCGTATTTTTAATTCGCTACGCTTTTAATATTTAATTTATAATTTTTAATTATGTAATAATGGATTTCACACCAGCTAATGCATCACCTGAGTCGTAAAAATCTACAATATAAACCCCGCTAACTGTGAGTAATAATTCGTATCTAACAATGTGTTAATACAACTAAATATAATACACATTAATGACATACGAATATGAAAAAGAAATTTGAATTTTTTTGCATTTTTCATAAATGCACCTCCTGAGTTAATCATATATATAACAACTCACAAATGATTTTGTACGAGATAATTAAAACTTTTTTTATTTTTTCTGATAAATTGCGTAATTGACTTGTATATGTTTATTTAATAAAGTAGAAAAGCACGACATAAAATGTTGTGCTTTTCTACTTTTAAATTTGTGAATTATCATATCAAGAGCAACCAAATAGCGCGGCTTTATATTAAAGCCACGCTATTTGGTTACGCATTTCTTATTAAACCTATTTTCAACATTAAGGAAGTCAAAAACCTCTTACTTTTTTTAAAATCTTTATTTTGGAAAATTGAATTACAACATTAGCTCCACTACTTGTAACAAATTCAAATTTATACAAATTGTCTTTAACTATCCCTAATT
>CAJUHT010000021.1 GCA_910586035.1 uncultured Christensenella sp.
GGTTCAGGCTCGGGCTCAGGTTCGGTCTCAGGCTCGGGTTCGGGCTCGGGCTCAGGCTCGGGTTCGGGCTCGGGTTCGGGTACGGGCTCGGGTTCGGGTTCGGGCTCGGGTTCGGGCTCGGGCTCGGGCTCGGGTTCAGGCTCGGGTTCGGGCTCTTCTTCAACCACCTCTTCCGCCGTCTCGGTAATGGCAAGCGTCTGCATAGACTCGTCGTCCAAATCAATAACTCTGCCATTTTGCTCGGGCTTTTCATCCTGCTTAGCAGATTCATTTTGCAAATTATAAATATTGGTAACGTTAATAATGTTTGTAACTTGCTGTTCTTTCTGTTCATGCTGTTCGGAAATCTGTTCAGCTTTGTTACTCTTCTTTTTCCCAACGGCAAAATAGATAATGTTGGCAACAAGAAGCACAAGCGCAAGACAAGACAAGCCGATTACGCCGTATAATTGCCCCGCAGGGTACGCCGCCGCTAAAAACAGCGGCGCAACAGACGCTAATTTTTCCCCGCCTGACTTTTTTTCTCCTTCGCCTTTCTTTGCGTCGTCACCCGAATTGTCGGGAGTGTTGTCGGGCGAAGTTCCGCTTTTGCTATTCTTCTTTTTTCTGCTTATAACCTGCGCAACCAAGGCAACAGCGAGCAATCCGCTCACAACACCGAGCGCAATTATGTAAACGACCAGAGTTGAAGCTTCCTTAACAAATATGAATTCACTGAGCGTATCCGATACAATAATAGCGTAGCCGTCTTTTATCGTAAACTGCACTTCCTGCGCCTTTCCGTCGACCATCTGATAAATCTTAAATCCGTTATCCGAAAGGGTTTCGGGAATGAGAAGTTTTATTATTACGTCTGACGTCGGCTGAACAATTTCGTCGCCGCGTTTAAGTATGACCTCATAAATAACTTCTATATTGTCGGAATTTACCGCAGAGGAATATTTGGCATAATCTTTCTCGTCAAGAATGTTAACGTAGATCTTCAAGTCGGGGTCAAAACCGTTTTCGGAAGAAATATCAACCTCGTCACCTTTACTGCCATCTCCCGTTATCGTTATATCAATCTGAGAAGATTTAATCGTCAACGTTGCATAAATAGTCCTTGTAGTCTCTTCGTGATTTTCGTCCCCGGCGCAGGTAATTACCGCATAAACCTTATAAATACCCGCATTTGTCTGCCTGTTGTAACCGCTTGCAATGCTTCCGTCTTCATTCCTGTAAACAATAGTAGCGCCTTCGGGCATTGTACCGTAAACCGCTATACTGCGCTCCTCGCCGTTGAACAAAAACGACGCGTCGTCCATCTTAATTCCGCTGAGGTCATAGCTTGCCTTAGCTATAACAATCGTAGCCTTTATAGTATCGGAAACAGTATATTTATAGTTGTCGCTTCCCTCACAGATGAACACGACTGATACAGTATACGTACCGGCGTTAACGCATTCCGCAACGGTTGAGCCGTCCTTAGTATAAGTTGTTTCAACCTGAACATAATCGGGCAAACCGCTTACATTATTAAGATTGGCTGAATGCTCCCTCCCGTCGTAAACGAAGTTAAATTGACTCTGAACAAAGCCCATATCACTGAAATCGTAGTTCGCTTTGTTGATTTTGAGCGTAGCCGTTCTTGAAATTGTTGCCGCCGAATAATTTTCATTTCCCGCAAACGTTATCAGAGCATAAATTACATACGTTCCCGCATTTTTCTGACTGTTATAACCCAACGTATCTTCCGCATAGCCGCCAACCAACGCTCTGTAATATTTAACCGTGAACAATCCGTTATCGGGAATACCCGCAACGTTGAGCTCATAATACGACGCGTTGAAAGTCTGTTCATCATTGCTGAAAGTAATTCTGCTGAAATCGTAGTCCGCCTTGTTGATTTTAAGTGTAACCTCAAATGCCTTAGTTGTAGTTAAGTAGTTTGAACCTGCGGGCGCGTTATAACGCAACACTGCAACTATTTCGTACGTACCTGCGTTGGTTTGTCTGTTATAATTATCAACCGCCGGGTCATAGCCGTCAAGCTTGCCCGAATCCGCCTTGTAATAGCCGACAATTTCAACGTCCTCGGGGAGCTCGCCGAACTCAACGGCAAATTCGTCTCCTGTATAAGTTACTTCCTTGCCCGTCAGCGTTATTCCGTTAAAGGCGTATTTAACTGCTTTTATAACAATAGTAGTTGTAACCGTCGCCGTCGTTGCGTTATGGTTTTCGTCCGCAGCCTTGGTCACGGTTGCCGTCAACGTGTAAGTTCCCGCGTCAACAGGCTTACCTTCGATAGCCACACCGTTCTTTGAATATGCGTAAACAACTCTGACGCCCGAAAGCAAATTCGACGAAAGCGTAACCTCGTGCGCGTTGCCGTTATAGTCGAATTCGTACTGTTCTTTGGCGAAAGTAATGTCTGACAGATTGTGCGCAGCCTTTTTAATAATAAGTTTAGCGGTCCTCTCCGCAATGGCTTCGTGGTTGCTATCACCCACAAATACGGCGTAAACCACGTAACCCTCTTCATTGGCGTTCGTGTGAGCGTTATAATCGCTACTTGTCTTATCTGCGTTCCAGTAACTAACCGTTACGCCTTCGGGAAGCCCCGAAACCTCGATAGTAAACTCTTCACCCGTATAAGTCTTTGCAACGTCCTCGAATTTCAGATTTGTAATGTCATAGCTTGCTTTTTCAATAGTAATTGCCGTCTCTCTTCTGCCGCTCTCGCCCGTACTATCGACAAGCTCGTAATTTGCAGTATCTTTTAAAGTTATAGTTGCGACAACCTTATATTCGCCTGCATTTATGACTGTATTGACGTTACTGTCGTCCTTAGTAACAGCATAAGCTACGGTAACAAGGTCTTTAACGGCGTCGTAGCCGTTCAACGTAGCCTTGTCAAGAATATCGTCTATTTTATCGTTGCCGTCATACACGGCGTTGTAATTGCAGGACAGCCCGGCGCCGCTTACGTTTACCTCCGCTTTTGTTATTTTTACATTAAAGTAATATTCATCACTTGCGCCGTAAATATCATAGTTTTTGACGCTGAGACGGTAGTACACCTTGTAATCACCCGCGTTGCGGGGAATGATTCTTGTAGAAGCGGTATCCATATCATTCTTAGTCAGATAAGTGGACTCGCCCCAACGAGCTAATCTGAATGAAATTTCAGCCGTATAATAGCTGTCGTAAATTTCTTGATTCCAGATGCCCGTTCTTGCAACTTCGTCTGAATTGCTGAACGGATACGTGCCTTCGGAAAGCTCATACAGATGCAAATCCCCATCGTACACGGGCGTATATGTTTGCCCTTTGATTTTATCGTCAATAGAGCTGAGTTGCGCATTACCAACCGTAAAGGTGAACGTGCGCTGGAACGCCTGATAGGTTACGCCAATGTCGTCTCCGCCATTGGACGTATAGCTTGCAACCGATACCCGAAGCGCGTATTCGCCTGCGGGCATAGACTTGTTGATGTAGTTTGCAAATTCCGAACGTCTAAACTGCCCTCCGATTTGCTTATCAGCCTGAATAGTATTACCCGAATAAAGAGTAAACGTAATCAAATCGTCAGCCGAGCCGTGTTCAAGCGACGGCGCTTTTGCCGCGCACACCCCGCCGAACGTCCAGCCGCTGATACCGCCGTACTCCGTTGTACTGTCTTCGGGGTCAAGCAAGCCGTTGTTTATGTCTACAATGTACCACGTCTTGGTTATAATCGCCTGATTGCCGTCTTGCAATATTTCTATAACCATATTGCGACCCGCTTCAAGCGTTGTAGAGCTGACGTACTTATAGTTTCCTTTTGCGGCTTCGGTAAGCGTTATAGTTGCCGTTGCCGTATACTTACCGACATCCGTTCTCGTACAACCCTCGTAAACCACGGAAGCGCGGTCAACATCAGTGTTAAAAATCTTAGGAATAGCGCCATTATTAAGAACTATTGTCAGCGAAGTATTTCTGTATCTAACTATTGAACGGATCAACTCCCCACTCCCTTCAAGGGTCAGAGAAGAATCAGTCTGCCGTTCGTTAAAATAATAGTACTTGCCGCTTGCGTCTTTGTAAACCCAACCGGTAAGGAGGTTACTTCCGTATTGATCAAGCGTCCAGTAATAGTTGTCTGCAAGATCGATTTCACAGGGCTTCACGGTTATGTTTACCGTCTTTCCCTCCGCGCCTGTAAGCGTGTAATTCTCATCTTTCAATTCGAATTTGAGCGTTGCGGTGTAGCTGCCGGCATTGATAATTTGGTCTTTGCTGAATACAATTTCCACGCTTACTATCTTCTCGTCGTAATTGCCTGTAACGACAATATCACTCGTATGGTCGGCATTGATAAATTCAAACTCGTACTCGGTCTTGTCGAAATTAACGCCGTCTACGCTATAATTTTTACGCGAAATAGTTATAGTAGCCGTAACATTGTTAGACGTATCGTTATGGTTAACGTCGCCCGCTTTTGTAATTGTAGCAGTTACGGTATAAGTACCGGCGTCGGTCACGGAGCTTACAGGACTGCCGTCTTTGGTATACTCATAAGTAACGGTAACTCCGTTTTCGTTTTCAAGCTTTACGTTGTGCACCACATTGGGTTCATAAGTAAAAGTGTATTCTGTTTGTTCGAAACCGTATGCGCCGAGATCCCAATCCACCTTATTGATTACGATTGTCGCGCTCATCGTTTCAGCGGGATAATAATCATTATAATTGCCGATGCAAGTAAGCGTAGCAGTTACAGTGTATGTACCCGCGTCAGTGGGAACTTTACCTGCGTCAAGCGGCGCACCGTCCTTTATATAGGTATAAGTTACTTCTGCATAAGAAGGCACACCGCTGATTACTACCGTATGGGATTTGCCGTTATAATCAAACTCGTACTCGGTCTTCTCAAAATCCAATCCCGAGAAATCGGGTTCAATTGTAAACGTTGCGCTGTATTTTCCTTCGCCTTCAAGCGAATAAGGGTCATAGTAATTTACGCTGTTCGAACGTATATACGCATACACAGTGTAGACGCCGACGTTTTGCTGTTGGTTATAGCCGAACTGATCTTTGCTGTCATATGTAGATTTTGCGGAATAAACAACTTCGGCTTTTATACCGTCAAGCCCCGTAGGGAGCTCGCCCGTTACGGTAATGCTGTGCGTTTGTCCGTCATACTCGATTGTGTAATCTGCAAACGATATACCGCTCAAATCATATTTTGCTTTGTCAATAGTAATTGTCTTTTCTCTTACAACTTGAACAGCGCCCGTACCTCCGTCGCTAAGGCTGTAATTTTTGGCGTCTTGCAGGGTAATTGTAGCCTTTACGGTATACGTACCCGCATTGATAACGGAGTTTACAGGACTGCCGTCCTTGCCTGATATGCCGTAAACCACGCTGATTTTGCTGCTCAGGTTACCGCCAAGCGCAATCGTCAAATCACTAATAATTGTGTCGTAATAGTTGATATTGTTATAAGTCTTTGTATACGCGGCGTCGGTAAACTTAACGTTCGTCACGTCTACTTCTTGCTTTGTGATTTCAACAAGGAAATAGTAATCGTCATAACCCAAAGAGCCGTACGTTGCATAGTTTTTCGCATTAAGCTGATAGTAAACTTTATAACCGTAAACGTTCACGCCGTCGTGCGTAAAAGTCTTATCGGTTTCAACAACGTCGGGTTTACTTCCTGACGCAAGATTACCCATTTCATCTTCCGTGAGGAAGTTGTGCGTATTGCCCCAACGCTCCAACCGATAGGTTATTGCAGCCGCCGTGTCATAAAGCTCATTGTAGTCCTCGTTCGCCCAAATTCCTACCCTTGTCGTTGCAATCGTTGCGGAAGGAGCCGCGTTGCTATGCAAATGCATTGCGCCGTCATAGGTATACGAATAAAGCTCTCCCTTTATTGCGTCGGATACGTTCATTTCAGCCGTTTTAACAGTGAACGTAAACGTGCGGCTGAAGCTTTGCGCCGTTATACCGTCGTCAGAAGTATATGCGCCGACATGCACAACCAATGAGTAAGAATTGGCGGGCATAGAATTGTTGATATATGTACCAAAATCACCGTAGACAATTTGCTTAGCGATTTCTGTCGCGTCGTTACCCGTTCCGAAATACAGGTCAAACGTAATCAACTCAGTTCCGCCCACTTCAAGCTTGGGAGCTTTTGCCGTGCACTCCCCTCCGAACGTCCAACCGCTGATACCGCCGTACTCCGTTGTACTGTCTTCGGGGTCAACCAAGCCGTTACTGATTTGCGCGATATACCACTTCTTGGTTATGGTTGCTGATTTACCGCCGTCAGCAACGTTTATCGTCATTCCACGGTCAGTGTAATCGGTTTCACTTGCTCTGTAAACGTAGTTAACCGTATCATTAAGGCTTATTGCCGCCTTTGCGGTGTATTCACCCATATCGCTGGCGGTATTATTAGTATACTTTACAGCCGCACGCGGATTGGAAGTCCCTGCTATGGTTGGAATATTTCCGCCGTTGAGCCGTATAGTAACTACTGTATTTCTGTATCTTACGATAGACCACTTGACGTTATCTGCTACAAGGGTCAATCCCGTCGTATCTACCGCTTGTTCGAAGTATAAGTAGTTATTATCCGCGTCCTTATAAACGTAACCGTCGCGTAAATCGCTCGAATTATCATTATCTGTAAGACCGTTCAGCGTCCAGTAATAATCCTTTGACAGATCAATTTCTATCGGCTTTACCGTCAGAGTGAATTCATTGTTTGCAAATTCGTAGTCGCTATCAGAGTCGAGCCGGAAAGTATATGTGCCCGAGTCTTTTATACTCGAAGCATTACCTCCACTGTAAGTCATCTGAACCCTGTTATCGAGCGCAGTTAATGAACAAACGCCATTATCCGCAGAGCTGTCATTCTCCGCGGCGATATAGGTAAGCGTAATCAGATTCCTGTCGCCTGTGCCGTTAAAATCTCTCTCAGCGGAAGTTGTAGTTTCCCCATTATATTGCCACGTTACCTCAGTCGACTTTTTAGCAACTTCTAACTCGAAAGTTTTACTATACTTCTCGCCGTTTTCGGAATATGTAACGGTCACTATCTGTGAGCCGGCGTGAAGATATGAACTTTCAGCCGGATACGAAATCGTATAGTTGTCAGTCAACTCTTTACTGCCGTCCGAAAATACTTTATTAACGGTTATATCTTCTTTGGCAACCGAATCGAATGCGGTATATGACTTTGTCGGCTCAGTTACTTCAATGTCCGTAATCGTTATATCCTGAGTAAAATGCGCAGTTATGGTTGTACCGCGCTGAGTTTTATTGTCATCCGTTGCTCCGACAATTTCCCAACTGCCGAAGTTGTACCTATTTTCTGTATCGGGAGTTGCTGTTACCTTGTTTCCGTTAATTGTGATAGTATTGCCTGATTTTTCAATCGGATAAGAGGCTGAAACAGATAAATAAGATTTATCGACCGATCCGCCTCTATCCGCGACAAAATATACATTATAGGTGGCGGTAGAGCTTGTATCTATAGAAACCTCACCGTTCTCCAATTTAAAGGCGTACCCCGCGTCGGAAATGAAGTAATCGTTGATATCTCCTTCACCGCCTTGATAATTCTGCAAAAAGGATGGACTAGTCTGTATCGAGCCTGTGCTGTTGTACGCAATGCCAATTGAAGCGGCAGGCGTCAAAGAGTCGTACACTTCAATTTTATTATTATTAAAGACGTATACGTTGTTGAGTTCGTTCCCGCCTTTGTTTGTATTATTGGCTACTACGGGGCTACCGGCAAAACCGACGACGCCTGAAGCACCTGTGGAAAGACCGCCGCCGTAAGTGGCGCTGTTATATTCGATTCTTGCTGTTCCCTCAATAAAGACGTAGCCGTCGCGAGAGAAAAGACCGCCGCCGTATTCAGCCGTGTTATCCGCAAGCGTACCGCCGTCCATTACAAGAACGCAGGACTTATTATCGACGTAAATTGCGCCGCCGCAAACTTGCTCATTATAGAAGTTACCCGGAGCATTGGTTACCTCATAACCCTTGCCGCCAGTAATCACGCCGCCCTGAATTGTAACGTCTTTATCATTTATTTTAATTGTGTTGACTGCGTTGGGATTGCTGTCTGTAATATACAGTCCGCCATTGTTATTTTTGTCAACAATTGCAAATACCGAACCTGTTGACGCCGTGTATGTAATCACGTGTCCGTTCAGGTCAAGCTTTACATAGTTACCGTTCAACGTTCTTGTCGTGGACGTTGCGGGTATTTCGATATCTCCCTCTAATTTTATGTAGCTGCTTTTTCCCGTGCCGGTTGTTGCAGTCCTCCACGCGCTATCGAAATCAGTATAATTTTTAGGCGTATTATTCGGAGACGAATCGGCGGACCACTTGCCTACCAAAGTGCTTCTCGCGTCCGTATCAATTGCGTTTGCAATTTTAGGCGTTACGAACGATAAACTGAAAATCAGCGTACAAATCAACACCACTATCAGCGCAACAATTGCGTAAAGCTTTTTGTTGCGCAAAATGTTGCCTACCGCAAAGCCTTTGAAAGTTGTTTTCATTTTCCTATCCCCCCAAAAAAAGTAACAACATAATGATACAAGGCATTTCGTTTAACACCTTATATCACAATATTTTTATTACACATTTATTATTCAAAAATTTTTGGCTCTACTTAACTGATAAAACGTATTGCTTGCGTTGTCCCAACGCAAGCAAGGGATATCCCTTGCGTTTTTTTATGTATGAATACACAAAGCCCGCTCGCAAGTTGTCAATAAGTTACACAATATATACATATCTATCATTATACCGCACAAACACATAAGATGCGTAACAGCGTCTATGCACAAAAAAATTAGTAAATCTCGACAATTTACTTATCATCTTTACGGTTTTCGGCAATGTTTTTACCCTACTTTAGTTAAGTATAACATATTTTTTTTAACTTTTCAACATTTTTTCGAAAAAAATTTCGAAAAAAATTTCAAAAAATCGAAAAAATTGAACACTCTATTAAGTTTTGAACCGTATGAGTCCAAAATCAATAGAGTGTTCTTTTATTTTTGTCAGTTTTAGCCCGTTTTACGGGCTTTTTCGTTTAAATTATACAAATTCTAATTTGGACAGCTTTTCTTAAAAAGCGCAATTTTGCAACGTAAACCGCTGAAAAGTTATATCTGAACCCCTTATGTCTTATTGCTGTTCTATGGATGCATAATAATCTTGCTCTTTATTAAAAGTAGTTCTGTAAATGTTTTGATAATAAGGTCGCTTTTCATTGTAGAAAATAATGTATTCGTCAACCGATTTATGAAACTCATTTTCGGATTTGAATTTACGCCTATACAGCTCTTCCCTTTTCATAGATGAAAAGAAACTTTCCATTACCGAATTATCATAAGGAACATAAGGTCTTGAAAAGGACTGCTCTACATTCAGTTTTATTAAATACGTTTGAAACGTTTTACAGCAATAGTTTCCACCATTATCCGAGTGAAACATCAATCCGCTCTGCGGCTGTCTGTTTATGTATGCTGTTTTAAAAGTGCTTTTTGTTAATTGCGTGCTGTTCTTTATTCCGATTTTATAACCTACTACCGCTCTGGAATACAAATCTAAAATTACGCAGATATAAAAATTCTTTTCTTTCAACCTGAACATCGTAATATCGCTTACCCATACTTGATTGGGCTTTAAAGGATTAAACTGCTGTTGCAACAAATTGCGGTTTCTCTTCTTCTCTTTATCGTAAAGACTCTTCGCTTCCTGCCGAATACTTTTAATTCACATAACATGTTTTCTCCAAAAAAAGCAAAAATCCTTCACTCAACAAAAAGCCGACCACGTATTTTGTTCGGCAGTTGGCTCGTTCTAACTACGCGTATAAAACTCCTTCGCGTGTGTCTTTTCTATGCAAAAACGCCCTTTTTAAGGCGTTCTTTCGTTAGTTGCCCTTTTGTGCATTATGACGCTTGCCACGACGCGATTTGATTTTCTTTTTCTTGTATTATCCATATTTTTGAGTTAGACACAACAAAAAGGATTTTTGCCACTCATTGAACGAAAAGGGGCATACTCTAAAAAAAGCGGACCTCAGTCCGCTTTTTTATTATCTGTTGTCGATTTTTTCGGGATACATATCGTGGTGCGAAAGCCTGTCCCAGGCTACCTGTTCCCACTTGGTCCCCTTTTTGCCGTAATTGCAATAGGGGTCTATGGAAATTCCGCCGCGGGGCAAAAACTTGCCCCATACCTCAATGTATGCAGGGTCCATCAAATCAATAAGGTCGTTCATAATTATGTTCACGCAGTCTTCGTGAAAGTCGCCTCGGTTTCTGAATCCGAAAAGATATAGCTTTAAAGACTTGCTTTCCACCATCTTTTCTCGCGGCACGTACGAAATATAAACTGTGGCAAAATCAGGCTGTCCGGTAATGGGACAAAGGCTTGTGAATTCGGGACAGTTGAACTTTACGAAATAATCTCTTTCGGGATGTTTGTTTGCAAAAGTTTCCAAAACTGACGGGTCGTAAGTCTGCGGATATTTAGTGTTGTTATTACCGAGCAATGTAATACCTTCGTTCTGTTTTTCTCTTGGCATATTATTCTCCTTTTATCGCAGGGTCTTCTATTCCGTTGGCTTTGAATGCCGCGGCGCGGTCGCGGCACGTAGCGCATTCGCCGCAAGGTTTTACGCCGCCCGAATAACAGCTCCAAGTATATTTATACGGAACGCCGAGCTCAATTCCCATTTTTACAACCTGAGATTTATTCAAATTTACAAACGGCGCAAGAATTTTAAGCTGTCCGCCGCTACCCGTGTAAATAGCTTCGCCCATAGCGGAATTGAACTTTTCGCTGCAATCGGGATAGGCGTTGCCCGCCGCGTCGTCGCCGTGCGCGCCGTAATATATCACCTCGCACCCGTGAGAAAGCGCCACGCTTGCCGCCGCCGAAAGAAACAGTCCGTTCCTAAAAGGAACGTAAGTTGAAACTGGTTTGCCGCCCGTTACGGAAAGTTGTTCTGCATAACTTTGCAGAGGTATATTATTGGGCGAATCCGCCAAGAGCGAACAGTCCGAACCTTCGAATATGACCGAAAGGTCAAGCCGCTTTAAAGCAATGCCGTAAAAGTCGGCAACTTTTTGCGCGGCGTCGAGTTCTTTACTGTGAGTCTGACCGTAGTAAACGGAAAGGGCGGAAACTTCCGCCGCTCCGTATTTTTCAACCGCCAGACCGAGACAGGTTGCGCTGTCCACGCCGCCGCTTAATAAAACAAGCGCTTTCATACCCTATCCCCCAAAAGATTTTGCAGGGAAACATCGTCTTTGAACGCACCGAAGTAAGTTTTGGTAACCGTTTTTGACGATACGTTTTTTATCCCACGCGAAGTCATACAACTGTGGCAACCTTCTATCCTGACGCCGACGTCGGGAGATAAAGCCGCAAGCGAAATTATTTCGGCAATATCGCGTCCTAAACGCTCCTGCAATTGCAACCGCTTTGCCGCCATATCGCAGATGCGCGCGATTTTACTCAGTCCCAGCACTCTTCCGCGCGGAACGTACGCCACGTCTACTTTCATATCGTACATAAGCGCCATATGATGCTCGCAATAGCTGAACACGCTTATGTCCTTTATGACTACCGCGCCGCTGGAATTCGGGTCGGACGGAACTTCGAAAGTTTTTCCGAACATTTCCGCAATTTCGCGGTTGGTATATTTGATTCCTTCAAACGCTTCTTCGTACATTCGCGCCACGCGGGCGGGCGTTTCGCGCAGACCTTCCCTGTCGGGGTCTTCGCCTATGGCGACCAATAACCCGCGGATATGTTTTTCTATTTCTTTAATATCCATACTTTCTCCTATACCCCGCGCATATCGGGTTCCCAGATAATTTTATGCAATTGCAATTGCAGGCGTACGCCGTTAAGCTTACGCTCTTTCATAAACTCCGTTATTTCTACGGGCTTGATTTTTCCGAACACGGGGCTAAAATAAATCCTACACTTTTCTTTAAGTCCGTACCCGTTTATAATCTCTTCCGCACGCGCCAAATCGCACATATCACCAACCACAAACTTAACCGCGTCTTGTAACGTAAGGTAAGAAAAGTTTTCTGTCAGCATATATTTTTCCATTCCGCTTGAAGGAAGTTTATAATCGGCGGTAACGGCGGGTCGTGGCGCAAGTGAAACGATATTTTTCAACGGCACGCTTCCGTTGGTTTCTATTTCTACTTCCGCGCCCGCCTCGCCCAGAAGTTTTATAAGATGCGCAATATTCGCCTGCAAAAGCGGTTCGCCACCCGTCAATGTAACGTTTTTTACACCGGTCGATTTCACGTACTCAACAAGCTCTTCCGCAGAAACAAGCTCGTATTTAACGGCGGCGGTATTTGCCCAGCGCGTGTCGCAGTAGCTGCAATCGAGATTGCAACCGCAAAACCGCAAAAAAACTGCAAGTTCGCCCGCGCGCGGACCTTCGCCGTTTATGCTTACAAACTTTTCGGCAACTTTAAAACAGGACATATTACTCACCGTACACCGCGCAGTTCTCGGGCGACTCGTACACCTCTACGCTGAAAACGGGCATACCCTTTTTGCAAAGGTCGGAGTATATGTACGCGGCAAAGTTTTCGGCAGTGGGTCTGAAATCCGTTTCAACCAACGAAAACCCTTCTTCTTTGAGCGCGGCAAGCGTTGCAGGTTTAAGGGTGTTTTTTTCGTAAATAAGCGTATGGTCAAAACCTTCCGCAAGCTCTTTTACCGCCCTCTTAAAATCGCCGAAGTCCAGAAGCATACCGCGTTTTTCGCCGCTTCCCTGCAATTTGCCGCCGCTTATCTTTACTTCCACAATCCAGTGATGACCGTGAATATTTGCGCACTTGCCGTTATATCCGTGAAGAAAGTGCGCGCTGTCAAAACACGCCGAAGTTTTTAAATAATACATATTTCTCCCTTTGCGCAAAAAAGCACAGCCGTAACAAAACGACTGCACCCAAAAAGACTATCCCCATTCAGATGCCCTGGTTTTGTTTAACGACAGGATGGCGCAAACGAACTGTCCGTTTAGTTGAATATATATTACCACTCTGTAAAGCGTATGTCAACCCAACCGAAGCGCTTACGCGCTACTTATTATTAAAATGGCGGTAATGTAATTAGCGTTCTCCCTCTGTGTATGTCCGCTACCATTTTCGTCGTTTCAATACGCCACTTATCATTCATCATTACCAACTCTATTATATCCGAACGCAATTTATTTTTTAAGGTTGAGCGTTCGGATATTTATTTTAATAATTTATCACTTAAACTATTTACATTATTTCCGCTTTTTGTTAAAATAACGCTAACCAATCTTTATTGCAGGAGGAATTTGTATGAAAAAAGCTTTAAAATACTTACTTTCCGCTACCGTACTCGCCGTTGTCGGCTTTTGCTTTGCAGGTTGCGGTGGAGGCGAAAAAACCTACGAAGACGAGCAAGGCGTAGTCTATTCGCTTAAAAACAATAAATACACGGTAACTTCCGTAAAAGACAAAAACGCTACAACGTTTGATATACCCGAAAGCATAAACGGCACGCCCGTTACCGCGCTTGCCAACTTCGTTTTTGCCGAAAATCTAAATTTAAAAACCGTAACTTTGCCGGACAGTTTGGAAGACATAGGCAATTACGCTTTCAGCTACTGTCCTGTCGACAGCATAACGTTGCCGCAAAACCTTAAATTCTTAGGCGACGGGGCGTTTGCCGGTTGCGCGCTTAAAGAAATTACTATTCCCGACGGTATTACGCAAATAGAGGGGCATACGTTTGCTTCCAATCCGCTTATGACAGTCAACCTGCCGGCAAATCTTGTAAGCATAGGCAATCAGGCTTTTGCTGAGTGCGAAGCGTTGCAAAGCATAACCTTGCCGCAAAAGGTTGAAACGATTGGCGATAGCGCTTTTTCCGATTGTACTTCGCTTTCGGAAGTAAAATTACCGTCAAATCTCACTTCGATAGGCAGAAAAGCTTTTAGCGGTTGCAGTGAACTTTTGCGCGTTTCCACCGAAGGCGGTAACAGCCAATATTTCAGCCTGCCCCAGACCGTTACCGAAATCGGCGACAGCGCTTTTATGAATTGCGCGAAATTAAAACTTGTAAACGTTCCCGACAATGTGGTTACGCTTGGATATAAAGTTTTTGACCAATGCACTTCCGTAACCGCCGTTACGATAGGTAATAAGGTGGAAACAATTGCCGACGGCGCTTTCGGCGGATGCCCTATAACCAGCTTATATCTGCCCGTTTCCTTAAAAGAAATAGGCTACGGAGCATTCTCATTAAAGGATACCTCGGCTATATTTTATGCTGGCGCCGAGGAACAGTGGGATAAAATTGCTATCGGCGAACACAACGGTTATTTAAAGAAATCCAACGTAACTTTCAATACGGCGGCATAAAATTTAAACTGACTTTTCGGCAAAGGAAAACCCTTTGCCGAATTTTTATCTATTTTAACTATGAATATATATACGCATTTTACGGCTAATTGTTGACTTTTTATGCGGTTTATTGTATAATTGAGTGAATAACAACATTCAGGCGGAATATTTATGCTGACACTCGATAAAGTTTATCACGCCAATTACGCGCTTAAAGAAGCTATACGGCAAACCGATTTAATCTACTCCCCCGTCCTCTCGAAGGAAAGCGGTTGCGAGTTATATTTAAAGACGGAAAACTTGCAGGTTACGGGCTCGTTTAAAGTCAGGGGCGCGTATTACAAAATTTCGCAACTCAACGATGAAGAGAAATCGAGGGGCGTTATAGCCTGTTCGGCGGGCAACCACGCGCAGGGAGTAGCCCTTGCTTCCAAAAAATTCGGCATAAAATCTATTATTTGTATGCCCGACGGCGCGCCGCTATCCAAAGTGGAAGCAACAAAGAGCTACGGTGCGGAAGTCGTGCTTGTGCCGGGGGTATACGACGACGCGCACAACCGCGCGGAAGAGCTTAAAGCCGAAAAAGGCTACACCTTTATACACCCCTTCGACGACGAGGACGTAATCGCGGGTCAGGGCACTATCGGGCTGGAAATTGCCGAACAGCTTAAAGACGCGGACGCGGTTATCGTGCCCGTCGGAGGCGGCGGACTAATTTCGGGCGTGGCGTTCGCCATAAAATCGCTTAACCCCAAAATTCGCGTTTACGGCGTTCAGGCGGCGGGCGCGCCGAGTATGCTCAATTCTTTGGAGCACAAAAAAATAGAAACCCTCCCCTTCGTTTCCACCGTTGCCGACGGTATTGCCGTTAAAGAGCCGGGACACCTTACTTTCGATTTATGTTCACGCTACGTGGACGGCATTGTATCGGTTACCGACGACCAGGTTTCCGCCGCCATTCTCGCGCTGATTGAAAAACAGAAAATGATTGCCGAGGGCGCGGGCGCCGTTGCTCTTGCGGCGGCGCTCTTCAACAAACTGCCCGACGTTGCGGGGAAAAAAGTCGTTTGCCTGATTTCGGGCGGAAACATAGACGTTACCATACTTTCGCGCGTTATAAACCGCGGACTTTTAATGAGCGGCAGGCAATGCTCGCTTACTTTGGAGCTTATGGATAAACCCGGTCAGCTTGTGGGCGTTTCCGAAATAATAGCGCAGTGCGGCGGAAACGTTACCGCGGTACTGCACGAAAGAACCAACGAGGGCACGGCAATTAACGGATGTTACCTTAAATTACAGATTGAAACAAAGGACTTTGCGCACATTAAGTTAATTAAAGACAGCCTGACGAAGAGCGGCTTTAAAGTTTTGAAATAAAAGAGGTGAAAATTATGAAAACGGTATCTACAAATCAAGCCACCGCGGCAATAGGACCTTACTCCCAAGCGAAAATAGTCGGCAATTTAATATTTACAAGCGGGCAAATCCCCGTAAATCCAGCAAGCGGAAACGTGGAAGCCGACGATATATCGGGGCAGACCGAACAGTCCTGCAAAAATGTTAAAGCTCTGTTGGAAGCCGCCGGTTCGTCTATCGATAAAGTAATAAAAACGGTATGCTTTCTGGCTGACATAAACGACTTTGCCTCGTTCAACGCAGTATACGCAAAATACTTCACCTCCTCCCCAGCGAGAAGTTGCGTAGCCGTAAAAGATATTCCCAAAGGTTGCCTTGTCGAAATAGAGGCGGTTGCTGAGATTTGAGTATATAGACAAAACAGTTGACAAGTCAACAATATACTGTTATAATATATCCATATTTTTTTCGGAAGGGTTAATTACGCTTATGAAAACGGCAATAGTAACTGACAGCAACAGCGGTATCACGCAGTCGCAGGCAAAGGAGCTTGGCATACACGTCGTGCCTATGCCCGTACTTATTGAAGGCGAACAGTTTTTCGAGGACCTGACGCTGACGCAGGAAACTTTTTACGAGAAGCTTAAAGCCGACGCACAGGTTTCCACCTCTCAACCCAGCGCTTTCGACGTTGGAGAGCTGTGGAACGAAATTTTGAAGGAATATGATAAAATTGTTCACATACCTATGTCCAGCGGCTTATCCGAAACCTGCCGCACTCTTACCCATCTTGCGGAAACGGAGTTCAAGGACAAGGTTTACGTTATAGACAACCAGCGCATTTCCATAACGATGCGCCAGAGCGTTATAGACGCGTTAAAAATGGTAAACGAGGGCAAGAGCGCGGAAGAAATACGCGATTGGCTTATGGATACCAAGATGCAGTCCTCCATTTACATTATGGTCGATACGCTTAAATATCTTAAAAAGGGCGGCAGACTTACCCCCGCCGTCGCTATGATTGGCACTCTTTTAAAGATTAAGCCCGTGCTTCAAATTCAAGGGTTTAAACTCGACCAATACGCCAAAGTGAGAAAGGTTGCCGACGCAAAGACGACTATGATGAACGCCATTGAGAGCGATTTAAAGACGAGGTTTGCCGACTTGCGCGCGGCGGGAAAGATGACCCTTGCAGTAGCGCATACCGACAACTACGAGGAAGCTAAAATTTTTGCCGACGAACTTAAAGAGCGTTTCCCCGATTTGGAACTCGACTTTATCGACCCCCTGTCGCTCAGCGTTTCCTGCCATATAGGTCCCGGAGCGCTTGCCTGCGCAACGTCAATCAAATATTAAAAGTTGAAGCTGTTTGTATCAAATTGCAAACAGCTTTTATAAAATACAAGTTAAGGCGAAACAAAAACGCCGCCTGAATTTAAGGTGAAAGAATATGAAAACAGCGATAGTTACGGACAGCAACTGCGGCATTACGGTTGAGCAAGCCGCACAGTTGGGCATAGAAATACAGCCCACACCCGTCCTTGTAAACGGGGAACAGTTTTTCGAGGAAGAAGGTTTTACACAGGAACGTTTTTACGAAAGCCTTACAAACCCCGATACTTCTGTTGCAACCTCCCAGCCCAACCCTTTCGACGTAGCCGAGAGATGGCGCAGACTGCTTTTAACGCACGATAAAATTTTATATATGCCTCTTTCGAGCGGACTTTCGCAAACGGCGCTTACAATCAAAAAAATGGCGGAAACCGAACCCGAATTTATAGGCAAAGTTTACGCGTTGGATAACCACAGAGTTTCAATAACGCAGAAACAGACGGTTTTCGACGCGCTTAAAATGCTTGAAGAGGGAAAAAGCGCGGAAGAAATTTATAATTGGTTGAACGACACCGCCGCCTGCTCCTCCATTTACATAGCCGTAGGCACACTCAAATTTTTAAAGAAAAGCGGCAGGCTAACGCCCGCGGTTGCCGCGATAGGCACGCTTTTAAAGATTAAACCCGTGCTTCAAATTCAGGGCTCCGTCCTCGATAAGTACGCTCAGGTAAGAAAAATGAGCGACGCTAAAAAAACTATGATTGCGGCGTTGCGCAACGATTTAGACACGCGTTTCAAAGCCTTGCGCGAACAGGGCAAAATGACGATAGGCGTCGCCCATACGCAGTGCAAACGGGAAGCAGAGGAATTTGCCGAGGAGTTGAAAGCCGAATTCCCCGACTGCGAACTGAAATTTGTAGACCCGCTGTCTTTGAGCGTTGCCGTACATATAGGTCCGGGCGCGCTCGCCTGCGGTTGCACCGTAAAATATTAAAAATAAGCAAATATAAAACCGCCCGTTATATGGGCGGCTTTTTAATTGAGCAATCTTCTTCCCTCTATAAACCCGCTGTATTTGCCGTTGTAAATAATGCCGATAACAAGGCTGTTTACCATAAGGTAACACCAGAGCAAAAAAACTATTACCGCCGCAACCGCGCCGTACAGCTTTTGCGGGTCGGCAAAGTTTAAATACACAGTAAATCCCGTTGCGCAAATCAGCCACAATAAAACGGTAAGCAATACCCCCGGCAAGGTATTTTCAAATCCCAACCTATAAGGGCAGGCGAAAATATTTAAAAGATACGCGATAAAAAACGACGCCATTATAATGAATACAAGCGAAATGAGCCAGGCAATAAGCTTTGGCATCAAATTTTCGAGCACATTATAGCTCAAAAACGGAACAGCCGCGGCAAAAGCTACCAACAATATCGTAGCGAACACAGCCAAGAGCGACGAAAGTCTTAAACTTACTCCCCTCTTTAATTTGCTGTCATAAATAATTTCCCCGCTACGCCTTAGGTGATAAAAAAAGTTGGTTGACGACCAAAGCGAAGTTACCGCTAAAATTATCCCCGCGCTACCCGTGGCGCTCTGTGCCGAAGTCTGCAAGTATTCGAGTACAGGCGCAACCGCTTCGAAAAGTTCGTTTGACATTATGCGGCTGAAATCTACGTCGCCCACTATGAGAGCAAGCCAGAAGAGAAATGGCGTAACCGACATTAACAGAAAATAAACGAGAGTTCCCGCAAGAGTGGAAAACCGTTTATCGGAAAAATATCTGTAATGTTCAAATACCGACCGCATACTATTATTTTTAGCTTAATTTTAAACGTTATACCAAAGTAAAAGCGGGGAGCGGCTATCCCGCCGCTCCCCGCCGCTAAGGTTTATCGGTTATTGCAACCGCAACCGAACCAACCGCCGCAACCGCAATTACAGCGGCTATGACAGCAACAATGCTTCTGGCAGCCGCAACCACTGTTATTTACGTAGGTTAAGCCGTATTGCGCCGCATAGTATTCGTCGTAAGAGCCGCAACCCTGAGAGGACGCTACGCTGGCGCCGCAGGAATTATACCCGCCGCTACAACCGTTATTGCCGCCGCAACGGTTAAAATTGTAACCGCAGCCGCCCAAAACGGACAGAAGGCGGCAAACGTTACAGCCGCAGTTGTTGGAACCGTAGTTACAGCCCGAGCGGTTGTTGTTACAGCCGCAACCGCAATTACCCGACATATTCAATAACCCGCAACCGCACGAACGGCAATTGCAGGAATTACAAAAGAAACACATATATTACTTTTCCCTTATCTTTTGAATTATGGCAAAGGTTTTCCCCCTTGCCCTTTAATTCATTATACGCTTATCCGCACGCCAGTGTTACGGTAAGAAAAAAGTAAACGCCCGGCGCAATTTTTATTGCGTCGGGCGTAATAAAACTATATTTATTAGCTTATTTGCCGAAATATCTCTTCAAAAGACCCGCAAAGCCTGCGCCGTGTCTTGCTTCGTCTGGGATTGTTTCGTGTACTGAAAATTTAGCTTATAATCAAAACTTAATAAAATCAGCCAAAAAACAGGGTAAAATCATTGATTTTGCCTTGTTTTTTGCTATTTAAGAGAAAGTGAATTTCCACTTTACTGAATTTATCAAATTAGGAAAATTGAAAAAGTCCACTAAATTCACACTTTGGAGGATAATTTTATGTCAAAAAACAATAAAAAAGGCATCTACCAACTCCCCAACGGCTTATGGGGTTTTAGAATTTCCATTAATATCAACGGAAACAAAACAGATATAAAAAGAACAAAAGACGAATTCGGGCAACCACTCAAAACCGATAAGAGCGCAATCAAGGCAAGGGAAACAGCTATCAGATTAGAATACAGTAATTTCTATAAGAAAGCCGACAAGCCCCGAATGACTATTAAAGACATTTACAAAGAGTATTGCAAGACAGGCAGAGCAGGTAAAGCCTACGCCACTATTAAAAAGCAAGACAGCCTATGGAATAACCACATAGAACGCAAGTTCGGCAAACGCTTTATAGACGATATAAGCGTATCGGAAGTAAACGATTACCTTGCCACTCTCTACTATGATGACGGCAGAGCTTATAAATACGTTGAAAGTTTTTTGAAAATGTTTTACTTGATTTTCGGTCAAGCGTATTCAAGAAATTATCTTGACATTGAAATTTACAATATGCTGTGCGTGAATAAAAGCACTAAAATAAGTATGCCGAAAATGAAAGTTGACGAAGACACAGACATTGTAATTTTCAATAGCACTGAATTAGAACAGCTTGACGGTTATTTTAAAGACACTAACGCCGAAACCGCTTATATGTTAGGCAGATACTGCGGACTGCGTATAAACGAGTGCTACGGGCTTAAATGGAGCGATATTGACTTTGAAAATAATGTAATTAAAATTGAAAGACAAATGCAATATCAAGACGGTTTAATTAAGCTCGTACCGCTTAAAACACGCAACGCAAAGCGCACAATCATTATGAATGAAAAATTGAAAGAGTACCTACTCAAAGCTTACGAGCAATACCAACAGGCAGAAAAAACTCTTACCGCCCAAAGACAACAAAACCAAACTATGATTATAAATACCAACGGAAATTTAGCCGCTTCCACTCTTCTTGTAAATACACTTTCTAACGGCAAAATACAGACTGTAAACTCAATGAAATATCATACAAGAGTAATTAAGCAGACTTTGGGAATCAGCTTTAAATACCATTACTTACGCCATACATACGGCACGCGACTTGCCGAGTTAAACACCCCTACTCATTTACTCTGTAAGCAAATGGGACACGGTTCAGGGCGTGTTACAGAGCAATACTATCTTGCCGTATCAAAGAACGGCATAGAAATTCTGAAAGACAAAATAGACAATTTATAATAAGGAGTATCAATAAAATGTTAGCAATAGTTATATGGCTTATGGCAATCTACACAATTGTGTGGATTCTTAAAGAATTACACTAAATACAATAAAAAATCAAAAAGGATAAAGAATTATGTTTTTAGGACTTTTAATTATGCTTATTATTTTTATTTACGCTATTCATCACCCTAATTAAAATATTATTAAAAATGACATAATTCCTTTTTAGGAATTATGTCATTTCAATTTTAAGTTTATGCTGTTGTAGTTATTGAAATATAACATATTTCATTAGACTGAATTGCTCTTGTTAATGTTATATCTCTTGATACAATTGATGAAGGACCCGTAGGCGACAAAATTATACCACCAGACCCCAATAACACATTATTATTATCATATATAGCTACACTAAATGATTTTAAAGAAAATTTATTTAAATTTCCGCTTACGGAAAATGATGTAGTTTTACTTGCTTCGGTAACATTAACTCGACAAGTCAAATTGTATTTTGTAAAATCAAGTAACCGTTCAAAAATTGTACTATACCTATAAGTTCCTGATGAGTAACTCACGGTTACTTTCTCATAATCAGGATTTAAACCACTACAAATACTGCATTTTGCACCTTTGTAATTATGCTCTTTCTTAGCACTAAAAACATCTTTTGTGGAATTACAACGACAACACTTATTTGTTATATATCCTGAAGCTGTACAAGTTGCACTATCTTTTACAAAAACACTATAATCGTGTCCTTTTGCTTTGCTTGTTTCAATAATGGTTTTATTACAATCATTACACTTATAAGATATTTCACCGTCACTTTCACAAGTAGCCGTATTTTCTATCATTGTTTTATTAATGTGTTCACATTTATTACAAGCTACTAAGCTAAAAGAACATATTAATATTAATGCAATAGCAACTAAAACATATTTAAATTTTTTCATTTTTAATTTTCTCCTATTTTTTTATGATTTTGTTCATTGCTTTTACTAAAATTATTCTCACATTTTTACCACCCCTCTTATGTAATTTTTTCGGGGCAATAAAAAAAGTGCGCCCCCAATGGAACGCACCCAATAGCACATTCCACATTGTTACCACACAACTCCGCCAATAGGAGAAAGGAAGTGCTTATTGGCATATAGCACCCCTATTGACATTATTGAGTTGTGTGGTATGTACAAATAATACCATAATCTAAATTAATTGTCAATGCTTTGGTTTATATCGAAAAGCGGAAAGCCGTGCGGCTTTCCGCTTTTCGCAAAACAATAGCACTAACAAAACAATTTAATTTTTAAAAAATGACTTTAATATAAGTGTAACTATCACCTATTCTCCCCCTTTAAGCCTTATAAACTTCATTTACCGCCTCAAAAGTTTGAAATTTGAGTTAAGTCTTTAAGCACATTAAAAGCTACTTTCTATGAAAATAAAATGCACCTCAATAATGTAAATTAGCCCCTTGCTTTCGGTACAAGATATATTAGAAAGTGCGTCAGCACTTTCCTAATAAATCTATGGCACGTGAGCGAAGCGAGCAGTGCCATTTAACACTCAAAAATTAGGAATATGATTTTCTTGACTTTTGGCAATTTTGTGATATAATGATTATAATTTAGTACATCTTATTTGTCTTATTATTATTAATGTATATTATATAAATATTTTTCTTAAAATGATTGTCTATAATGGGTCATTTAAAATATACTAAAAATTTCAACAAAGAGGTTTCTATATGGAAAATACAGAACTTATTATTACTAAGCAAAATATTAAGGAATATTTTTACATAATCGAAGACAACTTTAATAACGGAATTAGAACATATAAGAATTTCCGTAAGATATGTGAAATTTTACATCTTGATTATAAAAAAGCTACTTCCAAATCATCAAAAGATTCTATGACAAATGAATTAAAAAGATATTGCGATTTTTCTAAAATAGAACATAAGAGTATAATTGAAATTAAAGAAATATATACCCCACCTAAACCACCTAAAAAAATCAAAAGAAAGAAAAAATCCAAATATGCAGAACACACATATCCACTGATTATTAATTTGCTATATTCTGAAAGATACAATAATGAAAATTTTGCAGTCTTAGATAAATACGCACTATTTAATATATTGGGGTTTTCAAATGATTGGTTCTATAACCCAAGTAACTTAGATAATTTTAGCAAAATGGTCTTAGACGAACTTCGAGATAACTGTTGGGAAATTATTAATCACGCGTTTTCCCGTACAATTGACTATTTGGTAGAATATAACATTGTTTTTTCTGAGATATATTTAATTAATTTTGCTGAAAACTCTTCTACTCTTAGCCCAACAATTCCAGCAAATGAAGAAACAGCAAAATTAATACAAGAAAAAAGTCAAGAAGTATATGATGACTATAATTGTAAAAATGGATATGAATTTTATAAAAATTATCCTTATAAAGTTTTTAAGGATTCATTAAATAAAAAGCTTAAAGAATATGGTATAGTTTACAACTCAACAGCATATAAAATATCTTTTACTAACCCATCAACTTTGATAGATACAGAATATCATAAATGCTTTCAGAATAACAGTTTAGAACATATTAGGGTAGACTTGCATAACCATAAACTTTTTATAAACAATAAAATTTTACCACAATTATATAGACGAAACATTAAAGAGGCAAATAACTATTTTGAACCTAACCCACTAAGCAATCACGTTTATATGCAAAGAAAAGATACCATCTTTAAATTTATTATTGAAGAATATAAGACTAATCACCCGAGAGAACTAATCAATAAAACAGCAGTTATAAATACCTATATAAATAAAAGAAATAACTTTATAGAACAAATTATAAAAATCAATTAAAGGGCTTAATAAAAGCCCTTTTTTATTTAGTATTACAGGAGAAAAAATTATGAAGTATTCAGTCAACCAAATTATTAGACCGCCATAGGACAGTAGAAAATTTATTGATACAATAGGCAAAAAACCACTTAAAAATTGATTATAAGTACTTTCCACTATTTCAATTTCCACTTTTAGGGTAATTCTCAGTAAAAGCGAAATTAACTTTCCACTTTTATTCCACTAAAAAAGAGAGTAAGTATTACTACCTACTCTCTTTAATTATTTATTTAATTTAATTACTTGCCGAAATATCTTTTCAATAATCCTGCAAAGCCTGCGCCGTGTCTTGCTTCGTCTTTTGCCATTTCGTGAACGGTATCGTGAATAGCGTCAAGATTAAGCTGTTTAGCCTTTTTGGCGATAGCCATTTTACCTTCGCAAGCGCCCGTTTCAGCCGCCGCGCGAAGCTCCAAGTTCTGCTTTGTAGAAGGAGTTACAACCTCGCCGAGAAGTTCTGCAAACTTAGCGGCGTGCTCAGCCTCTTCAAGCGCGTAACGCTTAAAAGCTTCCGCAATTTCAGGATAGCCTTCACGGTCGGCAACTCTCGACATAGCAAGGTACATACCTACTTCCGTGCATTCGCCAGCAAAGTTAGCACGAAGCCCTTCCATTATTTCGTTATCGTCGCATACGCCGTCGCCAATATGGTGCTCGGCGGCATAAACGGTTTTGCTCTCGTCAACGGGAGCAAAAGTTTTAGCTTTGCATACGGGGCAAACTTCAACGTCGTCGGCAACAATAGCGCCGCAAACTGTACATCTTTTCATTTTAAACACTCCTAATTTAAATTTATTTGTATTTTTATTATAACATAAATAAGATTAAATATCAATAATAAAACACAAATTTTTTAAAAATATTTATAAAATAATTTTGAGCAACTCCCCGAAAGAAGATACAAAAATTTTTGCGCCAATTTTTTCAAGTTGTTCACGGGTTCGGTACCCCCACAACACAGACGCGCAGTCTACGCCCGCGTTTTGCGCCACGGCAACGTCGGCTTCGCCGTCGCCCACAAACAGACATTCGCGCTTGGAAACGCCCATATCTTCAATTATTTTCAACAGCCCCTGCGGCGCGGGCTTTAAAGGCATACCCTCCTGTTGCCCCTGCACGCAATCGAAGTTCAAGCCGCCGAAAAACTGTTTGATTGATTTTACCGCCACCGCGTGCGGCTTGTTGGTTAAAACGGCAAGCTTTACCCCCGCCGCTTGCATTTTTAAAAGGGCTTGCATTTCACCCTCGAAAACCTTGGTGCGCGAGCTGTCGCTTGCGGCGTATGCTTTTTTATAGCAGGCGAGAATTTCCGCAAGCCTGCCCTCGTTTTTTAAACCTATCGCAAGGCGCACAAGTTCGCTTGCTCCGTTGCCTATGTATGACACAGTCTGTTCGCGCGAAACGGGAGCAACCGAAAATTGTTCCAGCGTCTGATTTAGCGTATAAACTATGTCGTCGACTGAATCCAGCAAAGTGCCGTCCAAATCGAAAATAACCGCTTTGTACATAAAAATCACATCTTTTCGGGCACGCCTATTCCCAACAGAGAGAGCGCGTTTGTAAGCGTTTGCAAAACGGCTTTCGTCAGTTGCAGGCGGAAGCCCTTCGCCGCGGGTTCTGCGGTTAAAATTTTGCAGTCGAAATAAAATTTATTGAATTTTTGAGCCAAGTCCACGGCGTAGCGCGCTATTATGCTCGGCTCGTATTTTTCCGCGGCGTCGCAAACGGCTTCGGGAAAAGCCGCCAAAGTCTTAACTACTTCGTATTCCTGCGGCTCTACCGAAAGGTTTTCGGGCAGAGTAAAACGCTCTTCTCCCGCCTTTTGCAGTACGGAGTTTGCGCGCGCGCAGGTATATTGACAGTATACTCCCGTTTCCCCCTCAAAACTTAGCACTTTATCGTAGGAAAAAACTATATCTTTAATTTTATTGTTGTAAAGCGCGCCGAAAATTACCGAGCCGATGCCCACCTTTTCGGCAATGTCGCGCTTATTTTCAAGGGCGGGATTTTTATCGTTGATAACCGTATAAGCCTTTTCCACGCACTTTTCAATAACGTCTTCAAGCCAGACGACTTTGCCCTTGCGGGTGGACATCGCGCCGTCTTCGAGCGAAACCATACCGTACGCTACGTGCACCATATCCTTCGCCCAATCTTTGCCCAAAAGCTCCAAAACCTTAAAGATTTGCTTGAAGTGCAAGTTTTGCTGATATGCAACCACGTAAAGGCATTTATAAAAATCGTAAGTATCCTTGCGGTAATATGCCGCGGCTAAGTCGCGCGTGGCGTACAGCGAAGCGCCGTCCGAACGTAAAATAAGGCAGGGCGGCATACCGTATTCTTCCAAATCTACGATTTTAGCCCCCTCGCTCTCCTTTAACAGCCCCTTTTCTTCAAGCTCTTCGATAACGGGTTGCATTTTATCCGAGTAAAACCTTTCGCCGTTATAGCTGTCGAACTTTACGCCCAAACGCCGGTAAATTTTGTTTACGTAGGCAAGCGTAAGCGATTTAAACCACTCGAAAATTTCGTTCGCCTCTTTATCGCCGCTTTCAATCAGACGGAAATACTCGCGGGCTTCGGCTTCCATTTCCTCCGTAGCCTCGTTGTTGAAACGCACGTATAAATTGTTTATTGCGTGAATACCGCCCGCCTCTATGGTTGCCTTATCACCCCAATGCTTATATGCGCAAATGAGCTTTCCGAACTGCGTGCCGTAGTCGCCGAGGTGGTTTATGCCCACCACGTTATAGCCGAGGAAAGTATAAATTTTATACAGCGCGCTACCAAGCACCGTAGTTGAAAGATGCCCTATGTGAAAGGGTTTTGCTATATTTACCGAAGAATAGTCAATGCAGACCGTCTTGCCCGCGCCCTTGCGGGAAGCGCCGTAAAAGTCGCCCTCGTCTTCAATCTGCGCAAGCGTGGACTTTGCAAGCCCCGCCTTGTCGATTTTAAAATTGAGATAGCCGTTTACCGCCGTAACTTCGGCTATTACGCCGTCGGGAGCAATACCCGCCGCCAACTCGTTGGCAATAACAACGGGCGGTTTGCGCATAACTTTGGCAAATTTAAAGCAGGGCAAAGCGTAGTCGCCCATATCCGTATTGGGAGGAACGGCGATAGCCTCCTCTATTTCCTTGGCGGAAACGCCCTCCGCCTTTATTCTGTTTGCGATATATTCCCTGTAATTCATAACACACCTGTTTTGTTTGCGTACATTTTACCATACGCGCAAAATTTTGGCAACTTTTAGTGTAAACCGTTTTGAATTTTTAAGCGTTTATATTATAATTGATTAAAATAAACGTAAGGAATTTTATTCTATGAAATTAGGTGTAGTAGGTCTGCCCAACGTAGGCAAATCGACTTTATTCAACGCCATTACCCACGCGGGCGCGGAAGCCGCAAATTATCCCTTTTGCACAATAGAACCCAACGTTGGCGTAGTTGCAGTGCCCGACGAAAGGCTGGATAAACTTGCCGCGCTGTATTCGAGCAAAAAGGTTACGCCCGCAATAGTGGAATTTGTAGATATCGCAGGGCTTGTAAAGGGCGCTTCACGCGGGGAAGGCTTGGGCAACAAATTTTTATCGCACATAAGGGAATGCGACGCAATAGTACACGTTGTACGCTGTTTTGAGGACGCTAACGTAACGCACGTAAGCAACGCCGTCGACCCCGTAGCCGACATAACCACCATAACGTTAGAGCTTATCCTTGCCGACATAGAAGCCGTAAATAAGCGGCAGGACAGAATCCGCAATACCGCCAAGGGCGGCGCCAACAAGGAAGCGGCGGCGGAATTTGCCCTGTTGGAAAGGCTTGAAAAATTTTTATCCGAGGAAAAGCCCGCAAGGCTGTTCGAGTGCGAAAAGAGCGAAAAGCCGTTTATGGACAACCTCTTCCTCCTCACGTCCAAGCCCGTAATTTATGCGGCGAACATATCCGAATTCGATATGGGTAAAGCCGAGGACGATATTGCCAACGTTGTAAAAGTTAAAGAGTATGCCCAAAAAGAGGGAAGCGAAGTTATGGTAATTTGCGCAAAGACCGAGGAGGAACTTTCGCAGATTGAACCCGACGAGTGCGCTCTGTTTTTAGAGGAATTGGGCTTGAAAGAGAGCGGCTTAAACAGATTGATTAAAAAGAGCTACCGCCTTTTGGGACTTATTTCCTACCTTACCGCGGGAGAAAAGGAAACCCGCGCCTGGACTATTGTAAACGGAACAAAAGCTCCGCAGGCGGCGGGCGTAATACACACCGATTTCGAAAAGGGATTCATACGCGCCGAAGTTGTGGAATGGCAAACGCTTTTGGACTGCGGCGGACTTGTTGGCGCGCGCGAAAAGGGCAAAGTACGCAGCGAAGGCAAGGAATACGTTGTTAAGGACGGCGACGTAATTCTGTTCAGGTTTAACGTTTAAAATATGCGTCCCGCGGCTTATGCCGCGGGACGGTTTTCATTTTAACGGAGTTTTTGTAATATCTTCCCCCGCTTCCGATAACAGTATATTTACAATATTTTCACGCATATCCGAACTTGCTCCGAAAGGGGCATTATTATCGTTGACCATATCCGCGGCAACCGCGCCGTTATTCAAAATTATAATTCTGTCGGCAAGGTACAGCGCTTCGTCTATATCGTGAGTTACGAACAACGCGCGCCTGCCCTCTTCCTCACGCAATCTATTAAATAAATTCATCGCGGAAAGCTTGTTCTTTAAATCGAGGGATGAAAAAGGCTCGTCCATAAGTAAAACGTCGGCTTTTTTTAAAAACGCGCGGCAGAGCGCCACTCTCCTCGCCTCTCCGCCCGAAAGAGTTTGCGGATACGCCTTAATTTTATCAGCAAGCCCCACCGCTTTCAGCAAATTCAGCGCGCTTTCTTCGTCCGCTCCCGTCAAAGTGAGATTTTTAAGCACCGTTAAATAGGGAATTAGGCGAGGCGACTGAAACACGTATGAAGCGGTTACGGTAGTAATTTCTCCGTCGTAATCAATAAGCCCCGCAACTGCGTTTAAAAGCGTTGTTTTACCGCAACCGCTTTCGCCTAAAATGCAGGTAACCCCCTCCCCGCCTATTTGCAGGTTAAAATTATTATAAACGGTTTTAACACCGTACTTTACAGTCAGATTTTTTATATCAATCACTTTTCGCCGCCCTTTTCCAACCGAACGAATACTGAGCCGCAAAGCGGAACGCAAGTTCGAGCGCTATTCCCAAAGCCACGGTAACAAGCGTTATAGCGGCAAGCCGCGGGAGATTTATATACGCCTGAGCTTCTGCCAACACCCCCCCCAACGCAGTATAAGTAGAAGCCATAACCTCAGCCGAAACGGTCAGCTTCAACGCAAACGCCAAGTTTGCCCCCGCCTGTTCGAGCGCGAGCGGGGCAAGGTGCGGGCAGTATATATAGGCAAGTTTTTGCCTTGCTTTAAAGTTATAGGCGGTTGCCATTTCAAGCAATTCGCCGTCTATTCCCGCTATTCCGTCGGAAAGCTGTGAGTAAATCATAGGAAACAATACTATAAACACAACGGCGGCGGGCGCGGTGCGCGGCGTAAGCCACACGAGAATAAGCAACAGCACCGCCATTGTGGGCAGAGTGCGCATAAACGCCGTTACGGGGCGCATAAACGCGGCAAAAGGTTTGAATGTAGCGGATATGCACGAACAGCCGAGCGCAAGCGCGAAAGAAATCAAAAACGCGATAACCGCACGCGCAAGAGAATGACCGAGAGCGCGCCAAAAAAACGCCTTTGCAAAAAGCAGGAAAAACTCTTTGACCGCCTCACCCACGGGAGCAACCAAAAAACTGTTGTCCACAACCGCCGCAACAATCAGCCAAACCGCCCACATTAAGGCAACCGCAAGCGCAGAATAAAGAATATTAAATTTTTTATCGCAAAGTAATTTTTTCATCCGTCAATAAAAGAATTTTTCTTCGGGTTCGCCCCAAGCGTTTGCCGAAACGGCGTTTAACTTTTTAATAAACTGCTGAATATCTATCTTGCCGACCTTGTTGTCCGTAAACCTTATTCCGCAGTTGGATATAACTTCCTTGCTCAAATTTGCCGCCGTAAACGTTGGAGCCATATCGCCCTCCGTCATACTCTTCACCGCGTTGGCTATGCTTTCGGCGGAAGTGTCTTCGGAAAGCAACCACTCCCGCGTGCTGGCAAAGCTTGCAATAAATTCATCGGTTGCCGTCTTGTTTGACGATGCAATTTCCTCACGGGCAACCGCCACGGCCTGAGGGTATCCGTTTTCGCCGCCGTAAAGTGTTTGTAAATTGCCCGCAAACGACAATTTTCCCTGCGTTGCCGCCTGCTTGGTACTTGCCGCAGGTTCGGGAACGACAAAGTAATCGCAATCGGAATTTGCAGGCGTTGCTTCCTGCGCGGTAACGCTTTTCAAGTTGACTTTATCGGTTGCAACCTCCGCGCCGTCTTTAAGCTCGTTATAGGGTATGCCGTTGTCGCTTAGTATTACTTTAAAAGTCAACCCCGGCACGTTTGCAAGGTTTATAACGCCAACCGTTTTGCCCGTAAGCTTAGCCAAATCTTCCCTGTCGGAAATATCTTGCCCGCCCTGCTTTTTCATTAAAAACAGATTGCCGTGCGTAACCGTGCCCAAAAGCTTGTACTTTTCACCGTTGCCCAAAAGCTTTACCGCCGCGTTTACGGGCAGAACGGCAAAGTCGGCGCGGGGATTATTACCGCCCACGTACGAAGTTATCGTATCCGCCTTAACAACTTTTACGTCAAACTTCGTGTTGAGCGAGGCGGCGCCTATGCCCGCAACGGAAAGGGCGGGCGCGCCGTCGGGCACGTAAACGTTGTAACTTTTTCCGCTGTCGCCGCGCTTGCAAGCGGAGATACCAAACGCGCAAGCTACGCATAAAATCAATGTTGTTAAAACGACAAATATCTTTTTCATATTCTTCTCCTTATTTCTTGCTTGTAACCGTCTTAGCCGAAACGCCGCGCAACATACCTATTTTACCCGTTATCAAGTTGATTGTTTCCGTGGGCGCGTCTACGACAACGCATATTACCGAAACGTCCTTTTGCTTATACGGTATGCCCATTCTACCCACAATGCAATCGCCGCAATCGGATAAAATTTTGTTTATTTGCACGCTTGCCGCGCGGTCCTCAACAATTATACTTATAATGGCAATGCGATTTTCTGGCATAAAAAAACTCCTCCGCGCCGTGCGTGAGGAAAGCCTAACCGAGCGCATAAATGTATGCGCCGAAAATATTAAGCTCTTTACCCGCAGGCTAACCTTTGAATTCAGATAACAAAATTATAGCACGGGCGCATATTTTTTTCAAGCAATTGCATACTGAAAATATGAAAGCCATTAAACTTAAATTATTATGCGCCGCCGCGCTTGCAATGTGCCTGCCCCTTTCGGCTTGCACTAACGGTGAAGCGGGAACGACAAACGTTAAACAGGGAACGGAGTTTACTCAAAGTCAAAAGGACGATAAATGTCCCGACGGCGGTTGCCCCGACCGCGACAACGACAGGTGCCCCGAGTGCCCCGACAATTTGCACAACAAGGGCGACGAGTGCCCTGACGGCAAATGCCCTAAAAGAAAGATGCCCCGCGGAAGACGGCGCGGCAAACTTTTACCTTGCCCTAACAGAGGCGGAAACAAATAATTGAACAAGCCCCGCGGCAATTTTGCCGCGGGGCTTGTTTAATAAGTTTTAGCTAATAATTGTATTATTCGGGTACGTTACAGCTGTTGTACTTATTTGCGTCCGCCGCTGTTTTGCCCGTACCGAAGATGATTTTGCCGCCGTCTACCGAATATTCGCTTGCATTAAGCGTAACGGTTGTGGTCGTCTTATCTTCAAGCTCTATTTCGGCGGTTACCACCGTATCGCTTCCCGTCTTTACAGCCGCAAGCGAGTTTACAACGCCCGAAATTTGCTTGGTTTCCTTTTGAACGAGCCCCAAATCACTCATTTTATGTTCGCCGGCAAAGAAAGTTATCGTATACTTGCCCGCTTCGCCCAACGTAAGTTCTACAATCTTATTTGTCTGCGAAGCGTCGTATTCTCCTGCGGCTTGCGGATGCTTATCGGTTGTAGGCGTTCCTTCTCCGACAGGGTTGCCGTTAGGGTCAACTATTTTGAAATATCTGCCCGCGGACACACTGCTATATTTAATCGTCAATTTAGCGCCTGTGGCAATGACGTCAATAGTCATAGTGTTATTTGCAAACATACTCAAATAACCGCTTTTATTCCATTTAACGTCGCTTCCCTCGCCTTTATTTACCGTAAACGAGCCGTAAGTTTTTCCGCTGACAGGCGTATTGCTGGCGGGTTTACCCTCCACAAAGTTGTTATTTTCCGACTTTTCAACATTAGCTTCACCGCTCCACGCTTCGCGCGCTTCAAGTTCAAGCAAGGTTGCCTCGGCAACCTTGCCGTCAAGCGCCGCTTTTGCCGCCAATCTCACGTCTGTAATAGCCTGATTTGCCGTTTCAAACGCTTCTTCCCAAGTTTCGCCCGTCGTTTCGGGTATTTCAACAGCCTTGGCGTTTGTTATATGCGTTGCCGCTTCGGCGTCGAAAAGCGCAAGGGCGGTATTGAGATAAAAATCTTTCTTCAAATCTGCGGAATACGATTTTATTCTCTGTACGGCTTCTCCCCTCGTAGCTATAAGAGCTACTGTCGTTCTCGCCTTAATGAGTTGGGCGTTTGCCTCCCCGCGCGTTTCGGCTTGGTCGATTGCCGCAATCCCCGCCTGCTTAGCCGCTTCTATAAATCCTATAACCTCGTTATCGTCCTCGTCCGCGCTGTCAAACGTTGATAATTTATCGGTAACATACTCTTCAAGTTCGGCTTTATTGGCTTGCTTTGCTTCCTCGGGAGTCATTTCGGTCGTTGCAATGAGTGAATCTATTCTTTCACGCAAATGGGCGAGCTTTTCGTTGATTTCCGCAACCGTTCTCCATTGAGGTAAAAGCTCCGTTCCCTGCTCCTTCTTCGCCCTAACTATTTCGAGATAAGTTGCGGTAAATTCGCCGTCTTTCAGCGCTTCGATTTCGTCAGCCCTATACACTTCTATTCTGTGTTGCGCTTCGGCTATTTTCGCCTGTATTACCTGACTGTCCGTCTTAATCTTGTCAAGTTCGAGCTTTTGCTTGGCAAGCTCTTCCGCTATATCGGCGCGGTTAAGCTTAGTGGCGATACCTTCTTTCGCCGCCGCAATTGCCGCTTCATAAGCCGCTTTATTATTGTATTGCGAGTCGGGATACTCGGGGAAATTAGGGTCGTCGGTAAGATTTTCCTTAGTGTAATTCGTCGCGGGATAATCTCTGTCAAGCTGAGCGCAAGCTTCGTCCTGCGCCGCTTTAATCGCCGCGTCGCTCAATACCGCCGCCATATTTGCCACTGCGGTTGCATAGGCAGTTTTTACTTCGTCTATCGTTGACGCCGCAGTTATCGCCGCAACTCCGTCCTGATAAGCTTTTGTAACGCGCTCGCCGTTTATTTTATAGTCGCCGTCTTCTCCGTCTAACCTGTATTCGGAATAATCGAAATCAAGTTTCGCCTTCATTTTTTCGGCGTAGGCGCTTACCGATAACGTAGCGCCGCACACAACGACGTTGTCGGCGGAAACGGTTCTGGTATTACCGTCGCCGGAAGCAAGACGGAAACCGCTTAACGTGCTTATTGTCGTTTCCACGTCAACAAGCACAACGTCTCCGATTTTTACCGTCATTTTATGCGTTGCAGGGTCAAATTTAAAGTATATGTTATTGGTATTGGTAGTAGTAGCTACGTCGCCGATGGGCGCAACAACAGCGCCGCCGTCTAAGCGGTACTTGATTTTTCCGCCGTCCGTCCTCAAACCGAACACTTCGGAATTGGTCTTTGCCGTGCTATCGCCGAAGAACTGCATAAACGTTTGGCTGTTTGCCGCTTCGGACAGTTTAACTTCAATATATCCCTCTATTACTCCGTCGGCAGGTCCGAAATCGAATACAGTATACGCCGTACCCGCGCCCGGATTAACCTGAACTGCTTTGCCGTCTTCCGCCTTGGAATAGTGCGTTAGGGTAGTTGCTCCCGCAGTATCTTTATTTACCGCAAAGCTTGTATAAACGCCAGCCGCGCCCCAACCGTTAAATTCGGGAAATCTTGAATTGGGCGTTTCGAAATCGTCGGCAACAAGCTTATCTTGCCTTGCCATAAGCTTTTCGTAATCGCTTAACCCTGTAACAGTAATTTCTTTCGTTGCTGACTTTGTATTGTCCGCCGTGGAAGTAGCTTTTACCGTTACCGCGCCTTCCTTTACGGGAGTAAGCAAGCCTTCTGCGGATATTGTAGCTTCGCCCGTGCCGTTTTCAACCGACCAGATAACCGTTTTAGCCACGTTACCCGTGCCAGTAACCGTTGCGGTAAATTGCAATGTTGCGCCCATTTTTACGGTTGCTTCGCCCGTGATAGACACGCTTTCAACCTTATCTTCTTCGCCTTCCGAAGGTTTAACCGCGCCGCATTTAGTACACTTACCGTCCGTTCCCCACGCGTGAGCTTCGCTTGCAATCGTGTCTTTGCCGCACGCGCAAACTCCCTTATGCGTGCCGTCGCCGTTATCCGTATATGTGTATTTATGGGTGTGCTCCTCGCCCGAAGTAATAGCCGCGTCGCACTTATCGCAAACTTTGTTGCCGTCGGCGTCTACGT
>CAJUHT010000022.1 GCA_910586035.1 uncultured Christensenella sp.
GCTTGACTTCCCTGCCGCAGTCGGGGCACTTGCCGTCTACAAGCTGGCTCTCCGTCCAGAAGCTTTCGCACGGGGTGCAGTACAGCCCCTCGTAGGAGGACTTGTAAATATCGCCCTTATCGTAAAACTTTTTAAACATATCGGCAACAACGCGCTTGTGCTCTTCGTCGGTGGTGCGTATAAATTTATCGTAGGATACGTTCATTCCGTCCCAAATCGACTTTATTATTTGGGAAACGCCGTCTACGAAGTCGCGCGGGGTTACGCCCTTTTCCGCCGCTTTAAGCTCCACCTTCTGCCCGTGCTCGTCCGTACCCGTCTGAAAAATAACGTTATAGCCCTGCATTCTCTTCAACCGCGCTATTGCGTCGCACAGGATAACCTCGTACGTGTTGCCTATGTGCGGCTTGCCCGAGGTGTAGGTGATTGCCGAAGTTATATAATAGTTTTTATCCTTTCCCATATATATCCCTTTTTGGTTTTATTCACCTAAAAATATACCATATATGCCGTTAAAAGTAAATTGATTTAAAGAATATTACGGGGCGCGGACAAATATTATTAGTCTATGAACATAATTTTTACGGCGATATTTTTGCTGTCGGCAATTACAATGTGCATAACCGCGCCGTCGGACTTTTTGCCCGCAATGCTTGACGGGGGGCTAAACGCCGCAAAGTGTTGCCTTACGCTTGCCGCCATTTACGTAGTATGGATGGGCATATCCGCCGTTGCCGAAGATTGCCGCATAACCGAAAAGGCGGCAAAGCTCCTTTCCCCGCTCTGCTCTAAACTCTTTAAAACAAAAAACAAGGAAGCGCTTAAAGACGTAACGATGAACATAAGTTGCAACCTGTTGGGCATCGGCGGCGCGGCTACGCCGTACGGAGTTAAGGCTGTTGAAGCGTTCGAGGGCGATGGCAATCACTTTGCGCAAAATCTGCTATTTATAATAAACGCCACTTCGATACAGCTTATTCCCACCACCGTTATAGCCCTGCGCGCGGCGGCGGGAAGCGCGGCGGCTTACGACATAACCCTGCCGTCGCTAATAGCAACCTTTGTATCCACGTTTACGGGGGCGGCGGCGTACATAATAATAGACAAAATAAGAGCCAAAACAAAGCGCAGGGCAAGGCGGGCGAAATGCGGTACGTAATACCCGTTCTTTTCATATTAGTGCTTATCTGCGCCGCATTCAAGCGGGTAAACGTATTTTCGTCGTTTTCCCGAGGGGCGGGCGAAGCGGTTAAATTCGTATTCAACTTAATTCCGCTTTTAGCCTGCACCTTTATTATGTGCGAGCTGTTCGAAAGGTCGCACCTTTCCGACGCAATGTCAAACGCGCTCGCGCCCGTGTTCAACACGCTCGGCGTACCCGCGGAGCTTTCCAAACTCATTTTAATTAAACCCTTTTCGGGGAGCGGCTCGCTTGCCTACCTTACGAACATAATAACCGAGCACGGCGCCGACAGCTATATAGGCAGATGCGCGTGCGTGCTGTACGGTTCGAGCGAAACGGTGTTCTATATTTCGGTTGTCTATTTTGCGAAATGCAAGGTTCAGCGCCGCCCTTTGCCGATAATTATTATTTTGTGCGCAACTCTCATTTCCACAATAGTTGCCTGCCTTTTGTGCAGAGTTATGTAGTTTTTGCGCCCCTGTTCGTCATAATCAAACAAAAAACTTCAAAAATGAAAAATTTTATCACTAATTGTTGTTATATAATAAAATTGCCGCAAGGTAAAAAATTTGAAAAATAAAATTTACTTTTCCATTTAGCTATGTATAATAGTATGTGTTGACGAACAAAAACGTCATACAAACTTGTTCATTCATTTTCCCCCTTATCATACGGGAGCGGCGTTAGCTTAGGGTTAGCGCCGCTTCTGTTTTTAAATATAATTCTGTTTTTATATCTAAACGATAAAATAGCGGGCGCAGTAAAACTGCGCCCGCAAACGTTTATATTTCAATATTTTTGCGCCCGTATCCTTTCAACCGCCTCTTTAATCTTTACGGTTACGTAATCTACTTCCTGCAAGGTGTTGCCCCTGCCGAAGGTAAACCGCACGGCGCTCTTTACCCGCCCTTCGTCAAGCCCCATAGAGGTAAGCACGCGCGAGGGCGTTACCGCGCCCGACGAACAGGCGGAACCCGTGGAAACGGCTATACCCGCCAAGTCCAAAGCAAAGAGGATTTGCTCGCCGTCGCACCCGTCAAAGGAAATATTGGCGTTGGATGGCAGTCTGTTTTGCAAATCGCCGTTTACGCGCGTTCCCTCAATTTCCGCAAGCACACGCTTTACGAACAAATCTCTAAGTCTGCGGATATTTTCGTTGTTGCTCTGCGCTTCACGTTCTGCTATTTCCAGGGCGCGCGCGCAACCAACAGCGCCCGCAACGTAAGTAGTGCCGCCGCGCAATCCCCGCTCCTGCTCGCCGCCGGAAATCAACCGCTCGAAACGGCAATTGCCCCGCACATATAGCCCGCCGAAGCCCTTAGGACCGTAAAATTTGTGGGCGGAAAATCCTATTCCGTCCGCGGGGAAAAGCCCGAACGGAAGCACCCCCGCCGTCTGCACGCAGTCGCAGTAAAGAAAGACTTTTCTCTCCCTGCACGCCGCGTAAATATCTTTAATTGGCTGTATCGTTCCCACCTCGTTGTTTGCCGCCATAACGCCGACAAATACCGTATCGGGGCGAATTGCGCCCGCAACGCTCTCCGCGCTTACGATGCCGTTTTCTGCGGGATTTACAAGCGTTATCTCGTAGCCGTACTCCCGCATATCGTTCGCCGCGGAAATTAGCGCGGGGTGCTCCAACGCAGAAAGCACAACGTGCCTGCCGCGCCCCCTTAAAGCCGCGCACACGCCCTTTAACGCCGTGTTACCCGCCTCCGTTCCGCCCGAGGTAAAATACAGTTCGGAAGGAGAAACGCCCATAATGCCCGCAATTTTATCCCTCGCCACGGTAACGGCGTTAGCCGCCCTTCTGCCGTAAGAGTGCTGGCTGGAAGCGTTGCCGTAAATTTCGGTAAGATAGGGCGTCATAGCCTGCAACACGCGCCCGTCCAAAGGCGTGGTTGCGGCGTGGTCTAAATAAACCATTATTCGCCTTTGAGCGCGGAATATACCGCGATGAACGCTTTAAGCTTTTCCTGTTCCTTCAATAAATCGCGCCCCAATTGCGTTGCCGTATTGCGCTTGTTGAGCTTAACTCTGCGGCAGGTGATATTGAGGTAGCGCGCCGCAAACGCAAGGGCGAGCAACGCAACGAGCGACAGTCCGCCGAACACGCAGGTGAGTATTAAATACTTGCCCGTGGAAACGGTGTATATAATCGTGGCAAAATAGGACGACAGCGCAACCAAGCCGACAAGCAGCACGGCGAGCGAAGCAAACACTATAAGCGCGATTTTTCTGTCGTCTTTAAACTTAACGGCGCGCTCGGCTTTTTTGCGCTCGTTCTCCTCGTTCATAGAAGAAACTTGCGCGCGCAACTGTGCAATGTTCTGTTCGAGGGAGGGCGCCGCCTTTTCGCAAAGCTCCTTTTTCCTCTCCTCCGAAGCGTACCGTTTAATATCCTCCGCGCACTCGGCGGCGGGAATAATCTGCGAATAGTCGGTAAACGCGCGGGTATAAGCCGTTAGCCTGAGCGCGTAAATTTCGCCGTTTTCCGCGTCAAGCTCCTCCGCCGCTTCAAGCTCTTCGAGGGCGGTGGAATACCTGTACAGCGCGCACTCGCCCGAAGCCTTTTTCAAATGCTCCTCGGCTTTCGCCCTGCGTTCCGCGCGCTCCCTCTCCTCCCGCTCGCGCTTGGCGGCAAGCTGTTCGGGGGTCATAACCGCCTCTTCTTCGTTGTCCTCGCTTATTTCCTCAACCTCGAAAAGCACTTCCTGAACGACTTCTTCAACGGGCTCCACACCCTCGTCAACAACAAGTTCCTCTTCGCCGTCGGCGTTGATTTTAATGCGGTACTTTTTGTCCTTGTCCGCGTCAATCAATCTCTCTTCCGCCATTTCCGTCCTCCTTGGTCGGTATTACAGTCTTTGTCAAAATAAATGTATTTTTACCGCGGTACCTGCTCTTTGCGTACCGCGCGAACTGGTCGTTTTCAAACAGAGCGTAAACACCGCTTCCCGAGCCCGTCATATTCACCCCCAGCGGGGCAAACTCTTCAAGCTCGCCTATGCACTCGCCAACGCCTGCGTTCAGCCTTTTAGCCGCGGCGGTCAAACCGTTGGAAAGGCTTTTGCCAAGCGCCGCCGCGTCGCCCCTTTGCAACGCCTCCGCCGCCTGCGCGCTTGTCCTAACGCCGCCGCCAATACTGTCGCTGAGCGCGTAACACTGCGCGGTTGAAACGCCGCCCGACGGCAAAAGCAGACCGATATTCGCCTTAAACGCGCGGCTTTCTAACCTTTCAACCCTTTCCCCGCGCCCCGAAATGCGGGCGAACCCGCCCGTAAGCATATAGCCGCAGTCGCTTCCTATGCCGTCGGCAATCGCCTTTACGGCGGCAAAATCGTCGACAGCGTACAGCTTTTTCATAGCGTTTAAAACGCCCGCGACGTCTGCGGACGAACCGCCCAGCCCCGCGCCCACGGGAATATTTTTGTATATGGTTATATCCGCGCCATCCGTATTAAAAACCGCAACAAACCTTTCAGCCGCCTTTGCCGCATTGTTTTCTTCGTACGGAATACTCTCGCTTCCGCAACCGTGCATAGCAACCGTAACAAGCTTGTCCCTGCGCCTTTTAGCAATTATTAAATCGTATAAATCAATGCTTGCAACCACGCTGTCGAGCATATGATAACCGCCCTGCACGCCCAAAATATCCAGCGTGAGATTGATTTTTGCGTATGACTTGACCCGCGCGTAATTCATAATACGATTATAGCATAACGCCGCGCCGTTTTCAATAATAAATAGCAACAAAAAATTTGCGCGCGGCGGTTTTTTTACCGCCGCGCGCCCATACATTTAACCCGTTTGCCTTATTGCGCCTTTTTGCCCCTGTAAACGAGTATTCTTTCCTTGCCCGTCAGGGGGAATTCCAGCTCCGCATTGCAAGCCTTAACCTCTTCGGGCGACTTTTTAAGCTTTTTGGCTATATCCCACAGCCCGTCGCCCGCCGCAGGCAGGAACACGGACACCGCGCAGTCGTTTACTTCAACCTCTTCGCCTTCCTCCATAGCCGTTATGTAGTTTACGCTCTTTTCGTCGCAGACGGTCGCGCAAATCTTCAATGTGGCTTCGGCTTCCGCCTCTCCCTCGGCTTTAAGGCGCACGCTCACGCCGCAAACCGCCACGTCCTCGAACACTCTCTGCCCCTGCTCCGCAACGCCGCTTAGCGCGACGGTAAAGGGCAGATTTACGTCCGTACTCTTAATTTCGCCGTTCTGCTCGTAAATGAGCACGGTATTCACCGCGCCCTCGACGCAGCCGCTCTGCTCGTTGAAAGCGCACTCCGCGCGGGGCAAAGCCGCCGCAAGGAATTTACAGTCGTAAGTAAGCTTGCTCTTGGTTGCGGCAAGCCCGCTTACGCGTTCGGAATACACTTTAACGTCTACGCAACGGGGGAGCAATTCTTCCGAGCGGGTAACGACCACCTCGTTGGTATCGGAAAACGCGTCTACCGCCACCTCCGCGGAGTGTTCGTCGGCAAACCAGCCGCTAAGGCTTAAATTGCACACAAAATTTATCTGGCACTTGCCCCTGTCCTCGTTTACGTTTGCCGTAACGTTCAAATCGCAAATTTCAGCCCGCGCCGCCGCTCTTCTGCCCGCCGACGCGTCATCGCAGGGAATAACGCATTTAAACGGTATAATTCTTTCAAGACATATGGGGCTCTGCTGGCGCATAGCAAACAGCGACAGGTAAATTTCACCGCCGGCTTCCACCTCGCCCGTGCCGCACACGCAGGACAGCACCACGGCTTTCGCGCAGGGAATAAGCACGTCGACTACGCTGTCGGCGTCGAAATCGTCCTCCACCTCGCTCTCGCCGGAGAAACATACCGCGGAGGCAAGACTGACGCTCTCCGTCCTTACGTACGCGCCCTCCGCGCCGCTTATATAGGAGCGCTCGGCTCTGGCGTACACGTTTATATCCGCGGAAATGATTGCGGCGATTACAAAGGAAGAGCCCTCCCTCTTGACCGTAGTTTTATCGCAGGTGAGCGTGCAAACGCCGCTTTGGGCGGGCGCAAGCGTGTCGTCGTCGGCAAAGTGCGAAAACTCCGCGCCCTTCTGCATACGGCACAGTTTGCCCTCCTCGTCGCAATATACTATGGTTAAAACGAGCTTGCCGCTGTAATTGACCCTGCCCGATGAAACCTCGCACGAAACCGCCGATACCTGCGGGTACACGGCGATAACTTCGGTTATCTCGCTCGACTGCGGAAAACGGCACTCGACAACGCTCTGGCTTTTAATCTGCGCGGAAAGCTTATTCAAGCCCTCTTGGTTCTGCAATGGTTTCAACATATCATAGCTCCTTTTTGTTTACAAAGTATAATATGTTGCCGCAAAATCATTTATGCCCGTTTTTCAGCCAAAGTTATAAATACCTTGCCGCACAGTATTTCCGAATAGGAATACGCCGTTTTGCCCAAAAAATTTTTATCGCAGGGCTCCACCGTAAATATGGAGGAATATATGCCCGACAGCGTTGCGGGAAAGGTTACAAATTTGTTTCTGCCGAGATTGAGTTTTACCGTAACCGCCTTTTTGTAGCAGTCCTGTATGTTGCGCTTAATGGTGCTAATAGTAATTTCCGGTTTAATCATACTATTGTTTTTCCCAAAAATTACTAATTTTATTCACTGTTGGCAGCCGCGCAGGCAACCCGCGCAAGGTTTAAGGCATTAAAAAAGGGAGGCATTAACCTCCCTTGAAAAAATTTTTTCAATCAGAATAAATCGTCGTCGTCATCGTCCTCGTCGTCTTCTTCGTCGTCCTCTATATCATCGAGCGATTCCAAATCGTCGTCGAAGAAATCGTCCTCTTCCTCGCCGTACTCTTCTTCCTCTTCGCCAACCTCATCGAGCTCCTCCGCAAGCTCTTCCTCGTCCAGCGAAAGGTCCTCGGTATCGTCGTTGAGGTAACTCTTCCATTCCTCGTCCTGCTCGTCGTCGTCAGCCATTTCGTCCTCGTATTCCGACTGTTTTTTGCACGCTTCGCACATCGTTTCGCCAAAGCGCATATTATTTACGCCGCATACGGGGCACAGCTCCGCCGCTTCGCTTTCGAGCTCGGCTTCCAGCTCCTCGTCCTCCAAATCGGCAAATTGCAACCTGCTACCCTTCATTTCGGCTACGCACACGTCGCAATAGTCCTGCTTGCCTTCGATTATAAAGTTGAGTTCGCACCTCGGACATTTAATATATTTCGCCATAATAAAATCCCCTTGCAAGAACGGTTATGCGTGTTTTTCCGTTCTTTCTTTGCTGTAACATTATATTAGTATTTAAAAAGTTTGTAAACTGTTTTAATAAAATATTTTAGCTATTTTTGCAAAAATATTTACTTTGCAAGCAAAAAAAACGGACAAGCCGAATTTTTCAGCCCGTCCGCTCAATCTTTAATTTATATTACTCGTTGTCCTGCGCTTCTTCTTCGGCTTTTTCGCCCTCTTCCGCGCCGTAAACGTCTATATCCTTATCGTCCGTTATGTCGATTTTTATCTTCTTGCTTTCAACGACTTCGCCCTTACCGCGCTTGCGCCTTATAAGGAAGATTGTAAGCACAGTCGCTCCGCCTATTACAAGCAGACCCAACGCAACCATACCTATGATAAAGCCCGCCTTAGCGCCCGCGGAAAGCCCCTGCCACCAGGTGCTGTCGTCTACGGGATAGCTCTTCATATACTCCGTCTTGAAATTGCCGCGCATAGCCTTGGCGTCGCCGTCGGTCATTTTGCCCAATACGGAGTAATAATAATTGCGGGAGTTTGCGTAAACCTTTTCGCCGTTAATCGTCTTAAAGTCGTCGGCGTATTCTTCCCAATCGCCGGTAACGGCGGCATAGTCCTTGTAAATTTGTACGGAAGCTTCGGAATACGCGTATTCCTTGTCCTTCCCCAAAACGTCCGTATACGCCTTAACCAGTTCGTCGATATAATTTACGTCGCCGCTGAACCAAAGGTATTTAAGCGCGTTGGAAAGTCCATCGTACGCCTTGGAACCGTCGGCGTTCTCTTCCTTGTCGTACTCCTCGATTTTCTCGGTAACGCCCTCGAATTTATCGTTTAGCGCGTCTATTTCTTTGTTGGTCATTATGCCGTTCGCGCCCTGCAAGTCGCAAACCATAACGTAGTTGAAGGAGGTCATACCCTCGGCTTCGCTTGCATACAGCAACTTGTTGCCTACAAACTCGGGCATATACCAGCCGCTACACGCGTCTAAATCGAGAATTTTAACGCTCTTATAGGTCAGCTCCTCGTCGACGGTTTCGGGATATTTGAGATAGTCGTCCTCGCTGCCGTCAACCGCAAGCCTGTTTACCGTGTAGCCGTTGCCGCCCGTTACCGAGTAGTAAAGATAGGTATGCCCCAGCTCTTCCCTTACCGCAAGCACCGTTGCGCTCGCCGCGTCGGAAACCGTAAGCGCTTCGCCCATCTTTCCTTTTTCGATAGGGCTTCTCGTAATGCCCGAAGAGCTTGCGTCTATTGCGTAAAGCGTGCCGTCTATTTCGCAATAGGTGTAATCGGAGCTTACTTCCTTGCTGATAAACGCGGCTTGGTCCTTGTTTTTATCCACCGCGTCCCAACTTGCGTCAATCTTTCCGTCCGTCGTGCCGAGCGCTTCGTTGGAAAGCGTAAACAAACTGTTGGTGCTTCTCGAATCCTTGCGGTTATAGTAAAGCACGCCGTCCTTATACCACTTTATTTCGTAGGTGTAGGGGTCGTTTATAAGCTGATACTGCTTGTCCTTCTGATAATGATAGGAATAATTGAGCTGACCAACTCTGCCCGACTCGTAGTCAACCTTGCCTATGCCGTCGAAAACGTAATCGCCGAGGTTGATATATACGGGGTCCTTGGAAGCGTCGTAGTCCTCTATGTCGGAAAAATCGTACTCGCGGGGGCTTTCGGTAACGTCCGCCCTTACCCTGTATAGCTGGTTGTAGGCGTACGTGGTGCCGCTTCCGTCCAAAAACTGCGGAACGCTCATAGTATAATAAGCGTAGGGGTTTTCGGCGTCGACCGTGTCGAACGCATATCCCGCCACGTTGTAGGCAAGAATGGTGTTTTTGCCCGTATTGCAGTTGACCGAGTGAATGTTGGTAACCGAAGTACCGTACAGATTCTCGCTGAGCGCGTAGAGAATATAAACCGTTCCGTCCACGTTTACGTAGCGGTAGTCAACCGCGTTATCAGAACACTGCCAGATGTAGCCGTCGGTAGTGCCCGTGCCGTCAAGCTTGGTGCGCTTGAAATCGAGGTTGGAGTTAAGCACCTCGCCGTCCGTATTCTTCTGCGTGGAAGGCGTGGTGTAATAAATGTAACCGTCGTAGATATACAGTCCGGCTTTGTAACTGCCCGAATAAATTACCGAGGGAACTACCGTTTGCGTGTTGGAATAATTTCCGCTGTTGAGGTCGTCCTTCTTAATTCTCTGTACCGAGCCCTTCAAAACCGAGCCGAACTTGTTCTGGTCGGTATTGTTCGCCTTGCCGTTGATAAAATAGACGTAGTCGTTTGTTTCGGTAACAAAGCCGCCGTTGGTGCCCGCAACGTATTGCGAGGTATCCTTAACCGACACTCCCGTCCATTTTGTTTGGCAAGCGGGTGCAAAAGCAAGGGTTGCAAGTGAAATTGCCGCAACCGACGTGCATATAATTTTAGTAAACCGTTTACTCATAATGTCTCCGTAACAGCCGCAAACGGTGTTTGCGGGCGCGCCGAAAAGACGGCACTGCTTCTTATACCTTGTAATTATACAACAATAACGCCGTTTACGCAATAAAAAACGGCTGATTTTAAATAAAATTTATAGTAAAGGAGAACATATTTCACGGAAAATTTTGCTTTATTCGAACTATTGAAACTACTCGGAGGAATTTCGGCGCAGCAGGGCGGCGTGCAGAATACGGAAGGTCAGACGACTGCGCCCCCGCAATTCGACGCTTCGGAACAGCGACAGACTTCCGAACGGCGGAACGCCGCGCCTCCCCAACAGGAGAGCCCGCCCAAACACAACGTTATGGCGGACGTAATAGAGCGGCACGAACGAATTTCTATGCGGGTAAGGAAATAGAAACCGCCCGCGCACTACGGCGCGGGCGGGCAAAATAACATTTAATTTTTAAACGTGCAAACTAAAAAAAGCCAATCGACCTTAACTTGCGCGTTTATTTGACAAGCCTTAAATGTCTGGGCAGACCGTCCACCCAAAGGGGCGTAATTTCAGACTGTATCAGCGGGCGTATATAGTGTATAAGTTCGGGCGTAACGTACGTGCCGTCGGGGGTTATCCACTCGGTAGGCACCTTCTTTTCAACGTTGGCTATTTCGGAAACGTTAGCCAGCTCGGTTATGCACATATAGGGGTCCTCGGAAACGCGCTTCAAGCAGGCAACCATACCCGTCTTGCCCTCGAACGCCGCCTTTACCGCCGCGCCCGCGGAGTTGAATGCTTCGGTTACGTCTATGCGCGAAGTGATGTGCGCCGCACAGCGCTGTAAGGATGACAACTCAATCGCGCGGGTCTTTACGCCGAACTTTTCGGCAACCTTACCCGCCAGATACCTTGCCGTACCCGCAAGCTGTTTGTGCCCGAACGCGTCGACGTAGTCTACGTGCTCGGCTAATTCGCATACGTATCTGCCGTCCGCCACTTTAACCCCCTCTGAAACGGCTATGACTATCGAGCGGTTGTGCTGCAACATTTCGCCCGTCTTTTTTATGAACGCGTCAAGGTCGAACACGCGCTCGGGCAGATAAATCATATCCACGCCCTCGCAGTCCTCGCCGCGCGCAAGCGCCGCCGCCGCAGTAAGCCAACCTGCGTTTCTGCCCATAACCTCGATTACGGACACTACGGGATAGTCGTATACAAGACCGTCGCGTATAATTTCCTTGGTGGTTGCCGCGATATACTTTGCCGCCGAGCCGTAACCGGGAGTGTGGTCGGTGATGGCGAGGTCGTTATCTATCGTCTTGGGGCACCCCATAAAGCGTATGGGACTGCCGATTTTTTTGCCGTACTTGGAAAGCTTGTCTATGGTGTCCATAGAATCGTTGCCGCCGATATAGAAGAACGCGTAAATATCCAGCTCTTTAAGCGTTTCGAAAATTTGCTCGTACGTCTTTTCGTTGCCCTCTATTGCCGGCAGTTTATAGCGGCAAGAGCCGAGAAAGGACGAAGGCGTACGCTTCAACAGGTCCATATCCAAGTCGTTTTTTATGTGCGTGGAAAGGTCCACAACGTCCCTGTCCAAAAGCCCTTTAATGCCGTGCACCATTCCGTAAACAACGTCGGCGCCCCTGTCCTTAGCCGTTTTAAATACGCCCAAAAGACTTGCGTTGATTACCGAAGTGGGACCGCCCGACTGCCCTACGATTACATTTTTCATTTATTTTCCCCTTAAAATTATTCCCTGCGGCAAAACCGCAATACTTAATTCAATTATAATATATCCGCGCCGAAAAAGCAATATTTGAAACAAAATTTATATGCCGTTTATGCGGACAAAAGCGCGAAAAACAAAGTTCAAGGGGCGCGTTTCCGCACCCCTTGAATTTTAAATATCATCTATTATTCTACTGTTATTGAAAGGTTAACCAAACCTGTACCTTTACCAGCAACGCCGCAATAAATTTTAACGGAGACAAATTCCGCAGACGCAGTAACTACGTTATTCTCAAAAGTATATGCTCCGTTTACTTTTCCTGCCGTTGTAGTGCCTTCCAACGTACCAACCACGTTGCCGCCAGCGTCAAGAAAATCTATTTTAAGGAATTTGCTTGCATTGCCCGAACTTGTTGTAAAGCCTGTTGCAGAAACGGTTGCCTTTGTTCCCGTAGCCGTCAACACAAGACACTTGGTAGGTTCGAGCTTTAACGCCGTAACAGGAGTTGCGTCCGTGCTTTGCGTCGTTACAGGATTACCTTCGGTAGTCCACGCGGCGTCGTTCTCTCCGCCGTACGTATAGGTGTACGTTACTTCCGTTACGGGGCAGTCGAACTCTATTCCGCTTATGTAAAGGTTAGTTCCCGCTTTTCTGGCAATTGTAATAACGCCGTCCTCAGTTACCTCATACGTTGCAACTTTTTCTACGGGCGTTACTTCCGTTCCGTTTACAAGCAATACGGAATTATCGTAAGTTTTAATCTTTATAGTCGTACCTTTAACTCCCACAAACTTAATATAGGAAGTGTCGGCGCTGAATCTCAACCAACTGTTGTTTACAACGCAACCGGAGAACTCTAATTTTCCGTCAGACTTTTCCTCGGTACCGTCGGTTCTGCCGTCGTTTACGTAAGTGTAAACGTAGCTGTCTTTAACGGGAACCATTATAGAAATAGTTTTAAAATAAGTGTTTCCGTCGCCCGCCTTGCGTTTAATCGTAACTTCGCCGTCTTCGGCAACAGTAAACGTTACTGCGCCGTTTTCGGCTAATACCTCGCGCTCCGTTCCGTCGTTTATCATTAACGATGCCGTAGCGTTATAAACGCCCAAGGTTACAACCGTACCCTTTAAAGCGGTAAAATGAATGCTGTCCGTATCGGCGGCAAATCTAATCCAGTCGCCGTTTGCAGCCAAGCCCTCGAACTTGATTTTACCCTGACTCTTAACTTCGCTTCCCGAAACGTAAACGTAGCTGATATTTTGGTTTACGGTAGGGTCGGCGTCTTCGTACGTCGCATAAAGAGCGGTATCCGCGGTCAAAGCGGTGCCGTATTCAAATGCATCCGTATGTTCCGCGTTCGTATACACCCCTGTTAAAACATAACCTTCGATAGCAAACAGCTCTTCGGCTAACGCCTTAGTAAGTTTAACGTTTTTATATACGGCGATTGAAGCTCCGTCAAGCGCGCCCGCATCGAGCGTTATAGTTATCTTTTCGTTAGTGCCCGCCCAAGGAGTTTTATACGAAACCTGATTGTTCGTCATTGCAAAAATCGTGTATACGTCCGCGTATTTGGCGGCGTCAGCCTCCGCGGGAACGTCCCAAAGATTTTTAGCCGCTTCGCCCGTACCTACTTGCACGGGAGTTGCAACCGCGCCTTCACCGGTATTATTATATTCTAAGAATTGCGCGTCCTTAGGTTCGCCGGCGCCCATACCCACATATCTCGAAGTGTTCTTTGCAATATGTCCGCCTATCCTTGAATTCATAACCATAACGGCGGCGTCCGCGCCCCAGGCTCTGCCAATCGCGCTGAGTCCTTCGGGAACGCCTTCTTCTGCGGTGAAGTCGCAATCGTCGAAAATCGCGCCGTAAGTTACCTTTGTTCCCGAGCCGTTATTGCCCTTGAACGCCGTCATATATCCGCCCTGATTTGCTTTAACGTGCTTAATTTGCCTTATTTCGCAACCCGTAAAGTACGTAGTGCCGTTGCTACCAAAAATGAAGTCCGTTACGCCTTCTATCAAGCAATTCTTAAATACGTGTCTGCCCGTAAACAATTCGAGAGTATCCTGATAGCCGAGCAAAGTACAATTTTCAACCGTTACCTTATCAGCCTGTACAAGCATAGCGAGCGCGCGGTGTTCGCTGAACCCTTCGCCCATTCTCTCGTCAAAGTGCTCCTTGCAGTTGAAGTAATTGGAAACGATTACGTTCTTCATTGTAAAGCCGACGGCTTTTTCGCGTACGTTTAACGTAGAAGTGGAGTCCGTAGTATGAACGTATCCGCTTTCGTCCCTTTCGCCGAAAAGGCTATCCCACTCTATCATAGAATAACCGGTTTCGCCCGTACCCGCGCCTATAAGCGTAAGGTTGGGAACGTTTATTTCCAACTTTTCGTTATAAAGACCAGCCGCCAAAGTTATCGTCTTTTCAGCCTCGTCGGGAATACCGCAATTCTCTAAGAATTCGAGAGCCTGATGGATAGTCTTAAACTGGTATTCGTTTTGCGCGTTCTTTATGCCTACGTTATCATCCGAGATAATTGCGTCAACTTTTACCGCAACGGATTTGGCTTGCGTAAGGTCCTCTATTCCGCTGATTACGTATACTTCGAATATATCCGATACCGTCGTGCCGTCGAGAGTTACGGTTACGGTCTTTTTACCCGCCGAAGATATATCGTTGCCCGAAATAGTGTAGCCCGAATTTATCAGGAAATCCTGAGTCTTTTTATCCGCGCCGTCGCCTATCGAACCTTTAACGGTTACGGTTAAGCCTTCGGATGAGAATTGCTCGCCCAAAATATACAACTCGCGCAAATGCTGATTTACGTAAATTCCGTTGTAAGAATTCTTAATTCCGTCTTTAATAGCATTTTTGCCGAGAGAAAGAGATTCTACCGCGTAAACCGTTACGTCTATCGAAGCTTTATAATCTTTCTCCCCGTCGTTATAAGTAAGATTAACCTTGTATATGCCTGACTGAGTGGTATCTACGGCGGAATAGTCGATAGTCAAACCCGCGTCGTCAAGCTCCAAAGGCTCGGTACGCATCGTTTCGCTGTATACCTTATTCAGCTCAATGCCCGCTTTCGTATAAGTCTGCCCTACAAAGTAAGAGGTTGTACCCGCGCCCACAACTTCGATTGAAGCCAAAGGCGTATCCTTTACCCTGCATTTAAATTGCGCGTAAAAAATATCGGACGTGCCGCTCGTTCTTGTAAGCGAATACCTACCCTTAGCCGCCAAAGGAATTTTAACTTCTCTTATGGGGCTTGCATTATGCGCGGAATAAGACACTTCTTCCGTTGTTCCGTCCGGCTTTGTAAGCACGAGTTTTTGCCAGGTTGTTACGCCCGAAGAACCGTTTTGTACGTGAATAATCAACTCGCCAGCCTCGGGAGCATTGATATAGAACGCGTCGGCAGTTCCTCCGAGCTTAATGGATTTAGTATAAGACGCGTCGGAAACCTCAGCGCCGTTTTCTTCGTTAGCATAAACTGTGTTCTTCGTTCTGTTGCGGACTTCGGTATTCGAACCTACGGTAAATATGCTTACCTTTCTTTCTGCTTCCGTCTTAGCCGATTCAAACTTTTCCGTTACGTTTACGGAATAAGTTACGTCCATATACTTATCTTCTTCGCCTTCCGAAGGTTTAGCCACGCCGCACTTAGTACACTTATCGTCCGTTCCCCAAGTGTGCGCTTCGCTTGTAATCGTGCCTTCGCCGCACGCGCACTCGCCCTTATGCGTGCCGTCGCCGTTATCCGTATAAGTATATTTGTGAGTGTGCTGTTCGCCGGAAGTAATAGCCGCGTCGCACTTATCGCAAACTTTGTTGCCGTCGGCGTCTACGTGCGCTTCGTTGGTTATGGGCTCCTTACCGCAATCGCAAGTTCCGTTGTGCGTGCCGTCGGCGTTATCGGTATAAGAATAGCTATGGGTATGCCCATTGTCTTTCTTACAACCCGCAATGCCTGCCGCGCCCGTTCCGATTACGCCCGCGATAATAAACACGGACAACACCTTGGTTAATTTATTCATTTAATTCTCCCTGTTTTTGAAATACGCCTCTTTCTTAAATACCTTTAAAAATATTTGCGCGGTGCCGCAAGGCACCGCGCCCTTCTTTTAAGCATTAAAGAAGGTGCGTTTTTCAACATTATATTATTAGTAAATTTATTCTATCACCGCTAAACAGCCTTGTCAATAAAAAAAGTAAAAAAATCACTCATTTTGTTGTTTAAAAACATATTTTAACCGTAAAAAATGTTTACTGTTGACTTTTATTTCCGGCTTGCCCGCCAAAGCGAAAAAACCGCCCGTAAAAACGGACGGTTTTATGCTTTTATACCCATAACGGGCAATATTTACTTTTTATTTGCTTCTTTTAAGGGTTATGCTCGCTCCGTCGGCAAACACAACCTTCAAATCGTTTTGCGAATGCCATATATCGGCTTTTATGCTTCCGCCCTTAGCAATTGCCTGCCACTGTTCGGCAGCGCCCGCAAAATTAACCGTCTGCGCACAGCCGAGCGCGGAATAACCTATTTCCGTAACCGTTGCGGGCAAGTCGTACTCCGCAAGCGCAACGCAACCGCTGAACGCGCCGTTCGAAATAACTTTAACCGAATTCATAACCGCTTCCGTAAGCGCGGTACAGTTTCCGAAAGCGTACTCGCCTATTTTCTCCGTGCCTTTGAGGTCGATAGAAATGAGTTCCTTGCAGGAATAGAACGCATAATCACCAATCTTCTTTATTCCGTCGGGAAGAGTTACCAGCCTCAGCTTTTGGCACCCCGTAAAAGCCGAATTGCCTATTTCGGTTACGTCGGTCGCCGATAAATTGATACTGCTGAGATTTGCACAGTCGCTGAAAGCATAGTCGGCAATCTTTTCCACGCCGCTCTGCAAGGCGATTGTAGAAAGCGCCGCGCAACCTCCGAACGCGTAGCTCCAACTTTGGATGCTTGAAGGAATTTCCACCGCCGTTATGCCCGTCCCCTCGAACGCACGGGAGCCTATAAATTTCAAAGCGGAAGTATTGTCCGAGCCGACAAGCGCGACCGTTTTTAAGACCGAAGTGTCGTTGGTCTCCGTCTTTTTAAACGCGCCGCCGTAAACGCCCTTAACGCCGCTCAAATCGAGCTGTGTTGCTCCGCCCTGCGAATAGTCGGTGGCTATTACCCAATTATCGATATATTTAACTCCGTTTTCCGTCTTGGTATAGGTTATAGCCGAAAGGTCGCCCAAACCGCCGTCGCCTATAAATTCCACGCCGCCGAGATTGATTTTCTCCAACCCATTAAACGCGTTTGCGCCTATCCCCTTAATGCCTTCGCCTAAATTGACCGTCTTTAACGCGGTAATTTCAGAATACGCGCCGTACCCGATTTCGCCGTTGCCGAACAGCGTTAAAGTTTGTACGACTGCCGCGTCCTGCCCGCAGGACACGGGAGCGGTCAACTCCTTTACTTTGCAATTTTTTATGGCGTTTTCGCCTACCGTTTCCACAGTTTCGTTAATAACCAACTTGTTTGCGGTTATGCCGGTCTTTTGATATTTATCGTAATAGAAACAGTCGTTGCCTATTGTTTTGACGGTAGACGGCAAAACTATTTCCAGAGTTTCCGTTCCCTTCAACGCAAACGCTTCCGCGCCGATTGTAACCAACCCCTCGGAAAAATCGAGCTTTGCAAGACTGTTGCAGTTTTTAAAAGCGCCGTCGCCCACCGCCGCAACGGAAGCGGGCAGAGAAAGCGCGGTTATCGCAGAGGAATAAAACGCACTTTCGCCAATACTTTCAACGCCGTCCTCGATAGTTACGCTCTGCAAAGACGCGCAATCTTCAAACGCGCCGTTGCTTAAAGCCTTTACCGCGGAGGGAATAGTAATCGAAGTAAGTCCGCTGTTGTAAAACGCGTTTTCACCTATTTCCGTAAGCGTTGAGGGAAGTTCAACGCTCTTCAAATCGGCGCAGTTTTTAAAAGCGTTGTCGCCTATGGCTGTTACGCCGTCGCCAAAAGTAACCTCGGCAACCTTATCGCCCAACATTCCCTCGGGCACGGGGCTGTCAATATTCAACTTCGTTACGTTTTCAAACGTCGTCGCGCACGTTTCGAGCCGCGCGCCTATTGTCAGCTGAGAGATATTAGTGCAATAATAAAACGCTTTGTTTTCTATCGTTACAATATTTGGCATATTCAGCGAGGTCAAATTTTTACAATTATAAAAAGCCGTTTCCCCAACAGTTTCAAACCCCGTTGCGTTTATGCTTGCTATCCTGCTCTCCCAAAAACAGTTTTTGCCAATCGTTGTAACCGTATCGGGCAAAGTTATATCCGTAAGTAAAGAACACTCGGAAAAAGCCATCTCGCCAATTTCTATCAGCCCGCTTTCAAACGCGATTTCTTTAAGGTTTGCGCAATCCATAAAAGCCGTTTCGCCTATGCGCGTTATAACTGAAAAGTTTACCGCTTCAAGCAGACTGCACCGCTCGAATATCCTGTCGGGCAATTCGGAAATTGCATCGGGCAAAGTTACGACTTTTACGCCCGTATCGGCGAAAGCATACGCTTTTAAGGAAGTTACAGCCTTGCCGTTCACCTCGTCGGGCACGGTTACCGTTTCGCCCTCTCCCGTATACCCCGGTACAAAATTACCTTCGGCGTCCTCCCCGTCGGCAAGCGCCGCATACTCGTAGCGGGCAAGCTCGTAAGTGCCATCGTCCTTTAACTCGAAACGCATATTATTCTGAATGACGGAGCCGTCGCCGTTATCGCTATCGCCGCCGCCAAACAGACCGCAACCGGCAAAAGCCGCCGCGGACACCGCCGCCGTAGCCGCAAGCGAGCAAATTAAAAATTTCTTTTTCATAAACACCTCGTGTAAAGTATTTTTACCTTTACCATATTATTAAATAAAGGCGAAAAACGCAAGCAACAAAACCTTGCAATCCGTCAACTTAACGTTACAAATTAAAAACCGCCAAAAGCGCAACTCATTTTTTTCGTTTTTTTAATACTACAAAGCTTACTATAAACGCTATTATAAAGACAACCGTCCAACCGGGGACGACGATAATCAACATATAAAAAGTTTCGGGGTCGGCAAGGTTTGCCGTCTTCATAACTACGAGGGCGAATATAAACGTAACAATCGCGCATAAACCCATAAAGCAAAGGGTAACTATTGCGGCGATTAGCAACGCCTTTAACCAACTGCGCTTTTTAACTGTCGGCACGGCTTGTCCGTCTTGCTGTGCGGCGCAAGCAACGCTATCCGCCCCGCCCTCGGCAGTTGCCGCAGGCAAAGGTGTTGCGGCTTCTTCGCCGTTTAAAAGATAGTCTAAACTCACCCCGAAAAATTTTGCCATTGCCGCCGCCTTTTCGGAATCGGGCACGCTTTGCCCCGTTTCCCACTTGGAAACGGCTTGGCGTGATACGCCCAGCCTGTCGGCAAACTCCTCCTGCGAAAGGGCGCTCCTCTTTCTTAAATTGTAAATTCTTTCGCCGAACTCTAACATAATTACATTATACAGTAACCATTGACAAATTGCAAGCGCAACGCTTTTACGCGCCCATACAAAAATTACCGCAAAAAATAAAGGACATACTTGCGTATGTCCTTGTGTTTTTATCTCTTCGAGAACTGGGGAGCGCGGCGAGCTTTCTTCAAGCCGTACTTCTTTCTTTCCTTTGCGCGGGGGTCGCGGGTGAGGAAACCCTCTTTCTTCAACGCGGGTCTGCAATCGGGCTCCGCCTGCAACAGCGCGCGGGCGATACCCAAACGAATTGCGCCTGCCTGTCCCGTATAGCCGCCGCCGTACACGTTTACCATAACGTCGTACTTGCCTTCAACGCCCAGGAGCGCAAGGGGCTGTTTAACCTGATACTGAACCAAGCCCTGAGGGAAGTAATCTTCAAAGGCTCTGTCGTTTATAACAATGGCGCCCGTTCCTGCGGGAATAAGACGAACGCGGGCGATTGCCTTCTTTCTTCTGCCTGTTCCCCAAAACTGCAACTTTTTCTTCAAATTAGCCTTAGCCATATTTCCTTACCTCTTACCTTAATATAATTTAAGCTCTTCGGGCTTCTGCGCGGAATGGTTATGCTCCGCACCTTTGTATACTCTCAACTTCTTAATCATATCCCTGCCCAAAGAATTTTTGGGAAGCATACCCTTTACCGCTTCGTATACGGCAAGGTCGCTCTTTTCGGCAAGCATCCTCTTATAAGAAATCTCTTTTAAACCGCCGATATAGCCCGTGTGATATCTGTAAAACTTATCTTCGAGCTTTTTGCCCGTAAGAGCAACCTTATCGGAATTTAAAATAATCACAAAATCGCCGCAATCTACGTTGGGCGTAAACGTGGGCTTGTTTTTACCGCGAAGTATTGCCGCAACCTTGGAAGCCAATCTTCCCAAAGGAACGCCTGCGGCGTCGACAACATACCACTTTCTTTCAACCGTCTGGGCATTTGCCATATAAGTTTTCATTGCTTTCTCCTTATCGGTCCCCCTGAGAAACCGACGCTATTTTCACGCTTTTTTCTTTATTTCCGTTCAATGTAAAACTATTTTATTATTAAATGACACTTATGTCAAGCCGTTTTGAGCGCGGAAACAAAGTTTTTTGGTTTTTTGAAAATTTTTTTAAACCCCGCCGCAAAAGGCAAAACGGAGCAAATTGCCCCGCTTAGTCCCACTTGGTTTTATACCTGTTTTATAAATATAGTTATTGCAGATTTTCGGCTTAAACTCACTTTAAAAGCACGGCTTTAATGCGCTTTACGCCCGCGGAAACGTTTTCCTGCTTGGCTATTTTAAAGGTCCCCAAAAGCCCCGTGCTCTCCGCGTGGGGTCCGCCGCAGATTTCCTTGGAAAATTCGCCTATGGAATAGGTTTTAACAACCTCGCCGTACTTGCTTTCGAAAAGCCCCGTAAAGCCCTCTTCCCTTGCCTGTTCGAGCGTCATCTCGCGCATAACCACGGGCAGGTCGGCTTTTATTACCTCGTTTACCGCGTCCTCCACAGCCTTTACCTCTTCGGGAGTCAGCTTGCGGGCAAAATTAAAGTCGAAACGCAGCCGCTCTTCGGTTATGTTGGAGCCCTTTTGCGCAATCTCTTCCGAGCAGACCTTTTTAAGCGCCGCGTGAAGCAGGTGCGTTGCCGTGTGCAGATTGGTAGTTTCCTCCTTGTGGTCGGCAAGTCCGCAGGCAAACTTTTGCTCGCTGCCCGCGCGCGACTTTTCCTGATGCTCGGCAAACGCTTTATTGTAACCTTCCACGTCTACGGTCAGCCCCTTTTCCGCCGCCATTTCAACGGTTATTTCCACGGGGAAGCCGCACGTATCGTACAGGTGGAAGGCGGTTACGCCGTCTATAACGCCGCCAGCCGCAAGCCCCGAAGCAACCTTTTCGAATTCCTTTATGCCCTGTGCAAGCGTGCGCAGGAACTTGGCTTCTTCCTTGTTAAGCTCCTCCTCGATTTTTGCCGCGTTGGCGACCAGCTCGGGATAGACTTCGGCGTATTTTTCTATTATGGTTTTAGAAACTTCGTTAAGCGCGCCCTGCGGCAAGCCTATATTTCTGCCGAAGCGAACGGCGCGCCTTATAATTCTTCTTAAAATGTACCCCTGGTCGGTATTGGAGGGAACTATGCCCTTGGCGTCGCCCAGCATAAACGTGGCTGTGCGCACGTGGTCCAAAACAACGCGGAACGCCTTGGTGTTCTGTTCGTTCTCGCCGTACCTGCGCCCCGTAAGCTCCTCGATTTTGGCAATAGCCTTTTCGTAAATATCAGTTTCGTAAACGCTGTCCTTGCCGTTTATTATGCAGAGAGTGCGCTCCAACCCCATACCCGTATCGACGTTTCTCTGTGCGAGCGGCTCGTACTTGCCCTGCTCGTTCTTGTTGTACTGCATAAACACGTCGTTCCAAATTTCGAGGAACGTGCCCTTGGGCGCGTCGTCAAACTGCTCGGAACCGAGCTTGTCCGCCTCCTTATGGTTGCGGATAATATGCATTTCGGTATCGGGTCCGCACGGTCCCGTCAAACCGGCGGGTCCCCACCAATTGCCGCTCTTGGGCAGGAAGTAAATATTTTGGGGAAGTATACCGCAGTCAAGCCACTTGTTCGCGCTCTCTTCGTCGCGGGGGCAGTCCCCGTCGCCTGCAAAACAGGTAACGGCAATGTCCTCCACGGGTATCCCCAGATAGTCGGGCGAGGTTAAAAACTCGAACGACCAGGCAATCATTTCCTCCTTGAAGTAGTCGCCCAGCGACCAGTTGCCAAGCATTTCGAAGAAAGTGCAGTGCGAGGAATCGCCAACCTCGTCTATATCGCCCGTGCGCACGCACTTCTGCACGTCGCACAGCCGCTTGCCCGCGGGGTGCCTTTCGCCAAGAAGATAGGGCACGAGCGGGTGCATACCCGCCGTCGTAAACAGCACCGTAGGGTCGTTTTCGGGTATGAGAGAAGCCGACGCGATAACCGCGTGCCCCTTGCTCTTAAAGAAATCGAGATACATTTTTCTTAAACTTTCACTGGTAAGCGTTTTCATAATTTCACCTGTATAATTATTGCCTTCAACCGTCAGATTTTAGTTATTTCGTAGCCGTCTTTGCCGTCTTTTACGTTATAGCCGAGCTCGCTAAGCCGCGCGCGCAACGCGTCCGCCTCCGCCCAATTTTTATCCTTTTTAGCCTGCCAGCGATTTTTGGCAAGCTCGGCAACCTCTTCGGGAATACCGCCCCCGCCGCTCTTTGCCTTAACCTCTTCAAGGTACGCGGCGGCGTCCTTTTTAAACAGCCCCAACAGCGAAAAGGTGCGCTTTATCTGCGCCACGTCGTCGGCGCAACTTTTATCGCCCGCGGCGAGCTTTGCCGAAATCTTTTTGAATAGCCCGAACAAGTCGGACAGCGCAAGCGCGGTGTTGAAGTCGTCGTCCATACACTCGTCAAACCGCCCGTCTATCTCCGCGTTGCCCTTGCCGCCCGCGCCGTATTTGCTTTCAACGGCGCATATTACACGGTAAAACTCGGTTAAATGCCTTTCGGCGTCGGGGAAAAGGTTGTCCGTAACATTTATATCGTTGCGGTAATTGGTCTGTAAAAGCGCAAACTTTATTGCCTCGTTTGTGTACTTTTTAAGCAGGTCCTCCAACAGCAGGCTGTTGCCGAGGCTCTTGGACATCTTCTGCCCGTTCACTTTAATAAGTCCGTTGTGCGTCCAATACTGCACAAACCGCTTGCCCGTAAGGCTCTCCGTCTGCGCAATTTCGTTTTCGTGATGGGGAAAAATGAGGTCCCTGCCGCCGCCGTGTATGTCTATCTGTTCGCCGAAAGCCGCGCGGTTCATTGCCGAACACTCTATGTGCCAGCCCGGTCTGCCGTTGCCCCAGGGGGACGCCCAGCTTATTTCCCCCTCCTTAGCCGCCTTCCACAGCGCGAAGTCGGCGGGATTCCTCTTCTCCTCGCAGTTGTCTACGCGCACGCCGTCCAGCATATCCTCAACCGTTCTGTTGGAAAGGCAACCGTAGCCCTTAAAACTCGTAACGTCAAAATACACGTCGCCGTTGCCCGCGGCATATGCCTTGCCCTTTTCAATCAAAGCGGAAATAAAGTCGATTATATTGTCGATATTCTCGGTAGCTTTAAGCCACACAGTAGGCTCGTCTATCGCCATATCGCGCATAACCGCGTCTATGTTTTCAATAGTCCGCCGCGCGTATTCGTCCGCAGGTATGCCCGTTTCTTTCGAGCGGGCTATAATTTTATCGTCCACGTCGGTATAGTTGCGCGCGTACGTTACTGCGTAGCCCTTCTTTTCCAGATACTTGCGCACTATATCGTATATAAGCGCCTGAAAGCCGTGCCCTATATGCGCCTCGCCCGATACGGTTATGCCGCAGGCGTACATCTTTACCTTGCCCTCTTCGAGCGGCTTAAACTCTTCCTTAGTCCTCGTCAGCGTGTTGTATATCCGCATCGTCCTTCACCTCATATTTAATACCGAGCTTTTCTTCGAGCGCAAACACCCTTTCGCGCAGAGCGCACAGCTCTTTAAGCATAGGGTCGTCCTTTTCCTGAACAAGGTCCACTCCGTCCTTGCTGCCGCCTATCCGCACAACGCGCGCGGGCACGCCCACCACCGTGGCGTGTTCGGGTACGTTTCGCAAGACTACCGCCCCCGCGCCGACTTTGGCAAAGTTGCCTACGGTTATGTTGCCGAGTATCTTAGCCCCCGCGGATATCACGCAGTTTTCGCCCACCGTGGGGTGGCGCTTGCCCGTTTCTTTGCCCGTTCCGCCGAGGGTGCAACCCTGATACAGCACGGTTCCCGTCCCCACTTCCGCCGTTTCCCCGATAACAACTCCCTGACCGTGGTCAATGAATACTCCGGGGGCAATTTTAGCCGCGGGGTGAATTTCTATGCCCGTTCTGCGCTTGGCGCGCTGGCTTATGCACTCGGCTAAAAGTTTAAAGCGTATGCGCCAGAAAAAATTGGCGAGCCTGTGTTTCGAGAGCGCTTTAACTCCCGGATAGGTCAACCATATCACAAATTTATTGCGCGCGGCGGGGTCGTTGCGTTTTGCCGCGGCTATGTCCATACGCAGTCTTTTAATAAACAAAAAATACCTCTCCCGCCGTCATTTTTCACACTTATAAACAACGGCGAATTTTGCGGCTCGGGTTAGAGCCTACTTATCAGCATATGCAAAAACTTACCGTTGCGACAGCATTGCCGCGCCTTAACCCGTTCACCGCGCCACGAAGCCGATTTTCACCCTTTAAAAATCAGGTTTTAGCCGACATTTTGAAAACGTCGCGCGATTTGCCTATTACGAAAATGTGGTCGCCCTCCTGAAATACGAAGTCGGGCATAGGCGAAGGGTCGAGATGTTCGCCACGCTTGATTGCCACAATGTTCATCTTATATTTTTTACGCACGTCAAGCTCTATTATCGACTTGCCCTCCCATATCTTCATTATGGGCACTTCGAATATGGCGTAACCGTCGGTGAGCGCAACGTAGTCGAAAATGTTGTTGCCGTTGTGCCTTATGGCAAGTTTATCGGCGGTTTCGCCGTCGGCGTATATTATTTCGTCCGCGCCTATCTTTTTAAGAAGTTCGCACTGAATATCGTCGCGCGCGCGGGAAGCAACGTATTTCGCGCCCAGCTTTTTAAGCAGTATCGTCGTAAGCATCGAAGCTTCGAGATTGTCGCCCACGGTAACGAAACACAGGTCGAACGAAGGAATATCCAACGCGCTCAAAACGTCCTCGTGCGTGTACTCGGCAATTCTTGCGTCGGCAAAGCGCGAGGCAATGCGGGCAATTCTCTCTTCCCTGCTGTCAAGCACCATAACCTCGTGCCCGAGATATTGCATTTTTTCGGCAAGATGACTGCCGAGCCTTCCCATTCCGATAATGAGTATCGATTTTTTCATAAATTTTCCTTTCCGTAAAATACCGCACGGCTTTGCCGCTTCAAACGCCGCTTCGCTCTCAGCGTTAAACTAACTACAATTTAACCGATTATAATCTTATCCGCCACGCGTGAGAGCGCAACGGGCTTCTTTTCACCCGAGAATACAAGCACAAGCGTAAACCCGCCAACTCTGCCGAAAAACATAAGCATAATCAGGATAATTTTGGAAACGGCGTGCAAATCCGCCGTTATCCCGCGGGAAAGCCCTACCGTACCGACCGCGCTTACCACCTCGAAAGCGACGTCGGTAAGCGACGGCATATCCGCCCCCCAACCGAAGTGCGCGCTCTCTATCGCGCAAATGAGCATAGCGCTTGCCACCGCAACCAGCACGTACAGGCAGACAATCGCGCCCGCCTGATGGCTTGCGTCCGCCTCGAACCTGCGTTTGTACAGGTGTATTTCGTCGTACCTGCGCGAAGTCGCCCACATAGACAGCACAAACACGGCAAGCGTTGTCGTCTTTATGCCGCCCGCCGTAGAGCCCGGCGAGCCGCCGACAAGCATAAACACGTTTGTAAGCGCGTTGCCCGCGCCCGACATACCCGCGTAGTCTACGGTATTGAAGCCCGCCGTTCTGGGCGTTACCGACATAAACAGCGAAGCGAGTATTTTTGTACCAACGCCCTTACCGCCGAGCGTTGCGGGGTTGTTCCACTCAAACGCCATAAACAGCGCCCAACCCAAAGCTATCAGCACGCCCGTTGTCGACAAAACCACCTTGGAATGAAAGGAATATTTTCTAATCTTTATCCCGTGGTGAATTACGTCGCCCCAGACGAAAAAGCCTATGCCGCCTATGACAATCAACAGCATTACCACTATATTTACAAGCGGATTGCTTACAAACTGCATAAGCGAAACCGAGCCGTTTCTGTCGGTTACGGTAAAGCCCGCGTTGCAAAACGCGGAAACGGACGTAAACACCGCCTGCCAAATGCCTTCGCCCCAGCCGTAGACGGGAACAAAAGCGAAGCTTAAACAAAACGCGCCCGCAACCTCGAATATCAGCGTGCCGAGCAGAATAATTTTCACAAGGCTCTTTACGCTTGCCAAATCAACGCTGCCCGCCGACTGCATAACCAGCTTGCGCTGTGAAAGAGAGGCGTGCTTTTTTACGTACAGCATAAACAGGGATATAATTGTTATAAACCCCAAACCGCCCACCTGAATAAGCAGGAGGATAACAACCTGACCGTAGTACGACCAATAGGTTGCCATAGCGGAAACGGAAAGCCCCGTAACGCAGGTTGCGCTGGTAGCCGTAAAGAGGCTGGTTAAAAAGTTTACCTTTCTTTCAACCGTAGCCGCAGGTATGCACAGCAGCGCCGTTCCCACGCATATTATCATAAAAAAGCTCAGGGCAACAATCGCCGCCGCAGGCAATTTAAAGTTTCGCAACTTTTGCATAATCACAAATATTATATAACTTTACCCGTCAAAAATCAACTTATAATATATTATGTGCGTGTTTTGAATAAACAAAGTATTTTTTGAAAATTTTTAACATAATAATTAGCGGAATGTTATTTTAGCCCAAAAATTCCCTTGACGAATTATGAAACGCGTGGTATAATATCATTGATAATGACAATTGGCTGTTAAATATTAACAAAGAGGTACATTATGAAACGCGAAAGAATCGAAGAAATAGCCGAAATTTTAGACAAGCGCGGTAAAATGACGCTTGAACAGTTGGAAAAGGAATTTCCCAACGTATCGCAAATGACTTTAAGGCGCGATTTGTATCAGCTTGAAGAGGACGGGCGCATCATCCGTATCCGCGGCGGCGCAATGTCCGTTAAGGAAGTGCAAAAGGTTTCGGGCGAAGCGTACACAAAAAAGACAACCATCAACACCGACGCTAAAATAGTCATCGCGCAAAAGGCGGCTACGCTGATTGACGAGGGCATATCCCTCTTCCTTGACGGCGGCACTACGGCTATGTACCTTTCCAAGGAAATTGCCGACATTCCGTGTAATATTTTCACCAACGGTATTGCCGTTGCAATGGAGCTTGCGCAGAAGAAAAACATAAATATCACGGTGGTCGGAGGACAGCTTATGAAGGACAATCTTTCCACTTCCTCCCCGCTTGCCAAAGAGTATTTTGCCGCTTCTAATTTCGAGCTTGCAATAGTTTCTGCCACGGCGTTTACGCCGCAAAACGGCTTTTCCTGCAACAGTCAGGTAGAAAGCGACCTGTTAAGGCAGGTTTTCCAAAAGGCAAGGCACGTTTATATGATGTTGGACAGCTCTAAAATCGGAAAAATCAACCCTTTTACATTCGCGCATATAGAGGACATCGACGTGCTTATAACCGACGATAATTTCCCCAAGGAATACAAGGCGCTGTTTGAAGAGAGCAATATAGTAGTTATGTAAAAATCGAAATAAAAAAGTACGCCCCGCGCAATACTTGCGCGGGGCTTTTATCCTACTATTGCAAACGTCAATCCGACCACTTGTGTTTTTCCAACGTTCTGTCCTTTATGTCGTCGTAAAACTCGAAATACTTGCGGCGCACGTCCTCTACCGTATCCTTGTCGTCCAAAAGCCCGAGAAGTTCGTCAAGCTCGTCCGCGGTGAAATCTGAAAGACAAAATTCCCCGTCGAACGCGGAAGCCAACTTCATTAAGTCCCAATTTGTCGCTTTCAATTTACACCTCACTCTTTCGTAAACAACTTTTTAAGCGCGGGCAACGTGGTTATGCCGTCGATTATAAGCGAAACGCCAAAGACAATTATGTGCAGTTCGCCGTATTCTTCCGGCTTGTATAAAAGCAAAAACGCAACAGCAACTTCTACAATTCCCTTGATAATATAGTACGACGAACGCATCCCGCGGGATATTCTCGAAAGCGCGTGATTAAATGCGTGCGCGCCCTCGCACAGTCCCAAAACGCCCCACACAATGGGGATAAACGTGTGCGCCCATTCGTGTTCTATCAGTATCATTACGCTAAGCCCAATCAAAATTAGCGCGGATGCCGTTCGGTTGGACTTTGTATTGCGGTATTCTTTTTCTATGATTGCAAATATAAAGCGCACTAACGAGATTGCCAAAAGCCCGCCGCCGACTACGTAAGGTAAAACGCTTTCTATCCGCGCGGGAATTGCCGCGCACACCGCGCCGAGAGCTATGTACAAAACCGACAAAACGTACTTTGCCGCGGTTTCGGGAATTTTTATGTGCTTGTTTGCGCTCTTTGCTTGGCTTTCCACCGAAAAATCGTCTATAATGCGGTCGCCGTAAGTGCCGAAATCCGTTATCGAAATTTCTTCCAGAGCTTCCTCGCTCGGCTCTTCGCCTACAAGCGTGTGCGCCTCCACTTCAATATCGGCTCCGTCAACGTTTTCGTCCGCGTTTTTTTCTGTCTTTGTTTTACCGTCTGCCGACTTTCGGGTCTTTTCCTCTTCTTCTATCATAATTTATCCCAATGTTCAAGTATTATATCATATACTGCGGACAGTGTCAACACGCGCCCGCGCTTGCAATTTCCGCAAATAAGTGCTATTATTTGTTTAACAGGGGTTAATTTATGGGTAAGAGAGCCGAAAAGGCAAAGGAAATGTTTTTACAGGGATATAACTGCTGTCAGGCGGTGGTGGGCGCATTTGCCGATTTATACGGCTTCGAGCCCGAAACGGCTATGAAATTTGCCGAGGGCTTCGGCGGCGGTATGGGGCGTATGCGCCTGACCTGCGGCGCGGTAAACGCTATGGCAATTGTCGCGGGTATGAAAATGAGCCACGGTCAGCCCGGCGATTTACAGCGGCGCGGCGAAATTTACGCCGTTGTCAGGCAAATGGTAGAGGAATTTAAAGCCGACAACGGTACGATTATCTGCGCGGAACTCTTAGGGCGAGCTTTGCCGAAAGACGATTCCCCGCAACCCGAGGAGCGCACCGCCGACTACTACAAGCGCCGCCCCTGTCCCGAAAAAATACGGCAGTGCGGCTTGATTATAGAAAAATATCTGGGAATCGAAGAGTAAATTTTAAGTTACCTCGTCAATTGCCTTTTGCATAGCAATTCCCGCATTAAAGCCGAAGCAGAACAGTTTTTTGCCAACGCGGTAAAATAATTCGTCCATATTGTTTTCAATGCGCAACTCCAAATGATTCAAAATTTCCTTTTGCTCGTCTTTTATCAGTGTGGCGAGCAAATTATTTTTATGCTCGTTTATATTGCGCGACAAAAAACCGTCGTCTTCCGCTTCCTATCTTTTCCGCAATTTAGAAATCAAACACATATCAATCACGTCAAAAAGCTCGGGAATTTCCATAATTTTATCCTCGTTTTTTAGTTTTTCTAAATTAAGTTTATTATATCATATTAAAGTAGCGAATAGTTAAAATGGAACATTTTATTCCAAAATATTTGTAAAGCAAAACAAACCGCTTAAAGGCATTTTTGCTAACGTAGCTAAAACCGCAACGTTTTAAATAATAATTTCCACTAACAATTAACCCGCCGACAAAGCGCACTTTCCATAGACAATTAAAAACAGACTATGATAAAATTCTCTCGAACTTTTTTGTCCGAGAGGTTTTTGCTATCGCGGTTAAGTATGACAAATTGAAATTTATCGTTTCATATCGACTTTGCGTTTAATTAAAATGATTGTTTTTGCTATACCACCAATAAACAGCAGACAAGAAGAAATAATAATTGTTGTAAACATATCGGGAACAAACGCCAAAACTACCCAAAGCGGAGTTAAAAAAAACATTCGCGGCAATAGTAATATAAATATCGGCAAGATTAAATGTATAAAAATTAGTACAGATATTTTAACCCACAGTTTACCTGTTGTAAGGCGTTTCTTATATAGCATAATTAAGCACAAAGGCAGTATTGAAATTACAAGAACAACAAAATATGCAAGGTCATAAAGGATATGCATTGTAACGTATTCATTAGATTTAATCTGATTGGGATTATCGCCCGTTAGCATAAGAACGATGCTCCAATCAATTCTATCCATCATATCCTTGCCGACAAAATAATCGTTTGTATTTACGGCAATAGCGATACCGATATCACTTTCGGGCAAAATACAAATTGTTGACATTCCCGTTTCGACAAGTCCGCTATGACGCAGGGCAGGTTGTTTAAGCGGCTCATTTGTAAGCGTCCAACCCATTCCGTATTTGTAAGGAATATTTGCCTGCACTTCCACGTTTTCATAAAACATTTTGTTTATGCTATCATTTGAAATTATACATTCACCGCCGTTTAGATACATTTGCAGATATTTCCCTAAATCGGCTGTTGAAGATGATAGAAAACCCGCGGAAGGCGTTATCCACGCATTATCTGAGTTAGGAAATTTAGGGGCGGTTTTTGTATTTATTCCAAACCAATTTTCGTAAGTTTCAATAAGACCGTTTTCTTTTGCTTTTTCATAGGTAGCGGCAGATTTCGACATAGAAAGCGGCTCAAATATATTTTGTGTAACATAATCTTCGTAACTCAATTCACTAACAACTTTGATAATTTTGCCAAGAAGTGAATAATTTACATTTGCGTAAATGTGTTCTCCTTGCTTATTTACTATTTTATAGTTTCCCAGATTTTGATGTTCACCAAGTCCACTTGTGTGATTGAGAAGCTGTCTTACGGTTATTGCGTTATTTGTGTTGCTTTTGGAAAGATATGTAGAAATTGGGGCGTTAAGGTCGATTTTACCTCGTTCAACGAGTTGCATTATACAAAGTGCAGTGAATGACTTGCTGACAGAGCCAAGTAAAAACGGCGTATTGGTGCTACTGCAATCCCCATAAGTTTTTGAAAGTAATACATCTTCCTTGTTTACGATTGTAATAGACATTGCAGGGAAATGAGCCTTATAACAAGCGTTGGCAAGATACGAATCGATTTCATCATATATAGTGCTTTCGGTTTGCTCGGCAAGAGTAAGGGCTTGCCGATTGATTGGGATTGGTTGCAAAAAAATTCCGCCCAAAATAACAAAGCAAAACAACAAGCACAAAGATTTTATAGCTTTCATATTTACTCCGCTAAATTACTGTTTATCGTGCAACCATTGTATCACGAAATATGAAAGAACGCAACCGATTGAATTTTGCGGGATTTCTAAAAGACATCTATATCCCAATAGGCTACGAGTGGCATAGTTCGTCCACGAAAAAAGTTAAGAAAAGGCACAGCCTACCGCTATGCCTAAATCTTTTATTTGCGTTTTATTAAATTCCATATGGGAATTACGGTAACGTTGCGGGCATTTTATTTTAAATACTTTATACTTAAAACCATAAAGCAAAAATTTACCTTAAATTATAGCGGCTAAGTAGTTTACTTCGCCTGCGGCTTCGTGCCGTTGCAAAGCAACGGGGCGGCGCGTATTGCGCCTTCAAGCACTTA
>CAJUHT010000023.1 GCA_910586035.1 uncultured Christensenella sp.
CAACGTGCTTACCGTAGCCGCCGCCTTCTTGATTTTTACCGTTACCGTGATACTGCCCTCGGCGCGGTTGTCCTCGCTCGCCCACAGATACCCAGTCTTTAACGTGAATGTCAGCTTGTATATCCCAGCTTCCAAAAGCTCCAAGCTGTCCGCTACCACTTCGCCGACTTCGTCCTCTTCGTCCGCAAACTTCTTTACTTCCAGTGTGTATGCGTTGTTCAACAGGTCCGCGATATCCGTCTTGTTCAACACCGCGTCGTGCTTCTGCTTGTCATACGTTATTTCCGTAAAAGCTCCCTCAGGCTCTTCCGTCTTTGTCCCGATATATCCCTCGCCGCCGCTTATGCCGACTACCTGACTTTCTGCATCCGAACTGAACACCGCCAATACGTCCGCCAATTCCCCTGCCTTTAAGCCGCTGGTAAACGCCTTGCTTGCGCCCGTCAAAGACAAGCCGATTTTAGAGCCCGTAAGCGCGCCCTTTACTATAAACCCGTCTGCGTTTACGTTGCTTGCAACTCTGTCCGCGCCCGCCGTGTTGCCGTAAAGGTTAAGCTTGCCCGAAACAGTAAGTTTTACGTTGTTGGTCGTATAGATACCGCCGTAATTTACGTTGGCGTGGTTGTTTTTTACCTCTATATTCGACAGCGTGAAACTACCCGTGCCGTAAATGCCCGCGCCGTTTGCCGCCGTGTTGCCCGTAACTACGCCGCCTTGCATAACGAGTTTGCCCGTAGCGTTGTTGATTATGCCGCCGCCGTTGCCCGTGTTGTTTCCGCCCGTAATTACGCCGTTGCCCCTTATGAGCAACGAACCCTCGTTGATTATTACCGCGCCGTTTGTTACCGCCGTTTTGCCTGTAAGCCCGCGGTCGATTTTATTGCCGCCGACCAACGTTATTATTATCGTTGCGTTGGAGGGCAGGTAGATTGCGCCGTCTACAAAGCCCGTGGTACCCGCCGAAGCAAAGTTGCCGTTTGCACCCGCAACCCAATTTTCGATTATGTCGAAGCGCACGGGCGCGCCGCCGTTATCCTGCGAGCGCTTAACCGCGTTGCTCCACCTCTGCGACATAGTATCGCTGTTGAGGATAAGCCCCAAACCGTTTTTGCCGCCTTCCGTCGTTTCCCCTACCGTGTAGAAAATGTCGCTGTCCGCTTTGAAATAATCCGCCAAAATTCCGTCGCGCGAGTCTATGAACTGCCCTAAACCGTTTTCAAGCGATATACCAACTTCCGCGCCTGCCGCCATTGCGCCGCCGCGCGTTAAAAGCATTCCGTCTTGCAGGAATATATTGTCCGTAAAGCTGATTTGCGAAGTGTTGTTTCTTATTATGGGCGCGCCCGATATGTTTATCCGCGCTCCGTTTGCCGCGTATATCGCGCCGCCGTCCAACCCAGCGTTGTTGCCGTGAATGTTACCACTTGTGATATTCAGCGTTGCGCCCTCTTCCAGATAAATCGCGCCGCCGAAGCCGCCCGCGTTGCTTCCCGCTATTTCTATGCTGTTCTGTATGGTCAGCACGCCGCCCTTGCCAACGTATATCGCGCCGCCGTTGCCCGTGTTGTTGCCCGACAGGAACGACGAGGTATTGGTCGCGTGCGTGTTCCTTATAACCAACGTTCCGTCTACGCGCAAAACGTATCCGTCGTCGCGGGCGTTGGACGCGCCGCTTATGCCGCGGTTGATTGAATAACCCGACATATCCAGATTCATTTGCGCCGACGCGGGCACGTGCATAAAGCCCGAAGCGTCCTTTGAAGAGAAGCCGAAGCCGTAACCCGTGCCGAACAGCCCGTTTGCCGCGTTAAAAGTTGCGTTTAAACCTATATTTACCTGTATGCCCGACTTTACGCTCTGCTTTGTCGCCCTGTTCCAGGCGTTGGCAAAGTCGCCCGCTTCTACAAGCTGTCCTTCCTGATTTACCTTTGTTGAAACCTCGTAAGAAAGGTTGTCGCAGGTGAAGTAGTTTGCCGCAGAGTCCCTCGAACCGTTGTATTTAACAAAGTCTTTTGTAAATATACCCTGTTTTTCACCCGTTATGTTGGCTGTGGACATATACACGCCGATTGAAGGCTCTATTTCGCCGTCCTCGTCGTAAACGGGCTTTAACTTGCCTATTACTTCAACTATGTTTACCGCATCTCTAAAATAAACGTTACTTGCGGAGTTTGCCTGCCCCTCTACTACGCCCTTATTGTCTTTAATTATAGGCGAATCGTAAAATTTTGCGGTACTTGTTGCCGTTTCAATAAAGACACCGCCGCCACTGCCTCTAACTGAGCGGTTTCCTATAATTCTACATTTACCTAAAATAATACCATCTTTTTCCCTTACAATAATACCGCCGCCGCTATTTGCGGAAACATTATAAGAAACCTCAGGTCCTTCGTCGTTTACATTTATGGGGTTACCGCTTGCATTGCGCTTTACGTCCAAAGTAATTGAAACTAAACCGTTTACTGCAAGATAAATACCGCCAGCAACGTCGTTCGAATAATTATACAACAATTTACCGCCGGAAAACTCTTCTAAATAGGCTAAGTTTAAATAAACTCCGCCACCCATTGCAGGAGTAAAATTCTGCGCAATAATACCATCCGTTATATAAAGTTTCGCACAATAATCAACCTGATTATCAGGCAAACTCTCTCTTTCGCCCGCCGCCCAAGTTGTCATTGCGATACCGCCGCCGCGTGCGTTTCCGTAATTGTTACAGATAACGCCGCCGTTTATTCTTACGGTGCTGAAATATGTTGCGTAAATGCCGCCACTCTCTTGATTGACAGCACCTGAGGCAGTACTGCCGCCCATAATTTTGCCGACCGTACCGCCCTTTTTATTGGTTATTTTATTGCCCGTAACCTCTATATCGTTGGTTGCAACCGCGCTGTCTATTACTTCCAACGTTGAATACTGCGAAACTCCTTCCGTAGTATAATAGCCCATAACCGAAATATTTTCGCCACGCCATTTTGCGTTAAAAGCAACATCTCGCTCTTGCCCATTAAGAACATTTTGCCACGACTGATAGGGGTCGGTTGCGTCAAGTTTATTGGCGGGGTTAAATAAATTTCTGTTTAAAGTGTGTCCGTTTAAGTCAAAAACAATATTTGCACCCTCGTCGATTTGAAGTCCGCCATAAGCGGCAAACCCTTCTCGCGGAACGTAGTTCGTGCTGTCGTCCGCCGCGTTAAACGCCACGTTGCCGAAAGCCCTTCTGTGGTTTATATCGAAGAAAGTGGTATCCGTTACAGCTTTTCCCGTTTGTACATAACCCTCAGGATAAGTTACACTTACGCCCTGCAAATATTTTGCCTGGTGAGTGCCCGTAAATACCTGCGCAGTCCAATCCTCTACAAGTTTAAAAGTTACCTTTGCTCCCTCGAAAGCCGTATAGGTATAAGGAGTTTCAAGCACTATATTGTTAGCTTTTGTAACTGTTTTTTGGTACTGAGAACCGTGCGCTTTCGAATAGGCAACCGCCGCCGACCAGGCGTCGGCGTTGCTTGAATAGGTTGTTCTTCCGTCGGGCGATTTTCCGCCCTTGTAGAATGTATGTACGGAAGCCGAACCCGTAGGCGACGAAGCCGAACCGTCCGCCAGATTGCCGCCCCTTCCGTTATTTAAGCTTACGCCGATTGCGGTAAGCGCGCCGCTCACCGCAAGAACAAAGCCCAAGGCTATTGATATAAACGCCGCCTTGAATTTCTTTGTCCATTTTTTTGAAGAACTCTTATATTTCATAATGCTTTCTCCTTACGTTGCCGATTTTGATAATTTTTTATATATATAAACGTTGCCGTTTCGTTGCCGAAAACACCCGCAAAGCTTTTAAAAAAGACAGCATAGCCGCCGTCCGCAAATGTCTACTTTTTTGTAAAAACAAAGGTTGACATTATTTGAGTACGGTGATAATATAAATAGTGAAAAATAACCTCGAAAGTTGTTTTTTATGGCTTTTAGTAGACTACAAATCCGCTTTCCGCAAAAGTAGACATTTTTGGAAATTTTTGAGTTTTTTTTAATTTTTTGCTGATTTTTTTCGACGTTTATCTCAACCGTTCGGGCTATTTCGTCAAATATATGTGTATTTTAACAGTTTGTGAGGTCATAAAAAGCCCGTCGTTATGCCGACGGGCTGTAAATTTTTTTATTTATCTTTTTATTTTTATACCAACCGTTCCGCCAATCGCGCCCTTTTTGCACCCTTTTTTAAGCAACAAAAAATCGGCGCAATAAGTCAATTTGACTCATTCGCCTATGTATTTAACACCGATTTAAAGCGGCAGTTATTACTTTATCCCTCTCTCGTCGCCGTTCGGCGACACTCTCCCCCTTATTACAAAAGGGGGAAAGCAAGAGAGTGCGCAACCCCAAAAAATGGGACAGCAAGGGGCAATTCATTTCTCAAACTTACCACCATATACCTTGCCTTCGTCCTTAACAAAGGAAGAAGGTGCCGCCGTTCGGCGGCGGAAGAAGGATGTGTATTCTACACCTTATCCCCCCCCTATCAGGCAGGCTGAAACGCCGTGGACGGAATAAACTGTTTTAAATTTTTATAAAAAGTCGACTTCTTTAACCCCGTTATGCTTAACGCCTCTTCAAAAGTTATTGCCCCGCTCTGATACGCCTCCACCGTAGCCGTAAAATTGGACGGAATAGTTATATTGGGTCTGCCAAACCTTACGCCCCTGCGCTTTGCCGCCGCTATGCCCTCGCTCTGCCTTGCCTTGATATTTTCGCGCTCCTTTTGCGCCACGTAAGACAAAAGCTGTAAAACTATATCCGAAATGAGTTTACCCGTTAAGTTACCGCGGTTTGTGCGGGTATCCAAAAGCGGCATATCCATTACAAAAATATCCGCCCCTATTCTGCGCGTTATGTCCGCCCACTCCTCTATAATCATATCGTAGTTGCGCCCGAGGCGGTCGATTGATTTTACTATAAGCAAATCGCCGCAGGAAAGCTTTTTTTTCATACGCTTGTAATTTTCGCGTTCGAAGTCTTTGCCCGATTTTTTATCGGTATAAATTTGTTTTTCCTTTACACCGTAAGCCAAAAAACTGTCTATTTGTCTGTTCAGGTTCTGGTCTGCCGCGCTCACGCGCCCGTATGCGTACATCATAAATTGTTGGTTCTCCTTGGTAAAATATCTCCTTAATTTTAACATATTAACCAATTGCAAACGGTAAATTTGCACCATATACGCAATTGCACGCAAGCCTGTCGGGCGCGGCAAAAATTGGTGTTTGTAACAGGTTGACATTACAAGTTAAAGTATTTATAATTATCCTCGCTATGACACAGGCGTTGACTAAAAACAAATTCAACATCGATATTTCAAGGCTTACAAACGTCAGCCTTAAAGTTTTTGCGGCAGTGGCGGCGGTTTGCGCTCTGTTGCTTACCTTTACCGTGGGCGATTACTATATCTTTAACCGCATAGGCGAATACGGCTTTTTCTTCTGCCTTAGCCAATGGGTGAAAAAAGCGGGGCTGATTTTAATTATCGTAGCCGTTTTCTTCAACAGTAAAAGTTGCGCCGACGCGGTTAAATACGTTTTGCCCCTATTCCTGATTTTAAGCAGTTGCCTTTTCGGCGGCTTTTTCAACGTTTCGCCCGAGGCGAACACTCACGCGCAGGAAATTTACAACTCCGTAAACCTTTTGTTCCCCAAGTGGCTGAACATAACGCTGTTCTTTATACAAAACGTGGCTTATGCCGCCTGTTGCGGGCTGTTCGTTCTGCGGGACGGGGTTAAGGTAAGGGCAAAGTCCTTTATTTACCTGCCCCTTTCGCTAATTGCGGCAATGCCTTTGAATATCTTCGAAAACTTTTTCGATATTTCAAAGATTCCCGCCGACAGCTTTCTGCGGTTTAAAAATTTTACCGTATGGCACTTTATAGCTCTGTGCGCGCTTGTCGGCTCTACCGTAGGGCTGTACTACTTTTTAAAGAACAAGCCGCGCGAACGGCAGGACAAGTACCTTGCCGCAATCGCCGTAACTCTGCTGTTGCAGTACCACAGCAAGGACAGTATGCTTTTGGGCGACGGCTACAACGTGTACAACACTGTGTTCGCCTGTCTGCCGCTGTTTATATGCAACGCGGGCGTATACGCGGCGAGCGCGTCCGTCATATTTAAAAAACGCTTTCTTTACGCGATTTCGTTTTTTATCCACGCGGTGGGCGCGCTTACGGTGTTCGTATACTTCGGCAAGGACGATATGAGCAACTACGGAATTTTTTGCAGTTACTCCATTCTCTACTTCTGCCTTACCCACTGCCTGCTCTTCGCGCTGTGCGTTATGCCCTCCGCGCTGGGGCACTACAAGTTTAAAATTAAGGACTGCATTATCCCGCTTATTTACTACTGCGTGGTAATCATTTTCGCGGCGGCGGCAAGCGAGCTGGTTACAAGGTACCTAACGGGGCTGGGCTTGAATATCGGTTCGGGCATAGACCCCGACACGGGGCTTAAATTCGATATGACCCCGCCCAACTACGCGTTTACTCAGGTAAACCCCCTGCCCTTCGATGTGCCCAACCTTATACCCATTAAGGGGCTGAAACACATTAACGTATTTTACGTGGTTCTGGTGTACGTCGCCTACGTTTGCCTGTTCTTCGCATTTTACGGGGCGTACAGGGCGTTTCTTGCCGTCCGCGGGCTCATACTCGCAAAGACAGGGAGAAGAGCCGCAGAGGGGCAAATTTCGCGCCCTGCAAGCATTTTAACGAACGGCGCGCTTGCGGAAGTTGCCGCAACCGAAGTTTTTGACGGCGAAAACGCTTTAAACGGCGCGAGCGTTACGGATGGCGCGGACGGCGGCGCGCAGCCAAAAAGCGGAAGCGGCACACCCGACAAGGACGACAAAGCAAGCGGCGAGGTTGAAAAACCGACCGAGCCGCAAGGTACATAACCAACCGAATGAAAAAAGCCCCCGCCCTCCGCGGAAACCGCGGAGGGCGGGGGCTTTAAAATTGTTGTTTTTTATTTAGCGGTAAAATGTTCCGCTTATTTTACGGCGTTTCACTTTGCGCCGCTTTCTTGTCGTTTATTTAAGTTGCTATTTTATGCCGTTTATTTATGCCGCTATTTTATACCGCTCATAACGCCGCGCCCTTTTATAATTCCTCTGCCTCGTCCGCCGAAGCGCACTCGCGGCACAGTCCGCCGAAAACCAGCTCTGCGGAAGTAACCTTAAACCCGCCCACGCTCTCCGCCGTCAAAAGCGGTAAAAGACTGTCGCTGAACACGTCCTCCACCCTTCCGCACCTGTAACAGCGGCAATGGGCGTGCGGAACGGTTCCACCGTCGTAACGCGCCTCGCTTCCCGCAAACTCCAACTTGCGCGCCTTTCCGCAGGCGGAAAAGTCGGCAAGCACGCGGAACACCGTCGCGCGCGAAATTTTAGGGTGGCTTTGGTGAATGCGCCCGTACAGCTCGGTAGCCGTAGGGTGGTCCGCCGCAAGCAACTCCTCCATTATTACGTTTTTCTGCGCGGTGTTTCTCTTTAATTGCATTTTAAAAACCTTATTGATATGCGTTATCAATATAATACAGCCGCCGCGCGGTTATGTCAAGTGTAAATTTTTACCTTTGCTTAACGCCGTTTGCCTTTGCGCCCTTGCCGCCTACAAAGCGGAACAAAAAAACGGAAGGGTTTGTTTACCCTCCCGTTTTTTATTTAAAGTCAGTTACTTTCGGTAACCGTCTTTTCGTCGCGGCTGCGCCTGCTTTCGGGTGCAAGCAACAACCCCCTGCCGGTAACTATGGGCGAAATAATCAGCCATATTGCGGCAAGAGCTACAAGCACGTAAACTATAATCGCGCCAACGCTTCTGCCACCGCCGAACACCCAGCCGACAAGGTTGAAATCGAATATGCCGAAAACGCCCCAATTGAGCGCGCCAACAAGCACAAGGATATAACAGATAATGTTTGCTATAATCATAAAATCCCCCTTACAGTCAGTCTGCCCACAACCGAGAATTTTATGCGTTTTTTTGTTGCCACGCGCATATGCCGCGGTTAATTGCCGCCAAACAGATTGCGGCAGACAATCAAAGCCGTATTTACCGTACTATCGTCAACCTTGATTTTTTCCGAAATTTCCGCCCCGCCGACTATATAAACCTCGTTACCCAAGCACACCAGCGGCACGCTTGCGCGCAGGCTTTGCGGCGCCTTTTTATCCGTAAGCCAATCGGACAAACTCTTGGTTCCCCCGCCGAATTTGGTAAAGCGGTCGCCCTCTCTTTTAAACCTTACAACCGCGCCCCGCGGCAGTTTGTCAAGGTCAAATTTAAGCGTTTTTAACGGCTCGCCCCCGCACTTTTCTCCATCGCCTGCAACCACGCCTGAACAGCCGCCGCGGCTCACCCGCACCAAATTGCCCCCGTAATATTGCAGATTTCCGTCCAAAAACTCCCTAAACGCGACGGGCTCGGCGCAACCGTTTTCCCCGCCGCTTTGCAACAGCGCAACGCCCCCCTCTTCCTTAATTGCAACCAAGCCGAGAAACTCGAACCGCTTGCCGTTTTCCGCCGCTTGCAGAACAAAAAGCCTGTTTAAATGCTCGGTTGTGTAGTCCTTTTTATTGAAATACTTTGCAACGATTTTTTGCGCCGCGCGCCTGAAAATTACCCTGTGCGGACAACTTTTAATTACGTATGAGCCGCCCGCGCGCCCTACGACGATTTTTTCAACCTCGCCGTTGAAATACTCCTCGTCCTCGGCGGCAAGGCGCGAAAACCTGTATATGTTTTTCACTGCGCCGTCAACCGCGCTTTCGAGCGCGGGAATAACGTTACGCCTTATTTTATTACGCGTGTATATGTCCGTTTGATTGGTGCTGTCGGTTACGTATTGCACCGCGTTTTTTTCAATATACCCGTCAATATCCCCCCGCGAACAGCAAATAAGCGGTCGTATCAGCTTTAAATCGGCATTGTCCGCAATGCCCGTCAAACCGTTAAGCGAAGAGCCGCGGGCAAGGTTAAACAGCACCGTTTCGGCATTGTCGTTCATATGGTGCGCGGTGGCTATAAAGTCGGCTTCGCCCTGCTCTATAACGCTTTTGTAACAGTTTATGCGCCATCTGCGCGCGCCCTCCTCGTCGTTAAAAGCGCCGCTTTGCGCCTTAAAAAAGTGCAGAGGAATGCCGTTGCCCCCGCAATATGCCGCAACGAACGCGCTGTCCCGCTCGCTTTCCTCCCCCCTTATGCCGTGTTCGCAGTTGAGCGCGGAAAGAGTTATACCGTATTCGGCGGCGCGCGCCCGCAAGTAATCGAGCAGAGCCATACTGTCCTTGCCGCCCGAAACGGCTACGCATATTCTTTTGCCCTTATAGGGCGACAGGTCGATATTCATACGTTCAGCCTCCCGTACCGTCCACAAGTGTTCTAACGGCATTATACAACTTTTTACGGCGCCATTGCAAGCCGTTTGAAAAATAAAAAACGCGCCCGCGCGCATCTTTCCGCGCGGGCGTGCCAAAAGGTTGAATTAAATCAGTGCAAAAACATTTTTACAAGCTTGTCGTTGCTCTTTTTATACGGCTGGTATCGCATAGGCAAATCGATATAATTTTGTCAAGCGCAAAGTCTACCGAAACAGGCAAAAAGGGCAACCCGCGCAGGTCGCCCTCGATTTTAACCGATTAACTTTTTACATATCGCCGAGCTTTTCCCCGCCGAGAATATGCACGTGCAGGTGAAAAACCGTCTGCCCCGCGTCGTCGCCCTGATTTATGACAAGGCGGTAACCGTTGCCGCAACCGTTCGCCTCGGCGATTGCGGGAATCTTTTCAAACATATATTTCAAAGTTTCCGCCTGCCCGCCGTCCATATCGGCAAGAAGTTTAAAGTGCGATTTAGGCACCGCCAACAGGTGAGTTGCCGCCTTAGGCTCAACATCCTTAAACACGCACATCTTATCGTCGTCGTACACCTTTACCGCGGGAATTTCCCCCTTGATTATTCTGCAAAAGACGCATTTTCCGTCAAGCATTGTTTTTTAACCCTCCAACTTTTAATAAGCAATGAAATACAGCAAACCGAGGCAACGCCGCCAAGCGTTGCAAAGGTGATAAACAGCGACAGATACCGCCACTCCGTCAAGTCGCGCTCGAACCCCGCGTTGAATACAAATACGGAAAGAGTGCCGTCTGATTGGAAATTGTAACCTGTAACGTCGCCGTTTACGGGGAAGAACGCCGCAAACAGTTTGCCGTCGTAATATACTTCTTCCTTAAAATAAGCGTTTACGCCCGCCTCGCTCTCCACAGTTATCCAAACGCTCGCGGGGAAATAGTAGTCCTTGCCGCTCACCTTGTCGTAACTCACGGTGTATTCGTAATTGTACGTTATGTTTCCTTCCGCCACGCACTGCACGGCTTTCACAAGCACGTTGTCCTCTTTCGTTTCACTGTCGTTGGGGGCGTGATAATCGTAGGGGCGGTCGGCAATGTTGATTTCCATACCGTTCTGCATAAAGTCGACAAACGACTGCGCCTCGTAAAAGTTTTTAATGCTGTACTTTTCGCTGAACGTAATCGAACAGTAAATTACCGCGACAATCGCCATCAAAAACGCGCCGAGCGTAAGCGTAAAGTGCCCCCAATGCCGCCAATACAGCGGACTGCGCTTATTAAACGGCGGCTCCCCGTCGTCTATTTCCCCGCCTTCGTCGGCAGAATTTACCGCAACGGAAGCAAAAGCCTTACGCCTTTCGAAATGCACGATAAGTATGCACTCCGCGCACGCGACGGCAACGCAACCCGCGCACACAAAGCCGAGAGCCAGCGGGTTTAAAGGCAAGTCCCAGCAGATATGAAGCCCGCAGGAAAGCGCCGTTACAAGGTATACCGCAAGGTTTAAAAAATGTCGTGAAAAATGACAGTACGCCCAACCAATCGCCGCCGTCCACAGCGTGTGCGTGCACACCGCCGACACCCCGCGGGAAACGGAGATATCTATAAGCGTGGTAAGGTTGAACACCGTCATATTGTTGGCTTCCAAAAATATGTAGCCCATATCTTCGGCGATTGAAAAGCCGCACCCCACCGCCGCGCCGAACAAAAAGCCCGCAAGCGGCGAATTTTTACGAGCGGCAACGATTACAAGCACCGTTGCGCCCGCCTTTGTCAGCTCCTCGAAAACACCCGTGTAAACTGCGTGAAGCCAACTGTTTGCAGGCACGAACAGACTGAACAGAATTTGCGCCGCCACGTTTGCCAACGCGCCGCCGAGAAGCAGGGCGAGGCACACCGCCATAAACGACAAATCTTTTTCGGGATACAGCTCGAATAAAAATAACAGAAAAGATAAATTGAAGCAGGTTGCCGCAAACAGCGTTATCGTGGGCACGAACAACTCGTTGGAAGTAAACCGCACAATCAGCAAAAAAACGGCGAACAGCACGAACAGCAACGTAAACAGCCGCACGTACGCCCACGGATATTTTCTGTTTTTTCCGCCCGAACGCATTCCGCGCGTCATAAGCTCGGAATACTCCGCCCTCGAATGCCTGCGGAACGTTTCGCGGAAAAACTCGGCTATTGAGTTTTTTAACCCTGCGGGTCGGTTTAAAAGTCCATCCATTTTTTAATTTCCGTCTGCAATATCCGCAGACGCGCCGTCGCGGAATATTCCTTTGAGTTTAACCTTTATTTTGCCTTCCCGTTTGCCTTCAACGTATACTTTTATGTAATTTTCGGTGTAACCGCAAGTATACTCTCCGTCAAATTCCTCGGTGATTAGGGCATATTCCCGCCCCAACCGTCCGTTTAAATACTTTTCTTCCGCCGCCTTGCCCGCCTCGATAAGCCTGTGCAACCGCGCGTTTTTTACCTCTTTGGGCAAATCTTTCATACCGTACGCGCGCGTACCCTCCCGCGGGGAGAACGCAAACGCGTGTATTCTTGCAAAGCCCGCCTCGTCTATTATAGACAAACTTTCCCCAAACTGTTCCTCAGTTTCGCCGCAAAAACCCGCGATTATATCGGTTGTCAGCGCACCGTTCGGGAAATGTTTATATATAAGCGCGCATTTTTCAAGATATTCCTCGCGCGTGTAGCGTCTGTTCATAGCCTTTAAAACAGCGTTGGAACCGCTTTGAAGCGAAAGGTGAAAATGAGGGGCAAAGTCCTTTAATCCCTTTAACGCGCGCATAAGCTCTTCGTCTATAACGTTACATTCCAGCGACCCCAGCCTTACGCGTTTATCGGTAAACGAAAGCGCACGTATAAGTTGCGGAAGTCCGCCCTCCGCGCCGTTGTACGCGGATATGTTTATGCCCGTCAAAACCACCTCGGGAGCGCCGCAAGCGGCAATTTCCCCCGCAATATCCTCGATTGAACGGCTTTTGACCCGCCCGCGCAGATAGGGAATAACGCAGTAGGAACAGAAGTTGTCGCAACCGTCCTCTATCTTTATAAAGGCGCGGGTTTTAACCTGTTTGGGATAGCCGAGCAAAGAACACTGCCCGCCGCCGTAGTCGTTTACTATTGCGTTTACAACGCTCTCCTTACCGCGCGCGCCGCCTATAAAGCGCACGCCCTGCCGCCCGAACTGCTCCTTATCCTTTTGCGAAGCGCAACCGCAAATATACAGTTTCGCCTGCGGGTTGTATTTAAGCGCGCGGGATATCAGCTGTCGGCTCTTCCTCTCCGCCTCCTTAGTTACCGCGCAGGTGTTAAGCACGTATATATCGGCGGGCGCAAGCTCTGCGCAGACCTCCCAGCCGCGCGCCTCCAACTCCGCCATAATAGCCGCGCTTTCCACCTCGTTGACTTTACAACCCAAGGTAAAAACCGCCGCCTTCACTCCAACTCTCCCAAATTGAACGCCGCAAGCGCGCACACGGCGACAGCCGCCGTTTCGGCGCGCAGTATGCGCTTTCCGAGGCTCATTCCCGCAAAGCCCGCAGCCCTCGCCAATTCGTATTCTTCGTCGGCAAAACCGCCCTCGCTACCCACGACAAGCGCGGTTGCTCCGCATATATCCTTTAACGAACGCTCCGACCCGTTTGCAAACTCGCAAAAAAACAGCTTGTTTTCATAGCCCTGCGCAGATTGAAGCGCGCTTTTAAAATCCTCGAAAAACACCACTTCGGGCGCCACCGAACGCATACACTGTTTGGCGGCTTCGCGCGATACTTTATTCAACCGTTCCAGCTTGTTTTCGTTCATATAAGCCGAACAGTAGCGCGAAGAAAACACGCCCACCTTGCTTACGCCCAGCTCGCAAGCCTTTTGAACAACAAACTCCGTCTTGTCGCCCTTCAACGCGCCCGTAAGCAGGTAAATGTCGGCGGCAGGCTCGCGTTCGCCGCGCATTGCCCCCGTAATATGCGCCGACAAACTGCGCTTGTCAACCTTTGTAACTATTGCGGTATACTCGTTGCCCGCGTTGTCGAGCAAAGTTATTTCAGTGCCCTCGGTTACTCTTAAAACCGTTTTGGCGTGGATAAATTCTTCGCCGTCCAACAAAATTTCGCTCTCTTCGGGGTAATTTATACCGTTGCAAAAAAACCTTTTAGGCGCGCTCATTTAACCTTTGAACGCCAAGGCGTTCCACTCCCCTTTCTTTACTTTTTCCACAAGGCAAAGCCCCTGCGCGGAGTACACTTCTATTACGCGTTCGAGCTTGCTGTTTATAATGCCGCTCAATATAAGCGTGCCGCCCGCCTTTAAATTTTTGGGTATGGATGGCGCAAGGGTTTCCAAAATGTCCGCCGTAATATTGGCGAGAACGATATCGCCCTTAACGTTGCTGTCGTCCAAAAGATTTGCCCGCGCCACCTTTACGCTTTGGGTAACGGAGTTGAGTTGGGCGTTGTGGTTTGCGCTGTCCACCGCCACGGCGTCAATATCCGTAAGATAGGCAAACCGCGCGCCGAGCTTTACTGCGGATATGCCGAGTATGCCGCTACCACACCCGACGTCGATACATACGCTTTCGGGCGTGATGTACTTTTGCAAAAGCTCCACGCACATAGAGGTAGTTTCGTGTTCGCCCGTGCCGAACGCCATATTGTTGTCCAGCTTTACCACCTCTTCGCCGTCGCCCTTATTATACTCTATCCATTCGGGCACAACCACTACTTTGCCGAGGTGTATGGGGCGGAAATGAGTGCGCCATATTTCTATCCAATCGTCCCCCTCTATCTCCCTGCGCGTCGTTTCCAGAGTGCCCAAGGGCAACGCTCCGCCGCAGTTTTCAACTATATCCTCTATATCGCGGCGTATTTCAGGAACGACCTTATCCGTATCGCCGAGGGCTATAAACGCCTTTACCAGAACGTCGCCCGAGTTGTTGGCGACAAGGTCGTCGTCCATATAGTCCCAATAAGCCGATTTATCCCTTTGAAGCGCAATGACGTCCTTTACGTCGGAAATAGCCACGCCGTAGGAGGTGTAGCGCCACATAACGTCGGCAATCAGCTCGCTTCCCTCGGAAGTCGTATGTACGGTAAGTTCGGTAAATTTCATATTGTACCCTGTAAATTTTGAATTATATTTATTCTAACACACGCAAATTAAAATAGCAAGCGCGGGGCGCGTTATTTTAACGCGCCCCGCAAACACCCTGTTTTTAACCGTAAACTTACCCGCCTTTTTATACCACGCGCCTTACGCACGCGGCAAATTATAGAGGCGATAAGGTATTACTTCATTTTGGTAAGCCGCTCGGCATACTCCAACCACTCCTCTTCGGGAATTTGGGTTTCGCTGTTTTTAGAGAACTGCTCAACTAAAATTTTAGCCTTTTCGGGCGGGATAATAGTGCCTACGCCCGCAACGCAACCGCCGGGGCAACCCATACCCTCTATTAAGCAACCCTTTATTTTGCCCGCCTTGGCAAGCGTGAGCATCTTCTTGCAGTCGGCAAGACCTTCGGCGTGGTAAATGTTTACCTCCGTGTCGGGGTAGTATTCCTTTACGGTGCGCTCGATTGCCGCGGCAACCCCGCCGGAAACGGCGTAACCCCTGCCCGCGCCCGTGGTGTGAGTTTCGCGCAAGGGGCTTTCTTCCAACTCCTCAACATTGACATCCCTGGCGGCAAACATACCCGCAAGCTCCTCGAACGTTAAAACAAAGTCTACGAAACTTCTTAAAGACTTTCTCGAAGCTTCGAGCTTTTTAGCCGCGCACGGTCCTATAAACACAACGCGCGCTTCGGGGTCTATTTCCTTGATTTTTCTCGCGGTCGCAACCATAGGCGTAAGCTCCTGCGAAACTTCGGCGACCAAATCGGGGAACTGCTTTTTGGCAAGCACCGCCCAAGCGGGGCAACAGCTTGTTAAAAGGAAGGGCAGTTTGCCCGTGGAAACTTCGTTTACGTAGTGATGCGCTTCGGCAATACAGCCGAGGTCGGCTCCCTCCGCCACTTCGTACAGGTCGGCAAAGCCCAGCTTTAAAAGCGCCGTTTTAACCCTTGCAAGGTTGGCTTTAACGCCGTACTGCCCCGCTACTGCGGGCGCGACTGCGGCAACGACCTTATCGCCCTTTTTAATGGACTGTATAAGCTGAAAAATCTGCGATTTATCTGCTATTGCGCCAAAGGGGCAGGCGGACATACACTGACCGCAGGCAACGCACTTGTCGTTGTCTATATGCGCCCTGCCGTACTCGTCGGAAGAAATGGCTTTAATGCCGCACGCCGAAGCGCAGGGGCGCACCTTGTGGCTGATTGCGTCGTAAGGGCACGCCTTTTTGCATCTGCCGCACTTTATACATTTGCTTTGGTCGATAAACGACTTGCCGTTTACAATGGAAATTGCGCCCTTGGGGCAGTTTTTTATGCAGGAGTGCGCCACGCAGTTGCGGCACATATCCGAAACCTCGTAAACGTTGTCGGGGCACTTGTCGCACGCGGAGGGAATAACCTGCATAAGCGGCGGCTCGTAATACTTGTCGGATATATTGCTTTCGTTTATTCCCGAAGTGATATGTACGGGCTTGTTTGCGGGGCGAAGCGAAAGCCCCATTGCAAGGCGCACGCGCTCGGCGGCAATCTGCCTTTCCCTGTAAATATTTTCGCGGTACTTGGGCACCTCGTCGGGCGTAATTTTATATGGTATAGCCTCTATATCGCCGGCAACGTCGTTGCTTTCGTACGCAACGCGCGCAACCTCGGCAAAAACTTGCCGCCTTAAATCGGTTACAACACTCTGTTCCTTCATATGATGATTTCTCCTGCATTTTTATGCTTAATTCTTTTGTCCATTATACTACTTTTACGCCGCTTAATCAACCGCCGCGCAATAGCTTTTAACAGGTGATTTCTTCCTTTTTGCGCTTTTTATCCCTGATAGTTACCGCAATATCCGCGGCAAGCAACGCCGAAGAAAACGCAACGAGCACAACGCCTATTATTATGGCGCAGTTCATAAAAAACTGTTCGGGCATTACCTGTATTATTTGTTCGGTGTTTGGGTCGAACGTCCAGTTCGTTTTGCCGGGGAAGAAAATTTTATGAAAGACTTCAAACGCCTTTTCGAAATTGACCGCCGCAAGCGCGCCTACTATAAGCGGCAACGCAAGCGCGCACACCGCGGAAATAAGATACGCGCGATGCCCGAACGGACGGCACAGGCTAATCACCTTAAACTTATTTAAAATTATAGCGGCAAGCGCAAGCGCGCCGCTTACAGCCAATACGCAGGTGTTGAGCGTGAAAAGCGCTTTGCAGTCGGCAAAGTGAGCCGCCTCGCTCTCCGTCCACTTCAATTCGCCCGTACCGAAAGGCTTACCGGGCAAAAGTAAAAAGTCCAATACTTCGTCGTATGCCGCCTTTATGGTTGAGTACGACCAACCCGTAGCCTCCTCCAATTTAAGCGTTTTAATCTGCAAATAGTACAAGAATCTGCAATATATCGGCACGCCTATCGCCAGCGTGAGAATAAACAGCGTTACGGCAAAGCAAAACGCAACGGTTACGGAGATATCTACCGCCCTCTTACCCCTGTAATTCATCGGCTTTATCCCCTCCGCGCTCTATTGCGCACAGACCGCCCTTGCGCACCGAGCACGCAATAAGCACCTGCGAGGGCATATAGAATACCCAAATTAAATACTGTATAACGTTTATAAACGCCGACGGAAAATTCAATCCTATAACCGAGCCCGCGTTATCCAAGCCTACGCAGATATCGCAGCAGAGGAACAACAGCAAGCCGAGCGCAAACAAAAGGTTCTGGCGCGAACGCCTGCACAGCAGAAACGCGTCGACGCAGTTGCCCGCAAGCATAACTATATATATGCACACTTCAACGATAAGCAGATTGATTGTGGCAAGTCCGCCAACAATGCCCATAATAATAGCAGTAAGCGCTACGCGCACCGCCACCGTAAGCCAAATCTTTTTAATTCTGTCCTTGTACAGCCTGTAAAGATAGGTTATTTGCGCCATTATAAACGTTACCATTCCCACGTCGTAGTGCGTGTCCATAACTAAAATGAACAGGTCGGAAATAGCCGTGTATACAAGCGCGCAGGTAAGAATTACCGCGTCGGTATCCCTGAAAAAGTAAATGCTTACAGCCGCCGCGGCAAGGCAGAGCAAAACGCCCGTATATTTGAGATAAATAGGGTCGTTTGGAAGAACTGCGGATAATATATTAAAAGTAATATATATCGCCGCTTCCGCGGCGATATATGCTAAAAACAGGATGTTTTTAGCCGAAAACGCCATTCCTTTCATATTTTTCCTCTGACGTTTATTTTAATATATTGTAACGCTTATTGCAAGTTATTTGCGGCGTTTTTTTAAAAGCAACCAAAAAGCGCCCGCACAACGCGGGCGCTTTTATAACTTTTTTTGTTGCGATTTGCCTATTAGGTTTTACTCTTTGACTTCCGCGTTTTCCTCTTCGGAAACCTTATTTTCGGCATTTTCTGCCGTTGCCTGAGCAAGCATCTTGCGCTTGTACCTGGGCACGTCTATTATTGCGATTATAAACGAAGTTACAAGCAAACCTATAAGCGCGCCGAGTATAGCCGCGATTACCGCGTTTATACCGCCCTGCGTCTTTATGCTGTTTACAGAGAATATAACGCGCGAGTTGTTTTTGTAGATGTCCGTACTTACCTTCTTTAACGCCGCAGTGGCTTCTTCAAGCTCGGCGCGGTAACCGTTCAACTGGCTTTCGAACTTCTTCCACTGCCCGTACGCCGCCGTACCCTCTTGCGAATACTTTCCAATCGCATCCTTTGTAGCCTCTATATCGGCTATCTCGTTTAACATTACGCCGTTTTCCTTGGTCAACAGCGCAATTTCGTAGTCGTAAGGACTTGTTATAATGCCCTGGTCGTTGAGCCTTACCGAAGCCGCGGACGCGCCACCGTCGGGATTAGTCGTAACAGACTCGTCGCGCTTTTTCTCCAACTCGGAAATTATTGCGTTGTTGTCGCTTATCTTTTTATTCAGCGCGGCTATGCGCGTGTCGGAATTTGCAAGATACTCCTCTGCATTCACCACGTAATAATTGGCGGTGAGGCTTGCTTCGAGCGACTGCCTCTGCGTTTCCGTAAATATGTTGTGCAAAGCCGCGCTGTTGGCTTCCACTTCGCTACCGTAAATTACGAATGAATTATACTTTTCTTCGAGATACTGCTTCTGCCTTAAAAGCGCGTCGATTTTATCGGCGTAAGTTTCGGCTTTGTCGAATATGGAAAAATATTTGCCGTATTCGTTGGACGCTATAATTTCGTTTACGCGGTAAACGGGGTAAGAAGCTACCGTGCGCAAAAAGTTTGCCGCCTGCGTATTACTGCTGAAATAATCGGCTATTACCGTTAAGGTATACGTTCTCTTTATTCCGTCGTCTGCCGTTCTCGTAACCGTTTCCGAAATGCTTATGCCGTCTTTTTTAAGCATTTTATCAACGTCAATGCTCTTAAACTCTTCGGGATTGTCGGGCGAATATTTACCGTTCTTTATATCGTTGAGCGTACCGAACGATATGCAGTCCGCGGCAAGCAGATAGCTGTTGTCGGGGTATCTTCCGCTCTCGCTGTCGGGATAAACCAACTCGTAGCTCACCGAAAAATATTGGACTTTTTTATTGTACCAAAGCTGGGTTATAAGCACCACGGCTATAAGACACAGCGCCGTGGCGCCCAATAGCCACCATACGCGCTTAAAAATAATTTTTAATATTTCTCCGAACGATAATCCTCTTTCCTCTTCCATTTCTTCCTCCGTTTATATTGTTGCCAATCTCGCGTCTTTTTTATCCTTTTTTTCCGTAACGGCTAAAAGAGAAACGAGTAACGTATACACTGCCGTCATTATAAAATAGAAAATATGATTGTCCAGCAGGCTCATTAAAAGCAATACGCCGAGAAGCATAACTACAAAAACCCGCTCGTTGGTTATATTGTTGATTACGGAAATAACCGTCTGCGTTCTATGAACGACGTAAGCCACAAGCCCCACGAGCCCGCACGAGCTTATCAGCTGGAAAAAAGTGTTGTGGCACATTCTCGGTATTATATTTGAAAGCTTGCCGTTGGTAAACCCTACGTTGCCCTCTTCGGCAAGCGGGTCGAAAAACCCGACCCCGAAGAGCGGTTTATGCAAAAAGTTCTGCATACCCTCTTCCCACAACCGCGTTCTGCCGTTGCCCGTAGCAAGTCCCTGCAAAAACGACGAAAAGAAGGGAAGAACTTTATCGTGCATAATAGCCAAGCCGATAAACCCGACAAGCACTACCGCGCCCATAATGGAAGCGTTTATTATTCTCTTTTTGCCTTTATCCCATATAAGCAGCCATACGCAACAGGCGACAAATATTACCGTGCCCATTACCATTGCCTGACGGGACATAGAAAGGAAAACCACTACAAGATTGGCTAAACCGCCCAAAAGGAAACCAAAGCCGTATTTATGCTTGCCTGCAAGATAGAACCAGGCGGGTATAGCCATAGCCAGCAAAAGCCCCAATTGGTTGTAAGTGCCCCAGCCGAAAACAAGTTTTTCCCTCATAACTTCGCCGTCGACGATAACGCCGTCGTAGGTTAAGTAGGCTACGGCAAGGAACAACGCCGCCGTGCCGAAAACGGCTATAAAGTAGTAGGCTATCCTTATAAAAGTTTTTTCGCCTATTTTGATATTACCGCAGGAAAATATGTAAAAACCTATTAACACGCCCGCAAGCGCAAGACCGTAAACAAAGTTAAGTATTGTGTAGTGCGAATAGAACAGTCCGCCGAGCATAAACGCAACGGAGAGCGCAACCACCGTCCAGAACATAGGGGTTATTTTGAAATTGCCGTTTAATACCCCCGCTACAAGGCGGTACAACAGCGAAGAGCCGAAAAAGGTTACGCCGATTATTTCCTGCGCGAGTATGGGAGGACTTACCAAATACCCCGAAGAAAAACCGTCTATTCTGGGGCTGTGCTGGGCGGAAGGCAATAAACTTAAAAACAACACTATGCACAGTACGGGGGAAACGTCTTTACAGCAAATCATAATAGCCGTGCCGCACAGGCAAAGATACCATATGTTTACTATGTCCCAACCGAGATAGTAGCACGCAATGCAAACCGCGGCGGTTACAAGCGGAAAATAGCAGGAACCGAGCGCGCGCCTGATTATCTGCGTGGCTTTACAGTTTTCAATTTTATCTCCTATCTGTTTCAACCCCATACCGTCTCCTCTCAAATTATGCTGTAACGATTATACCCCCGCGCGCGCATACAAGTCAAGTAAATTGGCAAACGCGCCCCATATTCTTACAAAATACGCTCTATTTCGCGCGTGCGGTTTACGGGGAAAGGCGCGGTCTGCGCGGTAACGTTTTCAACGCGCAAAACAATGCCCGCCGCCGTGCCGCGCGATACGGGAGCTTCTACCCCGTCGCCGACTTTTACGGCTATGAAAGGCGATATATACCATCGCTTTACGCCCTTGTCCGCCCCCTCTGTTATTTCCACAAACACGTATATCAGATTTTCGTAAGAGCGCAACACGCCGCCGCCCATTGAATGAATCATAAAATTTTCTCCGTGCAATTATTTTACCACCGCGCGCGGCATTTTTGAAGTCTTTTACATTGACATTTTAAATATTTTATTTTAAAATATGTTTACTTGCTCTCGCGGATATGGCGAAATTGGCAGACGCGCAGGACTTAGAATCCTGTGGGCAACCGTGTAGGTTCAAATCCTATTATCCGCACCACGTGCACGGGACATAAAAAATCGGACAGTCTTTTTCAGACTGTCCGATTTTTTATTTACTGTAATATTCGATTTATTTCTATTTTTTGTCATATTTCAGAGATTTTCATTCGGTCGATATTTATTATAAAAGTCTAATTTGCGTTATATCTCCCACCCAAAACACGTTCGGTTGCTTTTGTTAAAATGTGCGAGATTTTCTCTACTCCGCCACCTTACAATTAAAGTCCGAATATCTCTTCACTACTGCCGTCCATTGCTGATTTTTGATAATCAATATGAGTTCCTGCTTGGCAAGGCTCAACGCCGCAAGTGATTTTATTGAAATGTAAAATCGGGTTTATTACGAACGTTTTTTCCGCACTACCTTTATCACAATAACCGAAGATACGCTGACCAGTAAAAGTGCCGCCACTATCGCAACAACGACTATTATTGTCGTATTTGTTCCCTCTGCTTTTTTGCCGCCGTCAAGCCAATCAACGACAGCGGTTAAAGAACTTTTATTGCCGGCCTTGTCATAAAATTCAATGACGTACTCGCCGTTTTCGGTAAACTCATAAATGCCATTGCCGTCAGCGAAAGTGATATCTTCGCTTGGATTTATTACCTTAACTATCGCCTTGTCGCTTTGGGTTTTGTCATATTCCAAGCTTGCCGTAGGCGCAGTCTTATCTATCCAGTCCACCACGACTTTTACTCCGAATACTCTGCCATCTTCATCGGCAAGTTCAAACATATACTCTCCGTTCTGAGTAAAGACAAGCGTTTCGCTACCGTTGTTGTTGAGCAAGGTGTACTTCGATTTGTCATAGTTGAGTAATACGGAAGAATCCTTGTTAGTAATAGTATTATCATACTCGACTTTAAAAGAAGGTATCGATGTTTCGTCTTCAAGCCAATCGACATAGACAGTCTTTTCGTAATACTCGCCGCTGCCGTCTTGGTATTGGAATGTAAATTCGCCGTTATCGCTAAATAGATAATAATTCTTGCCCTCATTGTTGAGAATCGTTACATCGCTTCTGTTGAATTTGAGCGTAGCTTTGACAGTGCCGTCCGTAATATCGAATACGACATCTGACTTCAACGCGTCCTTGACCAGCCAATCGACAGTCACTTTGAGTATCGTCTTATTACCCGCTTTGTCGAAAATATCTATCTCGTATTCTCCGTTTTCGGTAAACTCATAAATGCCATTGCCGTCAGCGAAAGTGATATCTTCGCTGGGATTTACCACCTTGACAACGGCAATATCCTTTTGGTTTTTATTGTATTCAAGTTGGGCGGTGGGAGGCTCTTTATCTATCCAATTTATTATATAGGTCGCCGTCCCTTTGTTGCCTGCAAGGTCTGTAAACTCTACTATCAGCTCTCCGTTGTCTTCCAACTGCAATCTAAGCGGATTAGTATCGCCGACGATATTGCCATCGGGGTCGATTACATAACCGTTTTCGTCCACGGAGTGTCCAACCATTATAGCTTCGTCCGGAGACTCAATCGCAATTGATAAATCTATGACGTTGCCTTTGTCGTCAACGGCATATTTCACCGCCATTTCTACTATTTCGCCGTTTTTATTTTGGAACTTTCTGCTTGTCACGACGATTTCTTCGCTTGGTTTGAGTACTGCGGTAACGGTATCGTTGGTAGGCTCTTGCGTGCTAAACTCAAACTCCGCCGTCGGAGCCTGTCTGTCTATCCAGGTCACTATCGCCGTAGTCGAACCCGCAACGCCTTCGTCATTGACGAATGTGAAAGTAAATTCTCCGTTTTCAGTAAAGGTATAAGTATCGCTTCCGCCGTTGTTGGTGATTGTGATATGTTCGTCTGGAAAGAGATTATTGAGTGTGATTGTGACGTTGCCCGCAGTCGGCTGAGTGGTACTGTAAATTATCGAAGCCGTCGGACGGTGCTCCTGCGTGGTGTCTTCATATATATTAAAGCCCCTTGCCGCAAACCAATTTCCGTTGGACGCCCTATCTGCGACAATTTTGATATAAAGCACGTCTTGCGGCTGAGCTATATCAAACATCTGCGCGTTTGCCAAAGCGTCTTTTACCGTGTTGCACTGATTAGAATATTTTATATTTTTTCTCTCGGCAAGCTTCACCCATGATATTCCGTCAAGACTGCCGTAGATAGTGCCGTCGAGAATCTTTCCGTTGCCTCCGCCCGCGGGAATAAACTCGACTCCCGTAACAAACGTAGGCTTATCAAGCTTGAAGGATATATAACGGTTTATGTCGCTGCCGTTCCAATTTGAGTGCCATCTGGTATTGTAATTGCCGTCTATCGCATTTACGGCATGACCGGCCTGCGCCTGCGAAGTCGCTTGCGACGACACACTGTGCAACGTCAAACGTGAAATGGATACATATTTTTTACTGTCGGAATCAGTATCTGTCGTAAATGAAAAACTCATAGGGTCGCTTGCCAAACTGTTACCGTTGGGACCTATGCGTACCTCAACAGACTTATTGCCCGTCAAATCGGGCAGTCTTACTCCATACGAAACCCAAGCTTCGCTTGACGAGTATCTCCACTGATACTTGTCGTTGACTCCGATAACCTTGTTTTCTTTATCGTTGCCGTATAACGTATCTTGCTTGATAGACGCTTTGACAATGCCTATCGTATAAATATTCTCTTCGCTGTAATTTACGCCGTTGAGATGCACTTTTATGC
>CAJUHT010000024.1 GCA_910586035.1 uncultured Christensenella sp.
CCGAACCCGAGCCTGAGCCCGAACCCGAGCCTGAGCCCGAACCCGAGCCTGAGCCTGAGCCCGAACCCGAACCCGAACCCGAACCCGAGCCCGAACCCGAGCCCGAACCCGAGCCCGAGGATGAAGAAGAGGATGATCTTGAAGAGGAAGAACCTGAGGAAGAGGGTGATAACGAGGAGTCACTTCCCCTGTCAGAATCAGATGACGAGGCTTTCGGAATATTAATCGGTAAAGACGAAAGCGTGGGGCTTGCGATAGTTGTACGGTATAAAAAATCGTTTACGGCAAAACTTATTCAATCTTCGGACGATGTTAAAGGTTATTACACCGAATTAAAAAATGAGGTTTTAAGTTACGAAAAGACCAGGAGCCGAGTTTCTTGGAACTATGACAGCATAAATGCGGGCAGAGCTCAGTTCGCAAAATTTGTAATACGCGGCAAGACGCTCTGTATGTATCTTGCGCTTGACCCCGACGAATATGAGGGAACAAAGTATAAAGTTGTTCGGTCCTTTGCAAAAAGATATGCCGAAGTGCCGTGCCTGTATCGTATCAAGAATACCCGCAGACTTAAATATGCGGTAGACCTTATAAAAGCCGCCGCCGAAAAAGCGGGATTAAGTGCAGGTGAAAATGCGGGCGTAGATTATTATCAGCCTTACGATACAACGGAATCGCTTGTACAGCGCGAATTAATTAAAGAGCTTGTTTCTAAAGAAGATTATGAGGCGTTTATGCGTAAGTACAGCCGACGTCAAGTTGACAAGAACCGTCGTGAATTTATCTCCGCGGCTGAGGTCAATAGCATTATTGACGACGAGGTGGCTATGTCCCTTGTCGAAAATGTTGAAGACGCAACGGCTCCCAAGCTTTCCAAGAGCGGTAAAAAAGGTATAATTAACGTTGACACGCTTTCAGCAAACTTCGAGAAGAATGAAATTGTCAATATCGAAACGCTTAAAGAAAAACAGTTAATTCCCGCTTCTGTTGGTTATATTAAGGTGCTTGCCCGCGGATCGCTTTCAAAGCCTTTGATTGTAGAAGCGCAGGATTTTTCGCTTGAAGCAATAAAAATGATTGCCTTGACGGGCGGAAAAGTCAAAAAAGTTTAATTATTTAATAATTTAATAAAACGGTCGCTTGTGTTGCAAGCGGCTGTTTTGTTGTGTCAGGCAAAATAAAATATTTATACAGACTTGTGTCGTCGCATAAGGCGTTCAGCGACTATTAGGGCGCGTAACTTAGCGTATGTCTTTTTAATGCCCTGTTTCAAAAAACGTCAATTTAAAATCGGCAGGGAAATATATTGTATATAAACTGTCGCAACTATACGATTCGCCCGTGCAGTGCCAGATATATTCTTCGTCCCAATTCGGGTAATAATCGTTTGGAATATGCAGGCAGCAATCATTATGCGTTCTTATTCCGTCCTCAAGCTCGGTGTTTCTCTCGGCGGAAAAACCTCTGTCGAACTCCTTTTTTGTATATGACTGTAAAAATTCCGTAGGCTCGGCTTTAAGCTGTATTACCGCGTAATGGGGCGCATAGCCCGTAAAGGTTTCGCCCGACACGTCGCAGACGATTTCATAGTCGGTCAATAGCTGTACTTCGACGCCGTAACCTTTTAGTCTATCAATAACAGTATACTAAAATTACCAATATTTTCCAATTCGGTTTATGCGCGTTTTGCTGGATTTGTTATGACTTGCTGATATTTAGTCCTGTCAACTCATAAATACTGCTAATTATAGTTTGATAGAATGTAGGTAGTGTAGTTGTTTCGTTTAAAGTAGAAACAAACGCAGATATGGTTTTTACATTTGTGTTTACTGCTGAATTGCTTGCATCTGTGGCTTTAATTCCAGCTATGGCAGTGATATACTTGAAGTTTCTATGGACTATTTGTACGGCAGAAATTGAGGGCGGTATGGACAAGTTTATTAAAGCACAACTTTTTGACGCTCATAGTAGGGTTAATAAGGGATTTAATGAAATGCTTACAGTTTGCAAACAATTAAAATCCGATATTCCTATGCATTCTGAAAACGAAAAACGGTTAAATGCTTTGCTTGATAAGGTTACAAAAGAATTTATCAACAGAAACCGTTTCTCAACTGACAAAAATAACAGTTGAAGATTTAATCGCTTTTGAAACTGACAAGAAAGTTCCAATGGAAGAAGAGAAACAAATTCTCTTTGATTTTTTAAAATAGCTTACACTCATATCCATTTCTAAAATATCTCTCGGTAGTTGCCTTACTCCTTAATCGGTGTGGGGCAATTATCAATTTAATAGAAAAAATCGCTCTCAACTATTAGCTAAGAGCGAATTTGATTAAACAATGGGTTTTGGTACAAATTTGGTACACTAAGAAATCGTTTATTAAATTTATATTTCTTTGTTAATAATTTTTAGAAGCTTGACGAGATATATTGTATTAGTATATCTCGCCAAGCCCCATATATTGGCGCAGAGGAGAGGATTCGAACCTCCGTACGTATTCCTACGTAACACGATTTCGAGTCGTGCGCATTCGACCACTCTGCCACCTCTGCAACAAGCTATTACAGTTTATAACAAATACGATTAAAATTCAAGCGTTTTTACGTATAAATTGAAAAAATTTATCGGGAGGGGGCGGAAGTAAATTGTTAAATGTAAAAAATTTTCGTTTTATCACATAGGTTTCACATTTCTTGTTACGGAGATTTCACATTTCATAAATATAATGATGTTTGTTACGACATTTGACAAAAATAATTTATTTTAGTAAAATGGCTTTCCGTATTCGATTGGAAATAGAGGTGTTTAATGTTAAAAACATTGCATAAAAGTTTAAGGGAATACAAAGTTTCCTCCATACTTACCCCCCTGCTTATGGTGGGCGAGGCGGCTATGGAAATAATAATTCCCTTTTTAATGACTTATCTCATTAAAGAAATAAAGAATATAGGCTCCGAAGGCGGGATACATATAGGCAGGGTAGTGCTGTTCGCCTGCCTTATGGTGGCAGCCGCAATATTCGCACTGCTGTGCGGACTGCTCGGCGCGCGTCTTTCGGCAAAGGCCTCCTGCGGGTTTGCTCACAATTTAAGGGAAGATATGTACAACAATCTTCAAAGCTTTTCGTTTGCAAATATCGATAATTATTCCACGTCGAGCCTTATTACGCGTATAACAACCGACGTAACCAATGTGCAGAACGCCTATCAGATGTGCATAAGAATGCTTGTCCGTGCGCCGATACTCTTTGTTGCGGCGATTATTATGACCTGTCTTATCGAGCCCTCTATGGCGCTTATCTTCGTGGCGGCGGCGGTAGTGCTGGGCGTAATCGTGGCGATATGTATGTTTAAGGTAATACCCTATTTCCGCACTATGTTCAAAAAGTACGACAAGCTTAATGAGGTCGTTCAGGAAGATTTAACAGCTATACGGGTAGTAAAATCTTACGTGCGCGAAGAATACGAAACGGAAAAAATGAAGAGGGCTACTCAGGAAGTTTACGACTATTCCGTAAAGGCTGAAAAAGTGCTTAATTTCTTAATGCCATCCGTACAGTTCGTAATGTACTCCACAATGATTATACTGCTTCTCGTAGGGTCGGATATGGCAATAAACGGCTGGGGTAACGTTGATTTCTCCAACTTACAGGCTCTAATAACCTACGCTATGCAGATTCTTTCGGGCGTAATTATGGTGGCTATGTGCCTTAATTTCGTTTCTATGTCAAAGGGTTCGGCGGACCGTATTTGCGAAGTGCTTACCGAGCATACCACTCTGCCCAAGCCCGAACAGCCTGTAACGGAAGTGGCGGACGGTTCGGTCGATTTCGACGACGTTGATTTCTTCTACTCGCAAAAAGCCGACGTTGCGGTCTTAAAGGATATTACTTTCCATATTAAATCCGGCGAAACAGTGGGAATAATAGGCGCTACGGGCAGTGGTAAAACTTCGCTTGTATCACTTATTCCCCGTCTGTACGACGCAACGCAGGGCTCGGTAAAAGTCGGCGGTGTAGACGTAAAAAATTACAACCTCGATATTCTGCGCAACAGCGTCGCTATGGTTTTGCAAAAAAACGTGCTGTTTTCGGGTACAATAGCCGAAAACCTGCGTTGGGGCGACGAAAATGCTACCGATGAAGATTTGCGCCTTGCGGCTAAGCAGGCGTGCGCCGAGGAGTTTATTGAAAATCTGCCCGGTAAATACGATTACGATTTGGGTCAGGGCGGCGTAAACGTGTCGGGCGGACAGAAGCAGAGGCTCTGCATAGCCCGCGCTATGCTCAAAAAGCCTAAGGTTATAATTTTCGACGACAGCACTTCTGCGGTCGATACCAAGACGGACGCGCAAATTCGCGCCGCGCTTAAAGCGCACGCGCCGCAGACGACTAAAATAATAATTGCCCAACGCGTGGCTTCGGTTGAGGACGCGGATAAAATTATAGTTCTTGACGACGGTAGAATTTGCGGCATAGGCACGCACGACCAGCTGATTGTTTCCAACGAAATTTACAGGGAAGTGTACGATTCGCAGGTAAAGGGTAACGACGGAACGGGAAAGAGCATAGAAGGGGGTGAGAACAATGGCTAACGCTATGGGCGGAATGCGCGGCGGTATCCAAGGCGGCAAAAAAGCCAAGGCGCCGAAAAAGACTTTAAAAAGGCTTTTGGCGTATAGTTTCTCGCACTATAAAGTTGCAATGGTTTTTGTCATTCTCGGCGTTATTATATCCGCTTCGGCAAATGCCGCGGGGTCGGCTCTGCTTGCGCCGATAATTACGGAGCTTACTCCCGAGGGCGGAGTATTCAATGCGGATTGGCACAAAATTGTTCTTTACGTGATAGCGATGGGCGGTATATACGTTGCGGGCGCGCTGTGCGTGTTTATGTACAACCGAATTATTATGTACATTGCAAACGGTACTTTGAAAAGACTTAGAAACGATATGTTCGAAAAGATGCATACGCTTCCTTTAAAGTATTTCGATACGCATACTCACGGCGATTTGATGAGTTTGTACACAAACGACGTGGACACAATGCGCCAGCTGCTTTCACAGACAATACCACAGCTCGTATCCTCTGCGGTTACGATTATCGCAGTGCTTTCGATGATGTTGTTTTACAGCTTTACGCTTACCGTGCTTATGTTCGTTATGCTGTTTATAATGGTTATGGGAATTAAGTCGGTTGGCGCCAAATCTGCGAAAAATTTCGTTCGCCAGCAACAGGCGCTCGGCGCGCTTAACGGCTATGTGGAGGAGATGACCGAGGGGCAGAAGGTTATAAAAGTTTTCTGCCACGAACAGAAAGCGCGCGAGCAGTTCAAGGTGTTGAACGACGAGTTGAACATTGCGGGCAGAGACGCCAATACCTATGCTTTTATAATGGGACCTATGACCAACAATATTGGTTACTTCCAATATATATTTGTGGCAATTATAGGTTTGGTGTTGATTTTAACGGGCAACCAGTTCTGGCTTTTATCCGGCTACGGCGCTATAAACGGACTGACCGTCGCCACTTGCGTGGGTGTATTGGTATCCTTTTTGGGCTATTCGCGTTCGTTCAATATGCCTATACAGCAGGTGGCAATGCAGTTCAATTCAATCGTTATGGCGCTTGCAGGCGCGGAAAGAATTTTTGAAATGACCGATTCCCAGCCGGAAGATAAGGGCGGCGACATTGCGCTCACTTTCGGTGAAAGCCGGCAGGGCGGCTGGGCTTGGAAAAAGCCTTTAAGCGACGGCAGTTTTGAGTTTATACCTTTGATGGGCGATATTCGTTTTAACAACGTTGTGTTCGGTTACAACGAGGACAAGGTAATTCTTAAAAACATAAGCTTGTACGCAAAACCGGGGCAAAAGATTGCATTCGTAGGCGCGACGGGCGCGGGTAAAACTACTATTACCAACCTTATAAACCGTTTCTATGACATTCAGTCGGGTGAAATTACCTACGACGGCATAAACATACGCGACATTAAAAAGAGCGACTTGCGCCGTTCGCTCGGCATAGTATTGCAGGATACGCACTTATTTTCGGGCACGGTAATTGATAATATCCGTTACGGCAGACTTAACGCTACTGACGAGGAGTGCATAAGGGCGGCAAAGCTTGCCAATGCCGACAGCTTTATAGTGCATCTACCCGAAGGGTATCAGACGGAAATAAAGGGGGACGGCTCAAACCTTTCGCAGGGTCAGCGCCAGCTTCTCGCCATAGCGCGCGCTATGGTTTCCGATTGCCCCGTTCTTATTTTGGACGAAGCTACTTCGTCTATCGACACCCGTACAGAAAAACTTATAGAAAACGGTATGGATAAACTTATGGAGGGCAGAACGGTATTCGTTATTGCTCACAGGCTTTCAACCGTTAGAAACAGTCAGGCGATTATGGTGTTGGAGCAGGGCGAGATTATAGAGCGCGGCAGCCACGACCAGTTAATTGAACAGCGCGGAAAGTACTATCAGCTGTATACAGGCGCTTTTGAACTCGAATAAACCAAGTAATACGGGACTTCGTCGTTCCGTATTATTTTTAATTTATTTGTTGATTGGTCAACAAAAATTGTTGACAGTTGCTGATAACGGGAGTATTATAGCTATTGGCAAAATCAAATAAAGGAAGTAACAATATGAACGATAATTTATTTACTCAGATGATTTACCGCATAGTTTTCTGCGTTATATCCGCGCTTGCCTGCGTGCTTACACTGGGGTACTTTACGCACACTTTCGGTAACGACAGTTTTACGTTTTCAAACGATTTTTGGCTGTTCTACACAAATATTTCCAACTATTTCTGTTTCGGCGTAGGCGTTGCAACCTGCGCGGCTACCGTAAAGAGGGTTAAGGGGGGAGAAACGCGCGGTTTCGTCAGCCCCTGCAAAACGCTTAAATTCTGCACGACGGTAATGATTTTGGTTACGTTTTTAGTCTACGTTTCCCTCCTCGGCGACCTCGGCTCCTGGTCGTTTTGGAACGCGCTCGGCAACCTTACTTATCACGTGGCGGTGCCCATACTTTTCATAGTCGACTGGGCGCTTTTCGACGAGCATAAGTCGGTTAAGATTTTAGACCCGCTCAAAGCGTGGATTATACCTCTGATTTACGTTGTGTACATACTCATATACGGCGCGGTGTTCAAGGCGGTTACGGGCAACGAATTCAGCTATCCGTACTTTTTCTTAAACGTAAATAAACTCGGCTACGGCGGTGTCTGCGTGTGGGTAGTAATACTGTTGCTTATCTTTGCAGTGTTAAGCTATATAATGTTTATCTACGATAAGCTCGTAAAGGACGAAAACGGCAAGTGGAAGCTTGATTTTAAAGGAATTAAGTTGATTTAATAGTATTTAAGTGAAATTTTTGTTGTGCGATTGCATTTTTACGGCGTAAGCGTTATAATGTATTCAGTAACTTTGTTTCGGAGGTATTACTATGAGGTTCGGTAATCCCGCTGTAAGAAGAATGGTAAGGCAGTCGGACGGCGGCGCGCTGTATACCGAGGGGCAGGAGGCAACGTATAGGGGCGTGTATCTCAAAGCCGCGCTTTACGCGGCGCTGACTATAATTACCGCGGTAGGGTGCGAGTTGGGTTTGTTTAAAGCCATAAGCGACGGCTATATAGCTCAGGCGCTCACGGTAATAGGTATAGCCGCAGGGGTAAGTTTGATACCCTTGCTTATTATAGCGTTCGTCATAGCTTTTGTGCCGTCTACGGCAAAAGTGCTCGGTTGCATATACGCAATTTTGCAGGGCGGACTGTTGGGGCTCCTATCGCTTTGTTGCGATTTGGTTTTTCCGGGAATCGCCTTTGCGGCGTTTTTAGGCACGGCGATAGTCTTTCTTGTGGCGATAGTCGTAAACTCGGTTTTCAAGACGAGAATTTCCAGCCGCTTTGTGCGCGGACTTATGGTAGCTATGGTCAGCCTGCTCTTCGTTCAGCTCATTATGTGGATAATGTCGCTTTTTAACGTGTTCGATTATACCGCGTTTATATGGTTACAGTTGGGCATATCCGCGCTCTGCGTAATATGGGCTACCGTAATGCTTTTCTGGGACTTGCAGAATATCGATTATATAGTGCAGTCGGGGGCGGATAAAAGATACGAGTGGAACGTTGCGTTTTCGCTTGTAACCACGCTTATATATATGTATGTGGAGATACTTGAACTGCTCGTGCGCATTATGGCGTTGTTTTCGAGAAATAAAAACTGAATAATTTATTTGTTATAAACTCCGTCGGAACAGACTTTCCGACGGGGTTTTTTAACGTATTTTAATTGTTGTGGAATTAGACAAGCAGTAAAAAACATAATCTATAAAACTTGACATAAAGGGGTGCGGAATTATGTTTTTCGACGTTATAGGGCTGTTTCTTTCAAAAATTTTCTTCTTTACGGGCGTTGTGCGGCAAAAGGGGACCTTCCCCAAACCGCTATCTCCCGAGGATGAAAAAAAATACCTTGCACTCGCCCGCGCAGGCAATAAAGAAGCCAAGGATATGCTTGTAAAACACAATATGCGGCTTGTGGCGCATATAGTAAAAAAATATTCGGGCGCCGCCGAAACGGACGATTTGCTGTCGGTTGGCTCTATTGGACTAATCAAGGCTATCAACACCTTTCAGGACGGAAAGGGCACCCAGCTTGCCACTTATACGGCGAGGTGCATAGAAAACGAAATACTTATGCTTATACGTTCAAGCAAAAAGCATAAAAATATAATTTCAATTAACGACCCCGTGGGTACGGATAAGGACGGAAACGAGCTTACCGTAATGGATTTGCTTGCCGAAAAGGAGGAAAACGTATTCTCGCGCGTGGAAAAGTCCATTCAGCGCGAAAAGTTTATAGCGCTGTTAAAGGGCATACTCAATATGCGCGAATATACGATAGTATGTATGCGCTACGGTTTGGAGGACGGAGTGCCTATGCCCCAGCGCGAAGTTGCTAAAAAGCTTGGTATTTCCCGCTCTTACGTTTCCCGCATAGAAAAGCGCGCAATAGAAAAGTCGCGGCAAAATCTAAACAAGGAAGATTTTTTCACCGATTAAGCTTAAATATTTGCAAAAATTCCGCAACGTTGCTATAATTGATTGAAAATAAGCGGTTAAAGGTAACGGTATGGGAATTTACGAGGAATTGAGAGAGCGCGGTCTTATAGCGCAGGTTACGGATGAAAAGGAAATAAGGGAGCTGATTAACGGCGGCGGCGCGCGCTTTTATATAGGCTTTGACCCTACGGCGGACAGCTTGCACGTGGGGCACTTTATGGCTCTGTGCCTTATGAAAAGGTTGCAGCTCGCGGGCAACAAACCCGTCGTTCTTATAGGCGGCGGCACGGGCTACGTGGGCGACCCCTCGGGCAGAACGGACTTGCGCTCGGTACTCACGCCTGAAATTATAGAGCACAACTGCGCTTGCTTTAAAAAGCAAATGGAGCGCTTTATACAGTTCGGCGAAGGCAAGGCTATTATGGTAAACAATGCCGAATGGCTGTTAAAGCTCAACTATATAGAGCTTCTGCGCGAGGTGGGCGCGTGCTTTACCGTAAACAATATGCTAAGAGCCGAGTGCTATAAACAGCGTATGGAAAAGGGGCTGAGCTTTCTCGAATTTAACTATATGATAATGCAGTCGTACGACTTTTATCACCTGCATCAGGCATACGGTTGCAATATGCAGTTCGGCGGCGACGACCAGTGGAGCAATATGCTCGGAGGTACGGAACTTATCCGTAAAAAGACGGGTAAAGACGCCTACGCAATGACTATAACCCTGCTTTTAAACAGCGAGGGCAAAAAGATGGGCAAGACGGCAAAGGGCGCCGTTTGGCTTGACGAGAATAAAACTTCGCCGTACGATTTTTATCAGTATTGGCGCAACGTCGACGACGCCGACGTTATGAAGTGTATAAAGATGCTCACCTTTATTCCTATGGAGGAAATAAGGGAAATGGATAAGTGGGACGCAAGCCGTATAAACGAGAAAAAGGAAATTCTCGCGTTTGAGCTTACCAAATTGGTGCACGGCGAGGAAAAGGCGCAAAACGCAATGGCGCAGGCAAAGGCGGCGTTTGGCGGCTCTGCCGAAAATCTGCCTCAAAAGGACGTTAAGGTTGAAACGGCTACAATTATTCCCGTACTTGTAGCGGCGGGCATATGCGCAAGTAACGGCGAAGCGCGCCGCCTTATCCAGCAGGGCGGGGTAACGTTAAACGAAAGCAAAGTTACCGATATAAACGCGCCCGTCAAAAACGGGGACGTCGTTCACAAGGGCAAAAAAGTACACGTTAAAATAAATCTATTATAAAATGGCGGAAAAATATTTGTCCGTACACGGCGAAACGCTTACGGAAAAGATAATCGAAAAATCGCGTTTTATAACCGTAAGCAGGCACGTGCGGGGCGAGGAAGAGGCTAAGGCGTTTATAAGCGAAATAGCAAAGCGGCGCGCCGACGCAACGCACAACTGCTATGCCTATATCTGCGACAGCCTCGGTAACAATCTGCGCTTTTCAGACGACGGAGAGCCGCAGGGTACCGCGGGTATGCCTATGCTCGAAGTGCTAAAAAATAACCGTCTATGCGAAACGGCGGTGGTGGTAACCCGATACTTCGGCGGCATAAAGCTGGGCGCGGGCGGGCTGTTAAGGGCTTATTCGGGGTGCGTTGCCGAAAATATCGCCGCCGCGCGCAAAGTAGAGTACGAGCTGTGCGCTGAAAGCGTTTATGAGGTGGACTATTCCGACAATTCCGCCGCCTGCAACTTTTTCGCGGGCAACGATTGCACGGTAATTTCTACGGACTATGCAGATAGAGTAATTTTTTGCGTGGCGGTGCGCGCCGCGAACGAAAAAGATTTCAACGCCGCGTTAAACGACCATATGTGCGGCAGGGTCAAAATAAAAAAAATAAAGGAATACTTTTTTCCGTTTCCTTTATAACTAATAAACTTTGTAAGTAAAAAACGGTGCCGACTTTTTAAGTCCGCACCGTTTACTTTTAAAAACCCATTTTCGCCAATTCTTCGCACAGTTGCGTGTAAAAGGCGTAAATTTTCTCTTTTTTCTTTTTGCTTGCCGCAAAGCCGACAATCTGAATGTGCGAAACCGAGCCGTCTATATCGCCCTTATAGTTGCCGAAAACTGAGGAGGACGGTGAAACAAGCCCGTCGGAAGCTTCTTTTTCGTAGTGTTTGGAAAACATTAACGGCACGCCCATAATAAAATCGTCCCTGCTCTTATTCAGGGTTGCCGAGTAACTTTGGCAATAAATGTCGGAGGGGACTTCCAATTGCGGCGCTTCGTTTCCGTTTACCGCCTGTAACTGCTTGCACACTTCCAGAGAGTTGGGCTTTTTATCACCGAAAAGCCTGTACCAGAAGTTTACCCAAAACGCTATGTTTTTGGTCAGAAATTTGGGCATTTTCAATAATCTTGTGGCAATTTGCGAACCTTTATGCGGCGTGCAAAGGGTGGTGAGCGAAGCTACGCGTTCAGCCATATTCAGGCGGCAAATCATATACTTGCTGTCAAGCCCGCCCTTTGAATGTGCTATTATATTTACCTTCGAGGCGTTTTCGGCTTCGAGAATTTTTAATATATTTTCTTTAAGCTGTTCGGCATTGTTTTCAATAGTGCCAAAGCCGTCTATTTTAGCCGTGTATACTTTAAAGCCCTGTTCTTTCAGTTTTTTTTCGATACGCCCGAACGCCCTTAAAAATTTAAAATCTTTAATTACTATTCCGTGTACCAAAATAAACGGATAACGACTTTCCATAAACATCCCTATAAAGTAAGTATAACCGAATTATACGCTTTTTCTTTAAATATTGCAAGAAAAAACATCCGGTTACATAATCTGTAATTTTCGTTACGCAAACTGATGTTGACAACTTCAATACCTATGTTATCCTAAAACCAAAGGATAAAACCGCCAAAGAGCAAATATGGCGGACGGGGGTGCGAAAGTTGAAAAAAACTCATATACTTGGCGCTGTAATTACGGCGGGCGCAATTTTTTGCGCGGGGATAACTGCGTGCACGCAAAAGCCTGTGGCGGATACGGTATATAATCTTTATTGCGCCGAATACCAAAGGCTTGCGGGTTCGACTGACGGCGCGGCTACCAACGCCGAATGGAACAAAATTTTAAAGGACAACGCCTGCGCGGCGAGTAAGGGCGGCGCGAATATTTCTGCGGTCAAAATTCAATGCGGAAACGTTTTGCTGACTTATGCGGACGGCGCGGCGTTTTGCGTTTCAGGCGTTCAGGACGGGCTTGGGCACGATTGGGGCGCGGGAGAAACTACGGCGGCTACTTGCGTAAATCAGGGGCGGACGGAATACTCCTGCAACATTTGCGCCGCAACCAAAACGGAATACACGCCCGTTGACATCAACGCTCACAGCTATCAAGTTACTTCCGCGGCAAGCGGGCAGGCGCACGGCGAAGAGTGCAAATTTTGCGGCGATACAAGGGAAAGCGCGCATATTTTCGGCACGTGGTCAGACAGGGGCGAAGTAAACGACGGCAAAAAACTCGCAGGTAAAATCACGACGAGGGAGTGCCCCGACTGCGGGTATACGCAGTTGAAAGCCGCGGCGGTTAAAGGTTACAAATTTTTGCGGTGGAGTAGCGGCGAAACTGCCGACACGGTGGGGTGTCAAACGGTGGACGAAGCCGAAAAGCAGTATGCATACTTTGCCAAGGACGTGCAGATACAAAAATTAAACGTGCCCGTATTCGATATTACCACAAAAGATTTTGCCGGTATTCCCGACAAGGAAAATTACGTTGACTGCAACGTTTCACTTGTAAACGCCGAGGAAAAATATTGTCTTGAAAATCTCGACGCGGGCATAAGGCTTCGAGGAAATTCAACTATGCGCTATCCCAAAAAGCCATATCGCATAAAATTCGGTAAAAAGCAGGGGCTTTTCGGGTACCCCAAAAATAAAAGCTGGGTGCTTCTTGCACTGTATCAGGACTTTTCCAATATAAAGGACTTTGCGGCTTTTACCGTTGCAAACGCATTTAAAGGGGTAGGCGCGGGTAATTCTATGTTTGTGCCCAACGCGCGGCACGTTGAATTGTATCTGAACGGAGAGTATCAGGGGCTGTATCTTCTGTGCGACCAGGTGCAGGAGAACAGCGGCAGGGTTGACGTGGAAGAGGAGTTTGACCAGACGGCGACGGAAGTTCCCTTCCTTGTGGAAATGGACGATTACGCTCCTTACGAAGGCGTGGAAAATACCGATTGGTTCGGAATTACGCACCCCGTAATAAACAACTATTTCAACGTGAAATATCCCGAAGCCGACCAACGCTTTTCCCAATCGCAATTCGACTATATCAAAAATTATATAACTACTGTCGACGGACTTTGCCGCAACCCGAACGTTACAATGGCGCAGTTTGAGGAGTATGTGGACTTGGCTTCGTTTATAGATTATTTCCTCACGCAGGAGCTTATGGGACAGCAGGAAATAAATAAGAAGTCGGTTTATATGTCCAAAAAGACGGGCGGCAAACTTGTTATGGGACCTGTTTGGGACTTCGATTGGGCGGCGGGAGGACCTATGAAGGGCAACGGAGCCCAACACGAGCCTAACAGACAAATTTATTCAAGCAACAATTGGTTTGGCTGTATGCTTAAAGTTAAGTGGTTTAAGCAGGAGGTGCTAAACCGATTAGAACAGGCAAAGGGCGTTTTAAACGCTACGCTGGACAGTTTTGCCGCCTATAAAGCGGCTATAACCGCCGTGTCGGAGCGCAACGCGGCAATGTGGGATTTCGATACCGACAATTCGCTTCCTTCGTTTTCGGAATATTACGATACGGTTATAAGTTATATACGCAGCAGAATAGACTTAATACCCATATTTTTATCATATATAAACTAAAAAATTTAAAGGCGGCGGACGTTAGCAACGTCCGCCGCCAACTGTTTGATAATGTGGCTGTCCTTTATCTTAAAGTAAAAAGCGCGTCTGACTGTCGATTACTTATGTGGCGCCAATTTTTCGGATAAGCCCTACGGACATATTAAATGTATCCGCTTTTCAATAAAAACGTAGTCAATTTTGTCAAAGTATATGAACCGTTTGTGCTTTCCATATAGTTATTCAAAACTTTTTTCGTCGTTAGTAGTTTTAAAACAGCAGTAAAAAATTTGTCAGGAATTAAAACCGCTAACCAATGCCGGACGCAAACGTGTATTTTGCCGTCCTTGATTTCTATTTGCAGTTTCAATTTGCATTTCGGGCAATATATTTCTACATTCGAGCCGTCACCAGCCTTTAGCAATTTATACCCGCAGTCGGGACATACAACGTAATTTGTCATAGACATTGTTCCTTTTCTTTTTTTTCGATATATGGTTGATAATGATTATAGCGAATAGAAAAAATTAGAAACATTATAAATGTAATAAATAATGCTATACTTTGTTGCCCCCAAGCGAAAATACCATTTACAACTTTATTTTCAGGTAAAATTTTTGATAAGCCGATTAACACAAGCATTATCAATAACGGATTGAAAATCGATAACCACTTTTTATTGTTAAATTTTCCGCGAATGCTTACTACGAACAAATAGATAGATAAAATAGCAAAGGCAACAGCAGCCAATGATGCGACAGCAATAAAAACAAAAAATAGTTGTTCCGCAATTATCTTTGCCTCCAACACTTGTAAATTATAAAGTTTATTATAAATGTAAGCGGTCATAGCAAAAACGCAATGATATAAAGTGCCGACCGAAATGAAAACAAAAGCACATATAATAAACAATTTTGAGTATTTACATTTTTTTACAATCATTTCTCGATATATAGCATAAAAGCCACAAAACATTAGTAGTAAGGCAATTACTCCAAATAATCCGCCAATGATAAATCTATTTAGACTTGAATTTGCCCAATCTTCTGAAAATGGCGGAAATATAATTGAGTTTCCAAATTCTTTTGACGGCGCGAAACAGCCTAAAAGCATATCACCTGTAAAACATAAAACCGAGCCTATAATGCCAACCATAAATAATTTTTTGTTTAAGTTCATAAATATTCCCAACCTGAAATATATTTCAAGTTAAATTATATATTATTTTGATTATAAAGTCAACGCATTCTGAAATATATTTCAGATTAGTGTACAAATCAAAAATTTTGTGATATAATGCACTTATTATGGCAGAGATTAGACAACCTATAAAAAGAACTTCTATTGATAAAAAGCAAAAGATTATTAAAGCGGGCTTAAAAGTATTTAGCGAAAAAGGCTATTACAACACTACAACCGTTGAAATAGCCAAAATTGCTGGCGTGTCAACGGGAATTATATATAATTATTTCAAAGATAAAAAAGACATATTTTTGCATTCGTTAAAACTATGTTTTGAAACCGCTTTTACCCCTATGCTTAATACGCTTAAACAATTTAAGCCCCCGTTTAATTTTGATAGTATCTTGCGTGAGTTTATTCCTTTATGTCTAAAAGCACACAATGACAATAAAATAGCACACCAAGAACTTTTGGGTATATGTGTATTAGACAATGATGCAGGTTTATTATTGCAACAAATGGAAAACCAAGCAATACAATCGATTTGTGAATATCTTCTATCAAACGGCATAAACTTGCCTCACTTAATGGAAAAAACACAAATAGCCTATCATATCATTGAAGAATATTGCCACGATGTTATGCTTGAAAAATACTATCAAACTGATTTTGACGTAATGTTTGAAGTAGTTATAACAACTGTAAAGAATATTTATTTGCAATAAATAACGGTTTTTGTGTTCGCTTGTGCTTACCGTCTGTGGACGGAATACGCCACCTTGACAAATTGTAAAGGGCGACGATTTATCTCCCGTTAGGCATAAACCGCCGCCCCCTACGGGGTAAACCCTTGACAATTTGTCTGCGACGGCATTTTGGGCTGATTAAGACGGTAAGCACCAAAGCGAACAACAAAATTTTTAAGCCGCAGTCTGACCAAGACCGCGCAAAGGAGCAAGTTATGAAAAATGCAGTCATTTACGCAAGGTATTCTCCTGGTTCAAAGCAGAATTACCAATCTATCGAGGGGCAACTCAAAGAGTGCTACACTTTCGCGGAACGGAGCGATTTACGGGTAGTCCGTGAATACGTTGACGAACACTTGACAGGGACGAACGACAAGCGCACTCAATTCTTGCAAATGATTGAGGACAGCAAGCGCAATGGCTTTCAGTATGTCATAGTTTATCAATTAGACCGTTTCGCCCGCAATAGGGACGACAGCACAACATACAAAGAAATATTAAAGCAAGACTATGAGGAATTGAACAATCGGAAGAGGTAAGAACATAAAAGAAATAAGCCTTGCCGATAACGACAAGGCTATTGACTAATTAAAGGTTCAACCTTTATCATCTTTGGTGCACCGACTTACCGCAAAAACGAACACGGTAATATACAAGGTAAATCGGCGGGAATTGTATTGTGCGGTGGAATTGCCGCTGTCGGACTATAAACTGTACGGCAAGCAGTTAGCCACGCGGTGATTGTTCACGGCTTGCAAGGGCTGTCATAGCGTGTTTATAGATACGCTTTGACAGCCCTTATAGTTTACCAGTCCATATTTAATTGATTATCTTGTATATAAGATATGTAATCAATAAAACTTTCCATTTCAGCTTTACTTTGCAATGCCTTTTTATATTTGTCTATATCTAAATGTATTGAAATCTCGCTATCAATTAGCATTTTAACTAATTCAAATTTTTCCTCACACAAGTTGTCAAATTCTGTTAGCAATTTATCAAATTGATTAAATGTATCAATATTTATAAATTTATCTTGCTTAAAACCTTTTAATTGATTTCCGATATAAAAAGGATAATTGCCCAAACCGTCAATAGTAATGAATAGTTTTTGTTCGTTCGAAAACATACCGTGAGTTAATCTGTTTCTATAAACTTGCTTAAAATTATTAAGGTTTTCTTTAATTCTTTTTTCTTCGTTGCCTTGTCCTAAAACCAAATCAAATTTTGATAACCAGCCCATTTTTATAACTTTATCGAAAGGTTTTTCATATTTGCAAAAAGCTGCTAGCAGAGTGAGAATATGTTCTATGTAGGAGTATGCTATATCAATATAAGCTTCAGCATTATATGTTATTTCGCGTAAAACATCATTTATTAAATAATGATAAGTTGCGCCATTCTTGTGTTTTGTAATTTTAACGTGTTCTATTTCTCCCGAATTCATTTTATCGACAATAGTTATCTTGTCTTTAACTTGCACCTTAAAATAAGCAAGCCTATTTTTGTAATGTTCAATTTCGTTAGAAAGCATATAATTATCACTCTTTAACGCAACTTTTGCAAATTCAAAAAATAATTTTTCTAATAAAAGATTAGCTTTTAAAAGTATATCAATGATTTCTTCTTTATATTTGTCTTCTATGCCTAGCGTATAGCTTAATTTTCTATGAGTGACAAAACCAAAAGTATCTTTATATTGAAAATTGATTATATAGTTTATTTTTTCAAAAATACGATAGTAGACTTTAAAACCCAAAATTTTATCAAAAATATATCCCAACAAGGCTGGTTCAATAACTCTATACAAGCTAAATTCTCCCTTGCTGTCTAAATCTATTTCTACATTTTGTATTTCTGTAAAATCAGACATTAAACTTTTTATTTTATCTTTTAAAATATTTATCGTATCCATTAGTTGCCTCTTTTTCATTTTAGCATTTTATAGTATCAAAGTCAATAATACTGGCTTAATGGCTTATCAAAATATGCTCCGCAGAAATCTGTCATAGCGATTTTATAGATACGCTTTGACAGCCTTTTTGCTTGCTCTTTATCGGGCGGTAATTCGGCATATATATTTCTGCTTTTGTCGTTAAAGTAGATGACTGTTATTCCGAACGGCATTGTCTTATTCATATTTGAAACCCCGTTAATTCTTTATAACCCCACCCAAACCCACCCACAGCGGGCTTGTTTTCCGTTCCGTGTTCCGTAGTGCCAATAAGGTAATAGTAACTTATTGACACACGGGGCGGCTGTCGCCGCCCGCATATCGCCACATTTGCCCCTAAAAGTGTTACAGTGTTACAGGGTGGACTAAGGTAATACTATGTCCACCCCGACTGCATAACGCTTGAATTTACGTTACACGTTACGGGGTGAACGGGTAATATTATATACTGCAATCGCGTAATTCCTTTTGTAAGCGTTTTCGTATCGTTTTCATACGTTGTGATATAGCGGTATGTGTTACGCCGATTTGTTCCGCTATCGCTCTGTAACTCATTTCCTCGTAATAGACTTTATGCACCAAATCGCGCCGCTTGTCCGATAGAGTAAGCAACGCTCTATGTACGCGCTCGGCGTTTTCTTTTCGCACGATTTCAGCGAATATATCTATACGCTTGTCCTCAAAGTCTATTCCGTTTTCCATAAGGTAGTACAAAGAGGTATGCCGCCTTGTTTCTTTCCAATGGTTGCGCTTTTCTTGTTGTGATAATTCCAAGTGTATCAAATAAATATCTTCCGTAACCTCGACGGCGTTCGTTGTCCCGTCCACAAATTTATAGATTATTACTTGCATATAGAAAGCCTCCACTTATAAGCAAGGCGCGGCAATATGGAAAGGTTTTCTGATAAAAATTTTTCATATAGCAGCCGCTCGTTTGGAATTTCAAAAATTGATAAAATTTCAAAAATCTCGCGGGAGGACTGCGGCATTTCAAATTGCGACCTTTTTCGCAAGGCATAAAAAAAGCGTTCACGCGGCTAAACGTGAACGCCGTAATTTTATTTAGTTTTTTTTATTGTAATAATCATTGTTCTATGAAAGAAAACCCGCTTTCGATTTTCCGAAAGCAGATTTTTCTTTGGTGCTTTATTTTTTGTTTTGACACACAAGTTTTATTGCTTAATAGACATTTCATTTTTAGGTTTCCGAAAATAATATTTCCATAATAAAAACAGCGCGATAGCGAGATACAGTATAGCAACGCTTATCACAGTGGGTATTGTAAAAGTTGCGGGCGATACGAAACAAAAAGCAACGCTGCAAAAATCGACCAGTATATGAGCAATGACAGCCAACCATAAATTGGTTGACTTTTTATAAATTACACCGAAAATTATTCCTAATGAGATAGTCCAAATAATACGGCATACAATAGTGAGAGCGTTTTGTCCTATCATTCCAAAAATATGACCTATGCCAAACAACGCGGACGAAATAGTAATTGCAATCAGCGTTGAATATTTTGTTTTATGTGCAAACCTTTCGATAATGTTTAACAATAACGCTCTGATATACAATTCCTCGATAATACCAACGCCGATATAATATATAAGCCCTTCAACTATGATTTTTTCAACGGACGGAGTATAATTATAATAGCCGATTAGCCCCAGCGAAAACGCAAGAGCCGAACCGACTGTCAAGATAAGAATAGGCAACCAAAACGAGCGAAAACCGCTTTTGAAATTATTAAAACCTATTTGTCTAAAAAGTTGCGGGCATAAAATTCTTATTGCAATAACGCTAATTGCAATTACAATCCACTGATTTATCATTATGGTAAAAATTACGGGCGTAATATCCGATACGGTTATATCAATGAATAAAACGGCGGGAAAAGCGGTAAAGTCCATCACCGTCATACACACGCAAATCACGATTGCAAAAATGAGTTCTTTTATTGAGATTATTTCCTTTTCTGTTTCCATTGCGCCACCTTTATTGCAATGCTAAAAGTTTATAAGTAAAAACAAAATAAGTCAATGTACTACAAACCAACTTGCATAAACGCGCTACCAAGTTACAAAAACGGGCTATGAAATTCACAGCCCGTTTACCTTTTATTCAGATTTGTTTTCTTTGTCTTTTCGCTTTCTTAATTTTTCTAAATTTTCATTTATTTCATCTGCATCTTGCTTGATTTTTATTATATCTATGACAAAGGCAACAATGAATACGATTACGACTATTAAACATATAATCCATAGTTCGTCAACCTCGCACCAATTAAACAGAAAACTAAACCCGATTACTATGGCAAGCGAATATATAAGCATAACAAGATAATTAAGTATTTGATATTTCATATCTATTTTGTTAATTAAAATAAAACCGATATGCGCCAAAAAATTAGCAAGTAAAATTTCAAGCGGAACGGTAAACCCCATATAAAGACCACCGGCAATAAGAGAGGCAACCGACGTTAAAACAATACTCATAGTAGTTGTCGCAAATGTATTTATAATCAGTTGTTTAATAAAATTAAAAACACGTTTTTTCATAGCATTTTCTCCAACCGTCTTTT
>CAJUHT010000025.1 GCA_910586035.1 uncultured Christensenella sp.
TCGGTTCGGACAAAAAAGGCATTTTCTTCGGCGAAGATATAACGGTAATTCCGTGTTTGCCTTGCGCTTTTGCATCGGCTATACAAGCATTTAATAAATCGTTTGCATAGCCGTGTCCTTTAAACGAGCCCGATACCCAAAAGCAATTTATGTGCATATACCCGTCCGCTTCAATAGGGCACCAAGCGTTTTCGGCAGGTATGTATTCAATAAAGCATTTGCCGCGTTCAACGGATTTCAAAAATACCAAGCCGTCCTTTATTCTTTCTTTTAGCCACGCTTTCTTGCTTGCGACTTGTATGTCCTTATTGTTAGAGATGGCACAACAAATATGCTCTGTTTCTAAATTTTCAAATGTGAGTTTTATGTATTCCATATTTTTTGTTCTCCGTTAAATTATTGTTTATCTTAGTTTCATTTTAGAATAATCGTAATAAATAAGCAAGGACGGTTTTTCGCCCTTGCTTTAATTCCTATTAAATACACCTTTAAAAAGTCTTTAATTGACTTTTAATCAATAGTTTTCCGCGTGAATTTCAAAATAGCTCTGCGGGTGCGCGCAAACGGGGCAAACTTCTGGCGCATTCGTACCCACAACCATATGTCCGCAATTGCGACACTCCCAAACCTTTACTTGGCTCTTTTTAAACACCTCGGCGGTTTCCACGTTTTTCAATAGCGCGCGGTATCTCTCCTCGTGCTGTTTTTCAATTTCGCCTACCATACGGAATTTTTCGGCAAGTTCCTTAAAGCCCTCGGCTTCGGCGGTTTTTGCAAATTCCTCGTACATATCAGTCCACTCGTAATTTTCACCGTTGGCGGCGGCGTCGAGATTCTGCGCGGTGTTTCCTATGCCCTGCAACTCCTTAAACCACATCTTCGCGTGCTCTTTTTCGTTGTCGGCTGTCTTTAAAAATATGGAGGAAATCTGCTCGTACCCTTCCTTTTTTGCAACCGACGCAAAATAGGTATACTTGTTTCTCGCCTGAGATTCCCCCGCAAACGCCGCTTCCAGATTCTTTTCGGTCTGCGTTCCCTTGTATTTATTATTCATAACGTTCTCCTTACATTTTAATTTTGTTTGATTTGAAATGATTTTAAACGGAAAACGCGTTCAACCCGCGCTTACTGTAAAAAATTCCCAAACCGTTCCGCTGAAAACATATTAACACAACAAAATAACTTTTACAATAGTTTCCGCATTTTAAATTAAAAATATAGCCGCGGCTATATCCCGCTACGGTTATATCACGCTTTAATACGGAAAATTCAAAGCCCTTATATGCCTTAATTTTATTTCAAATTTCTCGGCTTATTTTCTGTTAGGCTTTCTTTTTATTTTCAGCAGTTTTATAAAGTCGTCGAACAAAGACGCGTCCGACGGCTCGAACATTACCCACTTCCCGTCGTAAAAAGTTTGGGCGCCGTCGTAAACGCTCTGCACTTCCTTCGTAAAATTATTTCTTTCGTTCTCAAATTTCAAGCGTTCGTCTTTTCCCAGGACAACCATAAACCCCAAACGATTTTCTCTTGCATACAGCGCGCACAGAGTTTTACCTCCGCGGCGGTATTTGTATTCGTACGTCCAGTCTTTACCGCCCTTATTCCATAAACGCTCCGTATCGTACTCTTTTTCAATCAAGTCGCACAATTTTTGCCATATTTCATATAATTGCACACCCAATAATTGCGAAAGTTGTTCCGCGCTTGGAATATTTACAAGCATAATTCCCGCCTCCATAATATTTTAAATAATTATAACATAGCAGGTAAAAAAATAAAAGCTTTTTGCGCCGCTCCCTTACGGCGTAATTGCTTAGGCTTTGTACAATTTTAAATTTACTAACCGCTCAATTTATCTTAAAAAACTGATTAACAAAACAACCATAGTCAAAAATAACTACGGTTGTTTTTGGTGACCCGTGCGGGAATCGAACCCACGATACCACCGTGAAAGGGTGATGTCTTAACCTCTTGACCAACGGGCCTTATTAAATTGTATGTATAAAAATCTGTTTTACAGAAATTATCGGTATTGGTAGCGACGGGTGGATTCGAACCGCCGACCTGCCGGGTATGAACCGGCCGCTATAGACCAACTAAGCTACGTCGCCAAAAATGAGCGAAAGCGGATTTTGGTTGCGGGGGCGGGATTCGAACCTCGCGACCTCCGGGTTATGAGCCCGACGAGCTACCTGGCTGCTCTACCCCGCGATAATTTGCAACCGCTTTCGCTAAGCTTTATTATTCTATTAGATAACCCCATCTTTGTCAACCGTTTTTAAGCCGTTTTGTTAAATTACTTTTAAATTTATTTAACTTTTGCCTTTCAGCTTGCCTTAACTATTTCGTCCACGTAAATTTTAAGCGAGTTTGCAATGTTGTACATATGGTCGCCTATGCGTTCGAGATTGACGGCAAGCTGTAAAAAGACGGCTCCCGCTTCGGGCGAGCATCTGCCCTCGTCCGTGCGGCGTATGTGCGACTGCTGCATTGTCTTGCACATTGCGTCGGTCGCCTCCTCCTCTTCTTCAATCTTGCGCATAAAACTCAGGTCGTGATTTGAAAAAGCCAGCTCCACGTTTTTATAAAGCTCGGTAATGTGCTTATCCATTATGCTTATCTCTTCGAGCGCGTGCGACGAAAAGCTTGCGTTTAGCCCAATCAACCTTTCGGCATACTCGGTAATATTTTCGGCGTAGTCGCCTATCCTCTCCATATCCGAAGTTACGTGATAGAAAGAAGAAACCTTTTTTTCGTCCGTTTCGGAAATTTCCTGAAAGGACAGCTTAATCAAGAACTGCGTTATGTACTTATTGAGGGCGTTGATTTTATCCTCGGTTTCGGCAAACTGCTCCTTGCCTTCCATATTTCCCGAAACAAGCATATCCATAGCGCGCTTGTAGTTTGTAAAAGCCAGATTGCCCATCGTTACGATTTCTTTGCGAACCTGCCCCACGGCAATCGCGGGAGTTTTCAAAAGGCGCTCGTCAAGAATTTCAAACGTCGACTTTTGAACGCTTTCCGTCTTCTTTTCGGGCACGATAAGGCAGGCGAGCTTTACAAGCCACTTGACAAACGGAAGCAACAACAACGTGGTTACCAGATTGAAAAACATATGGAATATTGCAATCTGCCATTCGGTATCGGGTACGATTTTATCGAGGAATACCGCAATATATTTGCCCGCGAACGCCACGGGAAACAAAAATATTATACAGCCCGAAACGTTGAATAAAAGGTGAACCATTGCCGCGCGCTTGGCGTTTACCGTTGCGCCCATAGAGGAGAGCACCGAGGTGAAACAGGTGCCTACGTTTGCGCCCAAAATTATGCACATTGCCATTTGCAGCGATATAAGACTTACTCCCGATGCGGGGTCGGGCGTGGCGAGGGCGATAACTATCGCGGTAAGCGCCGCCGACGACTGCATCATTGCGGTGAGCGCCGCGCCGAGAAGAAACAGTACTATAACTTCCCAGGTCAGGGTCTGCTTGCCAAGACCTATCGCAATAAACACGTTTTGCACCGCCGAGCTTATGTCGCCGTTGGCAAGCATAGAGTTTACCGCGCCGGACATAATGTTAAACCCTAAGAATATAAGTCCTACGCCCTCTAAAATATTGCCTATGCGCTTAACTTTATCCTTTTTGCATACGAGAGTTATTACAAACCCGATAAAAGCAATTAAAGCGAAGATTGCGGTAACGGAGAAATAGGAATTGCCCGCCGACGAAAGCGCCATAATAAACGCCGAAATGGTTGTGCCTATATTTGCGCCCATTATTACGGAAGCCGCCTGCGTAAGCGTCATAAGCCCTACGTTTACGAAGCCTACAATCATAACGGTTGTAGCCGAAGAGCTGTTTACAAGCGCCGTTACCACCGCGCCCGTGCCTATGCCCGTAAAGCGGTTTTTTGCGGCTTTGCCCATAAGCTTACGGATATTTTTACCCGCCGCCCTTTCGAGGTTGGAACCCATCATTTCCATTCCCAACATAAACACGACTATTCCGCCGAGAATTAGCAGCATACTGTTTATAATCAGCAACACACCTTCGATTGGCATAATTTTCTCCGAAATTCAACTTGCGGCAACAAAAACGCCGCTACTATAATTGTATCAACCGCACGCGCATTTTGTCAAATAAAAAACGTTTATAGCAAAATTCTGTTCGAATACGCAAAAGATATTTGCAAGCGCGCTTATTTGTGATATAATTACGGCGTTTGGAGAAAAATATGTTTAACGTAGTTTTGGTAGAGCCCGAAATACCGCAGAACACAGGCAACATTGTGCGCACCTGCGCCGCAACAGGTTGCAGACTGCACCTTGTAAAGCCGCTGGGTTTCGAAGTAAGCGACAAGTATTTAAAGCGCGCGGGGCTCGATTACTGGCAGTACGCCGACGTGGTTTATTGGGAAAGTTTAAGCGATTTTATGGCGGCAAACGCAAACGGACGTCTTTGGTTTTTTACCACCAAGGGCAGGCAACGCCACTGCGACGCCAATTTTAAGGATGGCGACTTTCTCATATTCGGCAAAGAAACCAAGGGACTGCCCGAAGAACTTTTAAAGGAACACCCCGACGGTTGCCTGCGCATACCTATGCTCGGCGATTTGCGTTCGCTCAACCTCTCCAATTCGGTTGCAATAGCCGTATACGAAGGGCTCAGGCAAGCGGACTTTAAAAATTTTAATACGCAGGGGCAGTTGCACTTTCTTAAATGGTAACGCCGCGCTTCAATTGACCGTAGGCGGTTACGCATTTACTTTACTTTTTGCCTGACATATTATATAATGACGCTATGAATATGAAAAAATTACCCGAAAGCATTGTTGTAGCCAGCGGCAACAGGCACAAAATAGAAGAAATAAAAGCCATATTCAAGGGCGTAAAGCTTGTAAGTATGTCAGAAGCGGGCTTTACGGGCGATATCGATGAAAACGGCAAAACGTTTAAAGAGAACGCATATATTAAGGCGAAAGCCGTGTACGACGCGGTTAAACTGCCCGTATTGGCAGACGATTCTGGTCTGTGCGTAGACGCGCTTGACGGCGCGCCCGGCGTATACTCCGCCCGCTTTTCGGGCGGAACGTCCGCCGATAACCGCGCGCTCCTGTTGCAACGTCTGGAAGGCATACCCAACCGCCGCGCGCGCTTTACGTGCGCCGTCTGCTATATATCCGGGGACGGCAAGGCAATCTTCGGGGAGGGTTGCACAGAGGGGCGCATATTATTCGAAGAAATAGGCGAAAAGGGCTTTGGCTACGACAGCCTTTTTTACTCCGCCGACCTCGAAAAGTCGTTTGGCGAAGCCACGGAAGCCGAAAAGAACTCCGTTTCCCACCGCTACCGCGCGCTGTGCGATTTGAGGGGCAAACTTTGAAGACGGTTACGGTAGTTTCCGACACTCACGGCAATATATCCGCGCTTGAAAAGCTGAACGGCGTTTTTGCCGAGTGCGATTATATAATACATCTCGGCGACACCTCTTCGGACGGACAAGCCGTAAGGCGCAACTTTCCGGATAAGACTTATATTTTAAACGGCAATTGCGACCTTTGCAAGTCGGGCGAGGACGAGCTGGTTTTAGATATCGAAAACGTTAAACTTTTCGCCTGCCACGGCGACAGGTACGGCGTTAAATACGGCTACGACCGCATAGCTTACAAAGCCGCGCAGGAGGGTTGCTCCGTAGCGTTGTTCGGGCATACCCACGCCCCTACCGAGGAAATAAGGGGCGGAGTAACGCTTTTCAACCCCGGCACGCTTAAACGCTACGCGCCGCATACGTATCTGTATTTGGTTATCAACGGCGAAAAAGCCGTGGGCAAAATCTGCCCGCTTAAAGACTGACTCTGCGGGAGGAGAATATGGAATTCAAACATACCTTTCACGTATTTGTAGACAACTTTTCAACCACGTACAAACTGCTCGTTTACAGACTTATAGTAATGGCTGTAACCGTAGGGCTGAGTTGCGCGGTTGTAATACCCACGCTCAACAACATTCTGGGCACGGCGCAGTTCGAGGAACTGAGTAAAACCTTTTCCGAACTGTGGGCGGACATAATTGCGCTTAACACGGACACACTGCACGAAAAACTGCAAGCCGTATTGGACGCAATGCGGCAGTTTAAGGGCGTGCTTTCGGAAAAATCGTCGCTGGTGGCTGTCGCAGGCGTTTGCCTCTCCCTCGTTTACCTTATAGACAGATTTTTTGTGGGCATAGGCAACTACGTTACGGGCGCGCTTTTAAACGACAGAATGGTTATGCACGCGAAGTCGTCGTTTACGTTTACTCTTTTCAAGAATATCAAAGCCGCGCTTTTGTACAGTGTGATATACGCGCCGATAGCCTTTGCATACGACGTTTTGTGCCTTGTGATAATGTGGGCTATAATCTCCGTGGGGTTAAAATCCGTTTCTATCGCGCTTATAAAAATATTTTTAATAGCCGTGCTCTTTATAGTATTTTCGGCGATAAAGTTTACCTTTACAACCGATTGGCTGCCCGCGCTCATACACTCCAAAAAGAACAACCGCAGTGCAATGGCTTACACGTTTTCCCGAAAGGGCAAGCGCACGGGAAGCGTATTTTCCAACGCGCTGGTTATGAAACTCATTTTCATAGCAATAAATGTTGCGGCGCTTTTGTTCACTTTCGGCGCGGGAATACTTCTCACTCTGCCCGCAACCTACCTTATGCAGATTTCCTACAATTTCGTAAACTATTTCGACGCGAACAAACTTAAATATTTTGTAGACGAATACACGGTTATAGGTCCTAAAAAGGAAAAACCACTTACGAGAGAGGAGTTTTTCAAAGGCGACGACTGAAAAATATTCAATCTGTGAATAAATTTTGCATTCCCCCCTTTACAAAGGGGGAATTTTTTTATATAATAGTTAGGACAAAATGTCATAAAATATATTTAAGTATGCGCCAACGCGTATGAGGGAAAGGCAATTATGGATTTTGAAAAGATATACGAAAGCTGGCTGAACGACGAAAGACTCTGCGAAGAAGCTAAGCGCGAGCTTTCCGCTATAAAGGATAACAGAGAGGAAATAGAATACAGCTTCGGCGCGGAGCTGGAATTCGGCACGGCGGGTATGCGCGGCATTATAGGATACGGCACCAACAAGATGAACGTGTACACCGTATCCCGCGCAACGCAGGGGCTCAGCCAATTTATAAAGGGGCTTGGCGAGGAAGCTATGAAAAGGGGCGTGGTAATTTCTTACGATACCCGTTTAAAGAGCGACGCGTTCGCCCGCGCGGCGGCGGAAGTGCTTGCCGCCAACAACATCAAGGCATACCTTTTCGGCGACGTTCACCCCGTGCCTATGCTTTCGTTCGCGGTGCGCTGTTTAGGAACGGTTGCGGGCATTATGATAACCGCTTCCCACAACCCCAAGCAATACAACGGCTATAAAGTTTACGGCGCCGACGGCGCGCAGATGAGCCCCGAGGACACCAAGGTTGTAGTAGACAGCATCTCCCAAATAACCGACTACCTCTCTTCACCCGTACCCACCGAGGAGCAGAAAAAGAAGTACATAGTGGCAGTTCCCTCCAAGGTAGACAAGAAATATTATAAAGAGCTTACAAAACTAACCCTTTCCAAAAAAGTCGTTAAAAAGTGCGGCAAAAAACTCAAACTCGTATATACTCCCGTGCACGGCTCGGGTTACGTTCCCGTAACTACGATTCTTAAAAAGATTGGCATAAACGCCACGGTAGTTGAAGAGCAGACAAAAAAGGACGTGGAATTCTCCACGGTAGCCGTGCCCAACCCCGAGTTTAAGGAAACGCTTTCGATGGGCATTGCGCTTGCCGAAAAAATAGGCGCGACGGTAGTTTTCGGCACCGACCCCGACAGCGACCGCCTCGGCGTTGCCGTAAAAAACGACAGGGGCGAGTTCGAAGCGCTGTCCGGCAATCAGGTGGGCATATTACTGCTCGATTACATACTTACAAGGCTCAAAGAGGACGGCGCCCTGCCCTCCAACGCGGCGGTTGTAAAGTCGTTTGTAACCACGGGTATGGCAAAGGCGATTTGCCAGAGTTTCGGCGCGGAACTGTTTGAAACGCCCGTAGGCTTTAAATTTATAGGCGAAAAGATTAAGCTTTGGGAGAAAGACCATACCCACACCTACGTGTTCGGCTTCGAAGAGAGTTGCGGATACCTGCGCGGCACCCACGCGAGGGACAAGGACGCGGTTGTAGCCTCTATGCTGTGCGCCGAAATGGTTTGCTACTACACCTACAAGGGCACAACCGTTTTCGACAGGCTAAACGAAATTTACAAGACGTACGGCTACGTGCTCGACTGCAACGTTTCCATTCAGTACAAGGGCTTGAACGCTATGAAGGAAATGAACGCCGTAGTAGACGCTTTAAAGGGTCAGCCCGTTGAAAAGTTCGACATCTACGAAGTGGCTTGCATACGCGACTACTCGCGCGATGAAAAACTTGACCTTGCAACGGGGGAAAAGAGCCCGATAGGCTCGCCCAAGTGCAACTGCGTTTACTACGAACTTAAAAACGGCAGTTTCGTTTGCGTGCGCCCCTCCGGCACCGAGCCCAAGTTGAAGATTTACTACTCGGTAAAAGCCAACAACAGGCAGGACGCGGAAACGGCGCTCGGCAAGTTGCAAAACGCCGTTGGCGAGCTGTTGGAGAAAGTAAACAAAAAGGAAGAGCCCAAGGAGAGCAAACCCGAAGCTAAACCCGAAGAAACAGCCGCGCCCGCAGAAGAAAAGAAACCCGCCGCCAAGAAGAGCGTTAAAAAGCCTGCGAACGGCGAAAAGAAAGAAGCCGCGCCCAAGACGGCAACCGCAAAGAAGCCCGCGGCTAAAAAACCCGCGGCTAAGAAAACGGAAGAATAATTTTTAAGCAAAGCGCGTTTGCCTATTAAAACATTAAAACCAATTTAAAAGCCCCCGAACGGTTCGTTCGGGGGCTTTCTGCTTTGCGTTTAAGTTTTTATATGTACTTATTTAGAGGAACGCCGTAGTTGCGTTTACGGTACACGTCAGTCAAGCTTTGCCCCGCACTCGCCGCAAAACGCGTCGTCGCCCTCCTGCTTAGCCCCGCAGGAAGGGCATATTTTAAACAGCTTAACGCCGCATTTATCGCAGAATTTATTTTTCGGTTGGTTTACCGCGCCGCAAGCGGGGCATACCGTTCCGCTCGGAGCCGCCGTTGTCCGCGTATCTTCAATTGCGCCATCTTCCGTCTTCAATCCGTCTTTTACCGCGTTCATTACGCTTTTAATTGCAGGCGTCAATTCTTGGGCGGCGTCGTTGACAACGGGAACGACCTCGTTTTTGGTATAAGAAAGAATTTCCCTACGGCAAGCAAAAATTAACATTACGATGCCCACCATTATAAGCGGCGCGCCTAAGAAAGCCAGAAAGAACAGCGACGGCATTCTGCCTTGGCTGTTTGCGACCAAAAAAATATCCAGCATTCCCGCAATCTCGCACACTATGCCTATAACCAATAAAATTGTACCTGTTATTTTAAGCTTCTTTTTGATATTTTCGTGCCGTTTCTTTTCCTCTTCGTTCATAGCTCTCTCCTCAAATGACAAAATTTAAGCGACGCCCCAACCCTTGCGGTTAGCTTTAAACCACTCGGTATCTTTGAGTTTGGTATTGCCGTTAGAGCACCACAGCTTCATTTCCTTGCCGCCGACGTAAAAAACGATGTTGCCGTTCATAGAAGTAAATTCGCCCTTTTTGTAGTCGATACACAGCGAGGTGCAGAATACGTTTTCGGTCTGCTTGGAAATTCTGTCTATAAACGCCTGCGTGGGGAAAGTGTTGTCGTTGTTGGTTGTGTACTCGGTCGCGCCCGCGCAACAGCACACGGCAACGTTTTTGGGCTTTATTTTATTTAACAGCTTATCCGTTGAACTCGTCTTGCTTCCGTGGTGTCCGCCCTTGAACAGCTCCACTTGCGGAAGTTGGTTGTAGTCTACGAGGTAACCCTCTCCCTTGCCCTCCAAGTCGCCCGTAAACAGGTAGTGCGCCTGCGCGCCGTCCGCCGCCGTATGGGTTAAAAGCACGCAGACGGAATAATCGTTTTCGTCGTCCGTTTCGTGGTCGTAGTAATAGTTGTATAAAACGTTTAAAGTCAGCGAGCCGTCCTGCGCCGCGCTTAAATCGAACGACCTGCGCGCGCCCTCTTCCGCCGCGCCGCCGTTCCAGCACTCCAAAGCAGTGTAAACTTCCGCGCCCTTGCTTTCGGCGTACGTAACGGCGTTTACGTACGAGTTGTAAATAGAACTTGTAGTGTTGTGTCCCGAAAACTGAATGACCGTGCCGATATCGTACTTGTATAAAATACCGTCCTTGTCATTGCCCGAACCCTTGCCGACAAACGCGGCTATATGGTCCTGATGGGCGTGTGTTGCAACTATGTATTCGAGCTTGCCGTCCGCGCAGTATTGGTCAACGTACGCGCTTATCGTAGCCGCGCTGTTAGTACGGGAGCCGGCGTCTATAAGCACCTCGGTATCGCCGCATTTAATCAGCGTGCAGTCGCCCGCGTACTTATTGCCAAGCTCTAAAAAGTGAATGGAAAAGTCGGAGGTGGTTATGCTCTGTAAATCGCCTTCCGGCACGGGAGCGGATGGTTTGCCCGCCGTTCCTTCGGGGTCGTCGTCCTTGCTGTCGCCGTGAAACTGCCCCGTATATTCGGCGTACTCGTCCACCGCTTTCCGCCACAGCTGTGGGAAACAAAAGTAAATTACAAGCGCCGCCGCAAGCAAAATTACGATTACGGCGCATACGAATACCGCCACGCCCTTTTTATGGTTGCTTGCAAACTCTACGGCTTGCTTTTGCGCCTGCCGCCGAGCCTTTGACGTTCCGCCGTTATAATTCTTTCTGCCGCCGTTCTTTTTATTCGCCATTCCGCTCTCCGTAAAATCAGTTAAATTTTTTCCTTAATCATCTGGTCGTACTCAAAAAACTCAAAGCCGAGTTTTTCGTAAAGCTTAACCGCGCGCTCGTTTTGCCGTTCCACTTCCAGACGGTATCTTGCGGCGGGATAAAGTTTAAAAACGTATTCGAAAAACTTTCCGCCGAAGCCGCGCCCGCGGTATTCCTCTTTTACGTAAACTTCTTCAAACCAGATTACCAACCCGCCCGCTTCCTGCGAAAAGGTCTTTGCTATCAGCCCGTACCCCGCAACCTTGCCGCCGCACCTGAATATAAAGCACTCGGCATAGACCTTAGACGAAAGGCACTCGTTGAACGTTGCAATCAAGTTGCCTTGCGGAACGCTTTTTATTACAGCCGACGAAGAATAAAACTCCCCCGTCATAGCAAGATAATCCTGCCTGTCCCGCTCGGTTATCGCGCAAATTTCCATTTACAGATTTTTCAGCTGTTCCAAAATTTTAGAACGCATATCCAAAAACTTATTTAGTTTCGCACGTTCGGCTTCAACCAACTGCTTGGGCGCCTTTGCTATAAAGCCCTGATTGTTGAGCTTGCCGTCCGCGCGCCTTATTTCCTGCGTTATTTTATCCAGCTCGCCGTTGAGCCTATCGCGCTCCTTATCCGCGTCCACAAGCTCGCCGAGGGGAATATACAGCGTGCCTATGCCAGTAACCTTGGCAACGCACCTTTCCTCCGCCTCTTCCTTGCTTGCAATTACGCGCACGCCGGAAGCGCCCGCAAGCTTTGCTATGCAGTCGGCGTTTGCCGATATTAAACGCTTGCTTTCGCTAACGAGGTAAACGTTTACCTTTTTCGAGGGCGCGCAACCCGTTTCCACCTTAACTTCCCTTATGGCTTTTATAATTTCCATAACCCCGCCGAACGCCGCCGCCTCCTTTTTATAAGCAAGCTTGGAGTTGTATCTGGGATAGTCGGCAACCATAATCGAACCCTTGGTATTGGACAATGAACGGTATATTTCATCGGTTATAAATGGAATAAACGGGTGCAGAAGTTTCAGCGTGTTTTCGAGCACGAATAAAAGTACCGAAACGGCGTTGTCCTTTTTGTCCGCGTCGTCAGAGTGAAGGGCGGACTTTGTAAGCTCTATATACCAATCGCAGAAATCCGACCAAGTGAAGTCGTAGAGTATCTGGCAGGCTATGCCCAGCTCGAATTTATTCAAAGAGAGCGTTGCGTCGCGTATAACCGCCTGCAAGCGGGAGATTATCCACTTATCGGCGGAAGTCAGCTTTATTTCCGTTACGGGATTTATTTTCCTGCCCTCGCAATTCATAATAACGTAACGGCTGGCGTTCCAGATTTTGTTCATAAAGTTTCTGGAAGCTTCTACCTTTGCGTCGGAATAGCGCATATCGTTGCCGGGCGCAACCCCCTGCAACAGCGAAAAGCGCAGGCTGTCCGCGCCGTATTTATCAATGACCTCCAACGGGTCTACGCCGTTGCCGAGCGATTTAGACATCTTTCTGCCCTGCTCGTCGCGCACAAGTCCGTGAATGAGCACGTCGCGGAAGGGCACTTTTTTCATATGCTCCAAACCGGAGAATATCATTCTGGCAACCCAGAAAAATATTATGTCGTAGCCGGTTACAAGCACGTCGGTGGGATAGAAGTATTCCAAGTCGGAAGTGTCGTCGGGGAAGCCGAGCGTTGAAAATGGCCACAGCGCAGAGGAAAACCAGGTGTCCAGCACGTCCTCGTCCTGCGAAAGGTTGCCGCTTCCGCAATCGGGGCATACCTTAGGGTCGGTCTTGCCGCAAATCTGCTTTCCGCAGTCCGCGCAGTACCAGACGGGTATGCGGTGCCCCCACCACAGCTGACGGGATATACACCAATCCTTTACGTTTTCCATCCAATTGTAATAAATCTTTGCAAACCTTTCGGGCACAAAGGTCGTCTTTTTGTCGTTTACCGCGTTGATTGCGGGGCGGGCGAGCGGCTCCATCTTTACAAACCACTGCTTGGAAACGCGCGGCTCAACCGCAGTGTGGCAACGGTAGCAGTGCCCCACGTTGTGCGTGTGCGGCTTTATTTCCACAAGATTGCCCAGCGCTTTTAGCTCCTCTACGACGGCTTTGCGGCAGGCGTAACGCTCCATACCCGCATACTTGCCCGCAAGCCCGTTCATAGTGCCGTCGCCGTTCATTACGGTAACCGTTTCGAGATTGTGCCTCTGCCCGACCTCGAAGTCGTTGGGGTCGTGCGCGGGAGTTATTTTAACGCAACCGGTGCCGAAAGTCATATCCGCGTGCTTGTCGCCGACGACGGGTATGGGCTTGTCGATTATGGGCAGAATTACGTTTTTACCAATGTATTTCTTATACCGCTTGTCGGCGGGGTTTACGGCAACCGCCGTATCGCCGAACATAGTTTCGGGGCGGGTTGTGGCAACCGTCAAGCCCTCGGTTTCAGAGCCCTCTATAAAATATTTTATGTGCCACAGCGAGGAATTTTCCTCCTCGTACTCAACTTCCGCGTCGGAAAGCGCCGTTTTACAGCAGGGGCACCAATTGATAATGCGGGAGCCGCGGTAAATAAGCCCCTTGTTATAGAGGTTTACAAAAACCTCCCTTACCGCCTTGGAGCACTTTTCGTCCATAGTAAACGCAAGGCGCGACCAATCGCAGGAAGAGCCCAACTTTTTAAGCTGATTTATAATTCTTTCGCCGTACTTATTTTTCCAATCCCAGCAGTGTACCAAAAACTCCTCGCGGGTTAAATCTTCCTTCTTTATCCCGCGCTCGGCAAGCCCCTGAACGACTTTAACCTCGGTTGCAATGGCGGCGTGGTCGGTGCCGGGCAGCCAAAGGGCGCAATATCCCTGCATACGCTTGAAACGGATTATGGCGTCCTGCATAGTTTCGTCTACGGCGTGCCCCATATGAAGCTGACCCGTAACGTTGGGGGGAGGCATCATAACCGTAAAAGGAACTTTGTCGTCGTCGCGCACGGCTTTGAAATAGCCGTTCTCCTCCCAGTCCTTGTAAAGCCTGTCCTCGAATTGTTTGGGATTGTAAGTCTTTTCCATATGCTCTCACCTTTTAGATATGTATACCATTTTATTATAAATCAAAAGCCGCTTTATTGTCAATCATCCGCAGGGCGGCATAAAATGTATTATCAAATTTTTTGAGGTTAGTAAATGAAAAAGAAAATACTATGTTTACTGTGCGCGGCGGTTATGACCCTTGGTCTGCCGTTCGCCGTAGCGGGCTGTAAAAAGGACAGCAAGCTTATCAAAATCAACGAGGTTACGCACTCGGTTTTCTATGCTCCCCTGTACTTAGCGGACGCGCTCGGCTATTTCAAAGACGAGGGCTATGAAATACAACTCACCAACGGCGGCGGCGCCGACAAAACTATGGCGGCGGTGCTTTCCGGCTCGGCAGACGTAGGCTTCTGCGGACCCGAAGCCGTTATATATACTTATCTCGGCAACAGCGACGACGCGCCCAAAGTATTCGGGCAAATGACCAACTGCGACGGCAGTTTCTTGGTCGGCAGAAAACCCGAACCCGACTTTAAATGGGAAAACCTTGCGGGCAAAAACGTGCTTGCGGGCAGACCGGGCGGCGTTCCCCTTATGACCTTCCAATACATCTGCAAGGAAAAGAGCGTTGACGCCAACTTTATAACCAACGTTCAATTCGACTCTATGACCGCCGCGTTCGAGGGCGGCGTAGGCGATTACGTTACCATATTCGAGCCCGCCGCATCCGAATACCAGAAAGCTGGCAAGGGATATATAGTAGCTTCCGTAGGCGCGGCTGGCGGCGAAGTACCCTACACCTGTTTTATGGCGAAGAGCAGTTTTATCAACGGCGAACCCGAAAAGGTAGACGCGCTTTTGCGTTCGGTTACCAAAGCCACCAAATACATCTACTCGCACGGCACTTCCGAAGTTGCCCAACTTATATCCAAGTACTTTGAAACGAGTTTGGAAAGCCTTACCGTTTCGCTTGAAAACTACAAGAAAATAAACACTTGGGTAGAAAATATGGCAATGAAAGAAACCTCTTTCAACCGCTTGCAGGACATAATACAATCGGCGGGAGAACTTGAAAAGCGCGTACCTTTTAAGGATATAGTGCTTACTGAAAGGGCGAACGAGATTTATAAAGAAATTTATGTATGATACTTTCGTTTAACAACGTAGGATACACCTACCACACAAAGGACGGCGAAACCAACGCCATTGCGCATATGTCGTTCGGTATCGAACGCGGCGAATTCGTTGCCATTATAGGTCCGTCGGGGTGCGGCAAAACCACCATATTATCGCTTACGGCAGGGCTTTTAAAGCCCTCCTACGGCGAAATAGTGCGCGAGAACGCGGAGTTCGGCTATATGTTGCAACGCGACGCGCTTTTCCCTTGGCGCACGGTTGAAGCCAACATATTTCTGCCGCTGGAAGTTAAAAAGCGCAACACCCCCGAAATGCGCGAAAACGCGCTGAGGCTTGCCGAAAAGTACGGGCTTAAAGACTTTTTGAAAAAGAAGCCGACCGAGCTTTCGGGCGGTATGCGCCAGAGGGTTGCGCTTATACGCACGCTTGCCGCACAGCCCGATATACTGCTTTTGGACGAACCTTTTTCGGCGCTGGACTACCAGACGCGCCTTAAAGTGTGCGACGACGTTCAAGGCATTATCAAGAGCGAAAAAAAGACGGCTATACTCGTAACGCACGATATGTCGGAGGCAATCGCGCTGTCCGACAAGGTTATAGTACTTTCCGCCCGCCCCGCCACGGTGGTTGCCGAACACAGGATAGACTTCGGCGGCAACAACCCCAAAAGCAGGCGCGAGTGCCCTAAATTTTCCGAAACGTTTGAAATTTTGCGTTCGGAGCTGGGCTTATAAAACGGGGGCAAAAACCCATTACCCCCGCAATATACTGCAATGAAAGGATTTTTTTCACATATGAAACACGCAAACTATTCAAAGGAGCATATCCTTTACTTAAAAAAGAAAAGGCGTAAAAGCGTGCTTATAAACGTTGCGCGCATAGGGTTGCTTGTTGCCTTTCTGGGCATATGGGAACTGCTTGCGCAGCTTAAAGTAATAGACCCGTTTATAACAAGCTGCCCCTCGCGCGTGGCTATAACGATAGGCAACCTGTATAAAAACGGCACGCTGTTCACCCACATAGGCATAACGCTTATGGAAACGCTTGTCGGCTTTATTATCGCCGTGGCGCTGGGCTATACCGTTGCTGTTCTGCTGTATATGAGCGACGGCGTGTGCAAGGTTTTAGAGCCGTATATAGTCGTTTTGAACTCATTGCCCAAAATCGCGCTCGGTCCGCTGATAATCATATGGTTCGGAACGGGCTATTCCGCAATAATATTTATGACCGTGCTTGTAGCCGTTATAGTGTGCGTTATGAATACGCTTACGGGCTTTTTGACGGTGGATAAAACTATGCTTACGCTTATGCGGGCGATGGGCGCGAAAAAGAGCGCAGTGCTGTTTAAACTTGTCATACCCTCCTCGCTCCCCTCGCTTATCAACACATTGAAAGTCGCGGTCGGGCTTGCTTGGATTGGCTCTATTATGGGCGAATACGTGGCTTCACGCGCGGGACTCGGATACCTGATTGTATACGGCGGGCAAGTGTTAAAGCTGGACTTGGTTATGACCTCCACCTTTATCCTCTGCATACTTGCGGGCGGAATGTACGGAATAATTACGCTTATAGAAAAGAAACTCACCAAATAAAAACGTTTGCCCCGCGCAACTTTCGTTGCGCGGGGCTTAAATTTTATTTATTGGATTGAGCCGAAACCTCCCCGTCGTAATTTATTCTCGGCAAAACCTTTGCGCTTATAAATTGCGCGGCTTCCGCGAATAAACATCTTAAAGCTTTTACAGCCCAATAAACCGAAAAATTTTTCAAATCGCTCAAAAGCGCATTTTTGTTTTCAGTGCTGACAATTGCATTGTCTTTTTTATTGATTTTCTTATTATCTTACATAAATATCTCCGTTGATACGCGCTGATTTAAAGTATTCCCCTCCTTCTATTTGCCGCGTTACAAATAAGTTTATTTTTAACTTATTATATCAACTTTTTTGCGCTTGTCAACGTGTGTCAGGAAAATAATTCCATTTCAGCAAAAGCACTCTTCCTTTCGCGCCGCACTGCGCTCCTTTAAATTTAAGCCGCGCATAGCGTCGATTTCGCCGAGTATATCGTACGCCGAACGGCAGGTTACAAGCACCGCCTCCTCTTCCGCTCCCAACAGATACGTTTCGCCCGCGTGCCTTGCAATAACCTTTTCCCTCTGCCTTGCTATATAACTCAAAACCGTCATTTCAATTACCTCTTTTATTTTTTACGTCTTTATTCTACCGCCGATTGTTGACATATATTGTCATATATGATAAAATAATTTTAAGTTTTTTAATATTGTATTTAGGAAGTGGCTATGAAATACCAGGTAATGATTAAAATGCTTTTGCTTTTAACTTCCCGCAGGAAGGTAACGGCGAGGGAAATTGCCGAACGGTTTGAAATTTCGGTTCGAAGCGTTTACCGATACGTGGAGGAGTTAAACGTTGCGGGCGTGCCCATCGACGTTGTCCGCGGCAGGTACGGCGGCATTTTTATAGCCGACACTTTCAAACTCCCCTCCGGCTTTTTTACGCGCGGGGAATACGCGGCGGTTGAAAACGCGCTGACGGCAATGCTTTCCACTATGAGCGACGAGGACCTTATTTCCGCGCTGGAAAAGCTTAAACGCCAGCAGAAAGCCGACAGGCGCGAGCTTTCCGTTTGCGGCAACATTATAGTCGATGGCGGCGCCTGGGCTGATTTGGGCAAATTCCCCCAAAAAATGAAGGTGTGCGAGCAGGCGGTAAAGGACAGCCTGTGCCTTGAAATTGACTACATTTCCCGCGACGGCGAACACAGCAAGCGCGTGATTGACCCGTACGTTTTGATACTTAAACAAAACGTTTGGTACGTATACGCTTTCTGCCATACCCGTCAGGATTTCCGAACGTTTAAAATCGGCAGAATTAAGGGCGCGCGCTTTACGGGGCGCGGCTTTACCAAGGAGGAAATTGACAGGCGCGACATACCTTTGAACTTTGAATACACCTCCGAACAGCTTGTTCCGGTAACGTTGGAAATAGCCGCTAACGCCGTTGCCGACGTTGAGGAGTGGCTGGGCGTAGACAACATAGAGCCGCGCGGAAACGGACTTGTAGCCAACGTATCGTTGCCCGACGACGGTATGCTTGTAGACAAAATCTTAGGCTACGGCGGAAAGGTTAAAGTAGTCGCCCCCGCGGACCTTAAAAAGCGCGTGCGCGAAACTGCGCTGGCAATAGCCGCAGGCAATGCGTAATTCTTGACCTGCGCATATGCGCCGTTGTATAATGTTTAACAGGGCGCATAATAGACGCGCGGGCTGACTATTATAATATAGTAACGGGTAAAAAAGTGAAAGTTAAAGAATTTTTTATAAATATAGCTAAGGGCGGAGCAATCGGCTTAGCTATGCTCATTCCCGGCGTGTCGGGCGGAACGCTTGCCGTGCTTTTGGGAGTTTACGACAAGATTATCGACAGCGTGGGCAACCTGTTTAAGCAGTTTAAAAAGAGCGTGCTGTTTCTTTTGCCCATACTTTTAGGCGCGGTGCTCGCGTTTGCCGCCCTGTATTTCCCCTTGAAGTACGCGCTGCAATACGCTCCTTTCCCCACCATTATGCTGTTTTCTGGCTTGATGCTCGGCAGTATACCCGACCTAATTAAAACCTCCAACAAAAACGGCTTTAAGCCTTTGGATACTATCGGGCTTGTACTCTCCTGCGCGTTGGTTATAGGCATTTGCTTTATCCCCGCGATTGGCAACGTAGACCTTTCAGCGAATATGCAGGCGTGGCAATACTTTTTACTGCTGTTTATGGGTATGCTTGCAAGTTGCGCGCTTGTTGTGCCGGGGGTCAGCGGCTCTATGCTGATGCTTATCTTCGGCTACTACGAGCCACTGCTCGCCTGTATATCAGGCTTAAAAACTTCGTTCGGACACTCTTTGCTGGTGCTTGCCACCTTTGCCGTGGGACTTATAATAGGCTTCTTCACGATAGCAAAACTGATGCAACTGCTGTTGAAAAAATTCCGCAGAGTTACTTTCTGGTCAATTGTCGGGTTTGTTATCGGCTCGATTCCCGCAGTGATTATAACCTTTTTCCATCAGTTCGGCGATAACCTTGAAGTTTATCTCTCGCCGTTGCAAATAACTTTGGGCGTGTTGCTGTTTGTTTTGGGCGGAGTAGGAGCGTTTTTTCTTACGCGTTTTGCCGCAAAGCACGCCGAACAAAAAGTTGCCGCCCCCGTAACCGAGAGCGACCAGGCAAACGACTGCCCCGCCAAAGAGATAGTTGACAACAAAGAAAACGAGGAAGAATAAATTATTTATTTGCACGAGGAAGAACAAATCATTTATTTCCGCTTTTACTTGCCGCCCCCTTTTTAACGGGGCGGCAATGAGTTTTTTTGTGAATTATCATATCAAACGCAACAGAGAGAATAATGTGGATTATCATATTATAGCCTCTTACCTTAATAAAAGAAGTGCTATGTAATTTTAAATTACTACCCAAACCTTGTCTTCCCTCTTAACAAAGGGACGAGCACTGTTTTCTCCAAAACAGCACAGTGTGCCGTTTTGGCATTGCGAGGTGAGTGAGCGCATACGTCCAGCGCGAACGGTGCCCGAA
>CAJUHT010000026.1 GCA_910586035.1 uncultured Christensenella sp.
ATGGTGCTCGTGGCCGGACTTGAACCGGCACGGTATCTCTACCGAGGGATTTTAAGTCCCTTGCGTCTGCCTATTCCACCACACGAGCATACATTTTTGTTAAATTTTCAGTTTTTATGTTAATTTTCTGTTAATTATTTTCTGCCAAAAATTTTAAGTCCCTTGCGTCTGCCTATTCCACCACAGCGCAAGTATTATAGATTAAAACAAAAACTACTTACCTTAACAACTAAGGCACGTAGTTTTTTATAGGCGCCACCCAAATTTAAATTAAGTAGAGTACACAAAATATACATTTGCTAAGCGCCATTTAACACTAATAATAGCTTACTTATTATATAAAACGGACTATGTTTAGTCAAGTATTTTCAAGTAATATTTTTAATCGCTATTACTACCTAAATCACAGCATTGAAATCTATTTACGTTAAAATGTGCATTTTTTATATTAAGTTTTTACAAAATAAACAGCACTAAAAACGCCCTCATATCGGCAAGATATAAGGGCGTTTTTTACACAATAACTTGTGTTTTTGGAGGCGCCACCCGGATTTGAACCGGGGAGTCAGGGTTTTGCAGACCCTTGCCTTACCACTTGGCTATAGCGCCATAAAAAAACAGTGCGGAAGATTTGGAGCGGGAGACGAGATTCGAACCCGCGACATTCACCTTGGCAAGGTGACGCTCTACCACTGAGCCACTCCCGCATATATATCTTCCACACTGCTTTTGGTGGGAGCTACAGGGCTCGAACCTGTGACCCACTGCTTGTAGGGCAGTTGCTCTCCCAACTGAGCTAAGCTCCCGAATGCCTAAATACTATATCAAATCATAAAACAAAACGCAAGCATTTTTTTAATAAATTTTTAAATTTTTCAAAATAAATTTATTCTTGTGGCAGAGCAGAAAGATAACCTCAATATATAGTATATGCTAAAACTATTTTAAACGTTACAGACTAAAAAACAATTTTATTTATAGCAAATTAACAGTGTTAAAATAAGCATTTGCAAATAATTATTGCGCCCACATAAATTTGTTGCGCCATAACATATATGCGCTTTAAAAAGATTAAAGCGCAACCATTGTTTGCGCCTGCAAAATATGCAAGCGCAAAATTTATAAGATTAAAATTCTGCTTCACCCAGAACCTGACAGCTATTGTTTTTAAGCTGTGAGTTCTGCATAGCCTCCATTATAAATGTTGCAACGCCTTCCGCGATAATTTCAGCCATTTTATATACAATATTCAGCCTTGTAGAGGAAAACAGCGAATAATTAAATAGAGATTTTTCCGCAACAATGCCCATAACGGACACGTCTCCAACCTTGGCGAGGCGTTTATTGGCTCCGCTACCCGGTTTTATACCGCGCCGCGCGATTTTAATCAATCCGATGTCGCCAGCCGTGCCAACGGCAGCGTCTATTGCTATGACAATGCTGTCGGGATGCGTATTTTTAATGAATTGATTGGTATATTTAACCTCGTGCGCGGTAATGGGTTTGGCAAGCGTGCCGTACACATAAACGTTTTGCCCTTTCAGCTTTTCCCGTAGTTTAGTACCAGTAACGGGACCGAGGGAGTCCCCGATGGACAAATCGCTTCCGATGCACACAATTACGGGAGCGCCCTTCATTTCGGGCATTATTTTCTTTAACGCTAAAACTTCACCGCCGCAGGCAAGCGAATTATAAATGTTGAACGAGTATTCCATTGAACCACCTTAACGAATGCTCTTCATTTATTGACACTCAAACCCGCTTTTATACAATGGATGAGGTTTACAGACGCTTTTTATATAATTATGATGAACAATGCACATACTGTTAATTGAACGGCGTTATTATTTTACTTTTTGCTATGCGCCCACCGTAAACCACCAACGCAGAAGTTGAGCAACGCAAGGCGTTTACGCGCACGGTTGATAACTTTTTGACAGTTTGTCAACATATCTATCTACAATTGAACATTGTTGTTGATAAAACAGTACAAATTCAAGCGGTTACCGTTTCACGTGAAACATTAAAAAGGTCAAAATTTTTAGGAGGAGGTTTCACGGGAAACATTTTTGAAGCAAAAGTTTGGCTTGCGCCAACACAAATTTTTGTCGAAAGTGTTAAAATATACACAAATTGTATGACATTATACAGTCAAAAAAATTATGAATAATTAGTGATAAACAATAAAAATACGGTGAAACGCCAGATAATAGCGCAAAACACTTGAAATAGTTATTTGCGTGTGGTAAAATGTTTAAGATGTAAATTTATGGTAGTATATACCATATTATATAAATATATAGCGCAAAGAGCAATTTGCGCCGAATAGCGAGGTTTAATTTGAACAAAAAAAGCAGAATCATTATGGTAATTGTTATAGTTGTACTTGCCCTTGTGGCAGGCTTAACACTATACTTTACGTTGAGAAACGGAGGCGCCCATCAGGTTGACTTTGACAGATTTGTTGAATATGTTGAAAACAACAAATATGAAGAGGGCGACGCCATCGAAGGAACGGATACTTTCCAGGCAAAGTACAAATTGGATAATTCCGACGAATACGCGGTTGCCGAAGGTATGCGCTTTAACAAAGACCACAAGCTTCAAGCGCTTAAACTTGACAAAGACGGCAACCCCGTAAAGGATAAGGACGGCAACGAAGTTTGGGAAAACGCAACGATAATTACGGGTATCAACTTCTCCGAATACAAAATGTACGGTAAAGTTGATAAAAACGGTAAGTCGGTAGCCGAATACTACGCAATAGGTCCTTCGTTCTATTCATCGCCCGTTGAGGACAGCGTGCTATTTAAATGGATGGACCTTGGCGTAACAATCAGCTATCACGACCCCAACGCGGGAAGCATCTGGTCGTCGATACTCCCCATAGCGGGAATTGTGCTTGTATGCGTCGTATTCTGGCTAATAATGCGCTCGACAATGGGCGGCGGCGGCAAGGCTATGAGCTTTGCCAAGACGAAAGCCCGCGTTTCCACCAATATCAAAGTGCGCTTTACAGACGTTGCCGGCGCGGAAGAGGAAAAGGTGGAGCTTGCCGAAGTTGTTGAATTTTTGAAGCAGCCCAAAAAGTTTTCCGACCTGGGTGCGCGCATTCCCAAGGGCGTGTTGCTTGTAGGTCCTCCGGGAACGGGTAAAACCTTGTTCGCCAAGGCGGTAGCGGGAGAGGCGGGCGTGCCGTTCTTCTCCGTGTCCGGTTCCGACTTCGTTGAAATGTACGTCGGCGTGGGCGCTTCGAGAGTACGCGACCTGTTCGACGTAGCAAAAAAGAATCAACCCTGCATAATATTTATAGACGAAATTGACGCTGTCGGCAGACACCGCGGAGCAGGTCTTGGCGGCGGCAACGACGAGAGGGAGCAGACCCTCAACCAGATTCTCGTGCAAATGGACGGCTTTGAGAGCAACGAGGGCGTAATAATAATGGCGGCGACCAACCGTGCGGACATTCTCGACCCCGCATTGATGCGCCCCGGCAGATTTGACAGACAGATTTACGTAAACCTTCCCGACGTTAAGGGCAGGGAACAGATATTAAAAGTGCACGCGCGCAACAAACCTATGGCTCAGGACGTCAACTTTAAAACGCTTGCAAGAATTACGGCTGGCTTCTCGGGCGCCGACCTTGCAAATCTTTTGAACGAGGCGGCGATTCTGGCGGCAAGGGCAAATAAACCGCTTATCGGCAATACCGAGCTTTACGAAGGCGTAAATAAGGTTATAATGGGTCCTCAGAAGAAGAGCAGAGTTGTAACCGAGAGCGACAAGCGAATCACCGCATACCACGAAGCGGGGCACGCGATACTTGCAAAGCTTTGCGAACACTGCGACCCCGTGCAGGAAGTTTCGATAATTCCCCGCGGGAACGCCGCAGGCTACACTATGACCCGCCCCGAAAACGACGACGCCCATATGTCCAGAAACAAGATTACGGACTTTATATGTATGGCACTCGGCGGAAGAGTGGCGGAGGAGCTGGTAATAAAGGATATCACTACGGGAGCCTCCAACGACCTTGAAAGGGTTACCGAAATGGCTAAGCGTATGGTAACCGAGTGGGGTATGAGCGACAAATTGGGGCTTGTAACGTACGGTTCCAACTCGCAGACGGTATTCCTCGGCAAAGATATGGAAACTCACAACGCCTACTCCGACGAAACGGCTAAGGCAATCGATGAAGAGATGCACGCAATTATCGAAGGAGCGCATTCCAGAGCAGTTAAACTGCTTACTGAAAACCGCTCCGTACTCGACAATATGGCGCGCGTATTGATTGAAAAGGAAACCATTTACACGGAAGAAGTCGACCTCTTAATGGAAGGCAAATCGCACACCGACGTATTGGCGTATATGGAAGAGCACGAAAAACTCAACAGCGACAATCCTTTTAAGAAATACGAGGACAGAGAAGTTAAAGAAGATAAAGAGCAAGAATAAACACGTTACCGCCTGCGGAAAAACTTCCGCAGGCGGATAAAAAAAGTTTCACGGGAAACATTGTAGAAGAGGGAACGTACGAAGAGATGGGAAAAGTTATTTCGTTTACTAATAAGAAGGGCGGCGTAGGCAAAACTACCACCGTAATAAATATGGCGGCATACTGCGCGGACTACGGCAAAAAAGTATTGCTTATCGACCTCGACAGTCAGGGCAACGCCACTACGGGCTTGGGCTTTTCGAAAAGCGCGTTAAAAAAGTCCGTTTACGGAGTTCTTATCGAAGATGAAAAGGTTTCCCAGAATATTCTGCCTACAATGGTGCCCCTTTTAGACATCTTGCCCGCCAACGTAGATTTAACGGGAGCGGAAGTAGACCTCGTATACAAGCGTAACCGCGAATTGATTTTGAAAAATGCTTTAAAGGAAATACGCGATAATTACGACTACATATTTATCGACTGTCCACCCTCGCTCGGGCTTTTGACTATAAACGCCTGGGCGGCTTCCGACTCGGTTTTAATTCCCCTGCAATCGGAATATTACGCGATGGAGGGGGTAAGTCAGCTTATGAATACCATCTCTCTCGTAAAGCAGCATTTAAACCCCGGACTGTTTATAGAAGGCGTGGCGATAACTATGTACGACGGCAGGGCTTTGGTTTCCCGACAGATTGCCGCAGAAATTAAAAAATTCTTTAAAAATAAGCTGTACGAAATAATTATACCGCGCAATGTGCGTTTATCCGAAGCTCCCAGCCACGGAAAGCCCATTTTGCTGTACGACCCCAAATGCGTGGGCGCGCGGGCATACAAGGCGTTGACGGAAGAATTTTTATCAAAGCAAAGATAGGCGGCGTTTGCCGAGATTTATTTATAGGGTTTTTACGGAGATTGCGAAAATTAAGGAGAGAAGTTTATGGCAAAGAGTAACGAAACGAGAGGGTTAGGCAAATCGTTTGAAGACTTGTTGGAGGATACGGGCGACGCGTTTTCACAAACCTATTTAAACGGCAAACGCGAAATGTTTACATATACCGAGGAGGAGAGGAAGAACGCCGAGGAAACCCCCGTTTCCAAAATTTATCCCAACCCCAACCAGCCGCGAAAGAACTTTGACGAGCAGGCTCTGCGCGAGCTTTCCGACTCCATTAAAAAGCACGGCGTAATTATGCCCATAGTCGTAAACGACGACCACAACGGGCGATATATGATTATCGCGGGCGAACGCCGTTACCGCGCAACCAAACTTGCAGGTCTTAGCACAATACCCGTAATCGTAAGAAACTATTCCGAACGCGAAATAAAAGAAATATCGCTAATCGAAAACTTACAGCGCGAGGACTTAAACCCCATAGAAGCCGCTTCTGCAATGAAACAGCTTATGGTCGACTACAAACTCACGCAGGACGAACTTGCCGAACGCATAGGTAAATCCCGCCCCGCAATAGCCAACACGTTAAGGCTGTTGTCGCTTACCCCCGACGTTATGCAACTCGTATCGGAGGGCAGGCTTTCGGCGGGACACGCAAGAACGCTTGTGCCTCTTGCTCCCGACGACCAGCTTCAATTTGCCAACGACGCCGTAAAGAGCGGTATGTCCGTACGCGAATTGGAAAAGAAAGTGCGCGCGTACAATATGTCGCCCGAACTTTTGGAAGAAAAGAAGAAGAAAAAGCGCGCACTCGCTTCTATCGAGCTTAAAAACCTTGTGGAGAGGATGAGGTTTGCTTTCCGCACAAAGGTCAGCCTTATCGGCAACGACCAGAAGGGCAGAATTTATATCGATTACTATTCACGCGACGATTTAGACAGAATATCCGAAATTTTGGATATAATCGATAAACAATAATTAAATTGCGTTTAAAGTCCCTGCCGTACGCATACGGCGGGGGCTTTATTTTTGTAAAAGTTATGAACAACGGCGCCGCGCGGGGCAAATTTTATGCAATTTTGCGTATTCGCCGAGCGTAGATAACGCAAAAAGTTATGCACAAATCTATCGACAACGGTTGATAACCGCTGTGTTCATACGGTGTTTAATTGTTCAATTTGTAAATGCAACGTTAAAGTTTTTAAATGCAATATATTGCTTTTTTTATCGCTTTATGCTAAAATGTAATAGCCAAACAAAATTTAATAGTGGGTAGAGAGCAATTCCGTATTTTTTGAACGGTTTTTTTTGCGTTACTTAATTTTTTATAGACTTTACGCTCATACTGTAAATAGCCTGACGGCATTTCTCCTTTGTATGAGTGTATAAATAATTTTTGCAAATTCTATTTGCGGAACTCACCCATAAATTTTGTTTGGCGACAATCAAGGAGACTTGCTTGAACGGGGGTGCGTCTCTTGATTGAGGCGCATTTTTTATTGCAAAAAATTTGAGAGGTGAGAAATATGGAATTGGAAAAGGCAACCGAGCCGCAACTTTTGGGCGGCTTATACACACTTCGCGGCGGACTTTCGGCGCTTTCGGTAAAATACGCTCAGGTAAAGAACTTCGATTCAATTTATTACCAGCGTCTGCATTCGCTTGCCGATACGGCGGGAGGGGCGAGAGGTAAAGCCCCCGACGGCACGGTTGAATTCACATATTGGCTTCAAAACGGCGGCTTTGAAAAAGAGTTGATAAATAGATACAATTCAATTGAAAAGTATGACAGAAAAGAAGAAATTTCAAAATGTGAAAGGCAACTAAGTATTGCTAAATCAGACGCTAAAAAGCATTATACAGTAGCCTTTTTAATGTTTCTGTTAAGTTCAGCCGTTATTTCATTGCTTTTATTTCTCATTTTTGGGGTAAAAATTTTTTCAGACGTAATGCAAAAAGGGAAATTAGCTATAATATTGAATGTTGCTCTTCTAATTCTCGTAGCCGGTTTTCCCGTAATAGCTCCAATAGTTGCTTGCATAAGCAATTTGAGCACTGGTTCGCACGATAAAGCCTGTATAAAAAAAGAACAGAAAAATTTAAAGGAATTAAAAAAATTAGATGCCGAGGAAGATAAAAGAGTGCAAGCGGCAAAAAGCGCCGCCAAGGCAAACATAGATAAGCTTCCGCATATAAGGGAATGGGCTCAGCGCATTTTAGAAGAGCGCAACGGCTTAATTCTTCCGCTCATAAAATACTGCAACCAATACTATGCGGCTCTGTACGGCGAATATAAAAACTTTTTGGACGAAAGGGATTGGAAAAACCTCGACCTCGTAATATATGAAATAGAAACGCGGCGCGCCGACAGCATTAAAGAAGCGCTTCAACTTACCGACCGCGAATTGCAGACCGACCGCATTGTAAAAACGCTTGGCGAGGCGACAAAAGCCATATGCTATACAATATCGCGCGGATTTTTCGAACTGCAAAACACCGTTAAAGTCTGTTGCGATAAAATTTTCGATAAGTTGGACGACATTTCTTACTGTTTGGAAAATATTTCCAAACAAATGACGGTACAAAGTATGCAACTTGCCGGCATAAGCGGTCAGCTTGCCAACCTTACCGACGCTGTAAACGTAGGCAATTGCCTGCAAGCCAAAGCAAACGTAACAAGCGCACAGCTTTGTAACGACGTACACGCGCTTAGAAATTACAGCTAAAACTAATTAAAAACGGGTTGCGCCGTAGGGAGCAACCCGTTTTTAATATTTTAATCGGTTATAACCTAATTACATTAAAGCTCTTCCCTGAGCCGTGCCTATTACGGTTAAAACTTCTATTTCTTCGCCCGTAGCCGCGTCAACGTAAACGTAGTAGTCGTTTCCGTCAAGCGTGCCTACAAACTCGTAGCAGAGCACTTCTTCGCCGTCGAAGGGTATTACCGCCGTGCGCGTGCCGCTAACTTCGATATTGCCGTTGATGCTTGCCCGCGCCTGTTCCTTGCTTACAGAGGGCTTGGAGAGCTGTCTTTCGCCGTGATTCAAAACGTAGCTTAACGCTTCAACGCCCGTAACTATTCCGCGCTCTTCGCATACCTTAACCTTTATAAGGTCGGGGTAGAGTATCGCGCCGCCCTGAACGGGTGCAAAATTGAGGTTGCAGGTAGTGCCGTTTTCACTCGTCCACACGGGCTTAACGCCCTCGTAACCGATGGAGGAGAGGAAGTCCTCGGCGATGTCTATGCACCTTTCAACCGAAAAGTTGTTGCTGTTGCAGTCCTTGTAGCTGTCAAACGCCACAACCTTGCCGCCCAGCTTGGAAAGCTGTACAAACATTTCTCCGTCGGGAGTGGTAAGGCTTACGTTGTAGAGGGTAAGCGCGGCTCCCGTAGCTTCGCCCGTGCACTTTGCGTCGGAAACCTTGTAGTCGGCAAAATACTGTCTTGCAAGCTTTTCAGCCGTCTGCGCCGTTATTTCCTTTTGCCCTTCCAAAGCGCGGGGGTTGGTCTTTTTAATACTGTCGGAAAAAGGACCGTCCTGTATGCCCTTGGGCGCTTCGAAAGTGTTGTTCTGAATGGTGGAGAAGCCTTCACCGAGGACGCTGGACTTGCCGCGCATTGCCGCAAGCAAATCTTTGCCGTCGCAGGTGGAAACAAGTCTGTTCAATTCCTGCTTGATTTTGGCGTTGGTTTCGTACATATAATTGAGCGACTTAATCTGTGAAGAGGTCAGCTCGCCGCCGTTGGCAACGGTGTACAGCATCTGCTTGGCGCTGTCGTTCATCTTGTTGATAAACGAAGCGAACTGCTCGCTCATCTGCATATCAACGGGGAATCTTTCCAAAATTGTTTCAGCCGTCTGGCTCTCTATTGCAATGTCGGATAAAACGCGCACTCTGTCCTTGGAAGAGGAGGACGCCTTGGCTCTCGAAAGGTCTGCGTCAAGGTTATCTACTACCGAATTAAGCTCGTAGAGCGATTGGGTATAACCCGTTGCCATTTCCGCCTGCATATCGTCCATAGTCAGCCAACCGAAGGTAAGAACGGTGCCGAGGGCAAGGGTGGTTACGCCAAGAGATATAACCGCCGCAAGCCAGCCGCCGAAGCCCGGCGTGCGCCTGCTGTCCCTGTCCTTTCTGGCGGCGCGTCTTTCGGCGCGCACCTTTAAGGCGTGTTCTCTCTTCGCCTTCTTTTCTGCAAGATAAGCCTTGTGCTTGGCGGCTCTCGCCTGTTGTTTAGCCTTTCTTTCCTCGGCGATTCTCTCGCGGCGCGCCTGCTTGTTTTCGCTTTTAAGCATATCCCTGCGCTCTTTGCGCGCCTCTCTTCTGGCTTCGCGCCTGTCCTTCAACGCGGCTATTCTTTCCTGCCTTGCTTCCTTGTGGGCAAGTTTTCTTTCAAGGCGCGCCTGCTTTCTTTCGGCGGCAACCTTAGCCCTTTGAGCGCGCTTTTCCTTGCGCTGTTCGGCTTTTAAAGCCCTCTTTTCGCTCATAACGCGCGTTCTCTTTTTCTTTGCGGGTTTAACCTTTTTCGATTTAACCGCGCCAGCGCCCTTTTTAGGCGCTCTCTTTTCCGTTTTTACGGTCTTTTCCGTCTTTACTTCTTCATTCTGCGCCTTTACGGTCTTAGCCTTGGCGCACTTTCCTTCACCCGACTTTTTTCTGTTGCAAGTCGTCTTTTTGTTGGCAAGGGCAAGCTTTTCGGCTTTTTCCGCTCCGCTTGAAAGGTTCTTTTTCTCAGCCATTTTCTACCTCCTTATATAGCAAAGACGTGCTTACCTATCGTGGTAACAGTCTTTCTGCCGAAAATCCAAGAGCTGGTTGCAACCGCGGGGTTGTAGTAGTAAAGGCAACCGTAGGTAGGGTCCCAGCCGTTGAGCGCGTCGCTTGCCGCGTTCATTGCCGTCTTGTTGGGTTCAAGGTTGATTTGCCCGTCGGACACGGCGGTAAACGCGCCCTTCTGATAAATGACGCCCGCAATGGTGTTGGGGAAGGCAGATGACGCAACGCGGTTTAAAATTACCGCGCCGACCGCAACCTGACCCGTATAGCTCTCTCCGCGCGCTTCCGCATAGATACATTTAGCCAAAAGGTATAAATCGGAATTGGTGTAAGATGAGTTGTTAGAAGAGTTACCGTTCAAAACGTTGTAACTGTCGTTCATCCCCAGCGCGGCATAGGTAGATTTGCCGGCAATACCGTCGGGAGTAAGCCCGTTTTTGCGTTGAAACTTTTTAACCGCCTCAACTGTGCCCTTTCCGTAAACGCCGTCTATCGCGCCGTTGTAGTAACCCCATTCCTTCAAGCGGCGCTGTACTTCCTTAACCTCGCCGCCCTTCGAGCCCTGCCTCAAAACCGCCGTCTGAACGCAGGGTGTCAAGGATGCGCCGTTACTCGCCGCCGCTCCCGTCGTTCCGATTACGGCGCCTGCCCCGGCCGCAGTTGCGATGATGGCGGCAGCTATGCCCGTAATAAGTGCTTTTTTCATTTTTCCTCCTTGCCCCCGCCTGCGAGAGCGAATTTATTTTATATGTGTAGCGTTTTCGCTTAAAAGTATTATGTATAAGAAATTAAATAGTATGCAAAAAAGTTTTTATTAAAAGGGTTGTAATGGACTTTATTCAATAATATAACATTACAAAGCAATATATCGCGTAATATATCAAGCAAGCAGGGGAACGATAACGGAACAATCAAAATAAATCGTTTTAAGCGAACAGTTAACGAAAGACGTTTTTTTATCAGAACCCAACTCAAATAATTAAAATAAAAGGATTGGCAGTTTTATTGTCAATCCTTAATTTTTATCTATTTAAAAATTTATTTATTATATCGAATATAACCGAGCGGTATTCAACGTCGGCGCTTGCCGAAGTGAAGCAGAGGGGAGGGTATATCACGCACCACCAATTGTCGCCCACGCCTTCGCCGAGCTCTATAATCAGCGCGTCGTAAACGCCCTCTTCCAAAGTAAGCTCTCCGTATACCCTTGTAGGGAATTTTTCTTGGCGGATTTCCGCCCTCGCCCCGTAACCGTAGCCGCGTTGTTCAAGGGCGCGTACGCAAACTTCTTCTATTTCGGGAATGAGTCCGCGCATAACCTCTATCGCCGCCTCTTTCGTAACGCACTCCTTTACGTAAGGGGTAATAAATTTTACGGCTTCGTCCTTTACTTCGTACTTGACCCTCTGGTCGTCCGCGCCGTTGGAATTTGCACGCACGTGAATGCGCAGATAATCGTTGTAAACCTCGTTTTCTCCGCCGCGGAAACCTACGAATAATACCGTTGCAATTATTATGACTAATACCGAAAATGCTATGCAAAATTTTTTCATTGACGTTTCACTCCGTTTTTATTATTATTTGATTGCTTGCCTCTCGGTTATTGACGGCTGTGAAATAATTTATACGCTTATCCAAAATTTTCTTTACAAAATAAAAAAGAGGCTTGCGCCTCTCATTTTTTTCTTATAAATATGTATTTCTCAGTTTATTACGGTTAAATTACGCAGACCTTTACGTTTTTCGAAAGGGCGTAGTTTACCGTATAATACGCCCCGCCCGAATTCTTTCTCCGGTAAGCTACCAAAAGACTGCAATTATCTACGAGATACCTGTCGCGCTTCTGCATACAGCCTTTGTAAAAGTTTTGGCTTACGTAAACTCTTTCGTCGCACTGTTCCAAAATACTTGCGTATTCCAGCTTTTCGCTTGCGTTGTAATACCTGTCCTGTTCAGGGCAGGGTATGCAGGCTATAAGTTTTAGTGAGGGGTTGGTTTTCTTCAACTGCAAAATCACTTTGGCGGCAAGCAAATCGAATCCGCGCGCCATACCGTTCAAAAAGGCGTCGTACCCGTCGTCTATAAACCCCTGCATAACCTGCGTAAAAAAATTTATATCTATCTCTTCCGTAATATCCCTGTGCCCCGTAAAGGCGCAGGTCGTCTGTTTAGACATACTCAAACAATCGGGCTTTTTCTCTCTTTTCCCTGCCCCCTCGGGTACTTTACCGGCGTGTGCGCCGTCTTTTTTATTACTACAAGCGTTCTCTTTTCGCCGTCTGGCAAAAGGTAGCTTTCAACTTTTTCAATCTCCCCGCCCAAAACTTTAACAGCTTTTAACGCCTCTTCAATCTCTTCGCCGCAATCGCCCTTATAGGCTATAAATCTTCCGCCTACTTTTACCAAGGGGAGGCAGTATTCCGAAAGGGTATTCAACCTCGCCACCGCCCTCGCAACGGCAACGTCGAATTTTTCGCGGTAATTTTTGTCCTTTCCCGCGTCCTCGGCTCGCGCGTTAAGCACTTGTACACAATTTAATTTCAACTTATCTACAACGTCGTTTAAATACGCGCATTTTTTGCCCGTGCTCTCGATAAGAGTAAACTTTAAATCTTCCCTTAAAATCTTTAAGGGGATGGAGGGGAAGCCCCCGCCCGAACCTATTTCAACAACCTCGGAATTTTCAGGGAAATACCCTTCGCCAACGGCGGAATCGCAAAAATGTTTTATATAAATACTCTTTTCGTCGGTTATCGCGGTTAAATTAAACTTATTATTATAATTGAGAAGAATATTTTTAAATTCTTCGAACCTCTGTTTATAATCATCCTCAATCTTTTTCAAATAAATATCAGCCGTCATATCTTTTTTATTATATCACGGCGCGCAATTTTTTTCAAGTTTTTTTATTCTTTACAAATTGTATATAAAGTTATCGACTACTCAACAATTTACGGTTGATAATTATTTTTTGCGACAAAATGCGTGCAGAAAATTCATTTACTTACAAAACAAATAAATAATTTATCGACTTATCAACCTTTTATCAACTTAATTGCCGACAAAATTTGTACAAAAGATTGTGCCAATAAAGTGGGCAAAACGGCGTTATTTTGTTGCTTTTTCCGCCGTTTTTTGTTATTATGTTTAAGGCGGTAAAAACCCTTGTCCGGTTTATCGACAATTCAACCGCCCTTACTAATAATACTAAGATTGAAAATATATAATTAGCAAATTAAATTATATAATAACGGAGCTTGCGCTCCCCTTTCTAAATTCAATCGCCGTATTTTTTTGCTTATAAAAATATATAAACGAAGGGATATAAGATGAAAGTTATTTGCGAAGGAATAGATTTATCGGAAGCGGTGTTCAAAGTTATAAAGGCTTGCGCTTCGAGAACCACCGTTCCCGTAATGGAATGTATAAAAATTTCAGCCAAGAACGACACGGTAACCCTTACCGCCACCGACGGTGAAATAGCCATTCAAAAGAGCATTAAGGCGGAAGTGTGCGAGGAAGGGGACATCTGCGTTCCCGGCAGATTTTTCGGCGACTTTATCAAAAAGCTCGAAGGAGTGCAGATTACGCTGGCGAGCGAAAACGCCAAGCTCGATATCATCTACGCCGACAGCCAGACTTCTATGCAAATACTTCCCGCCGACGATTTTCCTAAAATCGACGTGGACGTAAACGAGAATACGGTCGTTTTAAATACCGCGGAATTCAAAAGACTTGTATCGGCGACTTCGTTCTGCTGCGCAAGCGACGATTCCCGCCCCATTTTAAAGGGTTGTCAGATTATAATCTCCGAGGGAGATATATGCGTAACCGCTCTCGACGGTTTCCGCCTTGCAACGGCAAAAGGCAAAGTAATTTCTTCCACGGGCGATTTGGAAATTATCTGCCCTGCAAGGACGCTAAACGAAATAGAGAAGATGCTTCCCGCCGACGGCGAAACGGAGCTGAAAATAAAGAGGGGAGTTTTGCTTGTGTGCGTGGAAAACACGGTTATAACTTCCAGCCTCTATAACGGCGACTTTATAAAGAAAGAAAACATTATACCCAAATCTTTCCTTACAGCCGTAACCGTAAACAGAGATTTGCTTAAAGCTTCGATAGAGCGCGCGGCGATACTCGTCCGCGGCGACAGAAACAGCCTTATTATAATGGACGTGAGTCAGGGTAAGATTGAAATTTCCTCCAATTCGGAGATTGGCAACGTAAACGAGCCCGTTAAAGCCAACGTCGAAGGCAAGGATTTAAAGATTGCTATGAACTCTAAATTCATCACCGAAGCTATAAACGCCACCGGTGAGGAAGAGGTGGTTTTGTCCTTCAATAACTCGGTACAGCCCTTTATTTGCGAAAATAAACAAAATAAAGAGGTACTATATTTAATTTTGCCCGTAAGAACGACAAATAACGCTTGACTTGAAGTTTAAAAAAAATATAAAATAATAAGAGCGGTATTTTTAAAATACTACCGCCCGCGCTTTTTTAGCGCAAAATAAATTATACGTAAAAATTCATTAAACGGAGTTAAAATTATGAAGAGAACTTATCAGCCCAAAAAGAGACAGAGAAGCAAGGTGCACGGATTCAGAAAGAGAATGGCTTCCACCGCGGGAAGAAAGGTTTTGAAGAGAAGAAGAAACAAGGGTAGAAAGAAGTTAAGCGCGTAAAGAAAACTGCTCGGCGGTATAGGAAAGTATGAGATACGCAAGACTTAAAAAGCACAACGAGTTTCAAAGGCTCTTTAAAAAAGGTAAAAAAGTTTATTCGCGTTATCTCACGATAGTATATCAGCCGCATAGGCAAAATACGGTTATGGGAATAGCCCTCTCAAAAAAGCACGGTAAAGCGGTTAAGAGAAACCGCATAAAAAGGCTTATAAGGGCGGCGTTTTCCAATAATATGGACAAGCTTGCGGGCAATTTTTCCATTATTATTCTGCCTAAGGTGTGCGAGGAGTACAGTTACGCGGAAATAGAAAAGAGCATTCTCGCCTGTTTCGGGAGAATGACTTAAATGTTTTTGCGCGCGCTGTTTTCTTACGACAGGTTTGTCTTTTTAAAGCCCTGGCTTTGGCTTAAAATAGCGGGAATGCGCTTGATTATCTTTTATCAGAAGCATCTTTCCCGTCATACCTGTTTGTACGAACCAACTTGTTCGGAATATACTTTGCGCAGTATAAACAATCACGGATTTATTATAGGCGTGCTTTTGGGAGCGTGGCGCCTTTTGAGGTGCAATCCCCTTTCAAAGGGCGGGTATAATCCCGCGCCCGAAAATTATTTTAAGGTTAAATGGGTTTTATAGCCCGTTAAAGTTTTTGTTAATGTTTAATTTATTGGCAGCGGATAGCGGTACCCTGGGCTACGGCGTAAAGGCTATCGCAGACATCAATCTCAATTGGATTGGTCAGCTTATAAGAATACTTATAGAGGGCATCGGTATAGTCGGTGTGGGCATAATAGTGTTCACGCTTATTTTAAAGACTATCGTTTTGCCCCTCGATATCTATTCGAGAATAAAGGGCAAGAAGCAGGCGCTCATTATGGAGCGTATGCGTCCGCAGATGGAAAAACTGCAAAAACAGTACGCAAACGACAAGAATATGTATAACCAAAAGGTTATGGAACTGCAAAAAAAGAGCGGTTATTCTATGTTCGGCGCGTGCCTGCCTATGATTGTTTCGCTTGTTATATTCATTATAGTTTTCAACGCGTTTTCAACCTATTCGCAGTATGCCAACCTTAAAAACTATAACGAGATGGTAAAAGTCTACAACGGAGTAGTGCAAACTTACGTTATAGACGACGAAGTTACTCCCGAGGAGGGGGTAGTACCCTTTCTGTACGAGATAAAAGTAGACGAAAATACAGTTGACTATTCCGTAGATTACGAAAAATTTACCGAGCATTACAATAAAGTAAAGGCAAAGGAAAATTCCAACTGGGTAATAAAGGGGCAGGACGAAGTATTTTCCGAGCTTGTTGTGGAATACAAAGCCAAACACACGGGCTACGACGGAAGTTTTAAGGCGGACGTTGTAAACCACAAGGAAAACGGCGAATATACGGCAACAGCAAAATCGGTGAGAAACACGCTCGTAAGCTATTATCTGGAAGAGCCCGCCGCGCAGGAAGTAAAGCTCTATTACGAAGGCAAGAACGAAAAATACGAAAAGAGCCATAACAACGGCTTCCTCTGGGTACGAAATCTTTGGTATCCCGACAGCACGCTCAACAAGGAAATACCCGATTTTGCCAAATTCAAATCTACCATAACAAAGGCTTCGGTCGGCGACGACTACGCCGAAAGCTATAACAAAGTAACGGCGGCGCTCACTGTTCAGAAGGGGCACTATAACGGTTACTTTATACTCATTGTGCTTTCAATCGGTTTGATGCTGTTGCAACAGTGGATATCTATGCGCACCAATAAATCTGTGAACGAGCTTGGCACGGTAGACGGGTCGGGAGCTAAGACCAACAAGTGGATGATGATTATGATGCCGATTATTTACGGTATCTTCTCATTCTTTTACAGCGCGTCGTTCTCGCTGTATATGATTACAAACACGGTTTTCGGCATAGTAACAATGCTGATTATAAATAAGGCGGTCGACGTCTGGTTTAAGAAAAAGGAAGCGAAAGGCGAACTTGACGCGTATCTCAGCAAGACCAAAAAGAGCGGAAGGGCGAGAAGAACAAACGCAAGAAGATAAAAGTTTTTAAATGTGAACCGAAAAAAGCATTGGGGCGCGTTTAGGGGAGTTATAATGGACGAGAAAGACGTATATTACGGAAAGACTACGGAAGAAGCCGTAGAAAACGCGCTTACGGCGCTTGGCGCAAGCAGGGAGCAGGTGGAAATCACCGTGCTTGACGAGGGCAAAAAGAAGCTTTTGGGCGGCGTAAAAGCCAAGGTTAAGGTTGTAAAAAAAGTTTCCGACGGCAAGAGAGCGGTAGAATTTATCGACGGGCTTATGGAAATTTTAAAGCTTAACGCGGTAAGCGAACTTGTTTGCGACGGGGAAAAAGTAGAAATTAACATAACCTCTACCGAAAGCAGCAGGGTTATCGGCAGACACGGCGAAGTGTTAGACGCCATTCAGACTATGGCGGGCGCGGTTGCCAATATCGGCAGGGACGAATATAAGCGCGTTGTCGTAGACTGCGAAAATTACAGGACGAGCAGGGAGCAAACGCTTGTGGAGCTTGCAGAAAGGCTTGCAAAAAAAGCGGTTGAAAGACAGCGCAGGGTAACTTTGGAGCCTATGAACCCCTACGAAAGAAGGGTAATTCACGCGGCGCTTGCAGAGAGCGAAGAAGTTAAAACCATTTCCAGCGGCAAGGAGCCCGCGAGATTTGTTATAATAGTGCCCAACAACGAAAAGCCTTACGAGGGGCGCAGGGAAAGACCTTACTCCGCGGGCAGAGAGCGCGGCGACAGAAGGGACAGGCGCGATAGCAACGGCAGGGGCGACAGGCGGGACAGAAAGCCCCGCGACGCAAGAAGCGGCGGCGCGCCCCGTTCGGGCGGCGGAAGAAGCGGCAAGAGGGAAATTCACTTCGGAACGTTCCTCGGCAACAGCGGCTCCAACGGCGGCAACGACGGAGAATAATTAAAAGGTCAATATGGGAACGGCAAAAAACGTGCCGTTCCTTTTTGCATTATAAGGTGAAAATTTTACAAAAAAATTTGTTTTAAAACGCGGAAATTTTTTAAAAATATTTACTTACAACCGTTAAAAAGCGCTTAAAAAACGCGGCGGCTCCGCGCAGAAAAACAGAGTAAAAACGTAACGTTTCGTTTGAATATCCGCCTTTTTGCAAACGGCAAAAAAAAGCCTTTAAAAAGTGCATTTTGTATATATTTTCACACAAAAACACCAAAAAAACGCTTGAAATATCTTATTTTTTTATGTATAATGGGAGTAGTACTAAAAGGAAATTCGGAGATTAAAAATGACCATTACAGAAGCCGTTGCGCTCCGTTTAGGTGGGATACTCAAAGAGCGCGGAATGAAGAAAAAGACTTTGGGTAAATTGCCCGGTGTTAAGGCGCAGAGCATAAGCAATATTTTCAGAAGCAAAAGCGTTTCGGGTATAAGTATGACCACGCTTTACAGAATATGCCGCGCGTTGGAAATCAGTATGTCGGATTTTTTGAACGACCCTATTTTCGACAACCTTGAACTTCCCGACGACGTTCAGAGTTAAATACAAAAAATTACCGCCCCGCTTATATAAAGCGGGGCGGTTTACTTTTACTTTGCCAAACTCTTTATTAAGTCGAGCATTTCCTCTTTTGTAATAATTCCGTCCTCGTAAAGCTTTCTTATTTCCGCAACGTTGTTAGAAGGAGGGGGCGGGGCTATTTCCTTTGCGCCCGCAGGTTCTTCCTTTTTCGGCTTGGGCGGTTGGGCATATTTCTTTATATTGTTTAAAATAGCTCTGTAAACGCCGTTTAATACTTTAAGATTTACCGTATCGAAAACGGGTTTGTCGTTCAAAATCAAGTCGCCGAATATAGCGGGCTTGGGTTTACCGAAAAAACTTGTGTTTTTGTGTTCGAGAACGCGGCATTTGTTGGGGTCTATCCGCTTTAATTCAATAACTTCTGTATCGTTGGAATAGGATGCAAAGCTGAAAATCAAAAAGTCCGAAAGACCCGTTGCTTCCCTGCATATAATCATTCTGCACTTGTTTGTCAGGCAAATCATACGCGAAACTAATTTAACGGAAGAATTATCGTTGGGATTTTTCTCGTTAAAAATTTTTACGTCTACAATTTCCTCGTCGTTCCAAAGTTTAATAAGGCAGGCGTTCAGCTCTTCCGATAAGCCGTGAAAACACACCTTTAATTGTTCGTCATACGGCTGACTTTCGTCCAATAAAAACGTGTTATTGTCTGCCTTGTACTTTTTTTTCAGATAACTTGTTAATTCTTCTTCCGTACGCATATACATTTTCTCCTTATCGTTTTTATGTTACCATAAACAATTAAAAGTGTCAAGGGTAAATATTTTAAAATACCCGACGCACACTGCGCCAAGCGGAAAGGGGCGGGCGGAATAAAGGACAATGCGGGAGGGGGGAGCGTAAAGTAAAAGCTTCTACGGCGTAAAAAAATCGCCGCCCGCGCAAAGCTTGCGCGGGCGGCGGTATTAAAATTGTGAATTATCATATCAAGTGCAACAGAGGGAATAAAAAAAGTAGTCCATATAAA
>CAJUHT010000027.1 GCA_910586035.1 uncultured Christensenella sp.
AGCGAAGCGAAATAAGTGTAGTGAGCTACACTTAAAGAATTTAAGTCATTAGGAGGACGAAACTATTTATATTATTTGTAACTTAAAGAAACTGAAAAAGGACGCCGTTACCGACGTCGAAGAAGAAAACGAACGTGACGAATATTATCCGGCAACAAACCCGCAAATAGACAGTTCGCGGACAAAAGACAACTACCACCTTGTTACTCCGTCGGGCAGGTATATGGACGTTATCAAACAGAGTATTGAGAGACTGCATTTGAAACGCAAGGTGCGCTCGGATGCCGTATATATCGCGTCGTTTGTTCTTGGTGCAAGTCCCGAATTTTTTAAGGTGTCCACAAAGGAAAAACAGTATGCTTTCTTTCGGGATTGCGTTAAGTTTTTTCAAGACAAGTACGGCGAAGAAAATGTGCTGTCGGCTATCGTTCATATGGACGAAACAAATCCGCATTTGCACTTAAACCTCATACCTATTACCAACGGCAAGCTGTGTGCCAAAGATTTGTTTGACGGAAAGCTCGCCACACTCCAAACGGAGTTCTGGAAAGAAGTCGGAGAACGGTATGGCCTTGACAGAGGCAAGCCAAATAGTCAAGCCGAACACTTGGACACGGCGGAATATAAGGCAAAGAAAATTGTGGAAGCTGCCGAGCAAAAACGCGCCGAAGCAGAAGAATATTCGGAAGCGTTACAGCAAGCCGAGCAAGGCGAAATTGCCCACAGCAAAAGCGGAATGCGACAACAAATCGTAGCCGTAACTGCCGACAACGCCGACCTTAAAAAACGGTTGGACAAGGTAATGCAGGAAACGCTTGACATTGACAAAGAGAACAAAGAACTCAAAGCGTACAAAGTTCGAGCGGCAAAAGCTCTTGAACTACTTGCAAGGTTAGAGCGCGAAAACCCTACGGCTTATAACGCGCTATTTGAAAGCAAGCAACAGCCGCGCACACCATCATCGAAGAATTGGTGGTCAAAGTAAAATTTATAGGAGGAAAATGTATCGAATAGACTATGCCGAGAAAGAAACAGCTACCCAAAACCGACTTTGATATTCCCGAATATCAGCTTGAATCTCTTGCGAGAGTATTGTTACCTATTTTGCAGGAATATCTGTCGTCCGAGCAAGGACAAAAAGACTACGCCGAATGGCAACAAACACAACTGAATAAACAATCAAATAACAAAGAGTCCCGTTAAAGCATATAGGGATAGCCGTTGAAAGAAACGGAATAAGGAAAACCGCCGAAGTTGAGCGGTATATAAATGAAAGATATAAACCTAATCAAGTTAGGTCGCCGTACATAAAGTAGTAGAAACGGCAAACGCCGATAGAGCCATAAACTCTATCGGCGTTTTTTTATGCTCGGAAGTTCTCAAATTCTTCCATAAAACAAAATAGCCCGAACGTTCTTTTTACGGTAAAGAAGTTCAAGCTATTAAGACTTGGTGCGGACGAAGGGACTTGAACCCCCACGGTTGCCCACAGGAACCTGAAACCTGCGCGTCTGCCAATTTCGCCACGTCCGCAATGCAAAAGCATAGTAATTATAATAGAATAAAAATTTTCTGTCAAGCGAAATTTTATCTTTGCTTTATGCTTTCGTTAAAAAAATTTTAAGATTTGTGCATAATTATCAAACGTTAATTCTATTTAACATTTTTCGGTTTTAATCGCAACTACTTTTATCCCTTTGACTTAAAATTGCTGAATTTGCTATAATAATAAATGAAAAAATCAAGTGAACGATTAAGTAAATTTTTACAGGAGGCTATTAAATGGAAGAAATGACTTATGGCATCTGCGACAGCGTAGAAAAGCTTACTGCCGAAATCAAAAGGGTGAGGAAGGCTCAGGAAGCTTACGCTAAGTTTACGCAGGAACAGGTTGACAAGATTTTTCTTGCCTGCGCAAGCGCCGCAAACAAGGCGCGTATTCCGCTTGCAAAGCTTGCCGTTGAAGAGACGGGTATGGGCTTAGTGGAAGATAAGGTAATAAAAAACCACTACGCGGCGGAATATATCTACAACAAATACAAAGATATAAAGACTTGCGGCGTAATCGAAGAGGACAAAGCTTACGGCGTAACCAAAATTGCCGAACCTATCGGTATTATAGGCGCGGTCATTCCTACCACAAACCCCACTTCGACAGCCATTTTTAAGACGCTTATGTGTCTTAAAACGCGTAACGGCTGTATCATAAGCCCCCATCCCAGAGCAAAAAATTCAACGATAGCCGCGGCTAAAACCGTGTACGAAGCGGCGGTTGCCGCAGGCGCGCCCGAAGGTATTATAAGCTGGATAGACGTTCCTTCGCTCGAACTTACAAACCTGCTTATGACAAGCGTGGACACTATTTTGGCAACGGGCGGTCCCGGTATGGTAAGGGCGGCATATTCCAGCGGTAAGCCCGCTCTCGGCGTAGGCGCAGGCAACACGCCCGCAATCATAGACGAAAGCGCCGATATTACTTTGGCGGTAAGTTCAATTATCCATTCCAAAACTTTCGATAACGGTATGATTTGCGCTTCCGAACAGTCGGTTATCATATCCGAAAAAATTTATAAACAGGTAAGAAAGGAATTTGCAGACAGGGGTTGCTACATTCTTAAACCCGAAGAACTCGACAAAGTAAGAAAGACGATAATTATAAACGGCGCGCTCAACGCCAAAATAGTCGGTCAAAGCGCGTACAAAATCGCTTCGATTGCAGGTGTGAAAGTGCCCGAAACTGCAAAGGTTTTAATAGGCGAAGTGGAGAGCGTGGAGCTTTCGGAAGAATTTGCGCACGAAAAACTTTCACCCGTGCTTGCAATGTATAAGGCGGCTTCGTTCGACGACGCGGTTGCCAAAGCGGAAAGGCTTATTGCTGACGGCGGTTACGGACACACCTCCTCGGTTTATCTCAACGTTTCGACCTCGCAGGAAAAACTCGATAAATTCCGCAAGGCAATGAAAACCTGCCGAATCCTCGTTAATACTCCTTCTTCGCAGGGAGGTATAGGCGACCTTTACAATTTCAAACTCGAACCTTCGCTTACTCTCGGTTGCGGGTCGTGGGGTGGAAACTCTGTATCAGAAAACGTAAGCGTAAAGCATTTGCTCAACATTAAAACGGTAGCGGAAAGGAGAGAAAATATGTTGTGGTTCAGAGCGCCCGAAAAAGTATATTTAAAGAGAGGCTGTCTGCCCGTAGCCTTGGACGAACTTAAAAACGTAATGGGCAAGAAGAAGGCGTTTTTGGTAACCGACAGCTTCCTTTACAAAAACGGTTTCACCAAGTGCATTACCGATAAACTCGATGAAATGGGTATTGCTCATACCACGTTCTCAAACGTAGAGCCCGACCCTACGCTTGCCTGCGCAAAAGAAGGCGCGGCGCTTATGAAGTCGTTCGAGCCCGACGTAATAATCGCGCTCGGCGGCGGCTCGGCTATGGACGCGGCTAAAATTATGTGGGTACTGTACGAACATCCAGAAGCCGACTTCCTCGATATGGCAATGCGTTTCCTCGATATCAGAAAGCGCGTGTATACATTCCCCAAGATGGGCGAAAAGGCTTATTTTATTGCAATTCCCACTTCCGCGGGCACAGGCTCGGAAGTTACGCCGTTTGCAGTTATTACCGACGAAAAGTCGGGTATAAAATATCCCCTTGCCGATTACGAGCTCTTGCCGGATATGGCTATAATCGATACCGATTTGCATATGTCCGCGCCCAAGGGGCTTACGGCGGCTTCGGGTATCGACGCCGTAACGCACGCTCTCGAAGCTATTGCTTCTATGCTTGCCACTGACTATACCGACGGACTTGCAAAACAGGCGCTTAAAGTTATTTTCGATTATCTTCCCCGCGCATACGATAACGGTTTGACCGATTACGAAGCGAGGGAAAAGATGGCTAACGCCGCTACGATGGCTGGTATGGCGTTTGCAAACGCTTTCCTCGGAGTGTGCCACTCTATGGCGCATAAGCTCGGCGCGTTCTATCATTTGCCCCACGGCGTTGCTAACGCGCTTATGATTGACGAGGTTTTGCGCTTCAACGCTTCGGAAGTTCCCGCCAAGATGGGTACTTTCAGCCAATACGACCATCCCAAGACTTTGAGAAAGTACGCCGAAGTTGCCGAAACTCTGGGTATCGAGGGCAAGAACGATAAAGAGAAGCTTGAAAATCTTATAAAGGCTATCGACGAGCTCAAAGCAAAAGTGGGCATTAAAAAGACGATTAAGGAATACGGCGTTGACGAAAACGAATTCCTCGAACGCCTTGACGATATGGTGGAGCAGGCGTTTGACGACCAGTGCACGGGCGCGAACCCCCGTTATCCTCTTATGAGCGAAATCAAGCAGATGTATCTTAACGCATATTACGGTAAATGATAAAGGAGGAAGTTATGACTTTGAAGAATTTAATTAAAACGCATCTCGGCAAGGAATTGTTTAAGACGGAAGACGGCTTTGTGAAAGTGTTCGGCGATACTTATACAAAAGCCGGCATATTAAACGAGGCGCTCAATCAGGCGAGGGTTGAAGAAACCGACTTAAACATCCCCAAAATCAAGGCGATTGAAGTTGTGGACGGAAAGTGGTCTATCGTAATGGACTATATCGAAGGTACCACGCTTTCCGAGCTTATGAGAGCTAATCCCGACAAAGAGGACGAATACCTTGGTCTTTTTGTCGATTTACAGCGTACGGTGCTTTCAAAGCGAGTGCCTATGCTCAACAAACTTAAAGATAAAATGCAGGGCAGAATAAGCGAGGCGAAGCTTGACGCGACAACGCGCTACGATTTGCATACCCGCCTCGATTCCCTTCCCAAGCACTTCAATCTCTGCCACGGCGATTTCCACCCCAGCAACGTAATAATCACCGCAGACGGCACGCCTTATATTATAGACTGGGCGCACGCTACGCAGGGCAACGCTTCCGCGGACGTTGCGACAACGTATCTTATGTTCTACCTCGAAGGCAAAGAACAGCTTGCAGAAAAGTACCTTTCAATGTATTGCCTGAGAAGCGATACCGCAAAGCAGTACGTACAGAAATGGATACCTATCGTCGCCGCTTCCCGCCTCACCAAGGCTAAGCAGGAAGAGGACGAATTCCTGCGCAAGTGGATAGACGTTGTAGACTACGAATAATAAATATACAAGAGTAATGCAGGCCACGGCGTAAGCCGTGGCTTACGTTGAGTATTGCGGAAATGTTTTTTAAGTTTACGGGCAATTTCGAGGCGCCGTTGTCCTATGAAATAGTTTACGATAAAGTCGGCAAGCGACTGTTTACCGCGCGGCGGGAAGAAAATGCGATAACGGAAGATTTGTTTTACGTAATTTCTCCAAACGTGCGTTTCCGGTTGTCGTTTAACGTTAGGGACGGGCGGCTTACGGGGCTTGAATACTCCGTGGAGCTTGATAAGTTGCCGCAAGGCGATATTGAAATGCCTTGTTCCGCGGACGGGTGCGTCGTTGCGGACAGCGGAGGTTGTCAGGCGGTTTGCGGGTGCTTTTACGCGGCTTTCAAAAGCCCGAAAGCCGTTTACGACGCCAAGCGAAATATTGTGTTTTTCGGTGATGCCGACGGCAACGCCGTAACTTTCCGCGTTTTAAAAAATATGTGCGTTTCGCTGGGAATAAACAGGGACTTGCGCGGCATATATATTCTTTTGTGATTTTAACCGTAATAATATATTTTTTACTGTTTTTTTAAAATGAGTCTTGAAATATCTTTATGGCTGTGTTAGAATAGTTTAGGTATATTATGACGGATTGCGAAAAGCTGAAATTATTTCATAACGGATTGGATATAAGCGCGTATGATTTTTTCGGCTGTCATAATTTAGGCGAGGGCAAATACGTTTTTCGCGTTTGGGCGCCGCACGCGGTAAAAGTGAGCGTTGTGGGCGACTTTAACGGTTGGGACGAAAACGCCGCGGTTATGCAACTTTTGTGCGACGGCGAAAGCTACGCCGCAGAGCTTACCGCGAAAGAGGGCGACAGGTATAAATTCTGTATAACGACATTCGAGGGAAGAAAACTTTTAAAATTCGACCCGTATTCGTTTTGTTCCGATTTTCCCCGTTCGCAGGCTTCGGTCATATATACGCGGTTGACTTCCAAACAGCGGTTTGCCGCGGCGGGCGAAGGCGAACAGCCCGTAAACATATACGAAGTGAATTTGCTTTCCTGGAAACGGCATAAAAACGGCAAATACTACACATTTTCCGAGTTGAAGCGTTGTCTTGTGCCGTACGTGAAAGATATGGGCTACACGCACGTCGAATTTATGCCCGTTACGGAGTATCCGTTCGACGGCTCCTGGGGCTATCAGGTAACGGGATATTTCTGCGTAACCGCACGGCTGGGCACGCCCGAAGATTTTGCCGATTTGGTGGAAGAATTTCATAAAAACGGAATACGCGTAATACTTGATTGGGTGCCCGCGCATTTTCCCAAAGACGATTTTGCCCTCTACGAGTTCGACGGACAGCCGCTGTATGAGTGTCCGCTGTGGGATAATATGGAACATAGCGGTTGGGGAACGAGGCGTTTCGATTTCGGCAGAGGCGGGGTAGACAGCTTTTTGCTTTCGTCTGCGGTGTACTTTTTCGACAGGTTTGCTGTCGACGGCTTGCGCGTGGACGCGGTAGCGGCTATGTTATATCTCGATTACGACAGAGCCGAGGGGCAGTGGACTCCGAACGAATACGGCGACAACCTCAATCTCAAAGCCACGCAATTCATAAAAAAATTCAACGGTTTGATTAAAGGCAAATTTGCAGGCGCAATAACCATAGCCGAGGAATCTACGGCGTACGAGGGTATAACAAAGCCTTTGGAAGAGGGCGGACTCGGTTTCGACTATAAGTGGAATATGGGATGGATGAACGACGTGCTGTTTTATTGCAGGCAAGACCCGCTTTACAGGCACTATCACCATCAAAAAATTACCTTTTCTATGGTCTATTCCCTAAATGAAAGGTATATTTTGCCGCTTTCGCACGACGAAGTGGTGCACGTTAAAGGCTCTATTGTAAACAAGATGCCGGGCGAATATGCCGACAAATTTTCGGGCGAGAGGGCATTGCTCGGTTTTATGTACGCCCACCCCGGAAAAAAGCTAAATTTTATGGGATACGAAGTAGCCCAATTTAGCGAGTGGAACTATAATGCGGGCATAGAATTTTTCTTGAAAAAGTTTGAGAAACACCGCAAAATGAGTGTTTTCGTTAAAGAACTTAATAATTTTTACCTTAACTGCAAGCCGTTTTACGAGATTGAAACCGATTGGAAGGGGTTTGAGTGGCTTGTAGTTGACGATTTGATAAACAACGTACTTGCGTTCAACAGGTACGACAAGCAGGGCAACTGCGTTTGCGCGGTATTCAATTTTTCCGGTATCGACCAGCTTGCATACACGTTCGGGCAGAACGAGGGGAAGTACGCGTTGGCGTTCTCTTCCGACGAAAAGCGGTTTGGCGGCGACGGTAAATTAAGAAAGCGGAGCTTTACGACAAAAAAACAACCAAGCCACGGCAAAGAGTATTCCTTGACAATGGATATTCCCAAGCTGTCTTGTTTATATTTTATCAAAGAAAAATTATAATTGGGGGATTTAATAGATGCTAAGAAAAAAAGAGTGTGTGGCAATGTTGCTTGCGGGCGGTCAGGGAAGCCGTCTTTACGCGCTTACCAGCAGCATCGCAAAGCCTGCGGTATCGTTCGGAGCAAAGTACAGAATAATCGACTTTCCTCTGTCCAACTGTATAAATTCGGGCATTGATACGGTGGGTGTGCTTACACAGTACCAGCCCTTGGTATTAAACGAATACGTCGGCAACGGTCAGCCCTGGGACTTGGACAGAACTTTCGGCGGCGTGCATATACTTTCGCCGTACGAAGCAAAAAAGGATACTTCCTGGTATAAGGGCACGGCAAACGCGATTTATCAGAATATCCGTTTTATGAAGATGTATGACCCCGAATACGTGCTCATACTTTCGGGCGACCACATCTATAAAATGGACTACGACAAAATGCTTGCCGCGCATAAAGAAGCGGGCGCCGACTGTACAATCGCCTGTATGCAGGTGCCTATGAAAGAGGCCTCGCGGTTCGGTATTTTAAACACCAATCCCGACGGCACAATTTACGAGTTCGAGGAAAAACCCAAACAGCCCAAGAGCGATTTGGCTTCTATGGGTATATACATATTCACGGCGTCTAAACTTTTCAAGTATCTCGAACTTGACGAACAGAATGCGGATTCTGAAAAGGATTTCGGCAAAAACGTGCTTCCCGCAATGCTCAACGCGGGCGAAAAGATGTATTCCTACCGCTTCGAAGGGTACTGGAAGGACGTAGGCACTATAACCTCGCTTTTAGAAGCAAATATGGACCTGTTGGGCACGGTGCCCAATTTCGAACTGCGCGACGGCGACAGAATAATACATTCGAGAAGCCCCATAGCTCCCCCCGCGTACGTAACGGGCGACGTTTCCAATTCTATGATTGCAAACGGTTGCGAAATCGAGGGAAGCGTAATCAACTCGGTTATAGGCACTAACTGCGTTATAGAAAAGGGCGCGGTAGTGCGCGACAGCGTACTTATGGGTAACACTGTTGTAAAGGCTGGCGCAAAAGTAAATTACGCAATAATCGACGAAGATGTTACGATAGGCGCAAAGGCGGTTATAGGCGCGGACAAAGCGCAGGCTTGCAAAGTAGAAGGCAAGACTAACGGTATAACGGTGCTTGGCAGGGGCATATCCGTACACGACGGCGGAAATATCGCCGCGGGCGAAATAGTCGATAAGGACGTTTAAGGGGGAATATGAAAATGGCTTCAACAGTAGGCGTTATTTTTACGAGTATCAACGACGAACACGTTCCCGAGTTGACTAAGGTAAGGTCGAAGGGCTCTATACCTTACGGCGGCAGGTACCGCGTGGTGGACTTTGTCCTTTCCAATATGGTAAATTCCGGTATTACAACCGTGGGAATGTTGACAAAAAACAATTACCAATCGCTTATGGACCATCTCGGTTCGGGCAAGGAATGGGATTTGGCGAGAAAGGAGGGCGGACTCATTCTGCTTCCTCCGTACAGCGACGAAAGCGAAATTCTATACAAGGACAGGTTGGAAGCGTTGAAGGGCGCTATGGCTTTTTTAAAGAAAGCCAAGGAAGATTACGTTGTGCTTGCCGACAGCGACGCTATATATAAACTCGATTACAGCAAAGTTGTGGAAGCGCACGCGGCAAACAACGCCGATATTACTATGGTCTATCACGAACACGAGTGCGACGACAGCGTGTCGTACCTTATGTTCGAAACTGATAAGGACGGAAAAATCAAGTCGGCGGACATAAACGCAAAGGCAAAGGGCGTTAAAAAGCATTACATAAACGTTTCCGTTGCGCGCACAACTTATCTTTTAAGTCTGTTGCAGTCTGCAATCACAAGGGGACTTACAAGCTTTTCAAAGGACATAATACTTCCCGCCGTCAAGTCGGGCAAAATTTACGGCTATAAGCTGGAAGGCTATTACAGCAATATAGATAGTCTTTCGTCTTACTACAAGTCGAATATGGATTTGCTTGACAAGTCGGTAAGGGAAGAGATTTTCGGCGACAGGGACGTGTATACAAAAGTAAACGACGCGCCGCCCGCAAAGATTACGGAAACGGCAAAGGTTTCCAACTCGCTCATTCACGACGGTTGCCTTATCGAAGGCACGGTTGAAAACTGCATACTTTTCCGCAACGTTAAAGTCGGAAAGGGCGCGCATTTAAAAAACTGTATTTTGATGAGCGAAAACATAATAGGGGAAAATTGTTCGCTTTCCTACGTGGTAAGCGACAAAGACAGTTCCATAGCCAACGGCATTACGTTGGCGGGCTGTAAACAGAAGCCTTACTTTATAAATAAGGGTTCGCGTATATAAATTAAACAGGGGAAACAGAATGACTGAAACTAAAAAAACCGCAACAACCAAAAAGACAACGGCAAAAACCGCAACGGCGGAAAAACCCGCCGCTAAGAAAAGCGCGTCTGCAACCGCAAAGAAGAGTACTGCAACCGCAGTAAAAAAGACTGCGCCCGCAAAAAAGACGGAAGTTAAGGCGGAGGACAGAAAAAAGATACTCTTTGTCGCTTCCGAAGCCACGCCGTTTATACAGACGGGCGGACTTGCCGAAGTTATAGGCTCGCTTTCTACGGCGCTTGCCAAGTCGGGAAAATTCGACGTTAGGGTGGTAATTCCTCTCTATTCGGATATAAAAAAAGAAATGCGCGATAAGTTTACTTATCTCGGCAATCTGTACGTGCATCTCGCCTGGCGCAACCAGTACTGCGGCGTGTTCTCGTACGAAAAGGACGGCGTTATTTTCTACTTTATAGATAACGAGTTTTATTTCAAGCGTCCCGGTTGCTACGGATATTTCGACGATGGCGAAAGGTTTGCCTTCTTCTCGCGTGCGGTGTTGGAAATTATGCCGTTTATCAACTTCTATCCAGAAGTTATGCACTGCCACGATTGGCAGTCTGCGCTGGCGGCTATTTATCTTAAAACCAACTACTGTTTCAGACAGGAATACCAGTTTATACGTTCCCTTTTCACTATACACAATATAGAGTATCAGGGGCAGTACTCGCTGGATATTCTGTCCTCGCTGTTCGATATTTACGGCAAGTATCAGTATCTTGTAGAGTTCAACAATTCAATTAACCTTATGAAGGGCGCAATAGAGGTCAGCGAAAGGTTTTCAACCGTAAGTCCCAAGTATGCCGAGGAAATAGGCAACGCGTATTATGCGCACGGGCTTGACCCCATTATAAGAAACAACCGTTTCAAACTCAGGGGCATATTGAACGGTATCGACGATAAGGGGTATAACTGCGAAACCGACCCTCATCTGTTTGCAAATTATACAGTTGACGATATGTCGGGTAAGGTCGTTTGCAAGAAAGAACTGCAAAAAATGCTAAATCTTCCCGTTAAAGCTGACGTGCCCGTCATTTCGATGATTTCCCGCCTCGTATCCCACAAGGGGCTCGACTTGGTTACGAACGTCATAGAGGAAGTGTTGCAGGACGACGTTCAGCTTGTAATACTCGGTACGGGCGATTACTGTTATGAGTCTTTCTTCCGCGACCTTGCAAGGCGATACCCCGATAAGGTAAGCGCAAACATAGTATTCAACGGCGATTTGTCGCGCAAAATTTATTCCGGCTCGGATATATTCTTAATGCCTTCCAAGTCGGAGCCTTGCGGGCTTTCACAGATGATTGCCTGCCGCTACGGCACGGTACCCGTGGTAAGGGAAACGGGCGGACTGTACGACAGTATCAAACCTTTGGAAAACGGCTATACGTTTAGCAATTATAACGCTCACGATATGCTGTACGTTATAAGGCAAGCCGTTTCAGATTATAAAAATAAGGAAGAATGGGCAAAACTCAGATACAGAGCGGCAAAATCTGATTTCAGCTGGAATAAATCGGCGGAACAGTACGAGCAGCTGTATCTGGAAATGCTTAAATAATTTACTTAGTTTAGGAGAATTTAATGAGTTTAACTGCTATTACCGAAAAGGAAGTTAAGGAGCTTGTAAAGGGAAAACTTTCAAGATATTACGGCGTTTTGCCTACCGAAGCTTCCAAAGAACAACTCTATCGCGCGGTAGTAATGTGCGTAAGGGATATATTGCTTGAAAAAAGACAGCATTTCCAAAAGAAATGCAAAGCTAAAAGGGCAAAGAGAGTTTATTACCTGTGTATGGAATTCCTTTTGGGGCGTTCCTTAAAGAACAGTTTGTACAATTTAAGCGCGACGGAAGCGTTTTCTAAGGCGGTTTCATCTTACGGGCGTTCGCTTGAAGAATTGTACGAACTCGAACCCGACGCAGGTTTGGGTAACGGCGGTTTGGGAAGGCTTGCGGCGTGCTTTTTAGACGCGCTGGCTTCCGGCAACTATCCCGCAATGGGATATTCGTTGAGATATGAGTACGGACTTTTTAAGCAGAAGATAGTCGACGGCTGGCAGATGGAATTGCCCGACGTGTGGCTTCCCGGCGGCGAAGTATGGCTTACGCAGAGAACGGATAAATCTTTTATCGTCCGCTTTAACGGCAAGGTTGAAGAGAAGTGGACGGAAAACGGAATGCAACTCATATATTCCGACACAAAGGACATCGAAGCCGTTGCGTACGATATGATGATTTCCGGTAAGGATAGCGAAGCCGTATCCGTTTTAAGGCTGTGGAAAGCCAAGCCCTTGCAGGACTTCAATATGAAGTTGTTCTCACAGGGCGATTACTATCAGGCTATGACCGAGGATAACGACGCCGAAATGCTTACCAAGGTGCTTTATCCCGCCGACAACCATTTAAACGGCAAGTCGTTAAGGCTCAAACAGCAATACTTCCTGTGTTCCGCGTCCATACAGAATATAATCGAGGACCACCGCCACAGATACGGCACGCTTAAAGATTTGCCCAAGCTTGCGGCAATTCATTTAAACGACACTCACCCCGCGATGGCGGTGCCCGAACTTATGCGTATACTTATTGACGAGTATTACTATAATTGGGAGGACGCGTGGGCGATTACCACGTCAACCTGCGCCTACACAAACCATACGGTTTTGGCGGAAGCGCTCGAAACCTGGTCGGAAGATTTGGTTGAAAGAATCGTTCCCAGAATTCACTCCATTATTCAAGAAATTAACCGTCGCCTTTGCGAAGAGCTTTGGGGCAGGTTCCCCGGCGAATGGGCTAAGATTTCCAGAATGGCGATTATCGAACACAGCCGTATAAAGATGGCTAATCTTTCGGTATACGGCGGGCACAGCGTAAACGGCGTTGCCGCACTGCACAGCGAAATTATCAAACAGTCGGTTTTTAAGGACTTTTACGATTTCTCGCCCGAAAAGTTCACCAACGTAACAAACGGTATCGCTTACAGAAGGTGGCTCTGCCAGTCCAACCCCGAACTCACGCAGTTGCTTTGCGACTGTATCGGCGACGGCTTTGTTCACGACGCTTCACAGCTTGCGGAGTTTAAAAAGTTTGAGGACGATGCAACCGTATTAAGCCGTTTAGAAGAAATTAAGGCGATAAAGAAGAAGCAGTTTGTAGACTATGCTTTAAAAAAGCAGGGCTTTGTTATTAACCCCGATTCTATATTCGACACGCAGGCTAAAAGGCTTCACGAATACAAGCGTCAGCTTTTAAACGTGCTGAATATAATTGATATTTATCTCGATTTGCAGGATAATCCCGAAAAAAAGATGCAGCCTAAAACCTTTATATTCGGAGCAAAGGCGGCGCCCGGATATTCTATGGCAAAGCAAATAATCAAGCTTATAAACTTCCTTTCCGCCGACATAAGAAAGAACCCCAAAATAAACGAAAAACTCAACGTCGTTTATATGGAAGATTACAACGTAACTATGTCCGAAAAGCTTATGCCCGCTTCGGAAATATCCGAACAGATTTCGCTTGCGGGTAAGGAAGCCAGCGGTACGGGCAATATGAAGTTTATGATAAACGGCGCGCTTACTATCGGTACTCTCGACGGAGCGAACGTGGAGATGGCTCAGGCGGTAGGCAACGAAAATATATTTATTTTCGGCTTAAAGTCAAACGAGGTAGACGACATATGGCGCGCGGGTTACAGCTCCTCTAAATATTATAACGATTCTCCCAAGTTGAGAAGAATAGTGGAGGCGTTAATAATCGGCTTTAACGGACAGTCTTTCTCGGATATGGCAAACTATCTGTTGACGGGCAGCCCCGTAGCAGACCCGTATATGTGTATGGCGGACTTTATATCTTATAACAGAACGCAACACAAAATTAGCGAATTGTACGTAAAGGACAAAGCAAAGTGGAATAAAATGTCGCTTAACAATATTGCGGCTTCGGGCTTCTTTGCGGCGGACAGAAGCATAAAAGAATATGCGGAAAATATCTGGAATTTGAAACCTCAGGGCAAAAACGATAAATAAGTAAGGTGCGGGGCGTAACTAAAAGTTGCGCCCCGTAAAGTTTTTTATACGTAGAAAAATTTAAATAGATAATATGAAAAAGCCTAAATCGAAACGCTTTAAAGCAGTTCAATTTAGGCTTAAAGTGGTTGACTATGCGCGACTGTGTTTGAACACTTTTTTATTCGCTCTATTAGTTCGTTTGTTTCGTCAAGCCGTATCTTTTCAATATTCTTATCAACGCCAAAATCAAGATAGCCGACAGTCTTTATTTTTTCGTCGTCGTAAATGTAGACCATAAAGACAAGATTATCAATTATTTGTTTCTGATACTCCTTGTCGGTGGGGTTGCCTTTCAGTAGGTCAGCAATAAATGCCAAAATGTCTTTAACTGTAAAACTGTGTCCGCGCTCTAATAAAATTCGTGATTTAGTTGCTTGCAAGTCTGCGAGCAATTTTTCATAGTCTGTCATTTTTCTTTCAATGTTTGCGCGGAGTAGAGGGCTTTTTGCCTCTATAAAAGCGTTTGTTAAATCGTCAACTTGTGTTTGTGCTTGCCGTATGCGCGTTTCAATGCTTTTTATTCCGTCGTCGCCCGTGCGCCGTTCATAATAGGCTATTGTTTCCCGTGCGGCTTTCTCGGCGTTTTTCTTGTCGCTCAAAAAGTCATAGACTTGTTGTGTAACGCGCTTTTCTAAATTGTCCTTGCCCTCGCGTGATTTTTCACATTCGCCTTTGTTCTTCCGCTTGCAAACATAGTAATAGTGTTTCTTGCCGCTTTTGCCCGTGCCGCCGCCCGCTACCATAGCCGTACCGCAATGCCCGCAATACAATTTACCCGTAAGCAAATACGGCTCAACCGCCGAATTTGCGCCCGCTAAAATTTTGTTGCGTGCAAGGCGTTTCTGAACCTCGTCAAAAAGCAACTCGTCAATAATGGCGGGGTATTGGTTGGTGCAAAGTCTTTTACCTAAATAGAATTTGCCCGTATATTTGGGGTTTGTTAGCCACCTGTCAAAAGTTCTGCTATTATAAGGGTTTCCGTTTATCCGTTCGCCTTTCGCGTTAAGTGCGGCGGCGATTTCTGTTTTGGTAACGCCTTTTTTGTATTCATTGAAAACAAAACGGACAATTTCCGCTTGTTTCTCGTCAATGGCAACTTTATGTATCGTGCCTTTTTTGCCCTTGCGGTCGGTGTCTATAAACTTATAGCCGAAAATGAGTTTACAGCCCGTATAAGTGCCGTTTTCAACGCAAGTATCAATGCCGTTAAGTATGCGCTTTGACAGTCGCTTGCTGTATTTCTCGTCGTTCCACTCCAAAAACATTTCATAGAACTCGCCGCCTTCGTCGTCGCTGATGGGCTGGGTTGCCGATATAACGCGAATATCGTATTTTTGTTTTAGCATTTCCTTATACATAACGCTGTCGCGGCGGTTGCGGGCGAACCTATCAAACATATAAACCAATATGTATTGAAACGCGCCGCTGTCGGCATCTCTAATCATACGTTGAAAAGAGGGGCGGCTGTCGTTCGTTCCCGTCCGTGCCTTGTCTGAATAGGCGTTTATAACATTATAGCCTTGACTTTCTGCAAACTCGCGGCAAACGCGAATTTGTCCGTCTATTGACATTTCGTTTTGTCCGTGCGAGCTGAACCTTGCATAGATAACTGCGTTTTTCATTGTGTGAAACTCCTTTGCGCGGTCTGCGTGTGTGCGGACTGCGGCTTAAAAATTTGTTGTTCGCTTTGGTGCTTACCGTCTTAACCGGCAAAAAATGCCGTCGCAGACAAATTGTCAAGGGTTTGCGCCGTAGGCGACGGCGGTTTTATGCCTTACGGGAGATAAATCGTCGCCCTTTACAATTTGGCAAGACGGCGTATTCCGTCCCCAGACGGTAAGCCCAAGCGACACAAAAACTATTTAATATTTATTGAAAATGAATAAAGCCCACAATGATTTTACTAAAAATAGAATAAGAGATTTTATCACAATAATAGGAATTGCGGCGCACATTGTAGAAAAAAATAAAGCCGAACATATTGTTCGACTTTTTGTAATGGCGTAGTATAGTCAATTCGATTATTTTTTTGCATTAAATTCAATAAAGTAAGAATTCAATTCAGCGTTAGAAATTTTATCGTTAATTAGATGCTTTATTGTATTTGAAAATTCTATCAAAATATCATACTTACACTTAGTATATGATTTTACAAATGATTTCTTTTTATATGCAACATATTCCTTTATCAAATTTAATCTGTTATCTTTGTTCTTGATTGTTATTTGCATACAATAACTAATATCATTTGAAATTTCATTTAACGCTTCCATTAAATTTTGATTGCAAGGTGTTAACTTATATGAGCTTAACATTATTAAAGCATTACTTGTTAATATACTTGTTGAATTATAAACATTTAAAATTTCATTGTAAAAATCAAATTTTTCATTATTTTCTATTCGCTTAAAAATTTTAGCTATCAGAATTTCTGGGTCAAGTTGTTCAAGTAAAGTTAACTCTTTATTAAGATTTATACTTAATTTGTTTAGATTATCAATAAGAAATTGTTTTTTATAAGCTTTTTTTTCATTGACGCTTTTTATAATTGAAATGATAAAGGCAGACAGTGAAATAATAAAAGCCAATACACTTAAAACAGTGGTGATAATTTCAAAAGTTGTCATTGCTTCTATTTGCTCGCCACTCAATAATTCGCTATCCATAATTACCTCCTTATACTTTAATGCGTTAAGCAGTTGATTATTTCTTCGTCAGTAATGAAAGGGGTTTGCGCTCTGATTAAATCGGGAGAAGAGGGAAGCTTAACAAGTCCGTCACCCTTGTCAAGCAATTCTGCGCCACGCCCAACATCAATAATGTTCATACTATGTTGAGCATTAGCCGTTTTAAGACAAACTTTTGTTGGTAGGTTATACTTTATCAAGCCCGTAACAACTTTTGCACGAGGGTCTTGCGTGGCAACGATAAGGTGTATACCTGCGGCACGTCCTTTTTGAGCTATGCGTATAATATGTTCTTCAACTTCTTTTTTGCTTGTCATCATAAGGTCGGCAAGCTCGTCAATTACAACGATTATACTCTTTCCGTCGTATTTTTTAAGCCCTTTACGGCTCATTTCGGAATAACGTTGTTCCATAATGTTAACAGCAACTTTAAGCCATTTCACGGCATCTTGCGTGTCCTTTGCAACGTGTTCAACCCTGTCGTGTATATCTTGCTCATACAAGCCAAATTCTGCCCCGTTCTTTGGGTCAATAAGAATTACATTTGCGGTTGAAAAGCAAAGAATTTGCATTATTAAAGAATTAAGCAAGCTTGATTTACCGCTTCCCGTTGTGCCAGCAATAAGGATATGTACGGCTTCATCAAAGTTAGTTGTGATATAACCGTCTGCGCCTTTACCAAAGCACAAATAGCATTTTTGCTTTCCGTTTGGGTCATTTGCAACGGCTTCTTTTATACTGTTAACAGTATCGCCGCACGACACAAATTGACGGTTTTTCTTTTGACGAGTTACAGTAAAACCGCCGCTCGTGTTAATTTCGTAATTATAACCATAACGACTATTCAAAATATCCATAGCTTGTTTTACGGCAGTTTTTGTGTACCAACCGCCCGAAAAATTAAATCTAAATTCTTGCGGTGCTTCTACGCCGTCAATATAGGTTGCGCCTACTCCAAGTTGTCCGAGTACTCGTTCAAGGTCTTTGCCTTCCATTTCCAAAGTTACAGTCGCCATAGTTATTTCTCCTTCGCACATTTATTGTACCAAAATTAAGCAATTTTTTCAAGCGTATAACATAGACAAAAAATGTACTTTATACAACTGACATAAGTATTACTTTATACGCCACTATGTCACACTGTAACACTTTTGACGAAAAACCGC
>CAJUHT010000028.1 GCA_910586035.1 uncultured Christensenella sp.
GCGCAAATCGAAAAGTTAGAGAACGAGAACGCCGAACTGAACGCGACGATTGAAAGCGAAAAGGCGTTGCAAATCGACTACACATACGACGATATTCGCAAGTGGTTACAGCATTTCCGCGCGTTAGACTACACCAAGACGAAAAACCGCAAGGCATTGATTGACACGTTCATTTATCGCGTTGTGCTGTACGACGACAAAATGAAAGTGCTTTTCAATCTCAAAAGCGGGCAGAAAAACGAACTGCTTTTGAACTTGATTTTTCCCGATTACCCCGACGGGAGCAGCGGCGAGGACGAAAACAGCGCAAAAGAAAAAGAAACCGAAAATTCGGTTTCTCAATCTGGGTGTTCGTATACCCCTGTTATGGTGCGGACGAAGGGACTTGAACCCCCACGGTTGCCCACAGGAACCTGAAACAATCTAAAATATAATTTATTAGTTATTTTTGATATATATTAGCTTAAATATTGCCAAAATAGATATGATTTACAATAGTGAGCCCAAATTGAGCCCACTATAAACGCCGATTTGATATTGATTTTTTGAAAAAATGTTGACAAACTTTTTTAAATCGCATATAATAAAAGTACGAACAAGGGGCGAAACCGGTCAAGGCGGTTAGCCTTAGTTCAAGTTAAATAATAACCGCACACAGGCTTCACACGGTGGCGGTTATTTTTTTATGCGAATAGTTACCGTATTTTTAGAAACGGAAATCGAGGAAACCAAGCCGGGGCGCAAAAACGCCAGCATAAGTAAAAGTTGCTCGATACTCATAAAAATCACCCCCTTTTGAATAGGAAGTGCTAACCGCCGCCGGGAACGCCCCCGAACGTACCCCTGCCGAAGCAGGAATTACATTATACGACAAAAAGCGCCGTAAGTCAAACCATTACAGCCCGCGGCGGAACAGCGGCGGGCTGTTGTGTGCACGTTGGTGCGGGGTGCAGTAAGTCCGGGAACGTCGACCACGCCGGGAAAGTTCACCAATGTAGGAGAGGAGAGCGAAAAAACAGCGCCTGCGGTGCCGTCCGCGGGCGCTTAAAGTTTGGTGAATGGTTGACAACCATTAAAGAGCGGCGGCGCGGCGAACTTCTATTTATTCAGTATATCAGACCGAATACAAGCGAGCAAAAAGCCGCTTGTTTCGGGCTGATTTATCTTCTAAAAATGCAAGGTCAGGGCGGCAAGCCCTGCCGCATAAAAGCAAATGGTTAAAAACCATTAACGCAAAAAATGAGCCGTGGAATATCAATTTCGCGCCCGTGTGGGCGCATAAATCAAGCTTGCCGAGTAGAAAACGGTATAGAGAAACGCAAAAACGGCAAGCTTCCGTACAGCTTCGCGCCATAGGCGCATAAAACGTACCGTATTGCGGGCATTAAGCCCGCTTTGTGGTATAAGTGTAATAAAATATAAGACATTCATAATAAGATTATCTTTAAACTATTATGAGTATACGAAAAGTACAGCGAATTATTGCGAAAAGTAAAATTCAGATATACCGAGAAATACCGCACTAAATTTTACATATCGTAACAATAGTCTAAAAAAGTCCTAAATACAAAAAAACAGCAAGTTTTAGCGGTTAAAACTTGCTGTTTGCATTATTGAAAATCTGTTAAAATAGGCTTATTTTTGCTTGTTGCGAAACGACTAAAAGCGTAACTTTCGGTTACGCTTAAATTTGCTGTATCAGACGTGCGAACGTTGTTGGTAATTGCTCTCTACTTACGCCGTTGCCGTAAAGATAGTAGCACAATTCATTAAAAACGTTTTTCGCGCTTTTCTCCAACGCGTCGAATTTAGCTTCGTCTTTGTCCTCTCGGAACTCTTTAAGGCTTCGAAATTTTAAATCTCTGTACTTTTCTGTAAGGCTTAAATACTTTTTATCGCGGATAAACTTCGCTTCGATGACGTCGAATTTTTCTTCGTCTGTCAGCTCCTTTTTAGTCGTTTGTTGCGCTGTTGTTTGCTTGTCTTGTTTCTTCGTCTTGTCGGGTTCGGAGGCTTCCTGTTTCTTCTCATAGGCGCGTTTTTTGTAATCTTTGTAAATTACGTTACAGCGCCGTATTAGACGGCTATGCGCGGTGAGTATAGTTTTTTCGATTTTGGTCTTTGCTTTCGCGTTCGCTTCGATTACAGTGTTGCCGTTTTCGTCTATGTATTCCCTGTAACACTTTAAAACGCCTTTTTTGATAAGGCGGTTAATAAGCGAGCAGGCGGTAGAGGGCGGAATATTAAGCGCAGAAGCAATACAATTAACCGTGCCGTTAAAGTCTTTGGTAGTTTTCTGGTTGAGCTTGTTATTTACGATAAGGCTCACAAGAATAGCTTCGAGGTCGCAGAGCTTAAAAGGCGTTTGCTCTTCTTCGAGTTGCAACTCTTCATTGAATAGGAACTCATAGCATAAAACAAACGGTGTGCCGTCATAATCAACGTTAATATGGTATGTAGATTTGGAAGAGCTTTTCAAGACGTCTTTAAGCTGTATAAGGTTTGCCGCAGTGGTCTTGGAACTGTGTCCGACTTTGTCGGTAATCTTCCTGTAAGACAATTCGGCTTTATGTCCGAAAACTTTTTCTTCGGTATGGAATAAGCCCAAAAGAACGCGCGAGGAGTAAGTAAGGCGCGGCTTATCTTTCGGCGTAAACGCGCTTTTGTTTTCGCCTTGAACGTTGTCGGGGGCGTGCTTAAAAAGCGCCTTGACTTTCTTGGAAGCTTTGCGCGTTTTTTCCATTAGAGCATACGGCAATTGGAAATAATTATTATTAAGTTGTTTAGCCTTAGCCAAAATGCTCATAGATTAACCTTTCAAATATTTTAAGTAGTAATTTGAAAAACTACTTTTCCCCGGTTTAAGTAGTGCGATATGTAACTACTTTCGCCCGGTGTATGTAGTACAGCGCTTGACTACTTGTATCGATGTTTATCTTCCCAATTGTTTTGGCGGCATTTATCGCACCTAACGCTTTTATCCTTGCCGAAACTCCAACCGAGGGAGCGCACCGCCTGCGCGGCGTTATATATGCCTATGCGCTTGTTTTCTTTAACCTCAATGCTTTTATCGCAATCGTCGCACGTGCACACATAGACGTGCACGCTATAAGTCATAATACTCATTGTTTTAACCTTTTTAATTCAAATGTCTAACTTGATTTGAACGAAAGTGCGGGCGGCGCCGCGGCGCCCAACGTGTCGGTGTAGCGGAGCGCAGTTCGGACACCATTTATTTAAATTGTTGCGGTCAATAGCCCAGCCTTCGTCGCGGGCTTTGTCATAAATTCCGCTAATAGTGCGGGCGGAAAACACCTTTTTATTAGGACAGTCGGCGCATTTAATAGTAAATTGTTTCATAGTCGGTTTATTTAATGGTTTGCTAACCATAAAAATTAAATCTAAGGGGCAACTAAGCCCCTGCTTAATTAGGTTTGCGAGGTTTCCTCGCAGGTGGTTCGGGCGGTTCTGGAACGTTGTCGGCGGGTTTGTCGTCGACGTTGCCGTTGTGATGCACTGCATCGCGCGCGGGTTCAGCGGGTTCCGAAGTCTGCGCAGGGAGTGCAGTAGCAGGTACGGCGGCGCTTGTGGGTTGTTCGCTCTGAACGTTACCTGCGGGCGGCACGGCGGGTGCGCTTATAAGCCTGCGCTTTAATTTTAAATACTTTTTCCTTAGCCTTTTACGTTTGCGATTAGATAGCTTTTTACCTGTTCCCGCGTAAAGCCTTTCCGCGAGCTCGTCCAGCTCTTTTTCTATGGGCGCAAATTCCTGTTCGGCTTCGAGCTCGGCGCGGTATTCTATAATATCCTGCGCGCGGTTCGTCAGCGGTTGGAAGATTAAACGCCACCACCAACCGCGGCGCCAAGGCGTTTGCTCGTCCTCTCGCGCTTCGATTTCCGCCTGTTCTTTTTCATATTCAAGCTTACGTAGTTTTGAAAGCTTTTCAAGCTCAAAATAATATTTTCGGCTTAATGTTTCGCATTCGTTTTCAATTTGTTGTTCCGAAAGGTTAAGCGAGGTTTTAACCTGTTTAAACAGTTGCTCGTAGCGTTCGTGCAGTTTCTCAATATCACTGTTTAACGCATATAAATCAGCTTTTTTATGTTTCGAAGGTTTGGTTTTTACCTTTTGAGGGTATAAAACGTCATAAAGTTTTTTAAGTTCTTCGGCGGTGGTTTCTTTTGCATTGGCTGTTAAGTTGATAGTAATATTTGGTTGTTTACGTTTCAAATTCTTTTCCGTCCTTAGGGTAAAAATGTTTTTTGAATGCGTAACCGTCGTATAGTTCGCGCACGTTGCCGTTATGAGTATATTCCGTTTCTATAAAGCCGCCGCTTTTACCATTTGTCGCAATATATTCTTCTATGGTGCTTGTATCCGTAAATTCGCGGCAATGCCAAGTAGATTGGTAAAGCCGCTTGAAATTATCAAATTTATCAATGCGTTTGCGCGGTTCAATAAATCGTGAGCCCGAGGCGCGTATATCTTTATTTATCAAAACGGCGCGCGGCGCGGCTAATAGCATAATAATGCGGTTATGTCGGCATTCCATAAAAAATTCAAGTTGTCCGTTGCTTAGGTTTTCACCTTTGGAACAAAATTCGCGGTGCGCTTCGTCCAACGCGATTAAAGGGGCGGGGAATAGCGCTTTGTACGTTTCGTCTGCGCCCTCAATATTTATGCCTATTTCGTTTCCCTTTATGGGTAAAGGCTCGAACGGTGCGCCTGCACGTGTTTTAAGCTTATATTTTGTATTGGAATATATAGGCGGAGCAGTGGGGAAGGATAGCGGCGTTTTACGCTCTGCATTTTCTTCTCGAATAAGCATATCGGAGAGTTCCCAACGTTGCGCGCCCTGCGTTTTAAGGTATTCGTCCACAAAGTGCGCCATAAGCGAAGATTTACCCGTTCCGCGCGGTCCGAAAAATATTACAATCTCGCTTTCAGGGTTAAGTATTAGCTTGGGCATTATTTGCGCATTGCCGCTTCGATTTTCTCAGCGATTTCGTCAAACGTTTCTTTTACGTTTAAGCCGTGTTTATTACAATCTGTCTTAAAGTATATCGTTGCTTTGCTGTATTCAGAGCTTTGAAGTTCCGCAACATATTCAATATTGTCTACTGGCACCAACGCCTTGCAACCGTCTATAACAGTTACTTTTATAAATTTGCTCATTTATGTTTAAACTCCTTGTAAATTTTGATTGCAACAAAGACGGCGGCGAGTATGCCAAAACCGACGGTAACCCAAGTCAGCGGCGCAAGGAGCTTAGCGAACACGGCAACCTTGTCTACGAACGCGCCGAACAGGAGCCGCGCAAACAACGTAACGATAAAAGCGATAATAAAAAATACCGTCATTTACGTTTGCCTGCCTTTGTTCTTGCGCGGCTCTTTAATGTCGCGCGTCGTTTGGGCGCTTTCTTCTTACGGCTCTTCGAGGGCTTAGCCTTAGAGGGCGCGGCGGCTCTACGTTCTGATATTTTCCGAAAGATTAACGCAATCAGGCGGAACGGCGCGGAGATTACGTACCATAAGCCGATGAATAGGTATTTTAAAATCTGTATCAAAGCTTTACCGACGGGCGGGAAGAAAATGGCAAGTACAATAAGCGCAACTAACGCAACTATGACAACGCCGATAATAATCACAATAACAGCCCATTTGGGCAAACCGTTTTCTTTTTTAACGTTGTCGGGCTTGCCGTCGCCCGTCTGCTTATTATCAACAACGCCTAAATTGTACGTTTTGCCCTCTGTTTCAAACAGAAGCCGCAATATCATAACGTTGCTTGCAGTTTTCCCTTTCCAATGCACTTGATTATCTAACGGCGAGATATTGCCCGTAACAGTAAAAACGGCGTCATAGAAGTTTAAAACCCATTGCGTACCCGCAACATCGTTCGCGCCCTCGGTGGTCAACGTGTAGTTGCCGCTGTCCGCGCCCGCAATAAATTCTTCTGTTGTCTGAATTGTTTTCCAAGTATATCTATTACCGCCCCAGCCACTTGGGTTGTTTGTTACTTCTCTCTCGTCTAACGTAATGGGGTCTTGCTGTATAACTTCGCCCTTTTTCTTGTCATAAACAGTTTTGTAGGGGTGTCCCGAATATAAGCAAAGCGGGTTTGCGCATATGGAATAAGAATAGTCTTGCAGGGAGTATTGCAATTCAACTTCCATAAGCTTTTCAATATTGCGGTCAGTGGAGAACGCAACAAAGTTGCGTATAGTGTGCGTGCCGTTTATTTCAATCTTGCCTAAAAGCGTTTCCCAGCCTATGCTGGGGCTTGCGCCGTCGAAGTAATCGAAGAAGCCAACGTACTTTTTTGTGATTTCTACAACCTCGCAGTCGGTCATAACGTATTCTACGTTGCCGTCAACGGTTCGCGCTGTCCAGCATTGCGCAACGCGGTTTTCAACCTCGGCTATGCTTCCCGCCGCGGGCGGCGTGTCAATCGTTTTGTCAAACGGTCGTAAAATGTTGGATATGTTGTAGTACCGAATAGCTTCGGGGCTTAGCTCGAAGCCTTTTACGCGGTACTTGAAAAATTCTCCCGCGGATATTATCAGCTCCAAAGCGTAATTGACATAAGCAAGCTTTGAAGTGTTGTTCTGTTCCCGCGCAATATTTATTGAGCTTGCGACAAGTCTTTTAGTTCGCGCCGCGGGTTGGTAAACGTAAATTAGAAGCTCTTTGTCCGTGGTTTCGGCAATCTGTATAACTTTAAGGCTGTAATCGTCAGGAACGGCGGGATAATCGTTTATATTAAAAGTGCCGTCTTTTTGCAAATCGTCCAAAACGTTAGTACTTTGCGCGTAATCGGCAAAAGCGGGTAGGAAGTCCTGCCCGCCTATAAGCGCCGTTATTATAAGTACTGCCGCCAATAATATGTAAAGTGAGCGGCTACAAATTTGTCGTATGGTCATTTCTTACCGCCGTTAAAAATCTATTTCGCCTACGTTAGTGCCTACCGAGGTTACGCCTATTTTTAGTACGCTATCAGCTACATTAACGTTGTAAGTTTTAGAATATTCCGCGCCCGAAGCAAGCTCCGATTTTACCGTCATTATAAAATCAACGTCGGAGGCTTTCAGGCAGGTAATAAGCTTATTAAACTGCGTTTTGTTTATTTCATATTCGCCGTAATCGATTTCGTCCGAGCAGAACGAAAACAAGCCTTCGATTTCGCCGAAGCCGTTGACCACGCCGCCCGGGTCAAATAAATCGTTCCAACATAAGCCGTAACGCATTCCGTAAGGTGTTTTATACGTTCTTGTTGCAGTGTAGGCGTTGCGGTCTGTCGTTGAAGTCCAAACCTTAGCTAATTGAGTGCGCAGGGCTGTGCTTGTTGTGATAGACACATAATGATTTACAACATTATCCTCTTTCGTGCCGATAGAGTAAATGTCGTTATAATCATTCAAAACTTTATCGCTGTCAGCATACCAAGTAAAAACGGAGCTGTTATCGCCGTTGAGTACAACGCCGTTACCCAACGCTAACGTTGTATTTATAAGCCGCTTAACGTAATTTGAATTAACGTAAGATTGTGCGGACGGGTTATCGCGCGAGGTGCAGGTAATTACGATAGGCTCGCCAAAAGGTTTAAAGCACGTTGCCGTAGCCGTCAAAGAGCCGTCCGAAGTTTGTGCAACGTTTACGTACTCAGTAACGTTTTTGCCGCTCGCCCAAGAGCTATTGGGGTTTTTCCAAGCAACCGTATAGTCAACGGCTTTATTGGTTGCTTCCGCTGGCAATACTGTTGCGGTCAACGTGTATGCCGTATCCGCATAGGGAGTAATGCCATACGCCGCGTATTCTTCCCGCGCAATTACTGCGCTGAATAGCGAAACGCCGTTACTGTCAATTGAATTGGATAATTCCAAGCCGTCAAAAGTGTTGTGTTCTTCGGGCGGCGTGTCGATATTATCGCCGCTTTGCGGCTTGTCCTTGCTCCAAGACCATTCAGCAGGTTTTGTTATGTTTTCAAACCATTTCCCCGAATTGCCGCGCGAACAATACCCAACGCCGCATACTCCGCCCGCCAAAATTGCAACGCTTAAAACGCTTGCAACACCTTTTATAAATTCCTTTGTCATTCTTTTATATCCTCCTGCGGGCGGCTTTCCGCCCGTTATTCATATAGTTCAATGCCGAAAATATCCGAATAAAGGGTGCTGGCGAACGTGCGCACCGTGTGCTTTGTTTTGCTTTGCTCCAACGTTTTAATAGTCCATTCACCGTGCAGTTTGATTGCGTTGCGCCTTGCTTCTGAAATACGTTTTGCGTTTGCCCTGAATACTTCGTCGTTAAGCTCTTCCAAACAGTGAAGAATTTGATTTGCAAATTCCGCAGTGGTGCAGGAGTTTATAACGTACTTGAACATTGAAAAATAGTTATCCTGGTTCTCTATGAATTTCAAGTTCGCTTGCAGTTGATTTATCAGTTGTTCAGTCATTGCCGTTCACCTCACGCTTTAACTACTTCAACAAGTTTACGTTCGTCGGCTAACCTTTTTAACGTCGCAAATGCTTCGTCCATTTCAATATTGCATTGTTTAATTTTTTCGCTATCGCAAGTGTGTAAAATTGTTTCTAATGCTTTGGTTATTTTCTGTTGTGCTTCGCTGTGTTCTTTTGTGGGTCTGATAATTGTTGCCATTTTGTTTCACCTAAAACCTTTAAATATATTTTGTAACTCCAAAGAGTTGCAATCTGATTGATAACCTAAACCCTGACCCCGCAAAGCTATAACGGAAGATTGCAAAACGTAAAGCTTGCGGGGAGGTTTAGGTGAAAGCCCCTTTGCAGATTTTCCCCTGCGCGGGGGCGTACAAGCACGAAAAAGGCAAGCCAAACCGCGTTTGCGGCTTAACTTGCCTTAATCTGTTTTATCGTTATTCATTGCGGGGCAAATGTCGTTAAAAGCATTTGGGTCAAATTCAAAAAGTTCACTTGCTTGGCAAGTTTCGTTTGCTTGGTCCCATTGCGGACAATTTGCGGTGCAATAATCTTTCATTGTTGATAACTCCTTAATCTCAAATGTAATTACAGGTTAAGTATATCAAGCTCATTTACGATTGTCAATTACATTTTTGATTTTGTTTGTTAAAATTTTAGTATGTCAATCGGAAATGTGATATTGGACTTGCGCTCAGAGCGAGGAATAAGTCAAAAAGTTTTGGCGGAAGCAATAGGGGTAGGACAATCTACCATTGCACAGATTGAGCTAAATAGAAACGAAGCGACGGCAGCTACAATTCGTAAAATTGCAAACTTCTTCGGGGTGTCTGCTGATTACCTTTTAGGACTTGAAAATGATTACGGCGCAAAGATAGCTACCCCTATGGGTAACGCGATGGGGGAGAGCTTGACGACCGAAGAGCGCGATTTAATTGCAAAATATCGCAGTTTGTCGCCTGACTTGAAGGAAATGCTTAATGGAATTATAGGCACGTGGACGGGTGGAACAGAACCCACGACAATAAAAAAGAAGGTTTGATTTTTTAAAAATCGGTATTACAATACCCCCTACTAAACAAGCAGGGGGTAAAATTATTGAATTACGTTATTAGCATAAACGGCGAAGATTACGCACAGCTTAAAAATTTTACCTTATTTTTAAGCAAATTAGTTTTCGCCGTAGACCAATCGAAGCAAGAGGAGGAGCACGACAGCAAAATATTAAAAAGTATAAGAGAAGGTTTCAATATTAAATCGGCATTGAATTTAATTTTAAAGGAGTTAAAGAAAATGCCAAAGAGCTTTGTAAAGATTTTTAGCGAAGAATGGTTGCGGGAGCATACGAGAACGCGCGCAAACGGCTTATTTGAAATACGTTGCACAATAAATAAAATTCCGGTTAGCGGCTCTGGGAAAACGGTTGAAACTGCGGCAAAGAATTTTGTTCAATCGCTTTTAAATAAAATACCGTCGGAAGCTTCCGAGGTGCAGAAGGGAGTAGTCAAAAGCGTTTTATTGAATGATTTTGCGCAGGCGTGGTTTGAAACAGTTAAAAAACCGACGGTAAAGCCTATTACATATCAAAGTTTTATAGCGTTGGCGAACGTGCACATTTATCCGTATTTCAATAACAGAAAAATACGCGATATAACGGCTATGCAGATACAACCACTATTTACGGGTTTAGTTGCGGTTGGTAAGACCAAGGCGGCAAACACCTTACGAATGTTGCTATGCCAAATATTCCGCGCGGCGATAGGCGAAAGGATAATAACAAATAACCCTATGGACGGCGTTGTTGTTTTGAAGCACCACACAAAAAAAGGAGTTGCGCTCACCTATGACGAGGAGCGGGCATTTCTAATTGAGCTACGTAAAAGTAAGTATTTGTTAACGTTTACTTTAATGCTTTTTTGCGGTATGCGGCGCGATGAATTGAAGAGCGCGCGACGTTCGGAACACTTTATAACGGTGAAGAACGGAAAGAAACGTCTTGACGAGCCGGAAAGTTTCCGAAAAATACCTATAACGCCAATGTTGCAAAGGTATCTGCGCAACGTTTCGGAAGAAGAATTTACGCAGGCGGTAAGTTATTCAAACGATTTACTGTCGCGAGAATTTAAAAAATTTTGTCCGAAACACCATTTGCACGAGTTGCGGCATACGTTCATTACGCGTTGTCAGGAATGCGGCGTTCCGCGCGAGGTTGTTTCGGTTTGGGCGGGGCACGCTTCCGACAATACTATGACATCAAACGTATACACCCATTTTTCAAACGAATTTTTTATTTCGGAAGCAAGCAAAGTGGATTACTTTTTACGGTTAAACCTATGATTTTAAAGTAAATCAAGCAATTTAACACGTTAAGCTATTTATTTAAGCCCAAGTTGAGCCCAATTTTTATAGATTTTGTGAACGTGGAAAGAGTAAAAAAAGCAAAAGACAAGGTAAAAACAGTTAGTTTTACCTTGTCTTGGTGGTGCACCGCCTGAAAACAAGGTTGAACTTTCGAGTTCTTCAAGCGATATTACTTCTTCTTTACCGTTAGCATTATAGACGATTTTCATACTGTCGTCGTATAGGTAAATAGCGTTTATAAAGGTGTCGATTATCTTTCGTTTGCCGTCTTGCGTGGATATATCTATATTGCGGAAGTTGCGTAGAGCCATTTTGAAGTGGTCTTGCGTGAATATCGGTGCTTTTAGCTGTTCCTTTGCAATCGCGTCCGTTATTTCTTTTTGTTCTTTTTCAAGGTCGGACAGCCGCTTTAACAGTATCTCCGTAGCGTAACCTTTTTGAACGGCGTTTAGTATATTCTCAATCTCTTTTTCCTTTTGCTTTAACTGTTCTTGTAGCTTGGGGATTAAAGTGCTTTCTTTGTATTGTAACTCACACAGCTTTTCGGACAGCCATTCTATTATACCGTCGTCTTTTAGAAATTCCATTGTCTTGTGGACGATAAAATCTTCTATCTTGGTTTTGCTTATCGGCTTTTTCTCGCACTTGTGTTTCTTTTGCCGAACACAAGCATAGTAGCGATAAACAATGCCTTTCGTTCCGCTCGTGCCTGCTTGCGCTACCATCATAGCACCGCAACGACCACAGAAAAGTTTTGTCGTTAATAAATAATCGTCGTCCGCCGTATGCCTTGCCGGTGCTTTCGAGTTTTTGGCAAGTTCCAATTGCACAGCATTAAACAGTTCATCCGATACAAGCGGCGGCACGCTGTCTTTGATTACCACGCCCATATGAGAATATTCGCCGATATAAACTCTGTTCGAGAGCATATATCGAATAGCGTTATATCGTAACTCTTTCCCGTTAGAGCGAGTAACTTTCCGTTCGGACATTATATTATATATCTCTTTTACGGTCTTTCCGTCGTTGCTCAACTTGAATATCTCGGCAACGATAGGCGCGGCTTTCGGGTCAATATCTAACTTGCGTTCTGCATTGATTACATACCCAAATGGCGTATTGCCGCCGTTCCATAAACCTTTTAGTGCGTTCTCTTTCATACCGCGAGTTACTTTCTCGGCAAGTTCGGCGGAATAGAATTCTGCCATTCCTTCCAAGACCGATTCAAGGAGTATGCCTTCCGAGCCTTCGGCTATTGTTTCCTTTGCCGATACAACCTTTACGCCGTTTTTGCGGAGTAGTGCTTTATAGTGTGCGCTGTCGTAACGATTACGAGAAAAACGGTCTAATTTCCATACGATGATACAATCGAAAGCGTGTTTATAGCTGTCTTTTATCATACGCTGAAATTCGGGACGGTTATCTGTCTTTGCGGACAACGCTCTGTCTATGTAATTGCCCATAACTTGAATATCGTTATAGGTTGCGTATTCCATACACTCACGGAGCTGACCTTCGATACTCGCTTCCGTTTGGTTATCGCTTGAATATCTTGCGTAAATGACTGCTCTCATTTGTTTTGTTCCCCCATAAGGCGCAAAAGTGTTTCCTTTAATTGTGCGTTCGCCGGTGAGTTCGGGTCAAAGCACATTTCGATTAACTCTTGCATTTGAGTTTGGTTTTTCCATACTTTGGGTTGAAAATTGTATAGCTTGCCTTGCGGGTTGTCCGTCCTACCGAAGATATAATCAAGCGATACGTCAAAAAAGTCGGCGTACTGCATTAACACGCCGTAGGGCGGAAACGCTTGTCCGTTTTCATAACGAAATATGGCGGGTTGTTCAACTCCTTCAAAATTAGCGGCGAGTTTGGCTTGAGAAAGTTTAACGCTTTCTCTCAATCCTTTTAATCTTTGCGCTACTATCGTCGGTTTCTTCATATAACCACCTAAATCTTTATTTTGAATTATAATACTACATATAAAGATTATTGTCAATACAAATTAAGGATAAAATAACGCTTGAAAATTATTCTTTGATGTGCTATAATTTTGTAGATTAAATTTCGGAGGAACACTATGGCATACTCATTAAAGAGTGTAACGATACGCACAGACAATTCCGAGAGCGGAATGGCAAAAATTAACGAGCTTTGGGCGGATATTATGACAGGCAAAATTCCGCTTGACTTTGTAAAAAACGGCGTACCTGTAAAAGGTCTGTCGCCTATATCGTCATACAGCGATTACGAAAGCGACGAGAAAGGCAAATACAATTTGTCCGTTATGTCCGTAACAGTAGATTTCTTTGCAAAAATGGAAGAATTGGTCGCGCAAGGCAAGTATGTCAAAATTGACGAGAAAGGCGAAACGATTGCCGACTGCGCAAATAAAGCGTGGTCTAAAGTTTGGCAACTCACCGCAAGCGGCGAAATTAAACGTGCTTTTACTTTCGACTACGAAAGCACCGTGCCCACCGAATATACCAAAGACGGTAAAGCGCATTGCTATTTATACATAGCGGTAAAGTGAAAAAGTATGATTGATATTAAAAATTGGATTGCGGAATTTACAAACAAAGTCGAGCAAACTTTTTTCGACCGTGTATGGTTTATCGGCCTGCAAGGTAGTTACGGTAGAGGAGAAGCAACCGACACAAGCGATATAGACGTGGTTGTTATTCTCGACGAATTGAGAATGAACGACTTAAAAACTTATAGAGATATGCTCGATACCTTACAGAACAGGCAATTGATTTGCGGTTTTATTTCTGGCAAGGACGAACTTTTGAATTGGGAGGCGAGCGACCTTTTTCAATTCTATTATGACACTACGCCCATTAAAGGAACTCTCGATTGCTTGCTTGAAAAGATAGATAAGCACGCTGTAATGCGTGCTATAAAAATAGGCGCGTGCAATATTTATCACGCCTGCGTGCATAACTTCGTTCACGAAAAAAGCGAAGATATACTGCGCTCATTGTATAAGTCGGCTGCCTTTGTTTTGCAAGCGGTATGGTTTTACGAAACGGGTAAATATATCAAATCAAAGGCTGAATTGCAAAATGCAATCAATCCGCCGTCTGACGTACTAACAAATGCACAAGAGTTAAAGAACGGTGCAAGCGTAAAGTTTGAAGAAATGTCGGAATTGCTTTTGAATTGGGCGACGGCGCTAATAAGAGGATATAACGAATGACCATAGAGCTTATAAAGGAAAACGAAATACAAGAAACTTGCGATATGGTAGCCCGCGCGTGTAAAAATTCGGTTTTTGCCGAGTTTTATCCGCAACAGCCGAAATATTTTTCTATTGCGTATGACGAAATAAAGCAAAAAGCCGAATACGGACATTTCTATGTTGTGAAAGAATGCGGCAAAATTATCGGATGCGGGTGTATCGGCGCTTATTGGGACAGTTTGACGGAAAGTTGGATAAACACTATTTTTGTTGAGCCGTCCCATCAACATAAAGGAATCGGCAAGAAAATCATAGAACATTTGGAAAGCGACGAATATGCGAAGAGAGCAAACCGCATTGAAATTCATTCGGCAATATCGGCGATACCGTTCTATCGCAAATTAGGCTACGAACATAAACACGGAGATTTGTCTTATAAGGACGGAATGTTCGACCTTGAAAAGTTTTTTAATAAATAGATTTTAACGGTTGTTCGCCACAAAATAAAAAGGAGTAAATAATGCCTTATATCAAAATCGAAAGCGGTAAATTGACCGACGAACAAAAAATGTTGCTTATAAAGCGCGTAACCGAAGTCTCCGCGGAAATTATGAATATTCCGCAAGAATTTTTTACAACCACCATTACGGAATTGCCCGATAAAAACTTCGGTATCGGCGGCAAAACCATCGATA
>CAJUHT010000029.1 GCA_910586035.1 uncultured Christensenella sp.
AAAAGCTGAAAGAGCGCAGATTTGAAGAAAGTCTGCGCTCTTAGTTTTTGCTGTTGAAAAGCAGTGATGGCGTAAGTGATAAAAGCGGACGGACTGAAAGAAAAAAAGCGAAGCAAAACAGGTAAATATTGTTGAAAAAGTCTGCGTACGCAGACGCCTTCCCACGGGTGGGAAGGCGGTAACGATTACTTGTTGAGAGCTGAAAAGTAACAGGCGGTTACAGAAAAAATGCGGGAAATAAGTGAAAAGGTACACATCCTTAGACCGCCGCCTAACGGCGGCACCTTTTCTCAACAACGGTAATGGCAACCGTTGTTGCGGGACGTATGTGCTCACTCACCTCGCAATGCCAAACAGCGCACTGTGCTGTTTGGGAGAAAACATTGCTCGCCCTTTATTAGGTTGAAGGCAAGATATATGGTGGGTAATTGTGAGAAAAGCATTGTCAGTCCTTTATTAAGGGTAGAGGCAAGAGCGGGTAGACAAAGGCAAATGTTTTGATTAAAGACGATAAAACGGAAACGATTGCAAATATATTAAAAACAAAAAACAACAACGTTAAAAATAACAACAAAAAAACGGCAACGTAAGGAGAAAACATTATGAAATATAAGACTTCTTCAAGGAAACGAACAAAAAAATTTAAAGCGGTTATTATATCCGTAACTTTGGGTATAGTTTTGGCGCTGACGGGCGCGCTTGCCGCTATAAGCGTAAACCTTGGTAAAAACAACAATTTAGGAGGTACGCTTGCCGATACGACCGCGGGACCTACGAATACGCCCGGGGTTACTGCTTCGAGCGGGTTTGGCAAACTTGCAAACAGCGGCAAGTATTACTTTACGGGCGTGGACTCAAACTATAACCCCGTAGCCAACAGTACGGTTACGGTAGACAGTTCGCAAGCCTGGGGCACGGAGAAAAACCCTTACGTTATAAGCACCGTAAACGACTGGGTGTATTTTACCCAGAGAATTGGCGCGGGCGACGCCAAATATAACACCGCGCACTTTGTTATAAACGCGGGCGGCGTTTTAGATTTCGGCGGCAAAATTATTGCGCCCGTGGGAAACCCTGCGCAGTCGTTCAAGGGCGTATTGCGCGGTAACGGCACAGTGTTTAAAAACGCTAAAATAGGTTACGTGTCAAGAAGCACGTATTATGAAAGCGCGCTCTTTTATAAATGCTCGGGTTCTACCGTCAGCGATATAACTTTGGATAAAACCTGCTCTTCCGTATTGAGCACCACGTTTAATTACGGGTCAAACCGCCCTATAATAGCCGGTTTTGCAACCTTTTTGGAAAACTGCACTCTTGTAAACTGCACAAACAAGATGAACGTTAACGTTGTTAACACTACTACGACCGCAGAGGGAAGCGTAATCCCCACTTACGGAACGTGCGCGGGCATAGCAAACGAAAGTAGCGGCTCGCTTACTTTGGTGGGTTGCAACTATGCAGGCGATATAAATTGGAAGGGACATAACGGCGAGTTAACCGCTTCGGATAACGGGCTTTATTTTGCCGGTTATGTAGACTCGGTTTATCCGAGCGGTAAACCCGTAACTATTTCCGCCTGCAATATGAAATCTAAGTGGACTTTGGACCGCGTGGGAACGGCTGAATATACGCTGTTTAGCCCTGCCGGAACATTGGGTTTGTTGACAATAAAGAATATGGTCATAGAGCACGATATTGTTTACGGCTCTTACTTAAATACACCCGACTATGTGCTTATTACCAACGGTACTAATTGGGCGGCAGGCTCAAAGCTTACAAACGTATATTGTACGGGAAGTATTAAAAATTCTTCCGGTACGGTAGTTGCTACAAACACTACAGGAGGAAGTATTGTGTCTAATACTTCAATGGTGGACAGTTCAAATAAAATACACTGCGACTACGGTTCCAATCAAGGCGGGCACAGCAACGGCAACGTTTCAAGCAACGACACGGTAAAGAACGATTTAAAGAACAACAGCACTATTAAAGACCATTTGAATGTAGGCTCCGACGGTAGCGTAAGCGGAACAAAGACGGAAGCCGGTGCAACGGGTTCGAGCATTTATTACAACATCGATTATCTGTTTCTTATGGGAGGAGGCAAGGGTACTGCAAACTTACCTACAAGGTATTCAACCAACGTGGTTTTGTTTGCTTCACCCACACAAAGCGCGTCGGGAGCGCAGTTCGACGGTTGGTATCTCGGAGTGAACGGCAGAAAAATTGCCAACAGTAACGGACTTGCCAGTCATATTACATTGCTTTCAAAGTGGAAACTGCAAGGCGCAACCGAAACGGCTACGCCCTCAACGGTTACGTACGGAACTTCGGCTACAATTAAGGTAAAACTTACCCATACTCAGGTTACAAACGGAAATGCCGAGTATGAAGCTTATTGGACTAAGCAGGGAAGCACCGCACACATATCTTCCACTACGGGGGACAATGCAATAACAGTTTCCGACGACGGAAGCACTTTCCAGCTTGAATTTGCCAAACCTACCGTTGCGCAGAGCGGTAATTATGTACTTCATTACAGAGTTAAGCCTACGGCAAAGGGCATTGAAAACGGTGCGCTTGACGGTGGAAGCGAATATTCGGAAACGGTTGCGCTTACGGTAAACAAGCAAACGGTATACAAACCGGTGTTCGACGTGTCGGGCGCGGGGTATACGTACAACGGCAAGGAGCAGACGTTAAAGCGAACGTACGGCGACACCAAGCAAGACTTGTACACAATCACCGGGGATAAAGCAACCAATGCGGGCACGTATACCGCCAAGGTAACGCTGAAAGACCCCGCCAACTACAAATGGGTGGTAGCGCCCACCACGGGCGAGAGCGGAGTATTCAACTTCGAATGGACAATAAAGAAGGCTAAGCCCACGGTACTGTTTACGCCGACGGACAGGGTGGCGTACGTTGGGCAGACGATAGATAAAGTTCCGCTAACCGGTACTGCAAATTACACGGACGGGGACGGCAACCTGGTTAATATTCCCGGTACGTTTACCTGGAAAACGCCTTCTACGATAATCACCAATAACGGCGCTTCCGCATCAGATTTAGCTTTTGAAGCAATCGCGCTGTTTACGCCCACGGACACTACCAACTTCGAGAGTTTGGAAAGGGGCAAAAACCCCATAGTAAAACAGCTGTATCTCAACGTAAAAGAGATATCGACCGATTTAAAGGAAACTTTGCACACGTTGCCCGTGGACTACGGCTCTAACGCAACGTTTGTAATCGTAGACCCCGACCCTTCAACCAAGCAGGACAAGGAAACGGTAACTTTTACCTTTGCCGAGAACGGAGCGGCTAATACGCTTGCGGTAGAGGGACCTAACGGCTATACCGTTCAGGTATGCAAAAATATAAGTTCGGTGGGGGTGCCCAACACGCCCATAGAGAGCGGGGACGCGATTTTAAAGAATTTCAACGCGGACGTAACCGTATACGTAGGCTACACGGCGGAGGCGGTAAACTACGCGGTTTATCACGTGCGTCAATATCCCAACGGCGACTATGAAACTCAATCTAATATTCTTGCCGCTTCGGGTAATACGGACGCTTTGGCGGCAATGTTGACGGAAAAGGAGAGCTATCACGATAAAAAAGCCGACGAGTATGTTTCAACTCTCGGTAAAGCAAAGACTTATGTAGGATACAGTTTTGATAGAGAAAACACTTTGTCCAACGTAATTGTAAACGGCGACGGAACAACCAACGTCTTTATATACTACGTAAGGCAGGCGTATACTGTAACGTTTACCGCGCGTGGCAGTAACCGTCCTACACAGACAAAGAATTTCTATTACGAGCAACTTCTTTCGGCTGAGGGAATAGTAGAGCCCAAGAAAAATTATACCGATTTCGCAGGTTGGTTCTATGACGAAGAATATAACCGAGAAGTACAGTTTGGTACGGATGAAATGCCGGATAAGAACATTTCGCTGTACGCTAAGTTTGTGGCTTTGGACTATAAAATCAAGTTCGATATGAACACGCTTTACGGCGGTGAAGCCGCTCAGCCCGACTATGCGGTAAATCCCGACGTTGTCGTCGGTGAAATTTCCTGGGATTATGCCAAGTTATTCGAAGGTTACGAGTTGGTTGATACCGGAGACGGATACGAATTGACTTATAACACAAATAATTTGACAACCAACAAGAGTTTGACGGGGATACTGCCCAAGGCGGAGGGATATACGTTTATCGGCTGGTACAATGCGGAGACGGGCGTGCAGGCGAGAACGGTAGCCAAAATAACCAGCACGACCAAGCAGGAAATAGTGCTTGTGGCAAGGTGGACGCCTGCGACGTACACGGTAAGCTTTGACACTAACGGCGGTTCGGCGATAGGTTCGAAGCAGATAAAGAATCTTACGGAATGGGCGGGCGTACTGCCTGATGCCGGCAACGAGCCTACGCGGACGGGATACAAGTTTGTAACCTGGTCGCCCTCTGCGGAGGAAGCGAACAAGGGCGTAAACGAGCTGGGCGAGCCTATCGGGTTGACGGTATACGATATAGGCGACGGAGCAAGGTTCTCGGTATACGATTTTGTAAGCAACTTCGGGGACATATACGATAACGGAGACGGCACGTACAATTTAGGCAACGTAACGCTGTACGCGGTATGGGAGAGTTGCGACGTTGAAATAGTTGCCGACAGCAGCGTAGAGTGGGGCAAGTACGGTTCTCCCTCGTTTGTCAAAGACGGTAAAACTCTTTCGGCAAGCGACAGGGTGAAGATAGGCGACGAAATCGAATTGCGCGTTGCCACCAACACGGGCTACACTCTTAAAAACATAGTAGTCAACGGCAGAAGCCTTGCGGACGGAGTATTCAAATTTACGGTAGGCGAGTACGACGGCGTACAAATAACGGTAGGCGCGGGGTTCACGCTTGTAAACTATACGCTCACGTACAACACTGACGGAGGCAAGTCGACGGACGCGACGGTAGTTAGGCGTTTTACGGTAGAATCCGGGGATATCGCTCTGCCTTCGAAACTGACGAAAGTCGGATACAGGTTTGCGGGCTGGATATACGACGACGGGGACGACGCGTTTACTACGACGTCTACGGCGGAGGATTTGTACGGGGCGACGCTGATACTCAACAGGTCGCGGGTAGAAAACCTTGTATTGACGGCGAAGTGGACGGCGAAGAGCGCGCCGGTATATCTGTACAACGCGGTGTACAGCGGCTTGTACAACAAGGACGAAGAGGACGCGAGCAGGTATAAGGTAGTACAGGACGATAACGGAAACGACATAGTAACGGGAACGGAGATACACATAGTCAACCCGGAGAGGAAGAGTTTCGACTTTATCGGTTGGGCTACGAGTCCGAGCGGTGCGGTAATGTACCCTGCGGTAAAGGGCGAGAACAGCGTGGCGTACACGGCAAACGCGCACGAGGACGACAAGGGCAATCTGTTGAACAAGAACAGGTTGTACGCAGTGTGGTACGTCAAAGGCGTAGACCACATAGTGATGTCTGCGGATAACAACAACTGCGCGTACGGCGGAACAATCACGATGAGCGCGACGCCCGCGCAGGAATACAAGACGGAAGTAGAGGGCAACAGGATATCGCTGACGTACAACTGGTACCAGATATTCGCGGGTATGTACGACAACTGTTTTGTAGAGAAGGTGTACGTCGACCCGGACGGCAATACGTTCTACGTGGATGAAAACGGGGACGTATGCGGAACGGCGGATAAAGACGGCAACCTTATAGAAGGCGAAGCGAGCAGTAAGAAGCTGACTTACAAGGAATTCAATCCTGCGGCGGCGGAAGAGGGAGCAAACCAGTCCTGCAAGCTTGTCGCGACTAAGAGCAATATTCCTGCGGACGGCGAAAACACGCAGACGTTCTCGATAAGCACGGTAAACGAGAGCGGAATGTACGTATGCGTTGTAACGGTAGTGGCGGTAGACGCGGGCGGCGGCAACGCGCAGACGACTGCCGGCGGTTACGGCGAAATAGAAGTAACAATGAAGAAAGCCGTATACGACAACACGGCGCTTGCCAACAGCACAAAGGAGTACAACGCTTCGGCGCGTAACCTTGCGGTGGTTTTGGCGGACAGCAATGCGGGTGGAAGTATCAGCGGAAATACGCTTACGTTGCCCGACGGCAGTATTGTTAAAATTACGTATGCCTACACTCTTAACGGAGAAAGCGTAGCCGAAGAGGCAGTAATAGGCGCGGGAATATACGGAGTAAAAGCGACGTTCGAGTTTACAGACGACAAGGGCAATTACGAGGCGTTGAACAAGCTCGAAGCGGAGTTGACAATCAGTCCTAAGGCGTTGAGCGACATAAAATTCACTATGACGCACGATGGAGCGGAAGCGAGTGAGAAGTTTACGGTAGACTACGACGGAAAGGCATATGCGGTAACGGCGGAGATACGCGACAGGCTTGGGCTCTCGGCGGACGCGCCCGCGGTAGCGGATACGGACGACGTAAAGGTTGTATTGGAAGTGTACAAAAACAACAACAACGGCGCGACGAAGGTAACGGAGCCAACAATCGAGGCGGGAAGTTACTATGCGTTGATAGTTGGGCTTGACGGAGCGGATAAGGACAATTACAAGCTCGGCACAAGCAAGATACAGCAGAATTACGAAATAAAGAAGGCGGCGCACGACGTAAGCGGAATAACGTTTGCCGACGCGGAAGTAACGTTTGACAACGAATTACACGATATAACAATCGGGCTGGCGGAAGGCTACGAGTTGCCTGAGGGAGTAAGCGTAAGTTATACGACGGAATACACGGCGGAGGACCCTGATTTTGACGTGAACGATATGCTTAAACCCAACACGACGGAAAAAGACAACGGCGGCAGGTATGCGGGCGTTTACAAAATCACGGCAAAGTTTACGGATACCGACGGCAACTACGAAACGATAGCCGACAAGGTGGCAACGCTGACAATCAAGAAAGCCAAGTTCTTCGACTTCTACGACAAGGCGGAGCTGTTGACGAATCAGGGCTTTGAGGATTTGACGTCGGGATATATAGTAAACGCGAATTATCACCCGCACATCGGCGGCGGTAAGCTGTGCGAAACTGCGAACTTTGCAATCACGTACGACTATTACAAGCACGAGAGTATTGAAAGCGAAGTAAAGCAGTTAATTGCGAGCGGCACGTACGATGACGTTGCGGCGTTGGAGCACATAATAGAGGAATCTGGCAAGTATACGATAATCGCCAATATCGAGTATGTAAGTTCGCTGTACATAAACAACTTCGAGGAAATCGATGCAAAGGAAACGACGATAGTATACGAGATAGCGAGCGGCACCGTAACGGGAATAGAAATCGTGTTTGCGGATGGTTACGAGAAGAAGGCGCAGACGGGCGAGGAGTTCGACCTTGCGAACATAGCCAAGATAATCGTAGACTACGGCGAAGCTGGCAAGTCGGAAATAACGGCGGAGGACAGGATAGCGACGTGTACGGTATCGTACGGAAACAAGGGGACAATTCCGCAGGCGACGTTCTGGCACGTAGGAACATTGCCTTTGACGTTCACGTTCTACGGCAAGGAGGCGAGCGTAGACTTCACGGTAACGCAGGCGATAGAAAACGTAACGCTAAAATACAGGGGTAGCGCGGAGGACGCGTACGGGGATATACCTGAGGACGGACTGGATATAAGCGGCAAGAGCGGATACGAGTTCCAGATAGTGTATGCGTGCATAGACGAAGCGGGAAATAAGGTATCCAAGACAACGGCAATCGCCGCGGCAAATCTTGTAAGGGGCGAAAACGTACTTACGCCCGTGGCGGAAACGTATTACACGTTCGATAGCGCGGAGATATCCGTAAACATTTACAGGACAATCGGGGACGACGAGGTGGTATGGCAGTACTCTGCGGATAACGGTTCCAACTGGAAGGCGTTGGGCGAAGACGGACTGCCGTATATCGGTAGGGAATACCTTATACGCGTGCAGTTCACCGGGGACGACGGCAAGTTGACGACCGCGGCGGCGCACACGTACAGCGGATTGCCCGTATGCAACTACAAGAACGGCGACTACCATATGGAAGTTGCAATGAGCGACAGCTACAAGTTCACGGCGCGTCGGGACGTAACGGTCAACAAGACGGTACTTAGCTTTACCTGGGACAACGACGAGTTCGTATACACTGGCGGGCACCGCAAACCTACGGCGACGGCGACGAATATGGCGGAATCCGACAAGGATTTGATAAACGTAGGATACAGGTTCGAGGACGAGGACGGCAGAGATTTGACGAGCGCGCAGGTAGTGCGCGTTGGTAAGTACACGGTATACGTGGTGCTGACGGGCGACGCGACGGCGCTTGGCAACTACACGTTGGATGGCTCGGAGAGCGCAAGCTTACTGTACGAGATAATCAAAGCCGACGTAAGTATGACGGTAACGTACGAGGAAGCGACTTACGGTAAAAACGTAACGTACGCGGGCAACCCTCAGGGACTGCGCGGGGAGGCATTGAAAGCGGCGTTTACCGACGCGGCCATACCCGGCGAGTTCGCGTTTATAAGAAACTACGACCCTTCGGACAATTCGTTCGACCTGTTCGAGAGGGAAGAGGACATAAGCGCGCTGTTAAAGCAGGGGAACGTAACAATCAACTACGTGTACACTCCTGACGATTCGTACAACTACAACGTATACTTCGGAACGGTAACGCTGGAAGTAAAGGCGCAGACGGCGAAGAAGGGCAACAACTCTTTGAGCGTTGAGTTCGGCGAGGGCGCGACGAGGTTCTATCTTGTAAACCAGACGTTCAGCACAATCGGCATCAACGTATACAGGGTATACGAGAGCTATTACACTGAAAACAACAAGGAATACGGCAGGCGCGACCTGTTGGAGAACGGCAAGGACGTCAACCTGAAAATAGGGCAGTATCAGGCGGAAGGATATAAGATAACGGAAGCCGACCTGAGCGGGGGCAACATAATCCTGACGGCAACGGCGGCGGGCGGCGACAACGGCACGCTGAAAGTGCCGGTAACAGCCAAGCGCCCCATAAAGCTGGAAATAAACGCGACATCGGAGTACAACACGGAATACTATGTAGGGCAGGAGTTCAGCTATGCGGATATGCAGTTCAGGGCGACGTTCGAGGACGGTAGCGTTGTAGATAACCTTACGCAGGGCAGCATAACTTCCGACTATGACAACGTGATATTCACGGTATCGCAGGTAGGCAAGCAGACGGTAACGTTCAGCTTCTTCGACGTAACGGTAACGGTGGAAATCGAAGTAAAGGATAAGGAAGAGTTACAGGTAGTATACGAAGAGAGCAAGAAACTGGCTTACAAAAACGGTACGGAGCTAACGCCGCCGGCAATGAGATATCTTGTGGACGGCAAGGAAGTAACGAAAGTCGAAGGCGTAAGTTACATAGTAACGGTAACGGGCGCGGCAAACAAACTCACCGTGCTTGGCGACTACACGGTAACGTATACGTTCAACGTAACCAACCCCAGATTTATCAAGCCGCAACCGATATCTATAAAGGTAACGGTAACGGAAATACTGTACACGGTAAACTACAATGCTCCTACGTCGAGCCAGCTCAACCACGTATATACGGGAAGCAACATAGTCTTTGAGAAGGGCGAAATAGCCGAAGTCATAGATATACAGACCAACGAAAAGTTGCCTGCAAGAAGGTACACGCGCGAGTTCAGCTTAAACGGCGAAACGGACGAGAGCAAGTGGAACGTAGTAGAAGTGGGCGAGTACATAGTGCGGGTGCGCGTGCTTGTAGACGGCGAAGAGGTATGGACGGACGAGTACACTTACGTAGTGGCTATGGCGGAGAACCAAGCGACGGTAAGCGTGAAGAACATAATCGCGGGCGGCGAAATCAAGCCGAGCGTAGAGGCAAGCTTCGGCGGCGAAACGGCTAAGTTCCAATACAGAAAGGAGGGAAGCGCCTCCTGGACGACGGCGATAGATACGAATGTTGCGGGCGTGTACTACGTAAGGGCGGTTATAAGCGGCACTAAAAACTACAAGGAATACACCAGCGAAGAAGTGCGGTTTACCATAAACAACACGAGCATTTCCTCGGGCAAGAACGACAACGACGAAACCATAGTGGAAATAGGCAACGAGGATAAGGGAGTAGACCCCGAACTTGTGTTGAACGTGGAAAAGAAGGACAACGGCTCGGTAAGCATCAAAAAGCATAACGTACAGGAAGTATACAGCATAACGCTGACCAAGAACGGCGAAATAGCCGACATCAAGGACGCGTACACTGTAAAACTGTTGCTTTCGGAAGAGTTGCGCGGACGCGACGGAATAAAGATACACATAGTCGACGAAAACGGCAAAGTAACCGAAGTCAAAGCGGAAATAAAGGACGGATACGCGGTGTTCACAACTATGCAGTTCGGAACGTTTGTAATATCCGAGCAAATAGCAACGGTACCCGTAGGGTTAATCGTAGCTGTAAGTATCGGCGCGGTAGTGGCGGCGGGACTGATAGTAGCTTGCGTACTGGTGT
>CAJUHT010000030.1 GCA_910586035.1 uncultured Christensenella sp.
AATGTGTAGCAACATTGAGAGGTGCGTTTTTCGGCGTGTTTCTCAATGGAACACGCTTTTTTTACGGAGGCTAAAATGACTAAAAGAAACAATTTAGTTGAATTGGCGAGATTTCTATTCAGTATTTTAGTTGTCGGCTATCATATTCAAATGACTTTTTTAGGCGACGACATAAATTTTTTTGAGAACGGCGCACTTGCCGTTGAGTTCTTCTTTCTGATTTCAGGTTATTTCCTTGCAAGGTCTATTGAAAAAATAAGCGCAAAGGAAAATTATAACCCTGCGCTTGAAAGTTGCCGTTTTATGGGTAATAAGATTAAAGGAATTTTACCCACGCATTTAACGGCTATTATAGTAATTATTGTCGTATTATTGACTTATAATTTTGCTAATTCTGGCAATATAATTCTGAACGGCTTGCCGAGTATATTTTTAGTGCAAATGGGCGGCGTATGGACGAACGCCTATGCAAGCGCGCTCATCGTTCCCGAATGGTATTTGTCGTCAATGCTCTTATGTATGCTGTTTATAGTACCCGTTGCATTGCTGTTAAGAAAGAAAATCAAGAAAGGAATTTTAGTAATTCCTATTTTGCTTGGCGTTTTAGGCGTTATAGCTGTTATTTATGGACTTTGTACGAATTGGGCATTTACAACGACTTTTGTCTATGATTTAAGAGCTTGGGGCGAAATGTGCGTAGGTATGTTTACTTATTATCTTTCTACCGTCATAACAAAAAAAGACTTAAAAGCCGCACCGTCGGTAATTTTGAAAGTTGTTGAAATGATTTGTTATTGTGCACCGATAATTCTCGGTTTTATTCCTATAAATAAAAGTTTGGAACCCGTTTGTATGGTTGTCGCCGTAGTATGTATATTTGTTGCAATCTCGATTACGTTTGCAGGCAAGGGCGTAGCTGTTACAAATTCAAAGGTAAATAAAGCGTTCGGTTATCTCGGCAGTTTATCGTTAGCAATATATTTGTTTCACCCCGTAATAATAACTCTGTTGGAATATGTCGGCGGTCTTGAAATATGGGCTATTTATTTAATTGTTTTTGCCGTATCTATTGTATCAGCAGTCATTTTCAATATCGTTGTTATGCTTATCAAAAGGCTAATAAAATCAATTAAAAGCCGCAAAGCAGAGAATACTGAAATTGCAAATTAAACTTGATATGATAATAATTACTTTTTTAGTTCTTCGGTTCGATGTAGGTCAACAATTTTCCACCAACAGTAAATAATACGAACCATAATAAAATTATCGGTTCGTATTATTTTATAAAATTAAGGTTTAAAATCGAATGTGATTTGTAAAATAGTAACTATGGGGAAATACTATGAAAAAATACGCTGTTTGTGATGAATGTAAAAGTAAATTTTTTAAATCAAGTTCAGTGATGGAATCTCTATGCCCGGAGTGCGCAAGTGTTATATATGGTTATCCGAATTGTAACCATATTTTTAAAAATGGCAGATGCATACATTGCTATTGGAATGGAAGCCGAAGCGATTATATAAAACATTGTTTGGGTATCAATGACAAAGAAAATAAAAAATAGAGCAAATCGCCAATGAAATAAAATTATTTCTTTTTGAACAAGTCGACAAAGGGGACTTTTTGTTGTAGTCATATTATAAACAATTTCAGATATCGACAAAAGGCGGAGCTGTTGTACATATATCTTATTTGTAAAATCAGTTTTTGATTACTACCGCTCTACCCCTAATTTAGCGCCCTTCGGGGTGCTTTTTTCGTGGTGGAGGCGATTTTACTTTTCGGCGGTTCGCGCGAGGAAGCACGCATTTATTAAATTGTCATAATGAGTAACTGCGACTTGCCGACAACGCTTTGGGCGTATGCCCAATACACGCCGCCTCCCACCAACAAAAAGACAGGTTACCGCCTGCCTTTTAATTTACGGTATACGGCGCAATGTTTTTATAATAAGGTTGAAAAACAAGCTTAAAAGTGATATACTCTGTTTATGATAATTTTAATTGGCGGAACAACGCATACGGGCAAAACTGCTTTATCGCAAAAACTTTTAGAGAAATACCTAATTCCCTATATTTCAATCGACCATTTAAAAATGGGACTGATAAGAAGCGGTAAAACCCCTCTAACCCCTAACGACGATGAAAAGCTCACCCCCTACCTTTGGTCGATTGTAAAAGAAATTATTAAGACGGCGATAGAAAACGAACAGAATATTATAATCGAAGGTTGCTATATCCCATTCGATTGGCAAAAAGAATTTGACGAGCCCTATTTAACACAAATAAAATATTATTGCCTTATTATGACCGCAGACTATATCGAAAACAATTTTTCCGATATTTTAAAATTTGAAAACGTTATAGAAAGACGTATTGCGTGCGAATTAGATAAAGGCGATTTAATAAAGGACAATCAAAGAAATTTACTCCTATGCAAAAAATACGGATTGAATTACGTTTTAATAGATAAAGTTTACAATGCGGATATTCAATTGTAAAACGCCTTGCGTTTAAGATATAATATTTACTTAGGTAGCAATACGCTAAACTTACAAAATTACAATTTAAGATTTACCATATGAAAAATACCGATACCGAAAAGTGGAAAACTTCGTTACAGGCTTTGAAAGAGGGCAACAGGAAATATTTGAACGCGCGGACAGGCGGCGGAGATATTTCCCCCGAAAAGCGGTTGCACGCCTTTAAAAACGGTCAGGCGCCGTACGCGGTGGTCGTTTCCTGCTCGGATTCGCGCGTGCTGCCCGAAAGTATATTTTTTGCTGGCATTGGCGATTTGTTTGTTATCCGCGTTGCGGGCAACGTAACCGACGGAATTGCGCTTGGCAGTATAGAGTACGCGCTTTCGCACTTAAAAACTCCGCTTGTGGTAGTTTTGGGGCACACCTGTTGCGGCGCGGTAAACGCCGCAATTAAAGGCGGCGCGTGCGGAAATATAAAGATGATTACAGACAAAATCAGGCTTGCCATAAGCGGCGAGCGCGACGACTGCTACGCCAGCCGCTTAAACGTGGAAGCAGAAGTAAACGCCATTAAAAAAGCATTGGCAAAAGCAAATTTATGCGCCGAAACGATTGGCGCAATTTACCGCACGGACACTGGCGAAGTGGAATTTTTGGAAAACAGCGAAAATTTATAAATTTTCGGGCAGGCAACAAAACGGTTACACCTCCTCCCTTTACATTTTTGTTTTTTATAGATAGAATGTAATAAACGGTAAAAATATTATGTTCTATGAAAATTTGAAAAAGTACCGCAAACAAAAGGGATATTCGCAGAGCCAACTTGCCGAAAAGCTGTTTGTTACAAGGCAGTGCGTATCCAAATGGGAAAAGGGCGCAACTCAACCCGACTTGCAGACGCTTGCTGAAATTTGCCGAATTTTAGAAGTTTCCGCCGACCAAATACTCGGCGAAAGCGGCAAAAAACCAACCGACGCCCAACCGCTTAACAAGAAGCTTTTTGTTATCAACTTATTTACGGCGGGCTTTATTGCCGTTTTTGTTTTATTGCTTTTGCGGTTTTTGCCCGACACCGTACCCGCGCATATGACGGGCGGCAAAATCGACAGATACGCAAGCAAGTTCGAAACGCTGTTTCACCTTATTACGGTTACAATATTTTTGTGTGTAGACTTAGCCGCGTATTTTGTCTTGCGTAAGTTTAACGACAAATTGACGGCGGGCTTTACTCACGGCGTAATACTATTGTTGCAAATTGCAAACGCAATTTTTATAACCGCATTTTACGCCGCAAGCCTGACCGCCCTCCCCTCGTTTATAACGTGCGCAAGCGCAAATTTTATGCTTTGGCTGTGCGCGGCAATGCACCCCAATTTTAACAGAAGAAACGCGGTTTTCGGCGTGAGGTGTTCGGCAACTTTAAAAAGCGATTTCGTATGGAATAAAGCGAACGCGTTTGCGGCGTATATTTTATGCCCTCTATCCGCTGTAATAATTGCAATAAACGCGGCGTTTGCGTTCAATCTTGCCTACCTGTGCCTTATAGCCTACCCCTTGGCTTTCGCCGCCGTTTTGATATACTGCAAAGTCATTGAAATTAAAGAAAAAAACAAAGAGGACGAACAAAATGCAAATGACGACGCTGATTGAAAACAACGTAAAAATAGCCTGAGTAACGTCAAGCTTGCGGCTGAATAACACCATTTAAATCGCTTGCCAAACCACGGTAAACGGTATATAATGTATACAAATTTAAAATACAGGTGCAAAATGGAGATTTTTTCTTGCTGAATTGAATATTTAGGGCGCGCGTAACCTGCCGCCCGTATTTTGCAAGAAAGTTTCATTTTATATCGTATAGCTATAACCGAGTTATGAGAATTTGCTTTCCCATAGCTCTTTTTTTATTTCAAGGAGGATAATATTATGTCGCGCATAAGCGTACAAAACTTAACTTTTTCATACGACGGAGGAATTAAAAACGTTTTCGAAAACGTAAGCTTTAACATAGACACGGATTGGAAGCTGGGATTTGTAGGAAGAAACGGAAGGGGCAAAACCACATTTTTAAATCTATTGCTCGGCAAATATCCCTACCGCGGCAAAATTTCGGCAAACGTAAAATTCACATACTGCCCCTTTACCGTTGCGGACAAAAGTCTGACTACAATTGAAATATTGAAAGATATTTGTCCCGAAGCGGAAGATTGGCAAATCTTGCGCGAACTTTCTTTACTCAAAACCGACGATGAAATTTTGTATAAACCATTCGCCAATCTTTCGGGAGGCGAACAGACAAAGGCGTTGCTTGCCGCGCTGTTTTTAAACGACGGCAATTTTCTGTTGATTGACGAACCGACTAACCACTTGGACGAACTGTCGCGCCGGACCGTTTCCGCTTATCTGCGCAGAAAAAAGGGCTTTATACTCGTATCGCACGACAGGGCGTTTTTAGACGGCTGCATAGACCACGTAATGTCGTTGAACAAAACCGACGTGGAAATACGCGGCGGCAATTTCTCCGATTGGCTAAGGCAACAGGAAGCGCGAACCGCCGCCGAAGAAGCGCAAAACGACAGGCTTAAACGGGATATTGCCAAGCTGTCCGCCTCCGCCGAGAAAACCGCAGTATGGGCGGATAAGACGGAAGCTTCGAAATACGGCAAGGCGAAGAGCGGACTTAAACAGGACAAGGGCTACGTGGGGCACAAGGCGGCTAAGCTTATGAAACGCGCCAAGGCGGTTGAGGAAAGGCAGTTTGCCGCGATAGAAGAAAAATCGAAACTTTTGTTGAACGCCGAAACAAGCGAACAGTTGAAACTCTCTCCCCTTGTTTACCGCGCCGAAAGACTTGCCGAATTTAAGGAAGTTGAAATAGTTTACGGCGGCAAGACCGTTTGCGCCCCCGTAAGTCTGACCGTTAAGCGGGGCGAGCGAATTGCCCTGTGCGGCGCAAACGGTTGCGGCAAAAGCAGTATTTTAAAATTATTGGTTGGCGAAAAAATACCGCATAACGGAATTTTTACGCTATCCTCGGGCGTTGTCGTTTCGTACATCCCCCAAAAGTTGACTTTGGAATGCGAAACGCTATCCGAGTTTGCCAAGCTACATTCCGTGGAAGAGCCTATATTCAGAGCGGTACTGACCAAAATGGGCTTTACCAAAGAAGATTTTCGGGAAAAGCCGAGCGCCTACTCCGAAGGGCAGAAAAAGAAAGTTTTTCTTGCCAAAAGCCTGTGCGAAAAGGCGCACCTGTATATCTGGGACGAACCGCTTAACTTCCTCGACGTTTACGCCCGTATGCAAATTGAAAAAATTTTAACGCAATACAGCCCCACAATGATTTTTGTGGAGCACGATTTGTCGTTCCGCAACGCGGTGGCTACCGAAACGGTGGATATGTAGATTTTATGAATTTGCGTTTTTGGGATTCTTTCTGTCTAAGATTGAAACCTGCTCCAACTCCTCAATGGTAACAAGTCCGTGATAGATGCAATACATAAAAACCTTATCTTCGAATCTGTGCTTGCGTTCGATAAAGGCGTTTTTTGCCATATGCATTTCCGCCATTATAGCGGTACTGCTCTTGCCGTTTAACAGCCCCTTTATCATATTGCGCACAAAAGCGTTCTCTTCCACTTCGAACACTTTTATTATAATTCTGCGCAATTGCCTTACGTCTTCGTTGATAACAAGAGTCTTTTTACGGTTGCCGACGTAAAATACCGAGTGGTTGTTGCCTCTTATAATGTCTTTGACGACGTAGCTGTATCTGTGGATAAATTCAGTTGTAAATTCTTTGTTCATCATCGGGTCCTCCGCAAGTAAATAGACCGTTTGAAGCACAAAATTTTTCCATTATTTTCCAAAATTTTTTAAAATATATGAAAAAACTCTATAAATCGCGCCAACCTGTTGCCTATTTTACGCGCGTATGATAAAATAACCGAAAAGCGCAAAGGAAATTTTTATGACAAAGGAACAGCTGATTGAATTTATCTCACAACAAAAAACAGCGTTTTTAGCCTCGGTAAATTCCGAAGGCTATCCCGTAGTGCGGGCAATGCTCGCTCCGCGCGTTATAGACGGCACCGACTTTTATTTCAGCACCAATACCTCCTCTTCCAAGGTCAAACAGTTTACCGAAAACTGCAAAGCCTGCGTTTACTTCTATAAGCGCGGAAGATTTAAATATCAAGGAGCAACCGTAACGGGCACGATGAGCGTTTGCACCGACCAGGAAACGAAAAACCTTATATGGCGGGTGGGCGACACCTTATTTTACAGGCAGGGAAAAACCGACCCCGACTACTGCGTTTTAAAATTCACCTGCCAAAAAGCCGAATATTATTGCGATTTCAAAATAGAAAAATTCGAGTTTTAATTTTTTTATAATTTAAAAGGCTTGCGCGGAATTTTCGTCCGCGCAAGCCTCTCTTTATTTGGTTGCCAAAATATAGCTTTCGTCTATGCGTTTAAAAATTTCGTTTATATTCGTACCGCCGTTTAGCGGAATGGTTACCCAATGCTTTTTATTCATATGATAACCCTTGAAATAGGTTGCGCCGTCTACCACACTCTCCGCTTCCTCGGGCTTCATTCTCACGTCTATTATTTCCACCGTACCTTCGCCCGCCATTCCTATTTTGCTCTTTGCAACGGTAAGCAACACGCAAAACCATTTTGCGTTGTCCTTTCGGCGCAATACGGCGTTATACGGAAATTTGTCCCACAGATATTCGGGCTGACTGCCGTATATCCGACTTACGTACTCCAATATTTTATGCGCGTCCGCGCTTTTAAACACTTCCCGCTCGCAACACGCGGAGGCTATGCCGTTGAGCAGACTTTCGTAAGCCGTTCGCACCTTGCCCACAAATTCGCCCGCGGCGCCGTCGGCTAAAAACAGCGTGTACGGCTCGCCCGTGGCGTTATCGGTCGCCGTCGCTTCAATATTTCCGTCGCAAGTTATTTTAACCGTAAAAGTCATATCGGCTTCGGGGTATTTCTCAACGTAAACGTAACCGCCTTCGGCTTGTTCGAAACCGTATTCAATAAGTTTATTGGCAAGCACTTTTTTGCATCTGAATATCTTTTCCGTAATCGCGTTCATATTTTTACTCCGCCTGCACTCCTGCGCCGTTATTATAGCTCAAATTGAGAGGTTACGCAAGGTAAAAGCGTTGCCCGCAAAAATTAAGCGTGATATAATGCAGGTGTGGATATTGAGTATGTGCAACTTACGGAAAGCAATTTTAGCGTATTTTCTCTTGACGGATTTATACGCAAACAAACCGTAACGCGGTGTTGGCGGAAAGATAACGACGAATACAAGTTAAAGCCCGTCGTCTACACGGAAGATTGGTCGGTTGAAGAAAGGCGGCAACTCGCAGAGAAAATATTAAACGGTCTGCGGCGTAACAACGCGGCGTTTGCCGCAGTTATTAGCGATGAAATAGTCGGCTTTGCATATCTTGACTTAACGCCCTTCGGAAGCGCGGACCAATACGTAGATTTGGCTGAATTTTACGTGTCTCTTCCCCACCGCAGGCGCGGCATAGGCAAACGGCTTTTCGAAGAAGCGTGCAAAGCGGCAAAAAATCGCGGCGCGCGGAAGCTATATATATCTGCCCACTCGGCGGAGGACAGCATTGCGGCATACGAAAAATACGGTTGCAGGCAAGCCGTTGAGGTGAACGCCAGACTTGCCGAAAAAGAGCCGTGCGATTTACAACTCGAATATATTTTATAAGGTTTAAAGGAAAAAATTATGACTGAAAAAGAAAAAATGCTTGCGGGAAAAATTTACGATACGGGCGCGGAAGATTTACCTGCCAAACGCGCCGAAGCCCACCGCCTTTGCACTCTTTACAACGCAACAAGCGAAACGGACAAGAAAGAGCGCGCCGAAATTCTCGGCTTGCTGTTGCCAAACGCCGAAAAATCACTTTACGTTCAAGGTCCTTTTTTCTGCGACTTCGGCGAGAATATCAAGATAGGCAAAAATTTTTACGCCAACTTTAACTTTACCGTTTTAGACTGCGGCAACGTTGCAATAGGCGACGACGTTTTTATCGGTCCTAACGTTTCCCTTCTTACCCCCGTCCATCCTTTCCGCTGGCAACAGAGAAACATACGGTTTAAAGAGGACGGCACGCCTTTCAACTACGAATACGCAAAGCCGATAAGGATTGGCAACAACTGTTGGCTTGCGGGCAACGTAACCGTTATTGGCGGCGTAACCATTGGCGACGGTTGCGTTATAGGCGCGGGCAGCGTTGTTACAAGGGATATTCCCGCAAATTCTCTTGCCGTGGGAAACCCCTGCCGCGTTTTAAGACAGATTACCGAAAAGGACGATATTCAAGAATTATTAAATAATTTGTGAGTTTGATTAAACGGCTTTAAAAATTTATTTGACAAGCGCCGTAAATTTTTTTATAATATTATTGGTTTGCGGCGTTTGCCGAATAACTTTACTAAGTTTTTTTCGGGGTTATAGCGCAGTTGGTAGCGCGTTTGCGCGAGAGCTTTGCCCGACGCTTTGGGCGTAGTCCCAAAATCGCATCGGCTTGGAGGAGGTCCTACGACAAGCCGCAATGCCAACGTTGAAATGTTTTAGTATTTGCAATTTCTTACTTGGGGTTATAGCGCAGTTGGTAGCGCGTTTGAATGGCATTCAAAAGGTCAGGGGTTCGACTCCCCTTAGCTCCACCAGACGAGGGGTATAAGAACACCCCGAGAGAGAAACCGAATTTTCGGTTTCTTTTTCTTTTGCGCTTTTTTCGTCCTTGCCCTCGTTGCCGTCA
>CAJUHT010000031.1 GCA_910586035.1 uncultured Christensenella sp.
AGAGAGAGGGATTCGAACCCCCGGATAGTTGCCCATCAACGGTTTTCAAGACCGCCGCATTCGACCGCTCTGCCATCTCTCCGTATGTAATTATTTGTAAAATAGTTTTGCCGTTGCAAACAGCCGTTTTGAGCGGTTGAATAAGCATATCGGCAAATAAAACTCTTTTTGTAACGCATTTAATTTTAGCAAACGGCAGGGTGGTTGTCAATTGTTTTAATTGCGGGCGGCGGTAAATTTTATTTTTTGTAACGCGAAGCAAAAACTTGTCATAAAATATATGACAATGTAAATTTTGTATTGACAAAAAAGCAATTAGAGTATATACTTAAATTAAGTTAAATTTGGCGGAAGTTTTGCCGCCGTAAACCTTGTCAGGGGCGCCCCTGATTTGCGTATTTTACGCAAATCAAAACCGTTTACCTGCCTTAATGCGTTAAAAATAAAAAAGGAGATTTTTTATGGGAAAATCAAAAAAGAAGATTGACGTGTTCAGCATAGTAATTTTTTCCGTGCTGGCTCTGTCAATTGTAATGGCGGTAGTAGGTATATGCATTGCCTGGACGGCTACGACTGTTAAGGTGGCGGATTTGCTTGGCGGCGCGTCAAAAACCACAACGTTAAAACTTTCCGAAATTGCGGAAGCAAATTCCAAGTTGGTAGATGCAGGTTCAGACCCTATGGAAGGCTACGGCGTAATGTCCGCGTTCGCTTACATAACTCTTGCGCTTTCGGTAATTACTACGCTGGTATTTGTAATTTCCAAGTTTGCAAAAGTTAAAGTTTTAAAGTGGGTTTTAATAGCTGTTGCCGCTTTAACCGTTGTAAGCGCGATAGTAGCAATTGCAACGACTTACAGCTTCTGCGGAAAGTATGCGGCGGACTTTATCGTTGGGGACGCTAAAACCGTTCCCGCGGCGGGCGCGTGGCTGCTTGCAGTTTTCGGCATAGTGGGCGGCGCGGCAGGCGTTGCAGGCGCGTTGAAAAAATAATAATAACTCATTTAAAAGGGCTGTCGTTTCGGCAGTCCTTTTTTTATTGAAAAAAATTTTGTGCGAACGCTTGACAAAGAATAAAATATATATTATCATATGAACAATAATTCATAACTTATAAAAACGCGCATATAATATATATTGGGCGGGAGGATAAAATGGAAGATACTTTAAAGGAAAAACACGAGCACGAGGAGAGGGTGCGGCTTGCGCTTGACAATATGCCGAGTGAAGAGGACGTTGACGAGCTTGCCGCGCGGTTCAAAGCAATCAGCGAGCCTTCGCGCCTGAAAATTTTGTTTGCGCTGTCCTGCGGGGAATTGTGCGTAGAACATCTTACGCAGGCGGTGGGCGGCAACCAGAGCGCGGTATCGCACCAGCTTAAAACGCTTAAAGACCACCGAATAATTAAATGCCGCCGCGCGGGCAAGCAAGTGATATATTCAATCGCCGACGGGCACGTGCTTACAATGATTTCCGTGGCAAAGGAGCATTTGAACTGCAATGACTAAGAAGTATAAAATAGAGGGGCTTGACTGCGCCAACTGCGCAAGGGAGCTTGAAGAGGAATTAAACAAAATAGAGGGCGTAAGCTCTGCTACCGTCGACTTTATCGGCGGAAAGGTAATTTTAGATTGCGACGACAGCGCAACCGAGCGCGCGCTTTACTGCTGTAATCATTTCGAGGACGCTAAAATCGTTGGCGAAGTCGGCGGGGAAGTCGCCAAAACGGAGGATACCGGCGGCAAAAAGATTAAAATCGCCAACCTGTGTTGCGCCAACTGCGCGAGGGAACTCGAAGAGGAATTGAACAAGCTGGAAGGCGTTTCCGCTACCGTGGATTTTATGAATATGACGGTAATTTTAAAGGCGGATTCCACGGCGGCGTACGAAAAGGCGGTATACTGTATAACCCATTTCGAGGACGTAAAGATAGTCGACGGCGCGGAAAAGAAAAAGAGCGTTTTTAAGGAAAATTTAACGGATATTATAGCCGTAATAATTTCCGCGGTATTCTTTATTCCCGCGGTCGTTCTCGACTTTATGCATTTGGGCGGCGCGGTCGTATACGTTACCTACGCTCTGTACGGCGTGGCGTTTTTAGCCGCGGGCTATACGGTGCTGTGGAATACCGCCCGCAACATTATAAAGGGCAAAGTTTTCGACGAGAATTTTTTAATGACGCTCGCGGCGGTGGGCGCAATAGTCTTAGGCGTAACCACGGGGGACGGACTTTTCGAGGGCGTTGCGGTAATGCTTTTGTACCGCGTGGGCGAGCTGTTGCAGTCGGTTGCGGTTGGCTCTTCGCGCAGGTCGATAACCCGCCTTATGGACTTGAAAAGCGATACCGCCACGCTTATACGCGGAGAAGAGAGATTGGTTGTTTCTCCCGAAAGTCTTGTCGTAGGGGATAAAATTTTAATCAGGGCGGGCGAAAAAGTGCCCGTTGACTGCCGCATATGCGAGGGGGAAACCTCTCTCGATATGAAAAGCCTTAACGGCGAAGCCATTCCGCGCGAAGTTAAGGCGGGCGACGAGTTGCTTTCGGGCGCAATAAATATTACGGGCGCAATAGAATGCGAAGTGCTGAGGGAATACAAAAATTCGGCGGTGGCTAAAATTTTGGAGTTGGTGGAAAACTCAACGGCAAAGAAAGCCAAGCCCGAAAAGTTTATAACTAAGTTTGCAAAATACTACACCCCGATAGTCGTTATAGCCGCATTGCTTGTGGCGGGGCTTGTGCCCACAATAATCTGCGCGGTAAACGGCGCGTTTGTATGGCCGACGTACGGCGATTGGATATACAAAGCGCTTTCGTTTTTGGTAATTTCCTGCCCCTGCGCGCTTGTAATATCCGTGCCGCTATCATATTTCGGCGGCATAGGAAGGTGCGCAAAGTTCGGCATATTGGTAAAGGGTTCTACCTGTATAGACCAACTCGCCAAGGCATATGTGGCGGCGTTTGATAAGACGGGCACGCTCACCGAGGGGGTGTTCGCCGTTAAGTCCTCTTCTTCCAAACAGGCGTTGGAGCTTGCCGCCTGCGCGGAAAAATACTCTTCGCACCCCATAGCGGTGGCTTTTAAAGACGTGGAAACGCCGTATACGGCAAAGGACGCGAAAGAGGTTGCGGGCAGGGGAGTTGTATGCGTGGCGGACGGTAAAACTCTGCTGTGCGGCAACGCTAAACTTCTTGAAGAAAGCGGAGTGAAATTTACTCCCGCGGAGAGCGTGTCTACGCTCGTATATGTGGCGTTGGACGGCGCATATGTGGGGGTTATCGAGATTGACGACCGCGTTAAAGACGGCGCTAAACAGGCGCTCGAAGAGTTGAAAAAGTCGGGCATAGGCGGCGTTTATATGCTTACGGGCGACAATAAGCCGCGCGCGGAAGCCGTTGCCGAAGAGCTGGGGCTTGACGGCGTATACGCCCAGCTTCTTCCCGACGAAAAGTTGGAAACGGCAAAGGCTTTAAAGGAGAAAGGCGGGCTGATATACGCTGGCGACGGTATAAACGACGCGCCCGTTATGACGGTTGCCGACTGCGCGGTGTCTATGGGTCAGGTAGGGTCGGACGCGGCAATCGAGGCGAGCGACGTGGTGCTTGTTTCCGACAATCTTTCGCTGTTGCCCAAGGCGCGCCGCGTTGCCAAGGGCACGCGCAGGATAGTTATCCAAAACATAGTCGGGTCGCTGATAGTAAAGTTTGCCATAATGGCGCTGAGCATTGCAATACCGACCTTCCCGTTGATTGCGTCAATTTTCGCCGACGTCGGCGTTATGCTTATAGCCGTTTGCAACGCGCTGAGAACGGCGTTGATTAAATAAAAAAAGGAAGCGCGGATATGGCGCGCTTTCCATAGGCAATTAAATATTTATAGTAAATTAGCAACCCGCGCTTGAACGGAAAGTTCAAGCGCGGGTTTATATGTTTAGTTTTTGGTGCGTATATTTTTTTCAATAAATCATTTTATTTCGCCAAACCTGATATAGTCTACAAGTTTGAACATTGCAAACGAGAAAACGTACGCGCCAATCACCGTAAAGAAAGAAAATCCTGCGGTAAGCGGGTCGCACTTTAAAATTATTTGCAAGAAGTTGCCGCCGTTACGGAAAATATATTGGTTAAACCATATCAACGCCCACGGCGGCACGACCAAAAGCACCAGCGAGAACGTGAGGGGAATTCCAACGGCGTTTACTGCGGGTATAAACGACAGTATGTTGCACAGCGCAATGAACGACATTCCTATAAAGAAAACTCCCAAAAACGGCGGAATTTCTTTAAGCCATAAGTAGTGCGTTACTGTGAGTATAATTCCCGCGGCGAGTATCAGCGTCATCATAAACAGGGCGGGTATTTCTTTAACTAATTTTTTGCATAGTTGGCTCTTGTCCGTTACGTTTATACGTATTGCTGTCAGCTGTTCCCGCAATGCCTTTTTAAGCGGAACGTATTCCTCTTCGGGCAATAGCACAGGAAATTCTTTAAATTCGCCGTCCGCTTTCAGTTTAAGCGACAGCCCGTCGCCGTTTTTGTAAACGCGGGCTTGTATAACTTCCCTGCGGTAGGTTTGCTCTTTGCCGTAAATGGATAAAACAACGTAGTCCGGCGTTATATCTATTCTGTTTTCAATCGCCTTGCGCCTGTCGGCTCTTTCGAGTTCGCGTTTCATCTCCTCAACCCGCATACGTTGCAGTGCGCCTTTGCCGTGGACGAGGTTGTGTTTATATCCCCAGCGCAACAATTTACCCCAGCCTTTGAAAACCGATATCAGCAGTATTGCGGCGCACGCGGCAATCAGGACAAAGGACGGTAAAAGTTTTAAAAGAGCTTTTCCCGCGTTTTCGGCGGTGCACAGCTGATAAATAAGCGCCGTAAAAAACCATATGCTAAGAAGCGCCGCCAAAGCAAGTAGGAACACGCGCTGAACGGCGAAAATCCGTCGGAATTTTTGCCCCGACGGCAGGTCGACCCAGGTGCGCGCGTCGCTGTACGAATAGAGAAGTTTGCCGAGGTCGGCGTGGCTTTCGGCAAAGATATTGTTCTTGCTGAGTTTTTCATACTCGCCGTAAATTTTTGCGGTATAGTTTTTTTCGTATTCTGCTTTCCGCTTATGCTCGCGCCTTTTTTTGGCTCTATTGTAATTGCGTTGCTGCTTGTTAATTTTTTTCTTCATTTTATTGTATTATATCATAGCTTTAAGCCGTTTGCAACAGCCGCAAAAACGTTTGCCGCCGTTGACAGCGCCGCCGCGCTATGGTAAAATATTTCTATGAAATACGTTTTATCTCTCGACCAGGGCACCACGAACACGCGCGCAATAATATTTAACGGGCGCGGGCAAATCGTTGGCAGCGCGCAACAGGAATTCAGGCAGATTTATCCGCGCGCGGGCTGGGTTGAACACGACCCGACGGATATAGTCGGCTCGGCAGTCGGGGTCATTGCCGAAGCGCTTGTTCGCGCAAACATAGTAATAGGAGACCTTGCGGCAATAGGCATAACCAATCAGCGCGAAACTACCGTTGTGTGGGACAGGGCGACGGGCGCACCCGTTTGTAACGCCATAGTGTGGCAGTGCAGGCGCACGGCGGAGTACGCGGAAAGATTGAAGGGGGAGGGGCTATCTTCTTTTATTTACGATAGGACGGGGCTGGTGCCCGACGCGTATTTTTCCGCAACTAAAATAAAGTGGATACTCGATAACGTTGCGGGCGCAAGGGCGCAAGCGGAGCGCGGCGAACTGCTGTTCGGCACAATTGATACTTATCTTATGTGGAGGCTGTCGCGCGGTAAAATATTTGCAACGGACTATACTAACGCATCGCGCACGATGCTGTTCAATATACATACGTTAAAGTGGGATGAAGAGCTTTTAAAACTTTTCGATATTCCCGAAAGTATGCTCCCTCGGGTAGAGCCATCGCGCGGGGTGTTCGGCTATACCGATAAGAGCGTGCTCGGCGGCGAAGTGCCAATTTGCGGGGTGGCGGGCGACCAGCAGGCGGCGCTTTTCGGGCAGCTGTGCGTAAACGAGGGTGAAGTAAAAAACACTTACGGCACGGGTTGCTTTCTGCTTATGAATACGGGCGACAAGGCGGTTAAAAGCTTTAACGGACTTGTAACCACTCTCGGCGCTTCCGAAACGGAAAAACCGCCGTACGTGCTGGAAGGCTCCGTATTTATAGGCGGCGCGGTAATTCAGTGGTTGCGCGACGAGCTTGGAATAATTTCCTCCGCCGAGGAAAGCGAGGCGCTTGCGCTTAAAGTTGCGGACACGGGCGGGGTGTACGCCGTGCCCGCGTTTACGGGGCTTGGCGCGCCCTATTGGGACAGCGGCGCGCGCGGCGTGCTTTGCGGAATAACGCGCGGAACAAACAGGGCGCACATAGTAAGGGCGGCATTGGAGGCGATTGCCTATCAGTCCGCCGACCTCGTCTGCGCAATGGAGCGCGACGCGGGCGTAAAAATAAGCTGTTTGAAAGTGGACGGCGGCGCTTCTGCCAACAATTTTTTAATGCAGTTTCAGTCGGATATTCTCGGCGTAAAAATCTCGCGCCCCAATGTTGTGGAAACCACGGCGCTTGGCGCGGCTTACCTTGCGGGGCTGGGTTGCGGAGTGTGGGGCTCGGTGCGGGAAATAGAGCGGTTAAACGTTGGCTGGCGTCAATTTTTACCCGCGCTTGCGGAAGATAAACGGCAAAGTATGTTAAACGGTTGGCGCGCGGCGGTGGAAAAAGCGAGGTTAAAATGACGTTAAAATTTGGAGCGGCAATATTAAAATAAAAGCGTTAAACCGCGCATATGCACGGGGCAATTGCAAAAAATATAGGTGAATTATGGTCGATTGTATTGTAATAGGCGCGGGCGCGGCGGGCGTTTCCGCGGCGCTTACGCTAAAAGCTTTAAAGATAAATTTTATCTGGCTCGGCAATAAAGATTTATCGGTAAAAATCCGAAGCGCCGAAAAAATTAAAAATTACCCCGGTCTTTACGGCGTTTCGGGCGGCGATTTAAAGGACGCGTTTTTGAGCCAAATCAACGGCGAGGGCATAGAAATTACCGAGGATAAAGTAAACGGCGTATATCCTTCGGACGGCGGCTATACGGTGCTTGGCGGCAAATCGTCGTACGAGGCGAAAACGGTTATTTTAGCTACGGGAGTGGAGGCGTTAAAGCCCGTAAAGGGGGAGGCGGAGTTCCTCGGCAGGGGGGTAAGCTACTGCGCCGTTTGCGACGGTTTTTTGTACCGCGGCAAGGAAATCGCCGTAGTAATCGAGGGCGAAGAGGAATTTAGCGAAGTGCAATTGCTTGCGCAATATGCCCGCACCATTCATCTTTTCTGTATTAAAAAGCTTGATTTGCCCGCAATTGAAAACGTTATGTTCGAAGAGGGCAGGCTGATGGAAATTAAGGGGGATATGCGCGTTAAGAGCGTGGTTTGCGGCGGCAGAGAAATAGCCGTGGACGGCGTATTTGTCTTAAAGCAGGCTATCGCCGCCGACAATCTTGTGCACGGATTAAAGACGGTGGGCGGGCAGGTGGAAGTCGCACGAAACGGAGCAACAAATCTTGCGGGCGTGTTTGCCGCGGGCGACGTTACGGGCAGACCGTATCAGTACGCAAAAGCGGCGGGCGAGGGCAACGTGTGCGCGTATTCTGTAAACGCATATCTCAATTCGCTTAAAACCGCAAAGTGAACATATAGATTAAACATTTACAAAATTTTTAAGCGGGGGCGCAAAACTTGCGCCCCCGCTTGCCTACTGTGTGCGCATAAAATATGTTTACGCGTATTATGATTTAACTTACACAGAATAAATAAAATAAAGGCAAATAAAAAATTATGGTTAAAAATGAGTTGACATAGAAAATCGTATTTGCTATAATCGTTTAGCATTGAGTTGTGCGTAACCTGTTCAAATTCGGGGCTTACCTGAAATGCAGACAACGCGGGTGTAGTTCAATGGTAGAACACTAGCCTTCCAAGCTGGTTGCGTGGGTCCGATTCCCATCACCCGCTCCAAAAAATAAAGGCTTTGGCGCCTCAACTTTATGTGTTATGCGCCCGTAGCTCAGCAGGATAGAGCAACGGCCTTCTAAGCCGTGTGTCGGGGGTTCGAGTCTCTCCGGGCGCACCAAAAAGTGCGGCGACAGGAAAGAGCGTTTCGCCCACCCCGTACAAGCGGGTTGCGCGTAGCGCCTGTAAAGTAATTCTTTCGGCGCACAAGATATATGGCGGGCGTAGCTCAATCGGTAGAGCGCCAGATTGTGGCTCTGGAGGTAGCAAGTTCGAAACTTGTCGCCCGCCCCACACACTTTATCGTTGGGGTGTCGCCAAGCGGTAAGGCACGGGATTTTGATTCCCGCATTCGTAGGTTCAAATCCTGCCACCCCAGCCAAATACAAAACAGCGGTGTTGGGTAGGAGTGAAGGGACTAACTCGTAGGTTCGTCTGCCACCCCAGCCAAATACAAAACAGCGGTGTTGGGTAGGAGTGAAGGGACTAACTCGTAGGTTCGTCTGCCACCCCAGCCAAATACAAAACAATAATGGTCGGCGGAAGCATTAAAAAAGTGTTTTCTGTTGCTCGGCAAAATTTTGGCCCATTAGCTCAGCTGGCAGAGCACTTGACTTTTAATCAAGGTGTCCCGGGTTCGAATCTCGGATGGACCACCAAATAACAAAACCCCGCTACGGCGGTGAATAATATATGCACCTTTAGCTCAGTTGGTAGAGCAACTGACTCTTAATCAGTGGGCCCAGGGTTCGAGTCCCTGAAGGTGCACCA
>CAJUHT010000032.1 GCA_910586035.1 uncultured Christensenella sp.
AAGCTGGCGCGAACGTGCAAAAACTTATAAAAGCGCAATTCCCAGATTACTACGACTATTTCAATAAACATTTTGATTGGAATGACCTTGACGGTATACTTGACTTCCTGTACTTCCACGCAAAAATTTTACACGTTGTCGAAGCTCAAAAGCTTATAGACCTAATCGAAAGCAACTGCGAGATAAAAAAATGATTAAAGTCAGATTGCACGGAAAACCCAAAAGTAAAACAATTTGCGGACTATCTGGAAAGCCTTTCGCCTTGCGTAAAAGTTTTAGCGCACTCGGACGGATATGCCGACCGCGGCAAAAGCTCATACATACGGGTATATATGGATATCGATTATAAAGTGCTAAAAGCAATTGAGAAATAAACGGGCGGAAAGCCGTCCGCAGGAGGATATAAAAGAATGACAAAAGGTTTTATGAAAGGCGTTGCAACCGTTTTAGGCGTTGCAATTTTGGCGGGCGCCGTATGCGCCGCGGGCTACTGTTCCAGGAACGACGACGGCAAGTGGTTTAAAAATAGCGACCTCGCTTCTTGGCACTGGTCGGATAAGGACAAGCCGCAAACTCAAACTTGGGGCGGCGTTATAGACAACGTCGGCAACGAACTCAACACGGAAACAACGTATGCAATGCCCGCAGCAATGGCGTTTTATTCCACCACTGCACCCGAAACGGCAGCGAGCTTGAAGCTCTCTTCCCCCTCGGTTACTGTTACTTGCTCTCATAATTTTGAATTTAACAATATTAAAGTTGATTGGTCTATTGAATATCCGAGCGGCGCAAGCGCTTCGGACGTTGTAACCGTTACGCCTGAAAGCGACGGTAGCACGCGCGCTACCGTGCAATGCTCCGCCCATTTCGATACGCAAATTACGCTTAAAGCAACCTTGCGCGGGAATACTGAAAAAACGGCTACGTGTACCATTGACTATATTAAGCGTATTGACAAATTAAATAACATCTATATTTGCGGTAGTGATTTTGACGAAGACAGCGGCATAGGTTGTACGCCCACTTTTAGTATTGGAACAATTAGCGGCAATTTAACTGTTAGTACGGTAACTTATAGACTTTTAGACTTATTTGAAGACGAAGTTAAAAGTTATTTAAAATTTGATATTGCTTTTAGCAATTATATTGCGCACGATTTAATTTTAAATAATTCTTTTGAAAGCACTGGCGAAAATTTCAATTACAGTATGTTTATCAAAAATTTTGATAACTACGACGAAGCCCACAAGAATGCAATTTATTACGCTTGGAACGCTGCTTTTAAAAATGGTAACTATACTAAAAACAAACGTAGCAATATTATACTTGACGTTGAAATAGAGTTACTTTATAACGGCAATTCTATTCAAACATTTGCCGAAACAGATTATATTGGAACAGATAATCTTGCTAATCAATTATGTGGTGAATATTATGCCGACGGAATTGCGCCAGACCTAACGTTAAATACTAACGTTGCGCTTTAAGGTGAGCTATGAGAGCGGGGCGCACGTTTAATAATTTAATCGCGGTTATCGTTCTGATAGCCGCAACCTTAATCGCTTTATATAGCGGCGTAGGCGTTTCCTACGCCGCTACAACCAATTACAGCAACGTTTTGTACGATTTAAAACGCGACAGCAATTTTAACGTTACAAACTACCCCGCTGTCGCTGACGATTACAGCCTTAACGTCATTCAGATTGCAGAAAGCACGGACGGCGAGCTGCTTATTTACGTTTACCAACCAGCCGCTAAAAATAAACTGCTTGTTGCAAGCTCTATAAACTTAGCCAAGGAACAAAACAACACCGCAAAGCTTGAATATAAAAATTACCCTTTGGAGCTAATCAACTCTGCGGGCGTTTTCTTTAAATACCGCGTAAATGGCTTCGAGCTAAGCTCCGCCCCTCTTCGATTTTATAACGTATCCAACATTTTACGACCGTTTGACAAAACCATTGACGAACCGCCCGCAGCGGGAAGCATATCCGAGGTAAAAAACCGCGTAGGGCAATGCTGGACGGCGCGAACAGTTAACGATAACGTTGAATATTCAATGACAGACAGCGAGGTTGTAGAAATTACAAAAAAGTACGTTGGCTTCTTCGATTACTTCGACGGCGCAAGCCCCAGCATAGGCTGGGAAACGCTTTTAGGCAAGATTGAAATAAACGGTACGCACACTATACGCAATTTTGTAGCGTTTTCAACTGACCGCAATATAGATAAGCTTATGGAAGTTGAATTGCAATATTCCCTGCAAGATTATTCTTATTCAATTTGCGCTAACCCTCTATGCTTATATTCAGGACACCCTTATAAAACCATTTACGACAAGAAAAAGGGCGAAATTATACAGCAAGCCCCCGTTACGTTAGACGAAAGAGAAGTAACGAACAACCCGCAGGGCTGGGGCGGCAATAGATATTCTTGGAAAACAATTCAGACAACCGAAGAGTTTATTGCAGGCGCAGACAGCGGCAACTACACGTTGACAACCGAAGGCGCAAACGACGTTGCTGGCACGCAATGGGTTTTAAACTTCTACGACGCCGTTTTTACCGTTACGGGCAATTTATCGCCGTTAGACAATCAAGTGCATTGGAAAGGGAAAACTGCAAGCAACGTTATGATATTGCGGCTGTTGTTTGAAACGGAGGGCAAAACGTACAATTTAGGCGTTGTTGATAATAAGCAAACGGGCGACGGCAAACCCGACAACGTTAAAAAAGAAAACGGTTTACCCAAATGGGCTGTTATTGTGATTATTATCGGCGTTGTCATAGCCGCGTTAATTGCTCTTATTGTACTTGCCATTTTTTTCCCGCCCGTCGGTAAAGCTTTGATACAGATTTTAAAATACCTATTCATCGGCTTATGGTACGTAATCTCCGCGCCGTTCCGCCTGATTGCGTTAATCGTTCGGAAGAGTTCAGAACGCAAGGAAGCCGCGCCCTCTAAGGCTAAGCCCTCGAAGAGCCGCAAGAAAAAAGCGCCTAAACGTAAAAAGGCAGGCAAATGTAAATGACGGTATTTTTTATTATCGCTTTTATCGTTATGTTGTTTACGCGGCTCTTGTTCGGCGCGTTCGTAGACAAGGTTGCCGTGTTCGCTAAGCTCCTTGCGCCGCTGACTTGGGTTACCGTCGGCTTCGGAATATTTTCCGCCGTATTTATAGGCATTGAAATTTACAATAAGATTAAAAGAAAATGAGCGATTTAAACAGCGTGTTCGGCGACAGGGGCGCAGGAAAAAGCGCGTTTTTAATGCACATAGTCGCAACCACTTACTTTGACCGCGGGCAGGAGATTTTGGAACGTTCGCGGCGTATAATCGAAGAAGAAAACAAAACGCGAAAAACCAAATTAAAGCTACCCGACAAAGTACCTATTTATTGCAATTTCAAATGCAGAATACCCAACCCTGACGGCAGTTTTTACGAGCCGTATTATATCAAAGGCTCTGATATTGGCATAGGAAAGAAATATAAAAAATTCTATCCTTGCGCGGTAATAGTCATAGACGAAGCACAAAACGAGTTTAACTCTAAAAACGATTTGCCGCGCGCGGTGTCGGCGTTCTTCGAGAAGAGCCGACACGCAGATTTTGAGATATGGGTAGCTTCGCAACGCCCAATTTTAATAAATAAGGATATACGCGACCTAAGCAGACACTTTATACAAATTTGCAAGCTCGATAAGACGGTTGCGCACTTCGATATTATATGCGATTTAAAATGGCACTGCCGCGAGTTTGATAGCCGCGCCGACGTGGACAAGTACACAGAGCTTTCAAAGTACGATAAAACGGATACGGTTAGCTACCGTGAAACCGTCTACAACGCTTCGGGCGAGGTGTTGGACTATTACGACAGTAAAACGTACAGAACAGATTATTTGCCGTTAGAGGGTGAAAATTATGCGTAATAAAAAGAAAAGCAAACGGCGGGAACGTTATATACCGCTATCTGACATTGAGAAAATCGACGATAAGTATTTGACGGAAATGGAAAACGTAAAAAGGCGGTTAAACAACGTTAAGGACGAAGCTATAATAAACGCCGTTTTTAACGTGCTGTTGAGCTCTTATAACGCGGTTATAGAAATTCAAACGCTTGAACGCGAAGTTGATTACGATATAAAATGCGCGAAAATCGAAGCACGGCGAAAAGAGTTAAAGCCTTGGCGGCGTTGTTGGCTATGGCGGTTGATAGGTCGCCCGCTCACCAACAGGGCGCAGGATATAATCGAGGAGCGCGCCGCAGTTGAGGCTGATATTATACATACCGAAGCGGAAAGCGCAATCGATGAGGAGCGCAAGAAACTTCCGCAGGACGAGGAAAAAAGACTATCTGCACGCAAGATAAAAAGCAGAATGCGCGACAAGTTGAAAGCAGTTATTGAAACGGCGGACAATGCAGACACAAGCGAAGTGTTTACCGAACTTGAAAACGTTCCGCCCGCGCAGGATAACGCAAACGTTGCCGAGCAAACAGAAGAACAGCCGCAACAACAAATGCGTTTGGACGAGCTAATGCCTGTACAAACACGCCGCCCGCGACCACCGAGGAATTGCCGAAAACCGACAAAGTAAGGACAAAGAGCCGACCACAACGGCAACGACACCCCTTTATTAGCAAAAAAGAAAGGGGAAATAGACAAGCGCGCCCGCATTGGCGGACAGCGCAGTTGACAAGGCGGGCGCGCTGTATTGTTTTAAAATAATCGGGGACACGGGGCAGAGCCCCGCGCCGCATTAAAAACGGTTGCCGAAATCGCCAACCGCATAATAAAACTATAAGAACGGAAAACAAAATGAGAACCGACAAAATAAATTATGCCTGCGACGATTGCAAAACCGCCCGCGCCGTATTCAGAAGCGACGAAAAAGCGCGTAAAGCTGGTTGGGCGGTGGCACGTAATAATGTAACTTGCTATTGCCCTGCGTGCGCCCCAGCTCATAGGCTCGGCGGCGCGAACGGCAAACATACCAAACCAAAGCAATGGCTTCCGAAAGGCTACGAGCAAATTAAAATAGATATTTAAAATGCTACTTATATTATTTATGCGCTACGTGCGGCGCGTTCACCAGAACAAAGCACACAACAATTTAAAAAAAATTATGGTGAGTTAGGCTCTATGCTTAACTCACCTTTTTTAATTACACCACAATATATAGTGTAACTTAACTTTATATAACTACAATATATAGTTTTTGGCGACTTGCTCGCCACCACATATAGAAAAATTTTGATAATTAGACAAGCGAAATTTGCAAAAATAGGGCTTGCCTTATTATAAAAGTACGCTTTTTTGCGGAACGCACAATTGAATAGCCGAACGCGTTCGGCGGGGTTGGGCTTATACCACCACCAGCAACCCCGAAATAAAAGCCTGGTGTGCGGGCAACTCTATCCCGAAGGCAAGTTAATGAAAGATAGGGCGTGTAACTATGGTTATGCGGTCGTGTCTGGCGACGTTAAATAATCAAGTAGGCAAAGGCAGTGCGATAGCGTAAGCTGGGGGTCTGATACTTGTTGCCGTTCGGGTCAATGGGCGGCGGGCGTTGGTTTCTGAATTGAGCCAACGCGGGCAACAGATAACGAAAGCGCACGAAAGCGGCAACGTACGGGGAATTACCGAGGTTGTATTCGTGTTTTTTCACTCTGAACAATGAGCAAGGGGGCAAAATGCCCTTTTGTTGGTTCAGGGGTGAACTCTGCGCTCGTGCGGACGAAGAGGAATTGCGGCGGTTGGCTAAGCGGTTGCGAGAACTACTCCCCTTACCTAAGCTGATTGCGAGGTTAGCTTTTGGCAATGCGACCAAAGTTATTGCTGGGTGTAGAGGAAAGAGGGTTGGGGGAAAACCCCTGCGGGGTTGTCCCCGTATTTGCGACTTGTTCGCACAGAACGGCTTGCCGTTCTGCCTTTTATGATAAATTAACACCGCAACATTGTCGCGGCTTGACTTACCGCGTTTTTTGTCGTAAAATATAATTCCTGCTTACGCAGGGGGTACGACAGGGCGACCTGTGGTGGTTAGCACTTCCTACAAAAGGAGGTGATTTTATGAGTATCGATTACATAATACTTTTGCTGGCTCTTAGCGGGCAGGTAAATGTTTCTTCGGTTACGGTTACTAAATCTTCTGTAACTATTCGCATAAAAAAATAACTGCCCTCGCGTTCAGAATTGGGACAGTTATTTTAACTAAACAATTCGGGCTAACCGCCATTGTAACCTAACTCGGTTATCGCCCTTCGTTGTACTTTTATTATATGCGATTACTTGATATTTGTCAACGACTAATTGATATTTGTCAAAAGTTTTTAAAATTATAAATACAAGGAAGAAAACGCAGGCTTGCGTGTAAATTGTGAATTAGCTATAAAAGTGCTTAAAATGCGGCGATTTCGCCATTTTTTTTATGAAAATTCACGCTCTGACTCCGTCATTCGTTGGTTCAAATCCAGCTACCCCAGCCAAAAAGCCTTGTTTTTCGTTATTTCTACCACGAAATGAACGATTTACAAGGTCTTTTTTATGCCCAAAACGCCAAAATTTGGGTGTAACTTGGGTGTAAACGGCGGTCATTATATATTATAGTTTACTTTCTTACCCTCTCTCTTCATAAACTCCCGCGAAAAGTGCGTATATACGTTGCTTGTCTGCGTATTATCTGCGGCGTGCCCCGCCCATACCGAAACAACCTCTCGCGGAACGCCGCATTCCTGGCAACGCGTTATAAAGGTATGCCGCAGTTCGTGCTGGTGGTGCGCGGGCATAAGCCTTTTAAACGCTTGCGTTAGCGCGTCAGGGCGCACTGTGCGCATTAGTTCGAGCTTAAAGCTCGGCAACCACGGCGATAACATAGGCGTTACGGGAATAATTCGCGGTTTTTCCTTAAACCCTTTGCGGGTTTTTGAGTTTTTTACTTCGATACAGCCGTCCTCGATACGCGCGCTTGCAAGCTCTGAACGTCTTATTCCGGTGTACAGTATGAAGATAAGCGCGTGTTTTATTACTTCGTCGCATTTGCTGGCGGCAAGCAACCGCAAGAACTCCCGCTCCTCTTCGAGCGTTAGCGAAACGCCGTTTTGCTCCTCGTACTGCGGCGGTTTGATAAACCGCATTGGTGAACGCTCGATAAGCTCCTCGCCGAGAGCAAACTCGAATATGGCTTTTAACGACTGATATATCTTGTCTGCCGTTCTGTACTTCTCGCAATCTATGTAGCGGTTTATTAGCTCCTGACAGTCTGACTGTTTAAGCTCGTCCACCCTGCGCCCCTCGTATGCAGGGAAAATATTTGCTCGGAAAACACTTTCGTAATGCTCGTACGTTGTCGCTTTTATTAGCGGCTTTCGCAGTTCCAACCACCGCGCCGCGACGTCGTTAAACAGCGGTAGTACTTTCGGTAGCTCGATTACGGCAGGCACGGGCACACATTTACCCCTTGCAGGCTTGCCGCCGTTCCGCACGTCCAGCAAAAATTTGCGTACTGCCTCGTCGCGGTTCTTGGACGAGCCGAAGTAAGAAACCCCGTCAATTTGCTTGCGTATTTCGTACACTCCTGTTTCTTCTCGGTATCTGATTATTTTTTGTTTCTCTAATATCTGTTTAAAATTGCTTGGCATTTTATTCAACTCCTTTTTCGTCAAAAATAGGGTTGATTGCCTTTCCTCTTTCTCTTCGCTAATATCCTCCTTATCCGCCGCCTGTGGGAAAACTAAAACTTTTCCGCAGGCGTTTTTTTTACACTTTCGATAAATCGCGCGTATTCCTGGTCGTCCGCGTCGATTACTTCCAACAACTGCACCGACAGCGCAAAAAATTGCTCCGCGAGCGGTTTAAGCTTTTGTAACTCTTTCATATTCAAAACTCCTTTGCGATATTACGCAAAGAATATTTTAAACCTTTTTGCGCTCGCTGTCCCCGTCATTTTTCGCCCAGCTCCGAACGGCGTTTAAAGTCATTCCTTTCAGATATGGCGAGAGTTCACGAAAAAGCCGCAGGAGCTCGCGCTCTTCCGAAGTCAATCCGTTATACGCAGGCGCGGCGCTGGTCGCCGTTCTCGCGCCAAAGTCGTCCTCTAAGCCGAGCAGATAATCAGCAGTTACGTTGAAATATTTTGCATATGCTTTAACTGTTGCTCCCTTGGGCTCATTTTCATTAAGTTCTAAAAAACCAATTGCCGCCGCGCTTATACCTATTTTCTCGCTCAATCCCTTTTGAGAAAGTCCCGAATATTCACGCAATTCTTTTGCTTTTTGCGAAAAACTCATACAAATTTTTGCTCCTTATATAAATTCTACAAAATAACAAGCAAAATTGTTGTTGACAACAATTAAAATTGCTGATATAATCGTTTTTAACAAGTAAAGTTGTTGAAAACTAAACTTGTCGCCCCGCCCCGCCGAGCCTTCAATTTTTCCTCAAAAGATTTTTGGCGGGGCTACGGGGAAATCGCTTTATCGTACGCGCGCACGGTTGCGCGCTCGATACGCTCCCGCGCGGGGGAAAACCGCAACGGTGCTTGCAAATCTCGGCTCCTGCACTGCCATAAACGGCGCAGGAGTTGAGATTATCGGAACCAACAGCCCGCAAGGGCGTTAAAATATCATTTTTAGGAGATTTGCAAAAATGAAAGAATTAAAAGAACTGAAAGCACGCCGCCCGTTAATTTATATATCGGACGAAGATTTAGAACGGTTAAAAGAAATAG
>CAJUHT010000033.1:0-5679 GCA_910586035.1 uncultured Christensenella sp.
CAGTAGTGTAATGAGTGGTATTGTACCCTTTTGAAAGGGTGTGCCGAACGGATAACGGTTATGAGTTCGGCAGATTCCGCAATGAGCGACAGCTCATAGGACGCGGAAGGTTTGGGCAGTATAGCCGCCCGCGCCTTAGCTTACGGGTAGAGCGTAGGTTTTTTAGTTGTACGCTTTTAGGGTTCCCGAAAAGTATCGAAGAACTTTTTGGGAAGAGGAACGGCAACGGCGCAAAGTTGCCTCCGCTTTTAAGCGTGTGGCATAGAGCGCAAGTTTGCCGCGACGACGTGAGCCGTGATAGGCTTTTATGAGTGTACGATTTTTTCGGAAAACGGCACTAAAATCAATTCTCTAACTTAATAGAATGACCAACCATCATAGAGCACATTATGTTGCTAAACACGGTTAGAAGTCGGTGATACAAGAAGTTATCAGCGGCTTTTTTCGCGCCTTTTTTACGGTATCTATTCCACTCTTTCTTGCGTGGACGAAGATATAAAAACTAATAATTCGGAGGTAAATTTATGACAATAAGCGGGATATAAATCATTGTTAGAAGAAGCCGCATTGAGAGAGAAAAACGGACGGTAACCGAAAAAGCAAACTAAACTTATGTGTTCTTCTTGCGGAACGGGAGAAAATAACTTGAAACGCCCGATTTCAGACAAGGAGTACCATTATAAATAAGAACACAGCAACATATTCCCTATGGGAATTACGGTAAAAGGCGGGGCTCTTTTTCCGTTGCGTTGAGGCGCATATAAATCAAGGCGCATATGCCTGTAAACTTTTATGCTCCGCCCCGCATATGCTTTAATGTTACGGCGTTTTCGGCGCATATGCGTAAAAAGCCATTGGTTGGCGCATATTGTCGGCTCAATTGCCGTTATTACACCAAAAGGAGCGGGTATGACAGGTAAATATTTCGGTACGGACGGCTTCCGCGGCAGGGTCGGGGAAACGATTACGGGCGAACAGGCGTTTAAAGTCGGCAGGTTTCTCGGGTGGTATTATACGGCTAAGGGCGGGCGTTGCAAAATAGTAATTGGCAAGGACCCGCGATTATCCTCCTACACGCTCGAATACGCCATTGCCGCGGGCATAACGGCGTCGGGCGGCGACGCGTACATAATGCACGTTACCACAACGCCGTCCGTGTCGTTCGTAACGCGGTGCGAGGGGTTCGACTGCGGGGTAATGATTTCGGCAAGCCACAACAGTTATCTCGATAACGGTATAAAAATCGTCAATTCCCGCGGGGAAAAACTCGAACGCGGCGTTTTGAATTTGATAGAAAATTACATAGACGGCAAGCTGTTTATCGGCGGCGAGCCGTTTGCGATACCCTTTGCCAAGGGGGATAAAATTGGCAAAACCGTCGACTACGTTGCGGGCAGAAACCGCTATATCGGGCATTTGATTTCCCTTTCAACCTGCTCGTACAAGGGGCTAAAAGTGGGGTTGGATACGGCGAACGGCGCAAGCTATAAAATTGCCCGAAGCGTTTTCGACGCGCTCGGCGCAACCGTTTACGCGGTTGGCGCGGAGCCTAACGGGCTCAACGTAAACGAGGGGTGCGGCTCCACCTCGCCCGCCGCGCTTGTTAAGCTTGTAAAGGATAACGCCTTGGATATCGGTTTTGCATTCGACGGCGACGCCGACCGCTGTATCTGCGTTGACGGCAGGGGCGCGGTGGTGGACGGCGACGGCATAATGTACGTTGCCGCCAGATATTTAAAGGATAAGGGCGAGCTTTTAGGCGACAGAATAGTGGCTACGGTTATGAGCAACGGCGGGCTGGGCGACAGCCTTGCCGCGGAGGGTATAACCGTTGAAAGTTGCGCCGTGGGCGACAGCTACGTTTATCAGAAAATGAGCGAGTGCGGCGCGGTGCTGGGCGGCGAACAGTCGGGGCACGTAATTTTCGGCAAGCTGGAAAGCACGGGCGACGGGCTTGTAACCGCCATAACGGTAATGGAGGCGGTCATAGAAAGGGGCGCGCCGCTTGCCGAGCTTGCGCACGGCTTTATAAAGCGCCCGCAACTCACCGTAAACGTAAAGGTGCGCGACAGGGCGGCGGCAGTAAAACGCCCGTCGGTAATTGCCGCGGTAAAGCGGGCGGAAAAGGCGGTTGCCGGGCGGGGCAGGTTGCTTTTAAGACCTTCGGGCACGGAAGAAGTGGTGCGGGTAACCGTGGAGAGCAGAACGCGCGAGGAGTGCGCGCAGATTTGCGCGGACATAGAAAAAGCTATCGTTTTTGGCGAGGGGGAAGGGTGATATGTGCGGAATTATAGGCGTTGTGCGAAAGAGCGGAAACGCGGCGGAGGAAGTTTTTCAGGGGCTTTTGCGGCTGGAATACCGCGGGTACGATTCCGCGGGTATGTCGGCGCTTGACGGCGGCAAAATTTGCACGGTAAAGCGCGGGGGCAGGGTAAGCAATCTTATGCCCGAGGCGGAGCGGCTTAAAGGCAGTACGGCGATAGGGCACACCCGCTGGGCAACCCACGGCGAGCCCAACGATACAAACGCTCACCCGCACTGTTCGGGCAAATTTTCGGTTGTGCATAACGGGATAATAGAAAACTACCGTCAGCTGAAAGAGGAACTTTCCGACGGCGGCGCAACCTTTGCTTCGGATACAGACAGCGAGGTTATAGTCAAGCTTATAGACTTTTATTATAAGGGCGACGCGCTTAAAGCCGTTGCGCGCGCGGCGGCGCGATTGCAGGGCTCCTTTGCGCTGGGCGTGCTGTGCGCCGACCGCGAGGGGATAATAGCGGTAAAGTATAAAAGCCCCGCGGTTGTGGGCTTTGACGGAAACGGCGCGGTGCTGTGTAGCGATATTCCGGCACTGCCCGCTTCCGTAACTTCGGTGTGCGTGCCGGAGGACGGGGACATCGCCGAAATCACTGCGGAAACGGTAACCTTTTACGATAGCAAATTAACCCCCGTAAACCGCGTTCGCCGCCCCATATTCCCCGAGCAATTCACTCTGGGGCAGGGCGGTTACCCCCACTATATGATTAAGGAAATTCACGAAGCCGAGCGCACCGTAGCCGAAACGTGCGGTGGTTTTTTCCGCAACGTGGACGTTAAGCGGCTTACCGAATACGTGCGCGGGGCGGACAGAATAATTATAACGGGGTGCGGAACGGCGTACAATGCGGGGCTTGCGGCAAAGAGCTATTTTACCGAAAAGTGCGGGGTGTTCTGTCAGGTGGAAATTGCAAGCGAACTGAGGTATTCTCCGCCGAAAGTTACGCCCGCCACGCTTGTTATAGCCGTAACACAGAGCGGGGAAACGGCGGATACGATAGAGGCGGTTTCGGCGCTTAAAAGGGCGGGGGCGCGCGTGGTTGCGGTTACAAACTGCGGCTATTCCCAAATCACCCGCGTAGCCCACCTTGTAGTGCCCGTCTGCGCGGGGGCGGAGGTATGCGTTGCGGCTACTAAAAGCTATATAGGTCAGCTTGCCGCGTTGTATCTTATGGCAAAGCTCACCGAAGATTTGTTTACCGCACAGGAGGAGCTTACCCTTGCAGGCGCGGGCATAGGCGAACTTTTAAAGAGCGAAGCGAACGCCGAGGAAATTGCGCGGCAGTGCGCCAAAAGCAGCGCGGTGTTTTTCTTGGGCAGGGGGCTCGATTATGCCGTGGCGGTGGAAGCTTCTTTAAAATTAAAGGAAGTTTCGTACGTGTTCAGCGACGGCTATCCCGCGGGCGAGTTGAAGCACGGCACCCTTGCGCTAATCGACGAAAACACGCTTAGCGTGGTTGTAATATGCAACCCCGCGCTTGCCGAAAAGTGTTGCAACGCGGTAAGCCAGATTATTTCCCGCAGGGGCAAAGTGGCGGTTATAACCTGCCTTGCCGACGTTGCCGAAAAGCTTAAAGCAAGCGCGGCGGTGTGGTTGCTTCCCCAATGTTCCGCCGTCCTTTCGCCGTTCGTTTCGGCGGTGGCGTTGCAACTTGTCGCCTATAAAACGGCTGTGTTGTTGGGGCGCGACCCCGATAAGCCGCGCAACTTAGCCAAGTCGGTTACGGTGGAGTAGGGGGGCAAGCCGCGGCAAGGTTAATATGTTGCGGCAAGTTCAGTTTGCAAGTAAAAGCCCCGCGGCAATTTTGCCGCGGGGCTACAAACGTTTTTTCAGTTACGCATCGCCCTTGTTTAAAGTTGTGCCGTCGATAAAGTGAATTGTATATTCTCCCGTGCCGTAGTCCCAGTTAGATTTTGGAATTGCCTCCCACTGTTCGAGCGTGCCCTTAAAATAAATATCTTTCAGTGCGGAACAATTGCTGAAAGTACTGTATAACTTGTCAACGCCCTGTGGAAGCGTTACCGTTGTAAGGCTTGTGCAATCCGCGAATACGTAAGCTCCCAAACTTTGCAGACTATCGGGCAGTTCTATTTGGGTAAGTCCCGAGCACAGGCGGAAAGCGTTGCTTCCTATCGTCTGCAAATTTTTATTAAAGGTTAATTGAGTCAATGAAGAGCAACGTGCAAACGCATTACTACCTATCTCGGTTATATTTTCGCCGAGGGTTACGCTCGATAACTGAGTAAGACTGAGAAAAGTATTTGTCTTTATCTCAGTTATGCCATTGCCGATAGTTATGGTTTTAAGATTTTTAAAATCTCTCACATTAAAAAGTGAGGTAATGCCGTCGCCTACGATAATTTCGTTTACGTTGGCACAGTTGTCAAAAGCATAGCTTGCTATTTCTTTAACGTGGTTTGGTATAACTATTTTTGTAAGGCTTAAACAGTTATCAAATGCGTACCCGGGTATTTCGTCTATGCCGTCGGGGGCGATAAACTCGGTTAAAAGTTCGCCGTTTACGTATATATTGCCGCCTTTCTGCAAAGGGGAACAGAGATATACGCCGCTGGCGCTTCCGAAAGTAACTTTAAGCCAGCTTTCAAGGTCTTCCAAATATAAATTTTTTACGTCGGTATTCTTGAAAGCCGAATAGCCGATATGCGTTACACTTTTGGGAATGGTAATATCCGTAAGCTCAATGCAGCCGTCAAACGCATAGTCGCCAATCTTAGTAACGCTTCCGTCGGTGGGCACAATACTGCCTTTGCAACCTAAAACAAGCGTTTTACTGCTTTTTTCAATAAGGCAGTTGTCCTTAACGTAATAATTCGAATTTTCGGGCGCAACGGTTATTTCGCCCAGCGACGTCATACCCGTAAACGCGCCGCCTGCTATCGTCGTAACGCTTGCGGGGATATGAATAGAAATTAACTGCGTGCAACCTCTAAACGCGTATTCGCCAATTGAGGTAACGCTTCCGTCGCTTGGAATAACGCTGTTTTTGCACCCCAAAATTAGCGCGCCGCTTCTTTTATCTATAATGCAGTTGTTTACTCCCAAGTAGTTAATATTGCCTTCTTCAACCGTCAGCTCTTCCAAGCCTCCGCAGTTTATAAAGGCGTCCGATGCGATATATTTAACGGTTGCGGGGAAGTTTACTTTTTTAAGCGACGTGCAATCGTTAAACGCGTTTCCGTTGATGCGGGTAACGCCGCTTTGCATATTTATTTCCGAAAGGTTAGTACAATCTGCAAAGGAATAAGCGCCAATAGTTTCAACGCTTGCCGGTATGATGATTGTAGTAAGACTTGTACAGTGTGAAAATGCGTCCGAGCCGATAGCTTTAACACTTTCGGGCA
>CAJUHT010000033.1:5779-7271 GCA_910586035.1 uncultured Christensenella sp.
GTGAAAATGCGTCCGAGCCGATAGCTTTAACACTTTCGGGCAAAGTGATTTGCGTTAATTTTGAGCAATAGCAGAATGCGTAGTTTCCGATGTTTTTAACGCCGTCGGCTATGTTCAAATTTAATATGTTGCAACTGTAAAACGCATAATTGCCTATGGTAGTAACGCTGCCGGGGATAGATATTTCCGTTATGTTTGTACAATTTCTAAACGCATAATTGCCTATGCTTGTTACGCTGTTCGGAATGGATATTTCGGTCAAACCGCCGCAGCCGTCAAACGCATAATTGCCTATGCTTGTTACGCTTCCGTCTGCGGGTATAGCGCTGTTTTTACAGCCGAGTATAAGCGTTTTCGACGACTTGTGTATAATGCAGTTGTTTACGCTAACGTAGCTTGCATTTTCCGCGGCAACCGTCAACTCTTCTAAACCGTCGCAGTCGGTTACCGCGCCCTGTATAAGCGTTGCGTTTTTCGGTATGTGCAGTGCGGTAAGATAATCGCAATTATATATTGCGTCCTTGTAAATCTTTGTAATGCTGTCGGGCAGGGTTAAAGCTGTTATGTAATTGTTAAAAAAAGCGTTTTGCGCTATTTCCGTAACGGGTAGCCCGCCGTATTCTCCGTATACTTCAATTTCGTCTTTATAAACGGTAGACTTCAAATCCGTAACGCTGTAAGATAAGCCGTCTAAATTAAGCGTATAAACAACGCCGTAATTGCAAAAACCGCACTCCGTGCAAGTTTTGCCGTCATATGTGTGCTCTGCGCCGTCTTTTTCCTCCGCGTCGTGCCCGCAAGTCGGCAGTTTAAAGTGCCGCGTATCGTCAAAGCACAGCTTATAGGGGTGTTCGGCAAGCGGCTTATAAATTTCGTCTTCCGTAAGCTTGGTTAGGCAAGCTTCGTCGGCAAAGCTGTTTTTACAGCTACCGCATTTCCAAAATTCTATATTGCCTCGTTTGGCGCAGGTGGACTGCGTTTCCTCCATATGCGAGGGGGTATGAGCTATAAGCGCCAAAACCGTTTGCTCAACCGTAACCGTACGGCAGACCGTACAGCGTTTACCGTTGGATAAACCCGTCTGCGTGCAGGTGGAGGGAGTGCCCTTTATAATTATTTCGTTGTGCGGGATAAGGGGAATTACCGTCTGTTCAAGCGTTATAGTGTGGCAGACGGTGCAACGCCTGCCGTCGGTCAAACCCGTTTTTACGCAGGTAGAAGCAAACCCTTTTACATATTCTTCGCTGTGCGGAAGGGCGGGAATTACCGTTTGTTGTTTGGTAACGTTATTGCAAACCGTGCAACGCTTGCCCTCGGACAAGCCTGTCTGCGTACAGGTAGCGGGAGTGCCCTGTATGATTTCCTCGGTGTGGGGTACGGTGGGCGTTATGGTCTGTTCAAGCGTAATATTATTGCAAACCGTGCAACGCTTGCCGTCTGATAAGCCCGTCTGCGTGCAGGTAGCGGGAGTGCCCTGTATGATTTCCTCGGT
>CAJUHT010000034.1 GCA_910586035.1 uncultured Christensenella sp.
AAGCTGGCGCGAACGTGCAAAAACTTATAAAAGCGCAATTCCCAGATTACTACGATTATTTCAATAAGCATTTAGATTGGAACGACCTTGACGGTATACTTGACTTCCTGTACTTCCACGCAAAGATTTTGCACGTTGTCGAGGCTCAACAACTTATAGACTTAATTGAAAGCAACTGCGAGGTGAAAAAGTGATTAAAGTCGGATTGCACGGAACGCCCGAAGAAGTAAAACAATTTTCGGACTATCTGGAAAGCCTTTCGCCCAGAGTAAAAGTTTTGGCACGCTCGGACGGTTATCCCGACCGTGGGAAAAGCTTATACGTCCGCGTGTATATGGACGTAGAGCATAAGCAGATTGATACACTACAAACGAAAAAACCGAACTAACAGGGGCAGACCTCTTCGGAAAAAGAGAGGTCTGTCCCTGCACTGCATTTTTAACGTTATCGGGCGGCGGGTAAGCCGTAGATATAAAAATTTATTTAGTCGGAGCGCGGAAAAGCCTCCGAAAAGGAGATTGAAATGTCAAAGAAATATTACCCCTCACACTCTGACGGCGGCGCAACGTTAGCAAAGATTATTATTGCGTTTATACTGCTGTTGGCAGTTATAGCCAGCTCCGTAATTACTACGGGCTACCTTATAACAGGCACAGCCAACCCTCTTAAATGGAAACAGGAAATAACCACCCCCGACACCCCGACCCCACCGAACGACAACACCCAGGGCGGCGGGCTTATTGACGTTACCGAGAATAATGGCATAAAACTTACTACCGCACGTATTGCGGCCGAAGACTTCGAGGGATACGGCATTGACCCGCAGGCCAATACCGCTTACACTCTCACCGCAACCGTGAACGCGGACGCCGCAGACAAAAACGTTGTTTGGGGCGTATCCTGGAAGAACTCTTCCAGCTCCTGGGCGAGCGGTAAATCGATTGCAGATTATGCAACCGTAACCCCCGCAACCGAGTTCGGACTTACCGCTACGCTCACCGTTAAACAGGCTTTCGGCGAGCCTATTAACGTCAAAGTTGCCTCTTATTTAGATACGACGGTAAACGCTATCGCGCAGGTAGATTATTTAAAAACGGTCAATGCGTTCAGCGCCCAGCTCAACCCCGCTCTTGCCGCGGATAAGACAGGGCGGCTCTATGTCGGCAATACCGAGAATACTATCGCAGTAAGACCTACTTACGGTATTGGCACCGTTGAGGGCACGGTTTCACAGTACACAATCAAATTATATCTTTCCACCACTACTCGCCAACGTATCACCGACTTAATGAAAAGCGGCACAGGCACTACAAATTTTACAGGTAGGGAATACGCTGACGTTACAACCAATACGGGTAAATTTACTTTTGATTTGTTTAAGCTCGTCAACGGCGGCGGCCCAAGCAGTACTTACGATACCGCAAGGACGTTAGTCAATAATTATGTGTACAATAACGGCGCAACCGATACGTCCACCTCTATGGGACAGGACTGCCTATTCAACAAAGTTATTTATACTATCACATACACTTACGGACAGGATTATACAAAGAACGTAACTTATGAAAGTACAAGCGGTATTTATATGAACAAAAAAGGGCTTAGCAAAATTTCCGTTATAGACGATATTAACCTTGACAAAGACCAAATTGTTGTACTCCCTTCATAAGGTGAACCTAATGCGCAAAGTATCAGGCTTAACTAAATTTGCGGCGATTGTACTCGTTTGCATATTCTGTTTAATCTTTAATGCGGTTATTAGCGGCGTTTGCGGTAATGCTTACGCCGCCGAAACCGTTTCCAACGTTCTGGACGATTTATCCAAGGATACCGCTTTCAACTTCGCCGAATACCCAGAGAACCCGCAAGATTATTCTTTACAGCTTATCCAAATTGCCGAGAGCACGGACGGCGAACTGCTGATTTATGTCTACCAACCGAGCGGAACCAAACAGAGCCTGCGCGCAAGCTCTGTCAATATCGCGCGCGAGCCAAACACCGACAAAAACCTGAAATTTAAGTCCTATTCGCTCGAACCTTTAAGCGCGAACGGCGTATTTTTTAAGTACAAAGTCCTTTACTTCGAATTAAGCCCCGCCGACGTTCGATATTACAACATATCCAACATTTTACGCCCATTTGACGAGAAGATAGACACCGCCCCCGAAGTCGGGCATATATCCGAAATTCCAAACAGGGTTGCGCAGTTCTGGACGGCGCAAACTGTTGACGGAAATGTTACGTACACTTTGGAAACAACCGAAGTTATCGAAATTACGCAGAAAGTAGTCGGGTATTGCTATTACGAAGACGGTTTAAATCTCGGCTGGGGCGCAATGGAAGGCACCACAAAAGCGTACTTCGTCGCCTTCGATACCGACAGACCTATTGACAAGCTGATAAGCGCGGACTTGATTTTCTCGGCGACAAGAGCACATTGTAAAATTTGTTGTAACCCGTTCCACACAAACCACGACTACCTTTACGACTTTCACGACCCCGAATATATCGATTACGGCACAGGCGTTTACAATACCGAGCCGCTGACGATTACGGACAAAGAATATTGGGGCAACCAGGGCGGCGGCAATATCAGACCCGCGAAAAAGTTTCTGCGCAAACGCATACGTACGACTTCGGAATTTATCGCGGACGAGCACAACGAAGATTATGAGCTTGTAGGCGCGGATAAGTTGGCCGGCACGAAATGGGTTTTGAACTTTTACGAGGCACAGGACAAGTATAAAATAAACAATGTCTGGCTGTCGTTTATTCCCTGGGTAACTAAAATACCAGGCATAGCCGACGGCGAGGCAGAGCTCAACAACGTTTACGACGTCGAAATACTTCGGCTTGAATTTGAAACCGACGGTAAGGCATATAACCTCGGCGTGGTAGACAATAAGCAATCACCAGCCGACGAACCTTTTAATGATAAAAGAGGTTGCGGCGGGTGTAGCTCCTGCGCCTGGTTGGGCGTTTTACCCTGGTGGGCTTGGTTACTGATAATTTTCCTCGCGCCAATTGTAATTTGTTTATTGTACAAATTCCTTATATGGCTTTTTAAACTCCCGTTCCGTAAACGTCGTAGTCCAGAGCCTAAACCAGCAAAGCAGAAACGTAACGTTAAACGCAAGAGCCGAAACAAACCGAGGAAAAAGAAATGACGGTATTTTTTATAATCGCGTTTATATGCTCGCTATTTGCGCGGATTATCTTCGGCGAATTCGTAGACGTTGTTGCCGCGTTCGGAAGACTACTTACGCCTTTGACCTGGATTACCGTCGGCTTTGGCGTTCTCGCCGCCGTGTTTATCGCTATTAAAATCTACAAAGAGCTTCAAAATAAAAAATAATGCCTGATTTAATTCTTAATCCCGAAAGCGAAATAGTCATTTTCTTTGGCCCGCGCGGAACGGGCAAATCGTCGCTTATGCGGCATTTTGTGGACGAATACCTTAAAACACAGGGCACGCAACGTTGGGAATTATCCGAACAGCTTATACGCAAGAAGAACGCTAACCGAAAAACGCCGCTCACGTTCCCCAACGCACCGCCAATTTATTTAAATACTAACTATAAGCTTAAAACCCGCGCGGGCATTGAGTTCAAGGGAATTCCAATTGAAGGCAAAGATATAGGCGTATCAAACAAAGACGAAAAATATAGAAATTTATACCCTGCTCCACTTATAATCTTAGACGAGGCTGAAAATGAATTTAGCTCCAAAGGCGAGCACCTTCCCAAAGGTCAACTCAAATTTTTAATGGAATGCCGACATTATAGGGTTATTATGTTATTAGCCGCCCCGCGAGCGGTGCAGATACATAAAGATATTCGAGCCTCTGGCTCACGCTTTATTGAACCGCGCAAACGCATTGATAAGTTTGATAATTTCAAGCGGCTTTACCAATCAACCTGGTATTGCCGCGAGTTCCTGGATACAAGCGCCATTGAGGAATATATTGCCACAAACAGCAAAAGCGGCAATTACGTTGAAACTTCATATACTCACAATGGCGACATACGCGAGCTATATGACGGCTACGAATACGAGGACGACTTTTATCCGTCCGAGGGAGAAAATTTTGAAACGTAAACAACCTAATATTACAATCAACTTAACAGCCAACGCAAAAGAAACCTCAGCCGAAGAGCTTAAAAAACTTTATGACGTTTTATACCCTCAAAAGGTAAAAACTGAACCTTCAAAACTTAAAAAAGCTGATTTATATATTTTAAATAAAGATATAGAAAAACTGCACGAACGTTACGAGCAATTGTTTAAACAGGTTAAAAATTCGCTTAACCTTTCAGAAGAACAAATTGCAAACGAATGCGAAACATTAAGCCGAAAATACTACTTTGAGCTTGAAGAGCTTTCAAAAATGCGAAAGCTTGAATACGTTAAACAACAAGCGGAAATCGAAGCGCGAGAGGACGAGCAAACGCCTTGGCGCCGCGGTTGGTGGTGGCGGCTTATTTTCAAACCTTTAACGAACCGCGCCCAGGATATTATAGAACGCCGCGCCGAGCTCGAAGCCCAGCAGGAATTTGCGCCCATAGAGAAAGAGCTGGACAAGCTTGCTGAAAGGCTCTACGTGGGAACGGGTAAAAAGCTTTCCAAGCGCAAACGTCAAAGGCTTATGAAAAAGTATTTAAAATTACAGCGCAGGCTTATAAGCGCACCCGCCGCGCCGCCCGCAGGTTACGAGCAGACCGCAACGTCTGCAAACCCTGCCGCGCCTGCTCCTGCGCCGACGTCGGCAACCGAAAAACCCGCGCGTGATGCAGTGCATCACGGCGGCAACGTCGACGAACACGCCGCCGACAACGTTCCTGAACCGCCCGAACCGCCCGCACGTAAACCTCGTCAAAATAAAAATTCAGGGGCTTAAACCCCTTTTAAATCTTAGAATTGAAGGACAACCATTATTATGACGTACACTATTATTTGCGCCGATTGCGGCCACAAACAAGTCTTCGAGGCGCGCACGTTGCGCAGTTATTACGACAAAGCCCGCGACGAAGGCTGGGCAATCGACCGCAACAATATAAATAAATGGTGTCCGAACTGCGCCGAACAGCACCGCCACGTCGGCAAGGGCGGCGCGCGCCCTTTCATTCAAATCAAATTAGACGTTTAATTTAAGAGGTTAAAACAATGAGTGTATCAAGTTTTAGTACACGAACTTATATATGCGTTTGCGACAATTGCGGCAAATATGAAAAAGTTAAAGAAACGGAAAGAATATACAACGGTGCGCAAGCCGTGCGTTCCCTCGGTTGGAAATATGGTAAGGATAAAACGGTTAAATGTTCCGAGTGCCGCTCCCACGATTGGGACGACCACTATAATTGGTATAAAAGCGTATCGGTATCGAAATAAGTAGTAGCACGTACAACCACTTGAACCGGGCGCAAGTAGTTACACGTGCTACTACTTAACCCCGGCGCAAGTAGTATTTCGAAATACTACTTTAAATTAAAAGGTTAGGCTAATGAGCATTTTAACAGCGACTAAAAAACTTAATAATAATTATTTCCAATTGCCGTATGCTCTATTGGAAAAAACGCGCACGCCGTCCAAGCTCAAAGCGCTTTTTAAAAACGCGCCCGACGACGTTCAGACCAAAGTTAAAAGCGCTTTCACGCCAAAAGACAAGCCGCGCCTTACTTACTCGGCACGCGTATTTTTAGGCTTAATTCATACCGAAGAAAAGGTTTTCGGGCATACTGCCGAATTGCCTTACAGGGAGATTACCATTAAAGTCGGACACAGCTCCAAAACCACCGCCGCAAATCTTAAAGAGCTTAAACACGTCCTCGACAAGCTTGTCAAATCTAATTATCATATCAACGTCGAATATAACGGCACGCCGTTTATATTATGCTATGAATTTCTTTTCACCGAAGAATTGCAACTCGAAGAAGGACAACCGCCCGTCAAGCTCTGCGACCTCGACGCGGTTCTTGTTAGCCTTATAATTAACAACAAGCTTAACCCGAACACGGCCAAAGACTTCAACGGCACTGTTAATTGTATCGCCGCCGCGCTTAATATTCCCCCTACTACTGCCTGCTCACTTATTAACCGCCTCATCAAAAAAGGCGTTTTAAAGTGTTACAGGGAATACATAGACGAGAACGGCAACACCGTATGCGAAGAGAACGCGAAAGCAAAGACCAAAAACGAAAAAACCATTCTCACCGCGCATAGCCGTTTAATACGTCGCTGTAACGTTATTTACAAGGAGTATAAGAAACGCGCCTACGAAAAGAAACAAGCCGCCAACCCTGACGCGCCAAAGAACCAGGGCAAGCAAACAACGGCGCAACCGAACCCGCCGAAGGAGCTAACCGACGAAGAGAAATTCGACGTCATCGAAACTAAATTTATTAACGACAAAAAATATCTGAACCTAACGGAAAAGTACAAAGCTTTAAAATCTCAAAGCCTTACAGAGTTCCGAAAAGATAAAGACGAGGCGAAGTTTGACGCTTTGGAGAATACCGCAAAGAAAACATTACAAGAATTGTACTTCTATCTTTACGGCAACGGCGTCAGTAGAGAGCAAATTCCTAACACGTTGGAATATCTAATACGACAAATTTAAGCGTAACCGAAAGTTACGCATTTAGTCGTTCCGAAACAAGCAAAAATAAGCCTTTTACAGCCATTTTACAACAAAATCAACAGCAAGTTTTAGCGGTTAAAACTTGCTGTTTTTTTGTGTTTCGGGCTTTTTTCAGCTATTATTACGATATGTAAAATTTAGCGCTTTATTTTTCGGTATATCTTAATTGTACTTTTCGCAATATTTCGCTTTACTTTTCGCATACTCATAATAGTTTAATGATAATCTTGTATGAATGATTATATTCTTTTCGCTTATCCTTCCATAAAGCGGGCTGTAAGCCCGCAATACGGCGTAATTTAATGCGCCCAAGGCGCGAAGTTTTCCGTTTTGCGGCTTTTTATTTGCGTTAATGGTTGTCTACCATTTCCGTCTATTCGGCAGGGCTGCCGCCCTGACCTGCATTATTAGAAGTGTTGACAGCCCGAAACGCACGGCAGAGCTCGATTGCGTTTCGGGCTATTGGCTATTAAATGTGTACTTCGCCGAGCCGCCGTTCTTTAATGGTTGACAACCATTAACCCAACAGTTAGCGCCTGCGGACGGCACCGCAGGCGCTGTTTTTCGCTCTCAGCTCGCCGCATTGGCAAACGTTCCCCGCGTGGGCGACC
>CAJUHT010000035.1 GCA_910586035.1 uncultured Christensenella sp.
GTATATTTTTTACTACGTCAACCCCTTGCTCTCCCCCTTTTGTAATAAGGGGGAGAGTGTCGCCTTAGGCGACGAGAGGGGGTTCAAGTAACTTTGTACCGTATGTAATTAAATAGTTGGTGTTAAAATAATTAAATTATAAATAAGGTTATATAATTACACATCCCTCATCTGTCTGCATTAGCAGACATCTTCCCCCTTTACTAAGGGGGAAGACAAGTTTAATGTAGTTAAGTTTGAAAAATCTTTGTCAGACCTTTACTAAGGGGGAAGACAAGGTTTAAGGAAGTTAAGTTTGATAAAATCTTTACCGACCTTTACTAAGGGCAAAGGCAAGGGGCGGTAAGGGAAAACAAGAAAAGAGTGGTTCCCATTTGGCTTTTTCTTTTTGTAAAACTGTGCAAAAACAGCCCCGCGCACGTAATGTGCGCGGGGCTGATATTTTAATAATAACCTTTTAGCAATAAACCTGCGCTTTAAGTCCGCAAGCCGTTTTAACTTTTATTTACAATTCAATATTAAACCGTTCGGCAAGTAAGCAATCAAGCAGCAACAAATTTATTTTTCGTTGTAGTGTTTGCAATAATCTTTAAGCGTGCAGTTTGCGCAATCGGGTCTTTGCGAGTGGCAAACGCGTCTGCCGTGGTAAATAAGCCAATGGTGCGCCTTAGACCAATCCTCTTGCGGTATAGCCTGTTTAAGCTGATTTTCCACCTTTATGGGCGTATCCGCGCAGGCGAGCCCCAATCTGTTGGAAACGCGGAACACGTGCGTGTCGACGGCAATGGCGTCGCCGCCGAAAGCAACCGACCACACCACGTTTGCCGTCTTTTGACCTACTCCCGCAAGCGTTCTTAATTTGTCGAAGTCGTTGGGCACTTCGCCGCCGAATTTTTCTACTATATCTCGCGAAGCCGAAAGGATATGCGCCGCCTTGTTGCGGTAAAACCCGCAGGAGTATATATATTTTTCAAGCTCTTCCTGAGTAAGTTTAAGCATTGCCGCGGGAGTGGAATACTCTTTAAACAACACTTCCGTAACTTTGTTCACCCGCTCGTCGGTGCATTGCGCCGAAAGTATAACCGCAACAAGCAGTTCGTACGGGCTGCGGTATTTAAGCGCGGGGCGCGCGTCGGGGTAAAGAGCGGCAAGCTCGCATAATATTTCTTGTCTTTTGTCCATACCCGTATTTTATCACGGCGCGGCGCGTTACCGCAAGCTTTAAAAGCCGCGAATAAAAATTTTTCCGCTCCTGTCTTCTATGCGCATATAGCCGTAGAACGAGGAGTAGTTGAGTTTTGCAATAACGCTCTTTGCTCTGGTGGCGGTCGCCGCGGGAATTTTAAGCGAAAGCCCGCATCCCACGTTGGCTTCCTTGGGCGTGTTTATAAGCTGTGCGGGTATATTCAGGGCTCTCATTTTGTTGATGCAGTCTATCGCCTGAGAGCGCGAACGAAAGACAGCCAGAATATCGGTCATAATTTTGTCCTTTGCGTCATAGTTTATTTAAGCGTAACCTATATAAATATTTTATGTTTGTTTCCGCAGAAATGATATTTTGGGCATCGGCAAATACGGCGGGGAAATTCCGCCGCCGCTGAAAGGAGCGTTATGATTTATTTTGACAATGCGGCAACGGGCGGTTTCAAGCCCGACGGCGTGCTTACGGCAACGGCGGCGGCGCTTAAAATGTGCGCCAACCCCGGCAGAAGCGGGCATAAACTTTCGCTTGCCTGCGCCGAAAGGGTGTACGCCGTGCGCAGTCTTTTGGCTGAATTTTTCGGCGCGCCCTCTGCCGACAGAGTGGTGTTTACAAAAAACTGCACCGAAGCGTTGAATCTCGCTATTTTCGGCGTGTTGAACGCGGGCGACAAGGTCGTTTCCACCGTCGCCGAACACAACTCCGTCTTGCGCCCCCTGCATTACCTTGAAAGCAAGGGCGTGGAGGTCGCGCTTGCGCCGCTCAATTCGCAGGGCGGAATAGATTTGTCCGCTTTAATTTCAGCCGCAAAGGGCGCCAAAGCCGTTATAGTTACGCTTGCTTCCAACGTTACGGGTACCGCGCCCGACGTGGAGCGCATACGTGCGGAAATCCCGCGCGAAACGCTGCTAATTTGCGACGGCGCGCAGGCTTGCGGGCACCAGAAAGTCGATATTGGCGCAACGGGTATAGACGCGCTTGCCGTAGCCGGTCATAAGGGTATGCTGGGCATACAGGGTAGCGGCGCGCTCGTCTTTTCCGAGCGGTTCAACCCCAAGCCCTTAATGCTTGGCGGTACGGGCAGTGAAAGCATAAACCTTAATATGCCCGATTTCTATCCCGACAGGTTGGAGAGCGGCACGCTGTCTTATCCCGCGATTGTGTCGCTGGGCGAGGGCGCGCTGTATCTCAAAAATCACCTGTACGAAAACAGGGACAGAACGCTTTATTTAACCGACCTTATGTTAAACGGGCTGAGCGCGATACAGGGCGTAAAACTCTATTCCAGACCCAATCATTACGGTATAGTCGCGCTCTCAATCGAAAAATTGCAGTCCGAGCTTGCGGCGTACAGACTTTCGGAGGAGTACTCCGTATGCGTGCGCGGCGGCTTGCATTGCGCCCCGCTTATGCATCAGGCATTGGGCTCCGAAGGGCTTATTCGCGCTTCGCTGTCCGCATTCAACAACGAAAGAGAGGTGGATTTTTTCTTGCGCGCAGTGGAAAAACTCGCGTCGGACTGACCCGCTTTTCGGCAATTGCCCGCCGTCGCCGTTTATACCGAGCGGCGGCTTTTATATTTTGCGAGCCCGTTAAATAGATTTAAGCCGCGCTATAATGCCCTTTAATTTTTGCCTCTTAAACCCGTCTAAAAGCGGGGATAGGGTGTTGTAAAAGTTGTCTAAATCGGCGTTTGTAAGCGTGCCGTCGCGTTTGCCCTGTTCCGCCTGCGCGATTATCGTCTGCAAAACCTGCCCTTCGCTCTTGCCGTTAAACGCCTTTGCCAGCATCGCCGCCATATTTACTGTTGCGTTTACGTCGCCGCTTGTGCCTTTGCTTTGGTTGCCTCCGTTGTTCTGCGCTCCGCCGTTTTCCCGGGTGCGCGCGTCGCCCCCGCGGTTGGCGTTTTGGCTGTTGTTTTGGGAATAACTTTTAAAGTCCTTCATTTCTCTCCCCGCATATAATGGAATAAGCCGTAAATGGCTTTATACAGTCTATGACGGAGGTCTGAATAATGCAACTACTCGTTCTTGTTCTTATGATGTTGGCGGCGGGCAAAAAAGCCGACTTCAAAGAACTTAAACCCATTTTGGAAAACTTCGGCGGAGGCGAGGCGGCTAACGCTGTGAAAAAGGCGGAAGAACTCTCCGAAATGCTTACCGCCGTGCAGTCCATTGCTACTATGGCGGCGGCGTCCGCACCCGCGCCAACGCCTGCAACGGCGGGGGAGGATAACGTCCCGCAACAGCCGTTTGCGGAAAAGGAGGAGGGCGAGGGATATCCCCTGGCGCCCGTTTCGGGCATTGCCGACGAGCGTATAACCTACTGCCTTTCGAGATACATAGCCTTAGGCGAATAAAACGCGCCCGCGCAAAGTATTGCGCGGGCGCAGTGCGTGTTTAAGCGCGTTGTCAATTGCGGGAAATTTTCAGCCGCTGTTGATTTTTGCTTTCGCGTGTGATACAATATTATTATGAAGATAGGTATATCTACGGCGGCAATGTTCCCCGAGAAAAATACGGAAGAGGCTGCGGAGGTCATCAAGACCCTCGGCGCGGATACGACCGAGGTGTTCTTTTCAACATTTTACGAATACCGCCCCGAATTTTCCAAGGCGCTTGCGCCCAAAACGGCGGGGCTGGAAGTCAATTCCGTGCACGCCCTTTCGTTAAATTTCGAGGGCAATCTCTTCAACGCTTCGCGCAGGGTGCGCGGGGACGGATACTATTGGCTTGACCAGATAGCCCGCTCGGCGCAACTTTTAAACTGCCGCAATTATACCTTTCACGGCTTTATACGCGCGGGGGAAGGGGAGGACGATATTGCGTTTTTAGGCGAGCGGTTTGCCGAAGCGCACTCCTTTATGCGCAGGGACAACGTAAATCTCTGTCTTGAAAATACTTCTCGGTTTGCATACGCTCGTCCGGGGTTCTTTAAACAAATAAAGAATTATTGCCCCGACCTTTCAGGCGTTTTCGATTTGAAGCAGGCGCGGCGGAGCGGATACCCCTACGCTATGTATATAGAGGATATGGCGGGGGCAATCGCGTACGTGCACATATCCGATTTCGGCGCGGACGGCAAAATGTGCCTGCCCGGCAAAGGCATTTGCGACTTTAAAGAAGTTTTTAAAAGGCTTAAAGGCGCGGGTTTTGACGGGAGCGTAATAATAGAGCCGTACCGCCGCGACTACGGCGGCTTTGAAGAGCTTAAAGAGAGCGTTGAGTTTTTAAAGGAAACAGTCGATAAAGTATAACGGCTGTCGTTTGGGAGAAATATGAAGAGGGCGTTTATTGCGGGCATAGCCGTTTTGGCGGCGTGCAGTACCCTGTTATGCGGGTTTGTGCCCGCGTGCGGGGGAATAGGCTATTTTGTAAGCGATAAAAAGGTGCGGGAGTACGTCGTCGGTATGGCGGAAGCCATACAATCGCCGCAAAATTTTACCGTCGGCGCGGACAAGTACGAATACGTCAAAAACGAGGCAAACAATTCAACGGAAACTGTAATGGTTTACAGAAGCTTTTGCGTATTCGGCGAAACGGTTACATATTACGAACTCGATTTTAAAACGGGCAACGGCGCGTTTTATAATAACGGCGTTTTGGAAACGTTTGATAAGGCGTGGGAAAGTACGGTAACCTCGGAAAGGACCGCCGAAAGCGTTTACGCATATTTTTGCGTTGACGAAATAATCGAGGCTGTCCGTACGGAACTTGCCAAACCCGTTCAGGAAAAGCGCGCGGGGTATTATCATTTTGTAAATAAATCTACTTTAATCTCGTACGCTAACAGGACGGAGGGGGATATAGGCGGCTTAAAGTACTTTTCATTCTTTACAAATTTTAACGTACATAAAACCCAGCCCCTTTACCGTTCGTACTCTTTCGGCTTCAACGGGTCGGGGCTTGTGCGCAGGCTGGCGTACAATTCAAGCGGAATGACGGCGGAAGATTTAAAGCTCACTTACGAAAATTTTAAAATTACCGGTCAGTGGTAAAATAAATATTGCAATTCGTCTGCCGCGCGGGCGCTTTTTAAGCGTTTGCGCGGTAAATTTTATGTCAATATTATTCATATAATGAAAATATGTCGCAATCGCGCAAAAAGTTTAAAAATATAAAAAATTTTTTAAAATTTGCTTGACTTATTATTTGGCTTTTGTTATCATATAAAAGCTGTCGACTATGACAGCACGGTTTTTCTTTAAGGAAAATCACCAAAAAAATTCAACTGTTGTTGGATAAAGAAGAGAAGATTGACAACTGCATAGAGAAGAAAGAAACAAGTACAAAAGGCAATTT
>CAJUHT010000036.1 GCA_910586035.1 uncultured Christensenella sp.
GCTACTGTGGCTCAGCCGGTAGAGCAGCTGATTCGTAATCAGCAGGTCGCCAGTTCGAATCTGGCCAGTAGCTCCAAAAAACAGCACCCTACGGGGTGCTTTTTTTGGTGCTAATGCAACTGTTCGAACTGCTTTCGCGCGAGGGCAATAAGCCCGACGCTTAGACGAGGGGACCTATTTATCGCCTCGTCGAGTGCGCGCACGGGCGCGGAGTTCCCCGTGTACGCGGTGAGTAAAGGGGCGTTGTGGCGTATAAGAAAACGTGGCTCTGCGCGCCGTCGTTTTTTTAAAGGCGGCTTTTTAATTTTAACCAAAATTTAGCCTGAAATTTTATTGCAAATTAAATTCGAATGCGGAATAAACGCGTATAATTTCATTTTTTGACAAAATCAAAATACAATATATGTATGAAAATCAACGTAAAAACTTCGGTAGCTCTGGCGGGAATTGCTGTAACCGCGCTTATCGCCGCTATAATTTTATGTTGCGCGGTACCTTCCTGCGGTCAAAAACTTGACTTTAACGCCGTGTTTTACTACGTTTGTTACGATGCGCCCTCCGATTCGTTTTCGGCAAGTTCTATGTCCTCGGTGGTCCATAGCTACGGCGGCGCTGGATACATTGTGGAGAGCGGCGGCAAGTATTACGTTACTGTTTCCTGCTATTACACCGAAAAGGACGCGCTCGGAGTAGCCAAAACACTCGACCACAAGGGGCTTAAATGCTTTGTTATGAAAGAGCAGTCGGACGGCGGCAATCTTCGCGGCGGGGCAAAGAAAAACGCAGAGCTTTACCAAGGCAATTTAAACACGATGTTTTCCCTCACGAAAATGTGTTACGAGCTTGCCAACTCACTTGATAATTACTCCTGCGGACAGGACGGAGCCAAATCTGTGTTAAGCGACGTGAGGACGACGCTCGAAAGTCTTTCGAGGCAGAACGCGGCAAACTGTTTCGCGCGCGAGCTTTCCGCGCTGATAGCCGAGTGTAAAGACGTGTCCCACGGCTACGTATATTCTTACGACGTGCGCAGGTTGCAAATCGCCATAGCCGACAGTATTTGCAATGTGAAATTATTTTGATACTTTGCTTGCGTTTTTGCATTTTCATTGACTATATAAAGCGTCTGTGCTAAAATTATGGAAACAGCGCGGAGGTGCGAAAGATGAGTTTAGCCGATAAGATTTTTATCGAAAATATGAAGGATATTATAGAAAACGGCGTTTGGGATACGCATTTGCCAGTACGCCCCCGTTGGAGCGACGGAACGCCCGCGCACACCGTAAAAAAATTCGGCATAGTAAACAGGTACGATTTAAGCAAAGAATTTCCCATTTTAACTATACGCCGCAGTTATTTTAAATCGGCTGTGGACGAACTGTTATGGATTTGGCAGAAAAAGAGCAATAATATAAAGGAACTCAATTCCAAGGTATGGAACCAGTGGGCGGACGAAAACGGCAGTATAGGCAAAGCGTACGGCTATCAACTGGGTGTTAAGCACAAGTACAAAGAAGGGGAATTCGACCAAGTTGACAGGGTGCTGTACGATTTAAAGCACAATCCTTCAAGCCGCAGAATACTTACCAACATCTATACGTTTGCCGATTTAAACGAAATGAATTTGTACCCTTGCGCGTACTCTATGACTTTCAATGTTTCTGGCGACACGCTCAACGGCATATTGAACCAGCGCTCCAACGATATGCTAACGGCAAACAATTGGAACGTTGTGCAGTACGCCGTGCTTTTAATAATGTTTGCGCAGGTTTCGGGGTTAAAGGCGGGCGAGCTTGTGCACGTTATTGCCGACGCGCATATTTACGACAGGCACGTGGATATGGTAAAGGAGATAATCGCAAACGAACAGTTTGCCGCTCCCAAGCTCGAAGTTGACCCTTCCGTTAAAAACTTTTACGATTTTACGGTGGACAGTTTCAGGTTGGTCGACTACAAGTGTAACGAAAAGAAATACGTAATTCCCGTAGCCGAATAAGTTTGCGGCGAAAAGAACCAAAGAGATAGAGGAGATTTATGAAAGCCATTTTACACGCGGACAAGGAGTGGGGCATAGGCAAGAGCAACGGACTTATGTTTTCGATTCCCGCAGATATGAAATTTTTCAGGGAAACGACCACGGGTAACGTGGTGGTTATGGGAAGCAATACGTTAAAGTCCTTCCCCGGCGGCAAGCCGCTTAAAAACCGCACCAATATCGTGCTTTATCCCGACGGCGAGGACAGGGACGACTGCATTATCGTACGCAGTCTTGAAAGTCTGTTTGCAGAAATAAAGAAATACGACCCAAACAAGGTGTTCGTCATTGGCGGGGCGATGCTCTATAAAACGCTTCTTCCCTACTGTTCGGAAGTGCTTGTAACCAAGGTAGACGCAGTGGGCGGGGCGGACGCGTACTTTGAAAATTTAGATAAAAATAAAAATTTTCAGCTTGTCGCTTCGTCCGAAGAAGTGGAAACAAACGGCTATAAGGTGAGATTTACAACTTATAAAAACCTTTCGCCACTAAATTACTGACAAAATGAAAAATAAATCCGCAATAGCAATACTTACCTTAAATACCCTGCTGTGCATTGCAATCGCGCTCTGCACCGGCTTTTTTATGGAGGGGTGGGGCGTTTTGCTTAAAGCAATATGCTATGCTGTTGCCGCCGCGGGTTTTTTGGCTTGTGTTTTGTCTTTTGCATTTAAAAAACAGGCGCTCTTCAAGGGCGCCTTTGTGCTTGTATGTTGCGCCGCCGCCGTTGTCGCCGTCGTTTCGGCTATAAGTCAGGTTTGCGGGCTAAGCCGATACCCGACCGACAAGGAAAAAACCGAGGCGCTGGTTGCCGCGATAAGGGGCTTGGGCGGCTGGGGCGTTGCCGTGTATTTTATTTTGCAGGTATTACAGGTGGTAATTTTGCCGTTGCCCGCGGCGGTGTGCTATATCCCCGGCAGCCTTATCTGGGGTCCGCTTACTTCCACGCTGATAGCTTCCGCGGGAGTTATCGTCGGTTCGGTGAGCGCCTATTTCATAGGTAAGTGCTTAGGCAAGCGCGCTGTTATTTGGATAGCGGGCAGGGAAATAACCGAAAAATACTCGGCGTACTTCGCCAAGCGCGGCAAGGTGCTGTTTTTACTTATGCAGATTTTGCCGTTTTTCCCTGACGATATTCTGTGTATGGTGGTCGGGCTTACGGGTATGAATTTTTGGTTCTTTCTCGTTTCCGTCGCTGTTGTGCGCCCGTTAATTATAGCCGCGTACTGCTACTTGGGAAGCGGTACGGTAATTCCTTTCAGCGGTTGGGGCATTGCTGTATGGATAGCAATTTTTGCCGTTTGTATACTGTTTGCCGTTCTCTCCTTTAAATATCAGGACAGGGTGGAAAGGTGGCTGGTAAACAAATTTACCCGCTCCAAAGCCAAGCAATCGGAAATGACCGAAAGCGATTGCGGCGGTTGTCAACTTGACGAAGCGGAAAACGGCGACAAAGAAGAGGCAGAAAACCCGCGGGAGAACGGGGATAACGGAGGATAAGGTATGAAGATTATAGACGCGCACGCGCACGTTGTGCAATGTATTGCGGGGTTTACTTCCCGCGGGGAATTGCGTTCGGCAGGCGGCGGTATGGCGGCTTACGCCGACGGAACTTCGTTCAGAATGTTGCCAGAAGATATGGGAGAACAGGCTACGGCGGAAGCGCTTATAAAGGTTATGGACGAAAACTGCGTTGAAAGGGCGGTGCTGTTGCAGGGGCAGTTTTTCGGCTTTCAAAACGAATATACGGCGCAGGCGGTCAAAAAATACCCGAACCGCTTTGTCGGCGCGGGCTCGTACGACCCGTTTTGCGTAAACGCCCAAGCCGTTAAAGAGCATTTGTTTAAAGAGCTGGGTTTCGGGATAGTCAAGTTCGAGCTTTCCAACGGCTCGGGACTGATGGCGTATCACCCGCCGCTGGACGTAAACGGCGAAGTGATGCGCAAGGAATACGCCTATGCTTGCGACAACAACCTGACCGTAACCGTAGATATAGGCAGACCGCGCAACTGCTGTTGGCAGGTCGACGCGCTCGCCGCGGCGGCTAAGGATTTTCCGCAGTTGAATTTTGTAGTCTGTCATCTGCTTGCCCCGCAAATAGGCGACAATACGCTTTTAAAAACTTCGCTTGATAAACTCGCCCTTAAAAACGTATGGTTCGATTTGGCGGCGCTTGCGGCAAACCAAAAACCCGAAGAATATCCTTACCCCACGGCGGTAAAACATTTAATAACGGCAAAGCGGGTAGTGGGCGCGGAAAGGCTTATGTTTGGCTCGGATATGCCGTCTACTCTCTGCCGCGACAGCTACGCGCATATGGTCGGATACATAGCCGACAGCGGGGTATTCAATAAAGAGGAGCTTGAAAAAGTGTTTTACTCAACGGCGGAAGAGGTATATTTCGGTAAACAATAATAAGTATTGCTTATACTCGACATAAAAAACTGCGATAACTCAAACGTTGCATAAAATTTGCATAAATATGACTATTATGTTATAATTTGTACAGTCAACTGATTAAAGGAGTATCAATATTTATGTCCGAACTCAACAAGCCGAATACCTCCTACGTGGAGACCGTGCTCGAACATCTTAAAAAGACCAACCCCAACGAGCCTGAGTTTCATCAGGCGGCAACCGAAATTTTAACTTCGCTTGCGCCCGTTGTAGATAAACACCCCGAATATAAGAAGGCGGGGCTTTTGGAAAGGTTTGTAGAGCCTGAAAGGGTTATTCTGTTCCGCGTTCCCTGGGTGGACGATAGCGGCAACGTTCGCGTAAACAAGGGTTACCGCGTGCAATTCAACAGCGCAATCGGTCCCTATAAGGGCG
>CAJUHT010000037.1 GCA_910586035.1 uncultured Christensenella sp.
GTTTGGCTGTTGCTTTGGGCGGCGCGGTAGCCGCCATAGGTATTAGCGCAAACAACAATAAAAATTTAGGGGGAACATTAGCCGACGGTACTGTTGCCAGCTTATCCGGAAACGGTTCTGTTTCTAACAGTTATAAAATGAGCGATAGGTCTCATTGGGCTACGATTATTGCCGCAGCGCAAGCAAAAACCGCAAGCGAATGTTCGGAATCTTGTAAAGCTGATACGACTGTTGCCCATACGCAAAAACATAGAATATATGTTGATTTGATAGCGGATATTGTTGCGGCAGACGATGCAACATATTCAAAAAGTTTTGGACAATCGCCTAAAAATGATGAGGGCGGAGATTTAAATGACGGTAGCGGTGCGTACTGCTACGGTGCTCTTTGTGTGCCGTCAGATGCAAATATTGTTCTTAATTTGCGAACTTTCAAAATCGACCGAGCATTGACGGAAGCTGTTAATTACGGTTCGGTTATTATTAGTTATGGAAATTTAGAAATATCAGGCGATGCAAGACTTGACGATGTGAACGGTAGAAGGGTTGATGGCGTTTTAACTAACGGTACTACTGTCGGAAAGCCCGCCGAAGTTATAGGAACATTGCCGTATGGTAAAGTAGAGGGCGTGTCGGTTTCCGGCGGCAGAATTATGGGTGGTAATGTTTTGTCTCATACTACCAATGTTTTGTATGCCGGTGGTGTAACGGTAAGAGACGGCACTTTTACTATGAATAGCGGAGCCATATGCGAAAACAAATCGACTGGTACCATTGAATATACAAGTCCTGGCGTTCACGTTGGACAGGGATTTGATAGTGCTGGCAACGTTAAAACCCCTGCAACTTTTAATTTTAAAGGCGGATATTTAAGCCTCAATTATTCGGAGGGTTCCTCTTCGGACGGTGGCGGTATCTCTGTATACGGTGGTTACTTATATGCAACGGGCGGAGATATAAGTTGGAATACATTGACAGGTAACAGCGGTTCGGGCGGCGGCGCGATTGCTCCTAATGGTGAAACTTCAATTAAAGGAGTTTCTATGCGTCATAATATGGGCGGATACGGCGGAGCATTGGTTCCTCACGGTCATGTAACACACGTTGAAAATTGTACTATTACAGATAATATCGGTTTTAATCAAGGAGGCGCAATTTACGTTACGGCAGGTAATATTTATTTAAAAAATTGCGAAGTAACGGAAAATAAAGTTTTAAACGTTCAGAGGGTTAATTCAACAATAAATTTTGCCGATAAAAATATTATCGCTATTGCAAATATCAAAGGGGCTGTATTTGGTATAGGAGGTAAAATAGTTTTACACAACAATACGAGAGAAAACGAAGATAAAAGTAAAGTTGAAAACGCAAGCGTTAAATTGACCGGCGACCAGAAAATTGTAATAACCGAAGTTATTGATAAAAGTTCGAATATTTATATAGAACTTGATAAACCGAGAGTATTTACTGACGGGTTTGCCAGCGAAAGTACGGGTACTTCTCCCAGTGTCTTTACTTCCAATCTAAGCGGTTATGTAGTTGCAATGTGTTCGACAGGCGAATTTACAGGAGAGCTTGAATTTAGAAACGCATTACCTTCCGACGCTTGGAATTTAGCCGTTGAACGTTCATTGAAAGAGGGCGGTATTACTGTTAATCTTACCCAGGATATGATTGCGGGAACAAACGGTAGTTTTGGGTACGGTGTAGGATTCGGTTCTACTTCGGATGCTTCCGTAGCTCAATCAGGAGCATTGCGTGTTCCTGTCGGGGCTGAAATAACGTTGCGATTAGATACATTCAATGTCGATAGAGGGTTGACTTCGGCGATAGATAACGGGTTTGTAATCATTGTTTACGGAAAATTAACCGTAATAGGTAACGGTATAGGGATGATTACAGGCGGTAACAATATTGGAAACGGCGGTGGAATATGTGTTGCTGAAGGCGGTTCTTTATCTGTTGAAGGTTGCAAAATAGAAAGCAATAGTGCAAACGGATACGGCGGCGGTATTTATGTTGAGGACGGTGCTAAATTCGGTATCAAAAGCGGAAATATAAATAATAATTTTTCGGGGAAAGAAGGCGGTGGTATTTATGTGAATAAAAACGCTCTGCCTGTAACTTTCAGCGGTACGCCTGCCGTAATGAATAATATTTCACAAATAAATTATATCGACAATTTTTTCCTCGCGGGAAATCAATTGCTCAATATAAATGCGGCATATTCGGTAGGAACTGAAGAAAGTTATGTCGGAATAACTTTGGAAAACGGCAGAGGTACTTTTACTTCAACAAATGCTTCCGTAGAAGGTACGGTTTCCAGGTTTAAAGCCGATAACGATATTTTGTTTACAATTGTTCCAAACGGTAACGAATGTATGATTGAAAATATCGAAAACGTAACTATGGCGCAAAAGTGGTCGGCAACTGTTCAAAGAGCTTTGGACGTTGTTAAGCTTGGTAAAGATATTTCTATTAGATTTGACGTTACGGAAGACTGGATAGCCGAGAATGGAAATTTTGTAGTTGTAAGTTCTGCCGTTGGCTTTAAAGACGGAGCGTTGTGCGTGCCGACAGGAGCAAGTATCGTATTGAATTTGGTCGGCGGCAACAAAATCGACCGTGGACTTACGGGTAAATCGGCGGTAAACAACGGTTCTGTAATAATAGTAGAGGGCAAACTGTTAATAAAGGGAACGGGTACAATCACGGGCGGCAATACAACGGGAAACGGCGGCGGAATAAGCGTAGGTAACGAAGCAACGCTTGTAATGCAGGGCACGGAAATCAAGGTAATAAACAATCACGCGGACGGACTTGGCGGCGGCGTGTATTTAGCCAAGTCGGGAACGTTAAACGGAAAAATAATAATAAGCCAGAATACCGTCGGCGCGGATGGCAAGGCGGGCAACCTTTACGCAACGGACGGAATAACGGTAGGCAATTTAAGCGGTTCGCAGATAGGCATAAGCGCAACGGACAGTTGTGTTTTCACTCACGGCTTAAAGGCAGGGGAATTGGCGGACGTATTGGCGGTGTTCAGTTCGGATGCAGAAAGTCAGGTAGTCGGCATAAGCGGCGGCGAGGGATATATCGGAACGAAGACGGAGGAGCCCGAGGGGGCGTTCACGGAGATAACGTACGACAAGCAGAAGCACGACGCGGTGCTGGATAAGGCGGATATCGCGGACCTTTTGAACAACGCGTACACGTTGGAAGTAAAGAAGTATGCGGACGAAGAGGACGAAGTCGGCGAAGTTGTAGCGGACAGCTTGGAGCTTTCGGAAGCAGGGATATACAAGCTGACGTTCACGTTAAAGACGGGTTATCTGTGGGCGAGCGAGGACAACCGCGCCGAGGACAGTATCACGGTAACGGTAAAAATCAAGAAGGCGGCGGCTACGGTAAGCACGTTGCCGACGATTAACGGAGATATCTACGTAGGGCAGTCGATTGCGGAGGTACAGAAGCAGTTGAGAGCGGGCGTAGCGGACTGCGCGTCGACGGGCGAGAATAATATCCCGGGCGAGTGGGTAATAACGGACACGGGAGTAGTGCAGGACGGCGCAACGAGTTTGGCGTACAAATTCGTACCGGACGATACGAGCATAGCGGAAGTATCTGGGACAATAACAATCAGTCCTAAGGGTTTTGCGTACACGGTAGAAGAAGTGCCCGTAAAGGACGGAGTAACCGGGGCAAAGTTCAGCTTTAACATAGACTACCTGACGGACGTAAGTTTTGCATTCAACGGCGAGAACATAGAGTTCACGGTAGTGCAGAACGGCGAGAGCGTAGTTGTAAGGCAGCGCATCAGCGCGCCTGCGGGCTACACGCCGTACCTGTACTTGGCAGCGGACATATCTAAGAAGCCGATAGAGAACGGTTCGAGCGTGCTGACGGGAATCAGCGCGTCGAGGTCGTTGAAGCTGGGGTATAAAGCCAACAGCGACACGCAGTACACGATATACTATTTAATGCCGAACGAAAACGGCGAATATACGGAGGCAACGGACAAGACGGGGTTGGAGGACCTTGTAGGGACGGGGCTGGTATACAAGTACGAAACGACGGGCACGACGGATACGAAAGTAACGTACGTGAACAGCGACAGGGGACCGTTTGCGGAGTTCGAGCACAGCGACCAGTACGAATTCAACAGGGATAAGACGCCGGCGAG
>CAJUHT010000038.1 GCA_910586035.1 uncultured Christensenella sp.
TTCCCAGCCCGCGTACAACGTGATTGGTCCGTGCAAGACCGCTATGCTGTCCACGTCAACCTTTCCCGATAACTCCTGGTTCGCCGCGTCTTCCGCGCTTACATACCAGCCCTTGAAGTCATATCCCGAACGCGTTGCCACAGGCAGACTTCCGTACGCCTTATAGTTGCCGTAAGTCTTTGTAGTAGGCGATACCGCTCCGCCCTGCGCGTCGAACGTTACCAGATAATTCTCCGGCTGGAACCGCGCCCACAGCTCTCTGTCCCCTCTCGAACCGCGCTTGATGCTCGTTACTTTTATCCCGTTCGCGTCGTACCAGCCCAGGAACTTGAACCCTACCGCGCTCGGATTTCCTATGCTGAACGTTGCCGTTGAACGCTTGTAGCTCTCGGGGTTGTGCTCGCTGCCGCTTAAATCTAAGTTGAAGTATGCGTCCGTCTCTGAACCGTCTCCCAAGCCGTATACAAAGTGTATCGATTGTATTCCGTCATAGTCGTCCTCTATGTCGTATCCGTACGCCGTGTAACTTTCGTGCCGCTCTAAGTGATACGTGATTGTATACTCCTGCTCTTCCCACTGCGCGTAGTACGTTACGTCGTCCTCGACTGTAATCACTGTCGCCGCAAAGTCCACCTTCTCGCCGCCTACCGACGCCGTGTACCAGCCCTTAAACGTGCTGTCCGACTTCGTCATATCCTCGTCGCTTACCGGCGGCTCTATCCTCTCCCCGTAGCTCTTCTTGAAGCTGAACTGCACTCCCGCTACCTGGTTGCCTCCCATTGGCTCGAACGTTATCGTATACTGTCTGCGGGCATAGTAAATAAAGACAATCGTACTTCCGTCGCCTTTAACCGTAATATCTTTCGTCTGCGTTTTATTGTCAAACTCGTATCCCTCGTAATCGGACTTGGCAATTGCCTTAACGTTTATTGCCGCGCCCGCCGCGCCCGTTTTCATTTCCTTTTCCGCCAGATATCTGGCAAGAGCGGTAGGGTCGTTTGCAAACGCCTTTATAATTTCTTCGCTTGCATAGGTATTGTCCGTCAAAGACTGCCTTACGTGGAAAACCGTGTAATCTACGTTTTCGGCGGAATACCCGATATATACCGTGCGCGAAGCCTTAATTTCCGTAATATCCCCGTCGATTTGGTTTCCGAATACGCCGTCCGCCTCGAAGTAAGAGCCGTAAATCGCCGCCGCATATCCGCTCGGTCCTTCGATAACTTTATCTTCGGCGGCTGTTCCGTTGACGGTATAGCCGAAAGTTATTTTTTTAGCGTTAGCGCCCGTAGCGCTTGCGGCGATAGCCACCGTAACGGTAGAGCCGTAGTCAACGGCAAGCTTACTCTCGCTCTTATCACCGTTTACCGCAACGTTTGTTACCGTAATGTAAAGCTGTGTAACGTTTAAAGTAACGTCGGCTTTATACACGTTAAAATTACCGCTTTGGGGCGTAAACGTAGCGTTTGCCTTAAAAGTAGTTTTTTCCTTAGACAAGTCGGAATTGGTAATTTTGGTATCGGGCGCAGTCCAGCTGAACGTGCCTTCCACCTCGCTTTCGTTGCCGTCCGCGTCCGTAAACTTTGCCGTTCCGTCAATCGATACGGCATTGCCCGCCGCATTAAGCGCCTGACCTACGTAACCGTTTTCGCCGAACGTAAACTGCACGTTTGCGTCGGCTTTTTTAATTTCGAACGTGGCGGTAATCTCGCCCATATACGCGCGCTTGCCCTTAACCGTTAAAGTGGCGGTACCCGCGTCCTTGTTATTTTTCCATTCGTACGTATAATCTGCGTCCGCCGTCAGGGTCAAAGAGGCAAACTTGACGGTAAACGAAGGCGTTTGTTCCTTGCCGTTGTAAACCGTTTCGGCAATAAGCCCCTCTATTTTTCCTCCCTCCGCAAGGTCGGAACCGAGGATATCGTACTTGACCGTCAGCCCCTTAATCTCGTAATCGTCCGCGCCGTCGGTTAAAACGTTTCCGTCTTTATCGGTTACTTTTAAAAGTTGAGCCGTTACTTCCTGCCCCCTTCCCGAATCGGTGAAACCCTTTGTGGGAGGAGTGAAATATAAAATCTCGCCGTATGCGCCCTCTATTGATTCCGCGCCTGTGGGCAAATGCTCGTTACCGTCGTAACGGTATGTGATAACGCCGTCCACAAGCGAGCCGCCCGTACCCGCGCTCCACTCGTAGTTTATAGTTTTCTTTTTAATTACAAGATGCACTATGGGGTCGGCTTTCAAATCGTCCCATACAAAACCTTCCTTGGGCGTGATTGTAATTGAGTAATCGCCGGGATATTTGGGCAGAGTTGTCTTTTCTTCGTCGGTCGTACCGTAAGCTCCGCCGCTTGCCAGCGTACCCGTAACCGTGTAGTCCATTGTCCCGGGAACGTAACCTCCCAAAATATCGTAGGTGTACGCCGTGCCGTATTCTATTTCCGTTTCTTTAACCGTAAAGTCAGGTCTTATAACCGTGTTGGAAATATAAAGTTCCTTGCGCGCCGCGGGCGTAGGATTTTCCGTAGTTGCGTCGGGAGTAAACGATTTTAACTCCAACTTTGCGCTTATATCGGAAAAGAAATATTTGTTAGGGTCTGCCGAGCCGTTAAAAGCTTCGTAGTTTTGAGTGATATAGCCCGTCGCCTTTAAATCGCCCGCGTCTACAATGTATCGTATACCTATCTTGGCGTCGTCGTTAAATTTACTGCACACCGTAAGCCGCTTTGACTTATGAACTACAACGTTATAAGGCGTTCCGTTCGCCTTTGCGTTGTCGTAAATCTTTGCGCTTCCGCCAAGCTCAACAGCCCTTGCTCCTCCGCCGTAGTCAAAACTGATGCCTCCTTCATTTCTTGTAATCAAACCGCCCGTAACCCGCACAAATCCGTTGCCCGTCGTACTTATGGCGTAACCTTTATTGTCTACAATTTCGCCGCCCAAAATTTGAAGATTACTTGAAAACGATTCAATCCCTAGACCTGCGTTATTTTTTATCGAGCCTCCGGCTATAATACTGCGGTATTGAACTTTGGTAATGTCGTGAGACGTAATGCATTCTCCGAAATAAATAGCTGCTCCGCCGCCGATAGCTTCCGAAACTTCACCGCCTACCATATAGAAGTCGGCTCTATTGATATATATCGACTTGCCAAGTCCTAGGGCAACTTTTGAACCGTTACCGGAAATTTTACCGCCGCGAAAAACAAATGTTGCCCTTTGCCCTATATTTACGCCGCTACTGTCATATTCTCTGTTTCTCAACTCAGCGTCGGAAGCATAAAAACCAACAGTAGTGCAACCGCCGGTTATTGTTCCGCTGTTACTTCCGCTGCTATCAATAAGTTCTAAATAACCTTTAACTCTTATTACGGCGCCGTAAATGCTTTTTTTGTTGCCGTTGTTACCTTCAACGTCAGGAATTTTATCGTCGTTTAAATTTCTGTCAAGCTTATGTCCGTTTAAATCGAGAATAATTTTTTTATTGAGCGGCACGCACAGTGCGCCGTGAAAGAAATATGCTTTGAGAGGAGTGCCGGGACCGCTTAAATTGAGATTTCCGTACATATCTTCGTAAGTCATTTGACCTAAACCGTCGATATAAGGAATACCCGTTTCCGAAATATCGTTTTTTCCGAAATAAGTTACGTTATTAAGTATATGGCGTTCGGTTGCATACTCCGTTGTATCGTCGTAATCGTCGTCGCGGGCTATCCAATCCCTGCCCAAAACAACTTTTACAACGTTAGTAGTCGAGCTTGCGTTGATAGCCTGCTTCCATATAGCCGCCATATTGTCGTCCGACCCCGTCAACGTAAAAGTTTGAGCGGGGGTAAGAGCCGCGGGTATAGTGGAATCTAACTCCAAAGGTTTAGAAGTAATTAAATCTTCCTGATTGGCGGTACCGTCCACCAATGTTCCCCCTAAATTTTTATTGTTGTTTACGCTAATACCTATGGCGGCAGCCGCTCCGCTAACCGCAAGAACAACGCAAAGAGCCACAGATATAAACGTGGCTTTCAGCTTTTTGCTCCATAATTTCTTAGCTTTCTTTATCATAAAAAACTCTC
>CAJUHT010000039.1 GCA_910586035.1 uncultured Christensenella sp.
CGTCCGCGTGATTGTTTATTACCTTGATTTCCGTGCCCTGCATTACAAGCGTTGCGCCGCTTCCCACGCTGATTCCGCCGCCGTTGCTTGCACTGTTTCCCGAGAAAGTACCTCCCTGAATTATAACGGAACTACCGCTTTCCGCTAATAACCCGCCTCCATTACCGGTATTATTACCACCTGTTATAATGCCGTCGCCTTTTAATAGTAATTTACCCTGCGCTATTATTACCGCGCCGTTTGCTACCGCCGCCTTGCCCGTAAGTCCGCGGTCGATTTTGTTGCCGCCGACTAAATTTAATACAATACTTGCTCCTGTCGGTATAAATATAGCGCCGTCCTTAAAGCCTATATTTTCAGTGTTGGTTACATCGAAATTAAGATTTCCATTACTATCAGCTAACCAATTTTCACTTAAATCAAATCTTATAGACACTCCGCTATTTAAACTGCGTTCAACGGTTTCACTCCACCTTAAAGCCAATGACTTCTCATTTTGAACTATACTGCAAATTCCATTCTCATCTATAACTTTGTAAGAAATATCATTATCAGCAGTAAAACAGGTTGCCTTAGCACTTTCACCGAAAGTAAACTCACCCTTGCCGTTTGCTAACGTAATGCCCACATTGCCGGCGGTCATCGCGCTTACAATGTTAATCTTTACGAGAGCAGAAAGATACAAATTGTCAAAATAGTTAATTTTACTTACATTGTTGGCAATAACCGGTGCACCGTGCATTGTTATAGTTGAATTACGTGATAAATATATTCCGCCGCCGTCTTGACCCGCGATATTTGCATTTTTAGTACTATCACTTTGTTCATAACCTATTTTACCGCCGCGGATATCAAGTGCGCCGCCTTCCTCAACATATATGGCGCCGCCGAAGCCGTCGGAACTATTGCCTTGGAAAGTACCGCCGAGTATCGTCAATTTACCGCCGTTTGCCACATAAACCGCACCGCCGTTACCCAAGTTTTTACCGCCGCTTAAAAGTCCTTCTCCTGAAATAAGCAACTCACCTTCAACTCTGATTAAATAACCGTCGTTTATGGCTGAACTTAAATTGCGAAGGATATTATAACCCGAAAGATTTAAGTTTACCGAAGCCCCTTTTGGAACAAATAAATTGCTTCTACCAGTTTGACCGCTTACGGTACCAAAGCCTATACTATCATAAGTTCCAAAATCGCCCACCGCGGACGATGACCAATCTTTTGCAAGATTAGCGCTTACTGCCGAATGTGTTTCCATACTTAGAGAAACTGCCGACAACCAAATATCTTCGTTATCGTCATTGGGTACAAGTTTTCCCTCAAAACCAAGCGCACCCGTTAGCCTGTAACCGGCGTTGCCACAGAAAAAGTAATTGCTGATAGGTACGGTAGAGTTGGCTTTCGGATAGCCTCTTGTAAATATTCCGTCGTTTCTCAACTCTCCCGTTGTTTCATCTTTTAATACTAAAATGCCTATATGTGAGCCGGTATACAATTTGGCATAAATAGGTCTTACTTCGGAAACGTTACCCTCATCGCCGTCCGCGGTTTTAGGGCGCGCAACAGGCTCGTAACCTTCTTCAAAACCAGAAGCAATTATAAAAGGTTGGGCGTCGTAACCGACAAAAGCATTACTTGTAACGGGGTCATCCGACATCTGGTAAGCCACATTGTTGTCAATAATAACTTTACCGGAAATTAAAGTCTGACCACCGTAAACGAAAGCACCGTCGCGGGCGTAAAGACCGCCGCCATACTTGTAAGTAGCATTATTTTGAATTATAATGCCGTCAGTTGCGTCGCCGTTTAAAATAGTAACCGAGTCCTGCGTACCAATACCGCCGCCGCCCGTTTCAACGCCGCCTTCTCTATGTCCGTAAGAATAGTTGTTTGTAATTCTTCCTTTATAAACTGTTAAATGCCCAAGAACAGGCTCGTTTAAAATACCCGTTCTTCCGTATGCGGAAATACCGCCGCCAACGCCGCCGGAAGTGTTATACTTTACTTCGCCGCCGTACATAGTCATTGTACCGCACCAGTTATTAACGCCGCCACCAAAGCAAGATGTGGTACCACCTTTAACAAACGCGGTGTTCCAAGAAATTGTAGCGCCTTCCCACATATTTAATTCGGCATAATGATTTACGCCAAACCCGCCGCCGTCCACTGTTCCCGATGTCGTAGCGTAGTTATAAGAAACAAAACCGCCGTGAAAGTTAAAAACGCCTTTCCTAATCGTAGCTTTCGAAGCCGCAATTGCCGCTTCGTGCTTAGCCTTATCATAATTTGCCGCCGCAGTGTTGTAAACGACAGTATATTTCAGTGTGTTTACGTCATAATACGGACTTATATCCCAATATGAAGTTACGTTTACTCCGTGTCCCGACAACTCATAGCTCATAGCAACTCTGTTGTTATAAACCGCGCCACCATACATATTGACAGTACCACCGTACACTGTAATACCGGCAGCCCAAGCCTGTGATTTCAAAAAACCGCCGGTAATTAAACCTTTCGTTGCTTTTAATCCGGAAACGCCGACAAAATCAGCCGACCTTTTTCCTTGACTGTCGTCAAAGTCAGTGTTTGCATAAATCGAAAGCGTACCCTCTACATAGATAACACCACCAAAAGCAACCGCTTCGTCAAGGTTACGGTCGATATTATACTCACCCATATTCAGTACAATATTTGCACCGTAAGGTACTTGCAAAGCGCCGCCGAAATGTATACCTACTCCGCTTAAATCTCCAAAAACTGTTGTGGAAGGTATAGTTTGAGGGGCAATCATTGTAATGTTATAAAAAACTCTTTCAGTTACGATTTGAGTATTATAAGGCTGGGCGACCCAATCTTCCGTTAAATCAAACCCGACTTTCTTTCCACTATCAACGCTATACTGTACAGCGGCATTCCAAGCTTCTTCCTGTGTTTTATACGTTACACTACCGGAAGGAGCTGTACCGCCTTTTTTAAACGTGTACGCAACATTTTCGCTTGCTACACCGTCGGCTAATGTACCGCCCAAATTATTTTTGTTTGCGCTAATACCTATGGCGGCTACCGCGCCGCCCAAAGCAACAGCCAAACCAAGCGACAACGATATTATCGCCGCTTTCAGCTTTTTGCTCCATAATTTCTTAGCTTTCTTTATCATAAAAAACTCTCCTTATCTCAGAATTTGTTTTCTTTTTTTCCGTATTTTTATTTTTCGTTTTTGTTGGTTTGAGTTGGTTTTTGTCTTTGTCGATTTAGTTGTTAGTCGTTAGTTTTGTTGGTTTGTTTGTATTGTTTTTTGTTATATTTACAAACGTTGCCGTTTTATTGCCGTTGTTTGTTTTATTGGTTTTGCCATATTTTCAAACGTTTCTGTTTTATTGCCTTTAACCAAATCCCTTGCTTTCCCCTTGTTTTGGGTTAGCGCTCTATCTTGCTTTCCCCCTTTATTAAGGGTGAAGTAAGGGTTTACCGTTCCGCTTTCTTGCTTTCCCCCTTTTGTAATAAGGGGGAGAGTGTCGCCGCAGGCGACGAGAGAAGGTTAAAGTATTAACTACCGCTTAAATATGCCAAGGCACCAATTACCGAACCCCCGCCCCCGCTGTCGCGGAGCCTCCATCTTAAACACAAGGGGGAAGCCAAGGAGTTACACAATAACATTGCTTTTTCGCCCATACCTTTTCAACTCTCAACAAGTAATTGTTACCGCCTTCCCACCCGTGGGAAGGCGTCTGCGTACGC
>CAJUHT010000040.1 GCA_910586035.1 uncultured Christensenella sp.
TAATCGGCTTCAAAAAGCGGAAAGAAGGAAGAACGGCAAAATATTCGTTTTCCAATTTTAATTCCCACTCCGCCCATTTTTTTTGCAGCCCGAATTTCTCCATTACGTTCAATTTTTCCTCAAAAGTCATTTCATTATCTTTCATTATTATTCTCCTTTTTGCAACGCTAAATTACTTTTTACCGTAAGTTCATTATAGCATAAACGCAATAAAAAAGCAACGACAATCTTTTTGTCATTGCTTTAATCGCTATGAAATACACAGTAAAATCAAACGGTTTAAATACTTAAATTATAGACCTTGATTATCCATATCCCGATTATCTTGCGGCTTATCTTGCTTTATACCGCCCAGCTTTTCGCCCTTTCTATTTATTTTTACGTCCTGCGTAAGCGGGGTTTTTATATCGTGCAACTGCTCGTCGGAAAGGCTGCCGTTTTTACGCTCTATTTTAATTTCCCACTGAATCAAAAAGGTAAGCGCCGCGCGCATTAAAATTATTGCGCCGAGAATTAAAAGCTCCTTCCACTCCCGTACGACCACCGTACGCAACAACTCGCCGCCCATCTTAAATTCCAGCGATAGAGCTATGCCCTCCGCCAATTTTAATCTTGTGTGCGGCTGACGCCTGATAAGCCCGATTACGGCGGATATAACCGCATACAGCAAAATTCCTATGCCGATTAACTCGACAAAGAGAATAAGATAATTGACTATTAAATCGAACAAGTCGGATACTACTTTAAACGCAACCATAATTATCTTATTTTAGTTTGCGTTTTTTTTAAACTTATAGCCAACCGAGTTGAATTTATATAAAATTTGCCTTTGATTTACAACCGCGCACGAGCGTATACCCGTTTAATTGAAGAATAAAGAACGAACTAAACTGTTCGTTCTTACTGTGTAAACTTGACATATAATGTCCAAAGGTATTTAATTCGCCTTTTGGTAAGGTGTGGGACATATTTAACAAAAAAATTACTTTTATATAAATTCCTGTTACTTGCTTGAAACAAAATCGCCCAAACAGATTTATTAACTTACCCTTTTAGAGCGCGAACTATTTCATAAATTAAAGCGTCATATTCGTTAAACATATTTTTGTATTTAAAATATTTCCTTGCACCTATTATTGTCGGCGGGTCTATATCATCAATTAAAATAGGTATGATTCCATTGGGTTTCAACTTGTTGAATTTAGTATAAAACGCCTCCCATTCATCGTTACAATATGTTGAATCTTTATAATTTTTTGAATATAAAATAATTATGGCATCACTCTCTTCAAGTCCAACGCTAATTTCTTTTGGTATACTATGTCCAAGTTTAATATCCCATTTATCTAACCAAGCGTTAATACCTTCGTTTCCTAAATCCACAGCGATATCGATAGCAAGCTGAGTATCTGCCGACGAATGAGAAATAAAAACTCTTTTATTCAATTGTCTTACATTGACATAGCGGTCAAAATATTTATTATGTAAAAGGTCTTCTACAAAATGCAATTCTTCGTGGAGATTATTTAATGCCCAAAAATTATAATCCCTCTCTTTTTGCAATTCAAACAACTCTTGTCTTAAAAACCGTTTGCGCTCTTTTAAATCAAAAATAGTTATATCATCGCATAAAAATTTTACAGGCACAGCAATATCGTTCACAAACGCCATATTCCCCAAATAAACGTATGCCAATCCTTTTTCACAATAATCAAAATAGCCAATCGCGCCTTTGTATTTTCCTTTAATAATTTTTACCGGACCGTATTCAACGATTTCTTCTTCACCATTCATATAGTTCTCTAAGTATAAAAGTTTTAAGTTATAGTAGCATAAATTAAACAAAAAAGCAATACGTAAAAAACATACGTATTACTTTTTTAATTTTTTAAAAAACAATTTTCACATAAAAAATCTTTTTCAACAACAACTCATATCTCCATATTCGCCATAACGTATATCCACTAACTTTTTGACAAACGCGCCTTTTTCGATTAAGATTTTAACTATTTCCCAATAGTTGGGATTATTTCTCTCCAATTTCCCCAAAGCAAACCATTCTTATCTACCGTTATTTGGTGTAACGACTAAAAACAAATACGCACACTTTAAAGTGTGCGTATACGTCTTATTTGGTGGAGCAGCGGGGACTTGCACCCCGGTCTTACGGCGTTCGGACGCGCTTTCTACATACTTAGTTTACCTATTATTCTTACCGCACACACGCCGATAAACGGGCAATATGTGCGGGCGAACCGTTAAATTCTTGCAAAACCCACGGTTGACGGTTTATACAAGTTCCGCCAAATTAAGCGCCGCGGACGCTTCGGCGAAAGGAAGCGCCCTGGGCGGACGGCTTTAAGTTAAGCCGCGCAAGCAAGGCTTGCCCTCTTGGGGAAAGCCATTACTTTTTCAGATTTGTTATCTGCATTTAAATTTAAGTTTCCGTTTTTACAAAGCCGAGCCTTTGGTATGCTTACGAACGTCTCCCCGCCGCAATCGAAACTGAAACTGCCCCGTCAGCGGAAATATATTCCGTACATATATTATAACCCGACGGAGCGCAAAAAATCAAGTAAAACTACGCATTTGCGATAAAACGGTCGATTGCAGCCATAACTTCCGCGTCCTCCTCGGTTGCGGCAGACCAATCGAAAGAGGCGTAATAGGCTTTTTCCTCCTCTTCGTTTGCAAAATTATGCGCACCCGTAAGAGAGGCAAGCTGTGCTTCCGCAGCCACGGTATTGTAGGGATTGTGCCGTTTATCCGCCAACATAACAACCTGCGCCCCTATTCCTTCCGCAAGTTTTGCAAAGCTGTGCTTTAAAGGCACGGTTTTATCCTTTTCCCCGTGAATTGCAAGCGCCTTTGTACCGCTCTTTTTAACGGCATTTACCGCCTTGGCGTTGCCGCACGCGCCAAACTTGAAAATGTTGAACAGCCAGAACCAACCGTGCAGAAGCGGAGCGTACGTTTTGCCGAGCGCACCCATATGTTTCAGCTGGTCGCACAGGCATTGCGCGGGTGCGTTAAAGCCCGATATTGAAACAACGCCGTCCGCCTTAACCTTGCCGCAAGCCGCCGCAACGGAATACGCGCCCCAGCTGTGCCCCACAAGCACAACCTTTTTATCTTTCAGCCGCTTTTCCGATTTGACGGCAATATATGCCGCAATCACCGCTTCCGCGCCCGCATAAAAGCCCTTAATATTTTTGCCCGCGGAGTTGTTGCAACCATAGGCGTCCGCGGCTACAACCGCATACCCGCATTGGGCAAAGTGCGCAATCTCCGTCATATAGCTCGACGTTCCCGCGCCGAAACCGTGGGCAAATACAACCACCGCGCCGCACTCCTCGATTGGCTTGACGGTATATATGTTAGCGTATAAATTTACCCCGCAATAAGATACGGGAATAACTTCCGTATTCAGCGAAAAATCTTCGGGGGTAAAGTACTTGAATTTTTCGCGTTTATCCTGCCTGCTTCCGAAAACGGCTCTGTCTATAATTATTGCGGGCGCAAGCGTAAAAAGCAAAACAGCCGCGACTACCGCCGCAAGCGCGACAGACAGCAAAACATACCATTCCATACCACAGTTGGGAGGATCACAATTTTAAGGGCATCAGTCTGAAAAAGGGGGATTT
>CAJUHT010000041.1 GCA_910586035.1 uncultured Christensenella sp.
ACAGCCGCGACTACCGCCGCAAGCGCGACAGACAGCAAAACATACCATTCCATATATTATTTTGCGGGGCGGCGCATAACGCCGCCCCGCACTCCTTTACGGTTTATTTTTATACTATATACTTACTGTCGAGTTCGGGCGCGGAATCCATTTCCCTCTTCTGCCCCTCGTAACCCTTTTTGCCGAGAAGAGCAAACGTGGCTTTCTTGCCGTTTTCAACGCCCGGCTGGTTATAGGTGTCTATGTTGAGCATAGCCCCCGCATACGCCGTCTGCAATTCAAGCATAAACATAAGCTGACCGAGGGTGAAAGCGTTTATTTCGGGAATATTGACGGTGTAATTCATTCTGCCCGCGCGCATAAGAGCATACGCCGTAGCTTTGTTTTCCGCCTGAATAAGCTCCTGCATAGTGTGCCCGCCGAGGAAACCAACATCGGGAATATCCTCGCAACCGTGGGGTATGGGCATTTCGCAACCGTACTGTCCTACGGAAATAAACGTAATTACCTTGTCGTAAGGTCCTTCTATATACAGCTGTACCTGAGAGTGCTGGTCGGTTACGCCAAGGCTCTTGACGGGCGTTGTGCCTGCGTTTACCGTATTGCCGTCGTAGTCCTTTGCTTTGCCGAGGCTTTCCGCCCACAGCTGGCAGTACCAATCGGCAATGAGTTTTAAATTGTCCGAATAGGGCATAAGCACGTGAATGTTTTTGCCCTGCTTCATAGTTATGTATTGAATCGCTGCGCACGCAAGCGCGGGGTTGTGCGATACGGTGGGTTTGGAGCAAAGGCTGTCCATATAAGCCGCGCCCGCAAGCAGACCCTTAATATCTATGCCCAGCACCGCCGCGGGCAGAAGCCCTACGGGGCACAGTTCGGAAAATCTTCCGCCTACGCCGTCGGGGAGAATATACTTTTTAACTTTACCGCCGAGGCTGTTATCTATTTTTATAAGGTTGCCGCGGCAGGCGTCGGTAGTAAAAATAAGGTTTTCGGCAAGGTCAACGCCCGCCTTCATCAACACGTCCGCAATAATGAGATACTGCGTCATCGTTTCGCTTGTCGCGCCCGACTTGGAAATTACGTTAAAGCAAGTTTTGTCAGGCTCAATCACGTCCAACAGAGCCGCCATTCTTACGGGGTCCACGTTATCCTCAACGTAGAATTTAGGACCCTTGCGCTTGTTGTTGGGCAATTCGTTATAGCGCAAATGGCACAGCGCGTTGAACACCATTGAGGGACCGAGAGCGCTTCCGCCAATGCCCAGCACTACGAAGTATTTAAACTTTTTTCTTACTTCCTTAGCGGTGGCGAGAATGTCGGCGACTATCGCGTCCTGATTATAGGGAAGCTCCGTCCAGCCCATATACAGCTCGTCCTTGCCGCGGTTTTCGGCTACGTATCTGTACGCCGCTTCCGCCTGCCCCTTTACTTCGCGGAGCTGAGAATCCCTTATGCCCTGCTCGCCGAGGAACTTGCTCATCATATTATTATAATCGACGGTAACGCGCATAGAATTGCGCCATTCTTTCGTCTTGTATCCCATATTCAACCTCCGAACACAAAAAAATTTTTCTTTAACCTTAATTGATATTATATAACTATCCGCCCGCATAGTCAATAGCGGGGGCAATATTTTACCAAATTTTTAAAAATTGCGCGCCTTAAACGCTTATTGTGCAAACGGTTACTTTTATTCAGCTTTACGCTTTATCACGCCACCGCCACTTTTACAGCGGAATTAGCAAATGGCGCGCCAATCGCTTGCGCGAACGATAGTTTGTGTTGTATAATAAACTTATGATAATCTTAAACGCCGACCAAGCCGCGGCAGACAAAAAAATATGCGATTGGTTCTTTAACGGAACGCGGCAGGTATTCGTGCTTACGGGGTACGCGGGCACGGGCAAAACGGCGCTTTTGAAACATACCGTAATTAACTCGCTGGAACTTGACGATACTTCCACCGCCGCGTTTGTAACCCCCACGGGCAAGGCGGCTACCGTACTTATAAAAAACGGCGTTACCGCCTGCACCGTTCACAGGCTTATATACCAGTCGCAGACAATCGAACAGGAAGTTGAAGTAAACGGCAAAAAAATTACGGTTGAGCGGCTGACTTTCCGCAGGCGCGAAAGCATAGATAAATCTATCAGACTTATAATTTTGGACGAAGCCTCTATGGTTTCGGACGACGTATTGGCAGACATTTTAAACTTCGGCGTTAAAGTTTTGCTGTGCGGCGACAACGCCCAGCTTCCGCCCGTGGAGGGCTTTAACACATATCTTGTAAACCCCGACTACACTTTGACGCAGATTGTGCGCCAACAGCAGGACAACCCCATTATCCGCCTTGCCCAACTTGCGCGGGAAAACAAGCCCATACCTTTCGGCAACTTCGGCGACAGAGCTTTTGTGCTGTACGGAAGAAGATTTACGGGCGAACAGCGGCGCAGACTGTTAAAGCGGAGCGACCAGATAATTTGCGGTCTTAACAGAACGCGGACGAAAATCAACGACGAAATGCGCGCGTTGAAGGGCTTTGACGGCTTGCCGCGCGAGGGCGATAAACTCATATGCACCCACAATAATTGGGAGCAATTTATCGACGGGGAAATGAGATTCAACTTGGTAAACGGCATAATCGGCACGGCTTTACAGCCCTTTTACGACAGGGGCAACTATATGGGCTTTATGCAGTTCAAGCCCGAATTTTTAGACGAGGTTTGCCCCGAAGCACTGCCCTTCGATTTGGGCATTTTCGAAAGCGGCGAGTACCGCTATAAACACACCGACACCTTTGCCAAGTTTGACGAAAACGGCGAAGCCACGGGAGTTTTCACGTTAAACCGCTTTGAGTACGGTTACTGCATTTCCTGCCACAAGGCGCAGGGGTCGGAATTTGACAACGTAATAATTTTCGACGAAAGTTACGCTTTCAGAAACGACGCCGCCAGATGGCTGTACACGGCGCTGACCCGCGCCCGCCAAAAACTTATACTTATAAGATAGTTATATAGCGGCGCAAAAAAAGACGGCTTTAAGGCTAACCGTTTTAGGGATTTAGCGTACAAATATAGCGCACTATCTCCGCTTGCGAAGTATAGCGCGCTGTATATCTTTCTTTTTATATTCGTTCTTTTTTACATTCAAAACGATAATTCGAAATTTATATTACCGTTTATCGTAACGTTCAACAAGTTCAAGAAACTTCTTCTCGTTTAGGATTTCGTTTGATATATATTGTCCGTTATAAAATACGGCGTAATTCGTCCACGCCATAGGCGCGTTTTGCGCTTTTTCCTTGCCGTCTATAAATACGCTTTCAAACGGTATGCCTTTTTCTTTTGCTACTTGCTCGACTATCGGAACGTATTTTGCCGTAAACGGACAACCGTGCGTATAATAAACTACAAAACCTTGCTTGTCTATATGCGGCAGTTTGGCGGTTTCCTTGAATTTCGGAACGGGCGCATTTTCGTCGAAAGATAAATACATTAAAGTAAAGTTTGGATTTGCTTTATCCGCAACCTTAAACCCTTTATAAGCAAGATATTTCGGTTCGGACAAAAAAGGCATTTTCTTCGGCGAAGATATAACGGTAATTCCGTG
>CAJUHT010000042.1 GCA_910586035.1 uncultured Christensenella sp.
CTCCCCCTTATTACAAAAGGGGGAGAGCAAGGGGTTGACGTAGTAAAAAATATATAGCCATCTCCAAAGCCACGCGGAGCCTCACCCTTGTTAAGGGAGAGGCTCCGCGTTACACATATTCAAATTTATTTTACGATAAAACAAAATAGCAGACTAAAAATTTAGAATATCAGATATTTTAACTCCCAATGCTTCACAAAAAATTTTCAAATCGATATCCGTTACAAATCTTTCTCCGCTTTCAACACGCATTATAAAATAATTATCCACGTCATATCCAAGCGTTTGCATAATTTTAGAAAGCTTAATTTGAGAATAATTTTTTGCCTTCCTCAATTCTGCTATCCTCTTACCGCAAATATTATTTTTACCGTCGGGCGCTTTTATTTTAAACACTTCTTTTTCCTTTCAAATCCGTTGACTTTTGCACCATTATAATATATAATCAAAATGATTTATGTGAGCACTGCTCACTAAACACAAAATAATCTAAGTTTTTTAAAGATTATTTTAATATTTAAACCCTTGCCTTTGCCCTTATTTATAATTTAATTGTTTTACAACCAACTATTTTATTACATATGGTACAAAGTTACTTGAACCCCCTCTCGACGCCTAACGGCGACACTCTCCCCCTTATTACAAAAGGGGGAAAGCAAGGGGCTTGTAGAGCAACTCAAAAAAATTTAAAATTTTTGCAGTTATCCCAACTTGGGATATTTTTACTAAAAATTTATGTTATAATTATTTCTGGTTACAAATAAAACAAAAAACAACATTTTATAATAATATTTGTTAATTTTGCAACCAAAAAAATAAGCACGGACAGATAAATAAAAATGAAAATATTCAGCCAAAGATTAAAGGAATTACGAAAAATAGAAAGATTAAGCCAGCAAAAACTTGCGCTCATTCTCAACGTAACGCCCAACTGTATCAGTAATTGGGAAATGGGCAGGCGCGAACCTGACTTTGATACGCTTGTAGCCATTGCAAAATTTTTTGACGTAACTTGCGGCTACCTTATCGGCGCGGAAGAATACTAACACCCCTCTCCTTGCCTTCGCCCTTAGCAAAGGGCGAGCAATGTTTTCTCCAAAACAGCACAGTGCGCTGTTTTGGCATTGCGAGGTGAGTGAGCGCATACGTTCCGCAACAACGGTTGCCCTTACCGTTGTTGAGAAAAGGCGCCGCCATTCGCGGCGGTTTAAGAATGTGCATTTTTTACCTTATTTATATTTGGGTTATGTATTTATCACCTTATTTATAATTTAATTATTTTACAACCAACCATTTACTTTACATATTGTAAGTAAATACTTTATCCCCCTTCTCGTCGCCTGCGGCGCCACTCTCCCCCTTATTACAAAAGGGGGAGAGCAAGATATAAGTACGGCAACCCTTTTCTGCACACTTAATAAAGGGAGAGAGCAAGGAGCTGATACGGTAAATATCGCAACAACTTGTTAAAATTTTTTATAAAAAATATCCCCGCGCGGAAGTTTCCGCGCGGGGGTGTATACCGTTTTATGTAATTTTAAAATCCTGTTGCAAAAATAACTCCGCCGACGATTATCCAAACCAAGCCCCAAATTATTGTTGCAATAATGCTTAAAACAAGCCCTACAATGGCAAGCGCGTTGCAAGACTGATAATTTTTCATTTTAACAACGCCGACAATACTCAAAACAAGCGCGATAATGGGCGTTATGCAAAAGTAAAAGCCAAGACCGAGCGACAACAGTCCCAAAACAAACCCCGCAATACCGAGCCCGTTAGTGCCCGAGGGCTGAGGCTGTTGCACGTACCCGGGTTGTTGCATAGGCGCGGGCATAGGCGCAGGCGCGCCGTTTACCGCGTTAGCGTTAAAGCTCTTTATATTATTGGGATTATTGGCATCATTGGGGTTACCGCCCGTAGTTTGCACTCCGCAATTGGGGCAAAATACGGCGTCGTCGTTCAATTCGCTTCCGCAATTTCTGCAAAACATATTTCTCTCTCCTTTTCTTCCGTTATAACATACTGTAATTAAATAAATTATATTACACCTAAACGCTTATGTCAAGTGGTATTTTTTACTGTTAAACAGGTAAATTCCCCCGCCAGCCGTGCAGGTTGCAATATTTCACCTTACTCCACCGCCTTAAATACACTCATAATAATTATGTTTATAAGTTGCAGATTGACTTTTTCAACAGTGCCTCCACAGCGTTTAAAGACGATAAAAAAACGGCAAGCAAGCTTGCCGTTTTTAAATTTAGTTTAAATTGAATTAGCCGAGAATCTTGGAAACGACGCCCGAACCAACCGTTCTGCCGCCTTCGCGGATAGCGAACTTCAACTTCTCTTCAACGGCAACGGGCTTAATAAGCTCTACCGTAATCGTTACGTGGTCGCCGGGCATAACCATTTCGGTGCCTGCGGGAAGCTCAATCGAGCCGGTAACGTCGGTCGTTCTGATGAAGAACTGAGGGCGATAGTGGTTGAAGAAAGGAGTATGACGTCCGCCTTCTTCCGCTTTAAGAACGTAAACCTGAGCTTCGAACTTGGTTGCCGTTTTAACGGTGTTGGGCTTAGCCAAAACCTGACCCTTTTCGATACCCTTTCTGTCGATACCACGAAGGAGCGCACCGATGTTGAAGCCTGCGATAGCTTCGTCAACGCTCTTGTGGAACATTTCAAGACCGGTAATCGTCGTGCCGATGGGCTTTTCGATAAGTCCGATAATTTCAGCGGGGTCGCCAACGTGAGCAATACCTCTCTCTACTCTACCGGTAGCAACGGTGCCGCGGCCGGAAATGGTGAATACGTCTTCAACGGGAAGAAGGAAAGGCTTATCCGTATCTCTTTCGGGAGTGGGGATATAGCTGTCAATCGTATCCATAAGCTTTAAGATGCACTGGCACTCGGGAGCGGCAAGTACTTCCGCGTCGGGTGCGCCGCTGGCAGCCTTTTCAAGCGCTTTGAGCGCGGAACCGCGGATGATGGGGCAATCTTTGAAGCCGTAGCTTTCCAAAGTTTCGGTAATTTCCATTTCAACAAGGTCAAGAAGTTCTTCGTCGTCCATCTGGTCGCACTTGTTGAGGAATACTACGATGTAGGGAACGCCTACCTGACGGGAAAGCAGGATGTGCTCCTTCGTCTGGGGCATAGGACCGTCGGTTGCGGCAACTACGAGGATTGCGCCGTCCATCTGAGCGGCACCCGTAATCATATTCTTAACGTAGTCTGCGTGTCCCGGGCAGTCAACGTGCGCGTAGTGGCGCTTGTCCGTCTGATACTCAACGTGAGCGGTGTTTATTGTTATACCGCGGGCTTTCTCTTCGGGAGCCTTATCGATTTCGTCGTATCTCATCTTTGCTGCCTGACCCTTGCAAGCCATTACCATAGTGATAGCTGCGGTCAGAGTGGTCTTGCCGTGGTCAACGTGGCCGATTGT
>CAJUHT010000043.1 GCA_910586035.1 uncultured Christensenella sp.
AAAAAGCGCGGCGGCAGTTGCGTGTCGCTTTCTTTCATTGCCGTGAGTATGTCTATATTCTCGAAAATGACCGCTAATTTTTCCTTGTGCAGTTCGGTAAAATCTAACTTTTCCATAGTTCCGTAACCTCGCTGTTGTTGTTCTTGTTTTCGTTCTGACCGAATAGCGGGTATCGTTCGCATCGCGCCAGCATATCCGCCTTGTCGTTGCCCGTGAGCGTTGCCAGCCGTGTATGATAGTTGCCCGTCATACCGTAATAAAAGTATTCTTTGCCGCTGTAACTGTCTACGCAGTTGTATATGTTGCCGTAGTGCGTGTATGCCGTTTTAACGCCTATTTTCGCGTTGCCGCTGTCTTTGTAACGGGCATATTGCCGAACGCCCGAAAACTCCAAGCAGTTCCATACGGTTTTAATTAGCCGCCCGTGTAGGTCATAATAATCGCGCTTGTTTTGCACCTCTATGAGTTTATCGGAAAGCGAACGAAAGCGTTTGTCCGCGCTGTCGTCGATTTGAGTATCAGCCCACATTTGCACACCGACTTTTCTTTGCCGTTCAATGTAACGCAGAAAGTAGTCCGCAACCCGTTCGGCGGTCATAGACTTGCGACTGTCTAACTTGCTTTGAATTTCAGGCAAAAAGATTTTCGCATACGGCAAGAGATAATCCACTGCGTGAACGCCGTCGTATAGTCCTATACGTTCAAATTGCAGTTCCATAGAAACGCGCGGCTTATACCCAAGCCCCCGCGCTATGAAAGTATCGTCAACGACATATACCAAATGTTGAACGTGCGGCGCGAGAGATAAGTTTTCCCAGCCGCCAGCGCGTAAGCGTTGTATTTCTTGTTTACATAAAGCCAAATCATAGACGGAGCGCGGCGGTATCATATACTCTGTTGCAAAATGCGCTAATAACGTGGTTTTTCCAACGCCGCGCTCCCCGACAACGTAAGTTAAATAATACGTTTTGTTTTCCATAAACACCCCCGAAAAAGTAATAAGGGAGCGGACAAACGCCCGCTCCCTCGTAAGATTTAATTATTTATTGCCCGATTTTCTGCCGTTGCCTTTGGGCTTTTCGGCGGGCGGCGCGGGCGGTGGCGTTGCCGCCTCGTCGTTTTTCAGATTATTGTAAATGAAAAACGAATTACGCTTGCCGATATTCCCCATATGCGCGTATGCGCTTTGCTGTCCTTTGCGGTACGAAGCAATTTCGCGTTTGGTAAACTGCTTTGCATATTCCTTTTTCTGTTCGGTAGTATAAGGCGTATAACGGGCTTGCGGCTGTTCGCCGTCCGTCATATTCATTTGCTGTTGCGTGGGTTGATTTGCCATAGGCGTATGCTCCTTTTTTTCGGTATAGTCCGTTATGCTATCTGAACGCGACACCATAATGAGAGTTGCCGAACCGTCGGCGGCGCGGGCGTATGTTCCTTGATAGCCTTGCGGTATTTTCGGGTTTGCCATAAATTACGCCTTTTTTGCGGGCGCGGGCGTTTCGTCCTTTGCGGCTTTTGCGAGTAGCAATTCCACAATGGTATTCGTTGCGCGGGGCAGAAAGTAAAAGTATTCGTCGTCGTTGAACATTTTCAAAACAACCGCGATATATTCCGCGCCGTTCTTTTCGCTGGTACGTTTTTCGAGCGTAAAACTCTTGAACGGCTCAACGCCCAACTCCGTGCAGGTCTGAATGAGTTCGACGACCTCTTTATCGCACCACACGTCTGCCGAACGCCCGTTTATAAGTTCCACGCGCACAAAATGATTTTTGCCGCCGCGTTTCGAGGGCTTTGCCACGATTTTGATTTCCTTGACTACCTTGTTTAAGTTTTCCATTTTTTGCTCCTATATAGATTATTTTTCAACCGCCGCAAATTACGTTGCGCACCGTCATTTACTGCGGCTAATGGCGGGGCTTTTTGCGCTTACCCCAAGCGTTATAATTAAGTTGTGATTTGCCTTTGTTTATCTTAAAACGTACAGTTCCCACATTGTCATCATCTCGATATAGAAACCCGCATTGTCCGACCACTCAATAGTCAGATAGCCGTCGCGTTTACACGATATTGTTATGGTAAATGTGTTTTCCGTTCCGTAGTCCACAAGTCCGAGCGTTGCCGAGAACGGCGCAAGGCTTGTCAATTCTTTGTCGCCAGCATTGCCGCCGTCGCCCTCGTATTGCAGTTGTTGCCATTGTCCGTCATAGCCGTATTCGTAGCCGTAGCAACCGTTGCCGTCGGGCGAGTTATACCAAAAACTGTTGTTCCCGTCGTCGCGTATATTCGCCTTGATATAGTTCGCCGTAACCTTGATTTTGTCGCCCGCTTTCAGACCGCTAACCGCTATGTCAACGCTGTTCATAGTGCTGTCGCCGTAAACGTAAAGCATATCGTCGCCCAAGCGCGTCCAAGTTCCGAATTTTGCCGTGAAAGTTGTGTTTGCGGTTATCTTGTAGGTTGCAAGATTTATAACCGCTTTTCCGTCAACCGTCCAGCCCACAAACGTATCGCTGTTGAACGTAGGCATAGTTGCATAGCCGCCGTTTTGTACCTCTTGCGTTGCTACCGTCGTATCGCCGTTTTTGAACGTAACCGTGAATTTGTCTACACGGAATAACGCAGTAAATGTTACGTTTTCGGTAACGGTGTAATTGCTTACGTTGACGGTGTTCGTTCCGTCGATAGACCAGCCGACAAATACATAATTCGGCTTTGTGGGCGCGGCGGGTACGGTGGGCTTGCCGTTGCGTTCGACTATCTGCGTATTATGCGTTTTTCCGTCAGCCATAAATTTCACGTCGTACTTGTACGTTATATCTGCGACAAATACGGTATCGCTTGTTATGCGGTATTCGCTAACGTTGACCGCAACGCCGTTTACTTTCCAGCCGTTAAACACTTTGTACGCCGTGCTTGTTGCCGTCGGAGCGGTTGCGTAGTTGCCCGATTTTACGGTTTCGTTTTTCAGCGTGGTGTCCTCGTACTTGAATACAACGGAATACTGCTTTGTGAATTTTGCTATAAATGTTACGTTCTGCGTTACGGTGTAAGCGTTAAGATTTACAACCGAGTTGC
>CAJUHT010000044.1 GCA_910586035.1 uncultured Christensenella sp.
ATTTCCCGATATCAAAAGATTACAATGAGAATCTTTCTTCCGGAATACGAGGTAATATGGGCATGAAAACGAAACGAGCATTGTCTTGTTGCATAACGTGCTGATGTAATGGTGATTGCGGTTAAGTCGCTGATTTCAATAAGTTTAATTTGCTTTAATTTAGGTTTAATTTCGGGGCGCAAATCGGGCTGAATAAGTTGAATTTTGCTTTAATCGGCTTTACTTTTAGTTTAATTTTAACGGCTGATTTAACGGTTTATTTGTGGCTAATGGGCTGATATTGTGTAATTAAATATAAACGCCGTTTAATCGTGGGAATGATGATTAAACGGCGTTTTAACGGCTGGAGCAAACCAGCGGATTAAATCGGCGATGTTGCATATTGAACAACTGCCAAAATGGGATGTTGCAGGGTGTTGGATAGACATTAAAACGTTTAACGTATTGAAATACAAATAGAAAAATTTTCAAATAATGTACGTTTCGTTTTATTTTGTGTTGGGTGGTCAATCAATGTTGCATTTTGAACTAAAACGCTATTTGTTTTTAACAATTAAGCGCGTTAAGTGCCGCCGCAATCTTGTTGTATAGTTCCGTGTGAAATGATGTTAGATTTTTGTGCTTCTCTAACTTGTTAAGCATTTGCCGCAATTCATGTGTTACCTTTGGCAGTGTGGGAAGCTGGAGGAGTTCTGCTGTTTCCTCGTTGGTTAACGCTTGTGCTTTTTTCGCTTCGTCTATATTGCCGTTAAGGATATAGAGAATTTGACCGACTGTTTCTTTTGCCATGTGCTTTTGTTCAAATCTAAAAATTGTAGTTCGCGCGACTCCGAATAGAGTCGCTAAATCTTCTTTGTTGGTTATCCCTTGTTGCAGGGCGTTGAGGTAATTTGTTAGGGTTAATGTTTTGGGATGATGTTCGCGCAAAACCCTATAAACGTAGCCAGCCGAAACGTTGCATATTTCGGCCACTTCAATAGGATCTAAACATTTCGATAGCTCAATTATGCGCTCTTTATTTGTCATTCAGCATATTTGTAATATTGGTTTTATAGGGTAAAATAGCGGCGGCTATAGCCCGAAAGCAATCGCCGCCGCCGTTGTTTATTTGAGATGTTCGGGAACTTCAATGCCGTTGCTTTCAAGGAGGTATTTTAAGCCCCCTATTTTCTTATGTGCGGCGATTAAGTCGTTGAAATACTTGTTACTTTGAGACTGCCAAAAGTCCGCCACGCCTGCCGCTGTTTGGCGGTATGTGCTGAGTTCTCGCTGTAAGTGCAGCACCTGTCCTAATAGTTCGGAGATACGGGCACGGAGGGCGTTTTCTTCGCGTCTGAGCTGACGCACTTTGCGCCCGAGATAGGGCACAAGCCAACGGCATGAGCCGTTACTTTTTGAATGGTTCATAACATGTAATTTTTAGGAGGTTATAAAAAATAGCGACCCTTAGGTGTCCTACGCTATTACATGTAAAGCGCCGGGGCGTTTCCGCGCTCCGCACCATAGGTCGCAAATGTCTTTGGAGATGTTGTCTAACTTGATTCATACATGTAATTTTTAGGATAGTGCAAAGTTAGCGAATTTTTCCAACCCTGCAAAATATCACGGCGCAAAATTGAGGAAATTTAAAGAGTTCACAAAATAAAGTGTAAACTTTTTACACTCTTTTTGGAGCGCGGCACGGTGTGAGCGTACCTTTGCGCCAACAAGTTACGGAATGACAAATAAAAATAGTAATCATTTTGATAACTCTATTTTGACCCGTTCCGAAAGATAGCGAGATTTGCACATAAATAGTTAAAAGATAATGGATAAAAACGAAAAGCAAGACACTAACAAGCCTATAACCTTTGTGTTGAGCGATGAGTCCGTAAATAGTTACGGCTTTGTGGTTCTGACTGAGGGAATAGACACAAGCGCATTTGAGCGTAACCCCGTTATGCTCTATATGCACAACCGAGACGGCAACGTCATAGGCCGCTGGGAGAATATCCGCAAGGACGGCAAACGCCTGCTCGGTGATGCCGTGTTCGATGACAGCACCGAATTGGCCGCAACGGTTAAAAAACAAGTGGAAAAGGGCTTTTTGCGCTCTGTATCTATCGGCATTGAACAGATAGCCACCGAGGAGTTAAACGGCGTTCAAACGGTTACTAAATGCCGTTTAATCGAAGTTTCAATCGTGGACATACCGAGCAACGAAAACGCCGTTAAACTGTTCCGTCGTACTGGGGGCTATGTTTACAACCTTAAAGAGCTGGAGACCGACCCCGCGCCCGAAGATTTGAAAACGGCTTTAATCGCACTTTTAGGGCTTGAAGAGAGCGCGGACGACAAAGATATTATCGAAGCCGTAAAAGCGGCGTTAGATGGCAAAGAAACGCCCGAGGAAGCCGTTGACGAGGCTATTATGCGCGGATACATTGACGGGACACAACGCGGCACGTTTGTAGCGTTGGCGCGTGGCAATCGTTCAGCGTTCCGCGACTTTATAAACGGCCAGAAAAAAGCCCAAGTCCCCGAAATAACGCGCCTAATCAATGAAGCCGTAAGCAAACGCAAGTTATTAAGCTGTGAAACAGCGATTTTTGAGCGTTTGGGCGCAAAGATAGGGACAAAGGCTTTGGCGGAGCTGCTCTTCACGTTGCGCCCCATGCCGAAGCCGATGGAGCTAATAAAGGGCGGCGCGGCGCATTCCGACCGCTCACAATGGACGCTTGACGACTACCGCAAATTTGCGCCCCAAGAGCTGGAGCGCGACCCCGAATTATACGCCCGACTTGTTAGGGCTGAAAAGGGGGAGGAAATCGCGCCGCACTCGCTGGAGTGGTACAGACGCAACAACCCCGAATATTTGCGCGAACACCCCGAAGTGTACCGCGAATTGCTGGAGCAAGAAAAAAAGCGCCAGCGCGAGGAAGCACGGAAAAACAACAAATAAACAACTATAATCACTTAATTTGCTGAATGGCATTAAACAAAGAAGTTTGGATTAATCAAATCCTTTCGGGCTTTTACCCCGATGACAGCTTTTTGCAGAAAGTTGTCAATTATTCCGAATTTGTGG
>CAJUHT010000045.1 GCA_910586035.1 uncultured Christensenella sp.
CGGCTGAATGCCGCGCGGGCGCTTAAATTTTTATGTTTTACTTTCTTTCCGTAAGGGGCACGTAGTCGCGCGGGGGCTGTACGCAGTGGTAGGCGGGGCGTATTATTTTGCCGCCGTTCGTCAGCTCCTCTATGCGGTGCGCAGACCAGCCGGCTATTCTCGCAATGGCGAAGAGCGGCGTGTACAGGCTCTGCGGCAGATTGAGCATAGAATACACAAAGCCCGAATAGAAGTCTACGTTTGGCGTAATGGGCTTGTTAAGTTTTCTCTTTTCGGCAATCAGCTTGCCCGCCGCATCGGCGACGGTGTTGTACAGCTCGAATTCTTTCTCCCTGCCCTTTTCAACTGCAAGTCTGCCCGCATACTCCTTTAAAACTTCCATTCTGGGGTCGGATAGGGTGTAAACCGCGTGTCCCATACCGTAAATTAAGCCGCTTCTGTCAAACGCTTCCTTGTTCAAGAGCTTTGTAACGTAGTCGGTTACGGCGGGCGCCGACCAGTCGGAAAGGTTTTCCTTTATGTTTTCGAACATCTGGCAGACCATCAGGTTCGCGCCGCCGTGCAGAGGTCCTTTAAGCGAGCCGAGCGAAGCCGCTACGGAGGAGTACGTGTCCGTGCCCGTCGAAGTGGAAAGGTGGGTTGTAAAGGTGGAGGCGTTGCCGCCGCCGTGGTCGGCGTGTAAAGTCAGGCAGATATCCAAAACCTTTGCTTCCAAATCGGTGAATCGGTTGTCCTTACGCAGAATGTGCAATATGTTTTGCGCGGTGGAATACTCCGCTACGGGTTTGTGAATATACATACTTCCGTCGTTGGTGTTGTAATATTTGTATACCCTGTGCGAGTACGCCGCTATCATAGGAAATTCCGCTATAAGCTGTAAGCTCTGCCTCAGTACGTTGCTTACCATAACGTTGTCGGGGTCGGGGTCGTAGCTGTAAAGGTTTAAAACGCAACGCGCAAGCATATTCATCATATCCTTGCAGGTCTGCTTCATTATAACGTCGCGCACAAAGTTTCTGGGCAGTACCCTGAAATCGGCAAGCATCTTGGAAAAGTTTTCAAGCTCGCCCGCGGTGGGCAGTTTGCCGAACAGCAAAAGGTAAACAGTTTCTTCGAAGCCGAAGCGGTTTTCCCTCTCGCAGTTGGCGATTAAATCCTTTACGTCGTAACCGCGATAGCGCAGTTCCCCGGGCACGGGCGTTCTTACGCCGTCAATCGTTTTCCAGCTTGTAACTTCGCTTATTTCGGTAAGCCCGCACATTACGCCCTTGCCGTTCTTGTCCCTTAACCCGCGCTTTACGTCGTACTTGTCGTACAGCTCGGGGGGGATAGTGTCCGTTTCTTTCAGCTGAATTGCCAGCCGCGAAATGGTATGCGCATATTTAACTATCAAATTTATCTCATTAAAATCCAAAATATCACCACACTTTTATTTTAATTATTATATCACTCAATCGTGGAGTTTGTCAATGTTTTACGGTAATTGAGGGGTGAAACTGCCGTGAAATATGAATAAATTTACAATATAATGTATAATTTTACATTTTGCGCGTTTAACAAAACTACAAATTTGCGCGTGCGGCGGGGGTTGACAAAATAAACCGCTTGGCTTAAAATAATGCGGAAGGGGTTTGATTTGCGCCCTTTCGGTTTATATATAATAGTGTACGGGCAGTCGTTTTGGCGTTTGCTTTGTATAAGTTAAGGAGAATTGCTATGCAACAGGTAAAACTTGTATCTACCGACGGTGAACTGCTGGTTGCGCTTGCCGGCGAAATTGACAGCGCAACAAGCGAGGACTTTTACGCCGAAGTAAACGCTATGTACTTAAACGACAGTAAGAATATCGTATTCGACTGTGCCGCTCTGGAATTTATTGACAGCACTACGCTTGGAACGTTTGTAAAAATATTTAAACAGCTTAAAGCCGACGGCAACAGGCTCATTTTAAGAAACGTCCGCCCCAGAATAAAAAAGCTGTTTGAAATTTGCGCTTTGGACAGAATAATGGAGTTTGACCGATGAAAGACTTTATTATAGAGTTTGACCTTTCCGACAGCGAGTATATGACGGCTCTTCGCCTTGCGGTAGGCGCGGTTTGCGCGGCGGCGGATACCGATATAGACGGCGCGGAAGATATGAAGGTCTGCATCACGGAAAGTTGCCTGATATTGAAGGCGTGCGGCTTCGAAAGGGTAAGGGTGTCGCTGGGCTATCTTGGCGGCGTATGCGCCGAAGTACAGGGCGTGGGCGGGCAATTGCACGCGGGCGACAGCGAACTTTCGCTTGCGCTTATTTCCGCGCTTGTATCCTCCTGCGGGCTGGAAAAACAGGGCGAAGCGATTACTAAACTTATTCTTAAATTATGACCAACGAAAGGGCTAACGAGCTGTTCCGCGAGTACCGTAAAACGGGCGATATAAAGATAAGGAACGAGCTGGTTGAAAATTATATGTATGTGGCGGAGATACTCGCCAAAAAGTTTTGCGGGCGCGGAGTGGAGTACGACGACTTGTTGCAGGTCGCTTCGGAAGCGCTCATTTCGGGCGTGGAAAAATTCGACCCCGAACTCGGCAATATGTTCTCTTCGTACATAACTCCCACAATTACGGGTATGCTCC
>CAJUHT010000046.1 GCA_910586035.1 uncultured Christensenella sp.
GTATGCATGTTATATGTATATAATAAATAACAGTTATTGTCAAATTTTAAATATCACTTGCTTTTAAGACGTGGCCATGGTATATATGATATATGGCAATACATTTTGATTATGGTGAAGAAAAACCTTGGGGACTGCAAGCAGCGGTGGAAGAGGAAAAACGCAAAAAATATGAACAGGATTTAGTGGAGCAATTCCGTTTCGATCAGGACTACGTAATTAAGCATTCGGCCGAAGTGGCGCCTATCTTGAAGCGTTTGGCTACGAATGAACGGGTTTACGCCGGATTAAAAGCCGACGCGGAAAAGAATCCGGACAACAAAACCTTGCAGGAATTGATTGAAACTAGGCATCAAGCGATTTTGCAGGACTGCGATGAATTAGGTGAGACTACACGGCGTAAAGCAGCCGCCATTAAACAGGCGCGTGACATTTTGCAAGCGGAAGGTCTGTATTTTGATATTCTCGAAAATATTGTCGCCACCCGTAACCAAGTGAAACAAACCACGGTTGAGCAAGGGCGTGAATTGTAAGCAGGACATCGAGGTTACCAATAAAAACATTGACGCGGTAGGGTAGGATACGCTATAATAATTTATTCATTCCGCATGGAAGATTAGCTCAGTTGGGAGAGCAACTGCCCTACAAGCAGTGGGTCGTAGGTTCGAGCCCTACATCTTCCACCAAAAACAACCCGCGCCCACGGGGTGGGGTTGTCGCGGGGATATGGCTCAGTTGGTAGAGCGATACGTTCGCAACGTATAGGTCGTGGGTTCGAATCCCGCTATCTCCACCAATCCAAACCTAAAACGAACTCCTTTTGTGAGAATAGTTTTAGGTTTTTTCTTTGCCGTTTTAGTTTCGCATTGTGCCGCATAACGCCGTTATATCGCCGCTGTAACGCTTTTCGGGTGTTCGGCTGTCATTGTATTCAATCACGCACGAACGGCGGTTTATGCCGCGAAAGCCGCTTGACGTGAGAAAGGGGCGTGTTAGGCTGGAACGCCAAAGGCAAACCAAAACCCGACAGATTTATTTAATCGGTCGGGTTGCGCGTTTCGCCCTTATTTGCCTATATACACGCCCCTGCGAGGCTCGCGTCAAGCGGAACGTGGAATAAATAGCCGTGATTGTATGTTTTTACACATGCATTTCTATTTCAAATTCGTATTGCATAAGATTTACGCGGAACGGCACTTTGTACGCAAGTTTAACCGTTTTCGAGCATAAAGAAAAGCCCCGACGGCTTTCATCGCTATCGGGACTTACTTTAATCGGGGCATTGAATTGTATTTCTATTCTATCGTCAAATAAGATTATTTGTTTTACGAGGTAGTTTATTAAGAGTTTAGGCTCTAATGCTAACGCTTGCGTGTAAAACTCTCGTATTTGCGTTTCGGTAAGTTGTACGGCAGTCTTGCTTTTCTCGATTAAGATTTGCCGTTCTAATACGGCTTGACGGGTTTCGAGTTCGCGCATACGTTTCATAACTGTATTTGTCGTACCGCCGTTTTCAATCGCGGTCATAATGTTTTGTATGGCGTTTTCGGTTTGCCGTTGCTCTTTGAGTAGCAAGTTCAAAACTATATTCGCTTGCGCTTGGCGTTCTTGCTCTTGCAATAAGCCGTTTACAATGTAGTCAAGATTATTCGTCTTTTGTATTTGCTCTATAACATTTTCAAGTATTATCTTTTCCAAAACGTCTTTGCGAATTGCTTGTTTGTGGCAATCGGTAGTTTTCTTTTTACGACCGCAACAAGTATAATAATACTTTCGCTCGCCGTTCTTGGCTGTGCCGTTATCTCCGATAATGCTTTTACCGCAATAGCCGCATTTAATCTTGTCTTTGAGTAAATAGGTAATATGTTCGCTGCGCTTGCCGAATTTATTTGCATTTACTTTTTCGCGGACTATATCGAAAATTTCTTGTGGTACGATTTGTGGATAGATATTATCGAATACTTCGCCGTTGTGTCGGTAGATACCCGAATATCTTTCGTTGCCGAGTATTCCGTAAACGGTATTTTTGGCAAACGGCTTGCCTTTATGTAATACGCCTTTTGCATTAAGCACGGCGATTATATCTTTTACATATACGCCTATGGAATACTGCTCGTAAATGTAACGAACTATTTCGGCTTCTTCTGGTATAATGACGGCTTTCTTGTCTACGTTCTTATAACCGTACGGTATTTTACCGCCTGTAAGATTGCCTTT
>CAJUHT010000047.1 GCA_910586035.1 uncultured Christensenella sp.
GTTCCAACTCTCGAATTTTAACAAATGCACCGGCATTTCGGCTTGACCCCTTTTATCACACTGTTGACATAATAAACGCTAACGCCGATGTTTTCGGCGATCTCTTCCGGCGTAAACATGCCGTGCTGTTCTATGATGCGTTCTTTGTTTGTCATTGGTATAAAGCCACCCGGAGGTGAGACGTTGCATCGGGCGGCTTCGGGATAAGTGAGAAAAATGTGCTTATTTGATTGTTACCGCCAGTTTTGCGGCTTTGAGGTCGTTGGCGGTTGACAGAGCCTCGATTAGGTTGCGCATTGTGATGAAAGCGCAGTGGAGATCGTCGGTGAGGTTTGTTGAGCCGTCATTGCCGAAGAGTGCTTCCGTGGCGTTGAAGTAGATAGTCTGGAGGTCGTTGCGCACATCTTCGGGGTCGTTCCACTCGACCATAACCTTTAACAGGTCGTCGAGGTTGAAGCGGTTGGCGTTCTTTGCCACGCTGTCAACGCAGTTGTAAACTGAATTCATAACTCGTAAATTTTAGGAAGTTAAATAAAAATGCGACCCTTAGGTGTCCTACGCTATTACGAGTAAAGCGCCGGGGCGTTTCCGCGCTCCGCACCATAGGCCGCAAATATCTTTTAGGGATTTTGTTTATTAGTTTCATACTCGCATTTTTAGGATACTGCGAAAGTAATCTTTTTTTTTGATATACTAAAATTTCAAGGGCAAAAATAATAAGTCTGCAAGGCTTTCACACAAAAAGTGTGCAACCATTGCATAGAAGTGTGCAACCATTGCACACTTTTTAGGATGTTTCAATAACAGTACATAATTTTGAGCCACAAAATATTAACTACCGCAAAAATATGGCAAACAACAGATTTACGGTGTCGGATGAGACGCTAAACAGTTACGGCGGCGTTATTCTCACCTCCGGCATCAACATCGCCCGTTTTCAACGCAATCCGATAATGCTTTAGATGCACGACCGCGACAAAGGCGTTATCGGACGTTGGGAAAACATCACAAAAGAGGGCGACAAGCTAACCGCCGTGGCCGTCTTTGACGACGCTACGGAACTGGGTGCAAAGGTAAAGCACCAGGTCGAAAGCGGCTTTTTACGCAGTGCCTCAATAGGTATCGAAAATTGCAAATGCGAGACAATCAACGGAATATCAACTATTGTCGAATGTGATTTGATTGAAATTTCAATCGTTGACGTTCCGGCAAACGAGAACGCCGTGAAACTGTTCAAAAAGGGTCGGAAGCCCATTAAAACGCTGTCGGAACTTAAGAAGGACGCAAGCGCAGGGGCTGACGATGATGCAGACACGCTCAGGACGCGCATAATTGACGTTTTAGGGCTTTCGGAGACTGTGACCGACAAGGATATTGTCGAGCATATCAAAAAGCTGCTAAACGAGCCCACAAGCGTTGAAAAAGAAGTTGAGGAAGCAATTAGTAACGGATTGATTTCGGCAAACGACCGCAAAAGCTTCATGGCGATGGCAAAGGGTAATATCAAGGCTTTCCGTGGATATTGCAAAGGCCGTAAGGAGTCGCAAAAGGCTGAAATTGAACGATTGTTAGACCAAAACCAAAACAAAGTAATGCCGATGGAGCGCGGCACGTTCCGGCATATCGGCGAGCGTTTGGGCGTTGAGGTTCTGCGCGGTGTGCTTGATAGTATGATTAACCCGATTCGGCTGTCTCAGGCAATCAGTCTGCCGGAAGACAAAAGCCGATGGACGCTTGAAATGTACCGCAAATTTGCCCCGGAGGAACTGCGAGACAATCCGACACTTTATAAACGGCTTGTCGAGCATGAGCGCGGACACGGTGCGGCTGTCAAGGACTTGGACTATTATCGGCGCAATGAGCCCGAATATCTTGCAGCGCACCCCGATTTATATGCACAACTAATTGAAAACGAACAAAAACGCAAATAAAAATGGCACTCAACAAAGAAGTTTGGTTAAACCAAATTAAAAGAGGGACTTGTGCCGTTCCGTGGCGAAATGTATAATCGCGTCAATGGCTCGCCTGAACACCTCGCTTGCCTTGTAGAGAATATCCGCAATAATATTCAGTATGTCCCTGCTCGATTTCAGCGCACCCTGCAACCGCTCTATGGTCTTGTCCTTCTCCGCCGTTGCCCGGCTCACCGCCATGCTGATGCGGTGCTGCT
>CAJUHT010000048.1 GCA_910586035.1 uncultured Christensenella sp.
CGGACGGCACCGCAGGCGCTGTTTTTCTCTCTCATCTCTCCGCATTGGCAAACGTTCCCCGCGTGGTCGACCTTGCCCCTTTCGCGTTTTAACGTTCCGACATACTGCACTTCGCCACAGTTGCCCGCCGCCTGCACCCCGCCGCCGACGTGCTCGCGCGGTCGACGTGCACGTAAAAGCCCGCCGCGACAAAAGAAAAAGCCGCGAAAGGGCGCGGCGGTTTTGATTGACTAAAATTGGAAAATGTGGTAATATATCCACGGTGGTGAAAGCCACCCACAGCAAGCATAGCCTTTTAGGCGGTTAGCCCCTTTGATAAGTGGGGAATGTGTTTGAGCATTCTTCTACAAGGGGGTGATTAAATGGAATTTGACTTCCTGCGCTTACTTCTCCGTTTGGTGGAGCTCGGCGCGGTATACTCTGTTAGAGTTACGCAAGACAAGATTTACATAATCATAAAAAAATAACCGCCCCGTTTAGCACCCGAGAGCGGTTATTTTATCGTAATACGGGCTAACCGTTTTTAAGGTTATTCCCTTGCTGTGTTTTTATTTTACCACCGTTTTCTTTTATTGTCAATATTTTAAGAAGAGGAAAAACAAATCAGCCCTTAAAATGTTTGGGTGTAATTTGGGTATTGCGGTAAAAAACCGCAAAAATCAATTATTTTAATGCAAAAACTTGGCTTTTTCCGCGCTCTGACTCCGTCATTCGGGTGTTCGAATCACTTCGCCCCAGCCACAGACACTATATATTGTAGGTTCTAATTTTTGAACACGATATATAGTGTCTTTCTTTTTTGACTGTTTTTCAAAACCGCCTGAAAATAGCCGATTTTGGGGCTTTTTTACCCCGATTTGGGAGTTTTTTGGGAATTGGCATGGGTTTTAAGTGTTAAAATCCAACTGCAAATAATCCACTTTTTCGACTTCCTTTAAGTAAAATTCGTCTGAATAGTGCGTATAGACGGTTGTCGTTATCGTTCCGCTCAACGAATGTCCCGCCCAAATGCTTACGACTTCACCCGAAACACCGCTCTCTTTGCACCTGCTTATAAACGTATGCCTCAACTCGTGGGAGTGATGATTAGGGAACAACCGCTTCATAGTTGTTTGCAAAGTGTTCAGATTTACGTTCTTTGCCTTTTTAAAGTCGATATAGGGCAACACCTTTTTCATCATCGGCGTAAACGGTATTTTACGTTTGACTACGTTTTTACCCATACGCTCTTTGCTCGTCTCACATTCGAGCCACGTTCCGTCAATGATTTTCAGGCTCGCAAGCTCGCTTCGCCTAAGTCCCGCATACAAAAGAACAAGGAATGCGTGAGAGGTGTCCTTTTTGAGATTTGCAAGGCAATGATTGACCAGCTTCTTTTCTTCTTCATAAGTGAATGCCGTTCCGCTTCTACTTTGATAGTTAGGCACAACCACCTTTTTCATAGGCGAAGAAATGTTGTAATCGTCCGCAATCATGTCGAAGATACATCTGAGTATCAAGAACAGCTTATGCGCCATTCGCAGCGTTCCCCTATCAACGTATATCAGAAGATAATTCTGCAACATACTTCTGTCAATCTCGGTTGCACCCATTTTCCCGAAAGTAGGTAACACGTCGTGATTTAACATTCGCACATACTCATTATAAGTTGATTGCTTTGTCGTAACTCTTTTAATGTTCAACCACTCGTCGGCGTATTCTCCAAACGTCTTTTCGTTTTGATTGCGTTTCTTGCGCTTCGGACTTCCATCGTAATTATTCAGTTTTTCAATAAATTTTTGTTTGAGTTTAGTTAAATCTTTGGACGAAACCTCAATGTCGATTCCCTGTCTGTGGAATCGAGCTTCGTACACACCGTCCTTTCTTAAACGGTAGTGAACAATCATATCGTTCGTCGCAAAAACGTTTCTGTAA
>CAJUHT010000049.1 GCA_910586035.1 uncultured Christensenella sp.
TTACTTCTTCTTGCTATTCTATACTTGTCAAGCGACAGAAATAAAAAATTCAAGGAGAAACAAAAAAATGAAAAAACTGACAAAAATTTTGATGAGTGCATTGCGCATAGCTGCAATCGGTAGCTCTATGGTTGCGCTCGGCGGTTGCGGTAGTAAAAAGGAAAGCATTACCGTTTCGGGTTCGTCTTCCGTTACACCCATAATGGAAAAACTTGCGGCGGAATACGAAAAGACGCACGACGTAAGAATTACGGTAAATATGTCTTCGTCCGGCGCGGGTATAAGCGATACGCAAAAAGGCTTAAACGATTTCGGTATGTCTTCGCGTGAATTGAAGTCGAGCGAAACGGGCGTTATCGGTACAACTCTTTGTATGGACGGAATCGCCCTTATCGTCAATAAAGACTGTTCTGTTACGGACGTTAGCAAAACCGACGTGAAAGCACTCTATGAAAGCGGTACTGCAATTCCCGACACTACGATAACGGCGGCAATCGGCAGAGATGCGTCAAGCGGAACGCGCACGGCGTTCGACGAGCTTTTGAAAATCGAAAACGGTTACGCTACGAGCGTTGCCACGCTTGCCGAAACGGGTAACGTAATCGAAGCGATACAAGGCTCGACAAACAGCATAGGCTACATATCTTACGGCAGTCTGAAAAGTACGGTTAAAGCGGTAAGTTTAGACGGTGTTGCTTGCACGGTGGAAAACATTATGAATAACACCTATGCTCTGCAACGTCCGTTCGTTATCGTACTCAAAGAAAACGGAACGCTGTCGGCGGCGGCACAAGGCTTTTACGACTATATTATGAGTGCGGAAGCTCAAACGGTTATTACAGGCGCGGGTTATATTTCGGTAAAGTGATATGACTACGCTTACAAAGATAAAAACGGTAAAATTTTTTACAAAGGAAAATATCGCAAAGGCAATATTTATAGCCCTTGCGGCATTTTCCATTCTTGCCGTGTTTACGATTATCGGTTATTTGCTTTATGCAAGCATACCCGCTTTTCGTGATATAGGTTTTTTCAAGTTTATTTTCGGCTCTGAATGGTCGGCAAAATCGGAAACTTTCGGAATATGGCGAATGATTGTCGGCACGTTCTTTCTTACCGTATGCGCCGTACTGCTCGGCGGTACGCTTGCGGTATTTACGGCGATTTGGCTTGTATTTTATTGCCCTAAACGACTGAAAAAGATATATACGCAGATAGTAAATTTGCTTGCAGGTATTCCGTCTATCGTGTACGGTCTGTTCGGGTATAAATTTTTAATGCCGCTACTCGTCGATATATTCCACCCGAATAATGCGGGTTTCGGACTTTTGGCGTGTACGCTTATTCTCTCGGTTATGATATTACCGACAATAACTTCCATAACCAAAAACAGTTTGGAAGCCGTACCTATGCACTATTATGAAGGTGCGCTCGCACTTGGCTGTTCCAAAAATCAAGCGGTATGGAAAGTTTTACTACCCGCCGCAAAGAGCGGAATAATATCGGCAATCATACTCGGTATAGGTCGGGCAATCGGCGAAACAATGGCTGTTCAGATGATAGTGGGTAACGGTTCGGGTTATCCGTTCGGTGCGTTCGTGCCGTTTACTACGCTCACAAGCAATATCGTACAGAATTGGGGTTATGCAACGCCGTCCGAACAGTCTGCGCTTATTGCCGACGGGTT
>CAJUHT010000050.1 GCA_910586035.1 uncultured Christensenella sp.
ATTTTCGGTTTCTTTTTCTTTTGCGCTTTTTTCGTCCTTGCCCTCGTTGCCGTCAGGGTAATCGGGGAAAATCAAGTTCAATAAAAGTTCCTCTTTCTGCCCGCCTTTCAAGTGGAAAAGCACTTTCATTTTGTCGTCGTAAAGCACAATGTGGTAAATAAAAATATTGATTAGTTCTTTACGGTGCTTTGTCTTGGTATAGTCAAGCGTGCGGAAATGCAACAACCATTTGCGAATGTCCGAATAACTGTATTTCATTTGCATTGCCTTTTCCATTGCAACGGTGTCCGCAAGTTCCTTATTTTCGTTCTCTAACCGCTCCACTTGCGAAAGTATAATATCGGTTGCCTTGCCGTGCATTAACGCTTGCATAAGATTGTCAATAGCCTTTTTGTTGTCCTCGATAATGTTTTCAAGCCGCTTTATCTCGCTGTCGTTCCGCGCCGCTTGTATAAGCGTATAGGTTTCGGCGGCGACCATATCTATAAATTCGTCCGTCAGAACGCCGTATTTGTTCCGTTCCGTGCCGTCGCCCGTTATGGCGGTTATAATTTCGTCCTCGATAAATTGCTTGCGTATCGTCCGCTTGTCGCAAGTCCGCTTTGTAACGCCTACACACTTGTAATAGTTGTGTAGCGTTTTGTTTTTGCTCATTGCGCTAACGCCCGTCATTTTATTGCCGCACTTGCCGCATATCAATTTTTCCGATAATATGTATTCGACCTTTGCCTTGCCCCTTGCAGGTGCGGCGGCATATAAAGCAAGTTTTTGTTGCGCTTGTTCGAATAAGTCGTCGTCGATAATGCGCGGCATACCGCCGTCTATCTCGTTGCCTTGATAAATGTACTTGCCTAAATATCTGCGGTTGCTCAAAATGCGTTGAAAACTGTTTTTGTTAAACTCGCCGCCTTTGGTCGTTTTAACGCCCCGCCCGTTCAGATAGCGAATAAGTTCGGCATAGTTGCTCCCCGAAACAAACATCTCAAAAATAGTCCTGACAACGGGCGCAAGTGCCTCGTCAAGCACAAAACTCTTTTCGCTGTTTACTTTGTAACCCAACGGAATAACGCCGCCGAAATACTTACACTTTGCCGCAGACATAGCAATACCGCGCTTAACCTTCTGCGACAGTTCCGCAGAGTAGTATTCTGCCATACTCTCTAAAACGCCCTCAATGAGTATTCCGCTTGCGTCGTCCGTGATATTCTCTTTTGCCGAGAGTACGCGCACGCCGTTTTTCTTTAACTTGGCTTTATACGTTGCGCTATCGTAGCGGTTACGGGCGAAACGGTCTAACTGATAGACAAGCACATATTGAAAGCCTTTGCGCTTGCTGTCCTCGACCATTTGCAGAAATTCGGGGCGTTTGTCCGTCGTTCCCGTCAATGCACGGTCTATGTATTCGTGCGTAATGCGTAAATCGTTACGCTGTGCGAAATTATAACACTCGGCAAGTTGCCCCTCAATGCTTTGCTCGTTCTGCGCGTGTGAACTGAAACGGGCGTAAATGACTGCGTTTTTCATTGTGTGTTGCTCCTTTGCGCCGTCTGCGTGTGTGCGGACTGCGGCTTAAAAATTTTGTTGTTCGCTTTGGTGCTTACCGTCTTAA
>CAJUHT010000051.1 GCA_910586035.1 uncultured Christensenella sp.
TTCTCGATAAAAATTTAAAAACGCTTTACAAGCTGTTAAACAAATACACCAACGCTTACACAAACAAAAACTCAAAGCCCGCGCCCGTCGGCAAAATCGTAAAAGGGCTTTTAACAAGCCCGGATTACACTTTTAAAGACTTTAAAGCCGTGGCGTTAAACGGTTACCGCTTTAACAAAACTTTATGGCGCGAACTTTTAAACTTAAACTTAACGCCCCGCCTTTCCGAACTTAAAATAAAATATTTACTTTTGCAGGGCGACAGCGATATAATAACGTCAACTCAATACGTTTTGAATGCGGCAAAGTCTTGCAATAACCAAAACGTAACCGTAAAGGTAATAAAAAATTCCGGGCATATGCCCTCCGCCGGCGCAATGGAAGAGTGCTTTAACGCGCTTTGCGAAATTATAAAATGAAAAAGATTTTACAGGATTTAAGCTTTTCTGAGCTTGAAAACTTAATACTCTCCGTCGGCGAAAAAAAATTCCGCGCAAAACAGGTTTACGACGGATTGACGCTCGGCAAAAAAATTTCCCAAATCAATATCCCCGCCGCCTTGCGCGAAAAACTTCTCGAAAATTTCGAGGACGAGCCTATTAAAATAATCCGCACCCTCACCTCTGCGGACGGCACCGAAAAATATCTGTTTTCGCTTGCCGACGGCAACGTAATCGAGGGCGTTTTTATGAAATACAAATACGGCAACACCCAGTGCGTTTCCACACAGGTCGGTTGCCGCATGGGTTGCAAGTTCTGTGCAAGCACCCTCGGCGGGCTTGTCCGCAACCTGACCTCGGGCGAAATTTTAAGCCAGATTTTAACCGTCAACGCTCTTCACGGCGGCAACTTAAAAACCCGCGCCGTCACTAATATCGTTTTAATGGGCAGCGGCGAACCGCTTGACAATTACGGCAACACATTTGCCTTTTTAAAGAATGTGACCGCACCAGACGGCTTAAATATTTCCGCCCGCAACATTTCGCTTTCCACCTGCGGAATCGTACCCGCAATTTACCGCCTTGCAGACGGCGGAATACCTGTTAATTTAACCATATCCCTGCACCAAACCACGGACGAGGGGCGCGCCCGCACTATGCCGATAGCAAAAAAATACGGTATAGCCGAAATTTTAAAGGCTTGCGGATACTATTTTGAAAAGACGGGCAGAAGGTACATTTTCGAATATTCCTTAATTGACGGCGAAAACTGCGACGCGCAGCATGCGGACGAACTGATTGCGTTGTTAAAGGGCAAACCTTGCCACGTCAATCTGATAAGGCTGAACGAGGTAAAGGAGCGCGACCTTAAAACCGTAACCGATAAGCAGGCGTACCGTTTTCTGGGCTTGCTCGAAAAAGGCGGGCTTTCGGCAACGCTCCGCAGAAGTATGGGAAACGACATCGCCGGCGCCTGCGGACAGTTAAGAACAGGATACCTTAAAGGAGAAGATA
>CAJUHT010000052.1 GCA_910586035.1 uncultured Christensenella sp.
GCCGCAGGAATCGAAGCGAAAAACGCCGTCGATTACTCCCAATACGAGTTATAACGAACCGGTAAAATGTTTCGTTTCGGGGTGAACCGGCAGGTCGCGCCCCTGAAGATATTTATTTGTCGTTGATACGTCCGTGTGCCTCGCTTGGTCGCGGGCTATCACTATCCCTTGGCTATTCGCCAAATCGCGCAACCCTGAATCCTTCAGGCTGTAGAATTGGTATTCATCACCCCAACCGAGGGCCTTACGTAGTTTTTTCCACTTTCGTCGAAAAATCTCACTCGAGGCCCTCTCCCTGTTTGGCCTCATATCCTCGCCAAACAGATAATAATCGCCGGGATTACTGAAAATACCTATATCGAGCATTAATTTTATAATATCGTCGTTAAGGCCGACTTTCCCGTCGCGTTTGTTTTTTGATACCTCCGCCGATATAAATACCGATTGTTCTTTTATTGAGATGTCAGATATTCGGAGGAAACTCAATTCAGTAGGACGGATAAAAGTATAATACTCCATGCGGCAAGCAAGAAGATAATGCGGGTCGTGTTCGGCGAGATACACAGACATTCGCCGGAGCATGGAGTCGGTTAACGGCTGGCGTTTCTTTGGGGCCTCCGTCAGCGTCTTGATGTGCTCGGTCGGATTACTTGATATGTAGCGGCGTTCTATAAAGAAAACAGCCAACGAACTGCACCAGCCCCGGTAATTGTTTCGTGTACGCGCTCCGCACTCCCGGTCGAAATATATCCAGTCGAGAAAATCGGACACAAGGCCGCTATCGTACTGGTAAACATATTTCGGCGGTAAAAGCCGAGAGGCAAGAAATTCGCGGAATACGGCCAGCCTTGACGAATAGGATTTACGGGTTTTGTATTTATCCATTCGCTCAACGTATGCCTCGTATTTATCCAAAGCGTCGGAAAGGGCAGTATAACCGCGATTGTCGTCCACATTGACCCACGGCGACCAACCGGCGCGGAGCTGCTTTGTCAGCACCTCGATAAGTTCGGCGGCTCGTTTGCGTCTGTCGGTAATCTTCGGGATTCCGTCGAGCATGAATTTTTTACGGCGCATTTTACCGGCTCCGGGGTCGAAGCTCATAAAATCGACGTACCACGATTTTTTAGTATGAAGGCGGGGGTAGGTGAATTGTAGTATTACACTACGCGGGGCAGATTTTTTGCCGGTGGAACACATTTTTTTAACATTCTTTGTGAGTTTAAGAATGTTACGGTTCGTAGATATGTTGCTTTACTCGCAAAATCGGTGTCCGAAATTTGTCCGAGTTGTTTTTAACAAACAAACCTAACAAACTGAAAATCAATTTGTTAGGTTTGTTTTGGCGGAGAGGACGAGATTCGAACTCGTGGTAGGATT
>CAJUHT010000053.1 GCA_910586035.1 uncultured Christensenella sp.
CTATCCCGTCCAATTCGCTTTTAGAGCGTATTCCGAACGTGCGCGGACCGTATGCGATATTATCGTAAACACTCATAGCAAGCGGGTTGGGACGTTGGAATACCATACCCACGTTTTTGCGAAGACGGGATAAATCGGTCTTGCGGGAATAAATATCCGTATCGCCGATTTTGATTTCACCCGTTATTTTACAGCCTTCGATTAAATCGTTCATTCTATTAAGCGATTTTATGAGCGTGGATTTACCGCAACCGCTCGGACCGATTAAAGCAGTGAGTTTATTTTTCGGAAAATCCATATAAATGCTTTTTAACGCGTGAAACGAGCCGTAGTATAAATTCATTTCCTTGACCGAAACGGCAATATCGCCGCTCAAATCAAATTGCTCTATAATGTGTTTTTTCATATCTTTTTTCTCCGATTAAATAGCCATTCCACAAGGGAAACGAGCAAGTTAAGTATGATAACGAATATAAGCAATATACTTGCCGTAGCGTAGGCTTCGTTTACTTGCAAGCCGTTACTCATAAACTTCCATACGAGAACGGCGAAACTTGCCGCGCTATCACCGTAACCTTGCGGAATAAAAGTAGATGCCGAGCCCACCGTAAATATGAGAGCCGCGCTTTCGTTTACGATTCGCCCGATTGAAAGGATAATCGACGTTATAATTCCCGTAATTGCCTGCGGCAGAACAACGACGAAAATCGTCCGCAGTTTTCCCGCGCCGAGAGCGTAACTTGCTTCACGCATACTGTCGGGCACTTCCGATAAACTTTGTTCGGTGCTGCGTATAATCGTAGGCAAAATGATAAGAGCCAAAGTAATACCGCCCGCCCATAGAGAATAGCCCATATTCATACCGATTACAAAGAATACCATTCCGAACAGCCCGAATATTATCGACGGAATACCGGCAAGCGTATCGACGAACAGGCGTATCACTTTAACGAAAATGCTTCCTTTCTTTGCATACTCGTTCAAAAAGATTGCCGCGCCTACACCGAGCGGCAAAGCAAGCAACAGCGCAAGACCTATAAGCATTGTAGTTGATACAAAAGCGGGCGCAAGCGTCGTGTGTGCGTTACCGCTTTCCCCGAACATAAAATCAATACTCAAATGCGGAAAGCCTTTTACGAAAACGAATATTACGATAAATGCGAGAACGAACGCAACCAGCAAAGAAATAACCCAAGAAACTATCCATAGCGCATCGCAAGCGCTACCCGTGCGACGATAGCTTTTTAACGTATCT
>CAJUHT010000054.1 GCA_910586035.1 uncultured Christensenella sp.
ATGCAAGTTAAATCTTGTAAACGACGGGGACGAGGTTGGCTTCACCGTGTTCGGCAAAAGCTACTCGTACGTCTGCGTGGTGCGCCGTGACGGGCAAAATTTCCTTGAAATACGCAAGGGCGAAATAGGCGGGGAGGAGGACGAAACGCTTGCAAAAAGCCAGCCTTACGACGAGGGCAGCGTAACCTTTAAGCTTTCCGCCAAGTACGAAAGTCCAAATCTTCTGGCATATAAATTCTCGTTCGGCGGCAGCGCGTTCACGCATAAGTTCTATGCGGAGGCGGGTGTGTGGACTGGCGCGAAAATAGGCGTATACGCCCGCGGCAACGTGGAAAAAGGCAAGGGCTCGGCAACTTTTAAATATTTCCGCGTGACCTGCACGGATAACAGAGTAAGAGAATAAATATATTTATAATACGCGCCCGCGACTGTAACGAAGCGGGCGTTTTTAATCGCTTTACTTTTACGCCGTTAAGTATTACAATGTAATGAATTTATAAAGGAGGGTAGCTATGACGAAATCGAAAATCAAACCCAAGTATGCGCTTTTTACGGGTAAAGCCCTTCTTTTTTTAATTCTGCCTATCGTTATCGAACAAATTTTTTCCACCTCTTTGGGGCTTTTCGACTCCATGATGGTCTCACGCATCGGGGATATAAACGAAGCGGGCGACATCGTAAAAAACGCAAGCACGGCCGTCTCCAACGTCGACCAGATAAACCACCTCGTAATTCAACTGTTTTCCGCATTTGCAACGGGCGGCGCGATTATAACCTCGCAGTGTATAGGCGCAAGGAATATAGACGACGCCAACAAAAGCGCAAAACAGGTTTTGGTTTTAGTCTTTATAATTTCTATAGGGCTTGCGGTTTTGTGCCTTGCCTTGAACTGGTGTCTATTAAAGCTTTTCTACGGCGGCGCGCCTGAAAGTACGTTCGTCTATATGCAACAGTACTTCTATATCACCGCCGCGTCTTTCCCGTTTATCGGCGTGTTCAACGCCTGCGCCGCTCTTTTAAGGGCGCAAAGAAAGTCGGGCTTCACTATGGCAAGCGCGGCAATCTCCTGCGTTTTGAACGTGGGCTTCAACGCCCTCTTTATCTATGCTTTGGGCTTAAAGGTAGTGGGCGCGGGGCTTG
>CAJUHT010000055.1 GCA_910586035.1 uncultured Christensenella sp.
GCTTCAACCCCGGCAAGGAGCTGAAACTGTTCCCGCCCAAACACCCGTATTACAAAGCGCCGAAGCCGGACCAGGTAAAACAGGCCATTGACGGCTACACGCCCGCAGAATGGACGCCTACGACAGTTGCCGAAGCGGAGCAGTTTTTCCGCGACAAGCTGGGCGTTAATTGTTCGTTAAAAGGCTTTACCAAAAAACACCTGGAACAAATTCAGGCTATTTTCCGGAGCGTTGAGCGGCATTTCCAGTGTTGGCCCGAAATGAAAAAGGAAACATTATTTGTCGGCACTATTCGCGGCCGCACGGAATTGCTGACCGCCGCCAGGCTTGCAGAGCTTAAAACTAAAAACCCCGGCGTCCCGGAGGCTATATTGCTCAAATATGCCCAAAGCTACGCCAAAAAGGTCTGCACTTGCCGAAACTGTTATGCGTATTCCCACGGCGCCGCAAAAGAATATGGATTAAGCGGCATTTGCTTCAATACCACATGGGCAGGCGACAAAATAGACACATCCCTCGCCAGCGATGTTAAAAGCAAATGGCACCCCATTGGCTGCGCCACATTAAAAGCCGTGTTTGACCATGAGCTCGGCCACGAGATTGACCGCCTTATCGGGTTGCGCTCTCATGCCGACTTTTTGAAAATGTACCGTGAGGAAGTGGCAAAGGGTAAACAGCACGTTGTCGACAGTCTCTCGGCCTATGGGCATAAAAATGAAGCTGAATTTATCGCCGAGGCATGGTCTGAATATCTCAACAACGAAACACCGCGACCGATTGCGGCCGCGGTGGGTACTTTGATTAAAAAACTCTATGCGGAAAAATTTCAGGCTTCCGGCTCCACATCACCATCGCCATAAACGCGCATGGTATCGCGGGGCTTGTCGGTCGCGAATACATAGTCCCCCTTTTGTCCGGACACAACGGAAGTGTGCGCCTCCGCGTCCTCATAAATTTCAATGGGGATAAGGTCAAAGGCGTGGCACTTTACCCCGGAGAGGAAGTGCTTGCAGTCCTCACACATGTAGGGACGCTTCTCTATTCGATCTGTTATATTTGCCATTCGCCGCAAATTTACAACTTTTTTCTGATATAATAACAATTAAAAGCCAATTTAATG